>DATHOH010000023.1:0-21546 GCA_035485155.1 Solirubrobacteraceae bacterium
GCGCCGGTGCGAAAGCACGCCATCATCGCGAACTCCCACTCGGGACGGTTGCCGATCAGCGTCATCATCACGTCTCCGCGCCGCAGCCCGTGGCGCACGAATGCACCGGCCATTGCTGCGCTGTATCGCTCTACATCGCCAAAGCTCCACTCGCGCCGAGCGCCGTCGCGAGCCAACTCGACCAGCACGAGCCGGTCTTGTGGCTGGGCTTGCAAAAGGTCAAGTGCGAAGTTCACGCGCTCGCAGTCTGCCAGGCCGGGTCGATCGGCCGGCGTGCGAGCCAGTTTGTCTCGCCACGCCCAGGTATCCTGCAAGGACGCCCCGATTCCCGACCTTGGAGCCGCACGAATGGCCGTAGCCTCAGCCCCCTTTACCGAGAAGACCGACGAGCAGAAGGCGATCACCGAGATGGTGCACCAGTTCGCCGACGAGCAGATCCTGCCCAACGCCGAGCACTACGACCACGAGGACGCCTTCCCGGAGCCGATCGTCGAGCAGATGAAGGAGCTGGGCCTCTTCGGCGTGACGATCCCCGAGGAGTACGGCGGCATGGGTCTCGACCTGACGACCTACGCGATGATCGTCGAGGAGCTCTCGCGCGGCTGGATCTCGATCTCGGGCGTGATCAACACCCATTTCATCGGCTCCTACCTGCTGATGAAGTTCGGCAACGAGGAGCAGAAGCAGAAGTACCTGCCGCGGATGGCCACCGGCGAGATCCGCGCGGCGTTCTCGCTTTCCGAGCCCGAGCTCGGCTCCGATGTGCAGGCGATCAAAACCTCCGCCAAGAAGACCGACGACGGGTCCTATGAGATCAACGGGCAGAAGATGTGGGTGACCAACGGCCTGCGCTCGGATCTGGTGTTCGTGCTGGTCAAGACCAACCCGAATGCCGAGAAGGCGTATCAGGGCATGACCTGCTTCATCGCCGAGAAAGAGGCTGGGGCCCACGAGAACACGGGCGCCTACGCCGGCCTGAAAGTTCCGGAGCAGCTGAAGAAGATGGGCTACAAGGGGGTGGAGTCCACCGAGCTGGTGTTCGACGGATACCGCTGTCCCGCCGAGAACGTCCTCGGCGGCGAGGACGCCGGTCTCAACAAGGGCTTCCCGCAGATGATGGACGCGCTCGAGGTCGGTCGCGTGAACGTCGCCGCCCGCGGCGTCGGCATCGCCCAGCGCGCGCTCGAGCTGGCGCTGCGCTACTCGCAGGAGCGCAAGACCTTCGGCAAGCCGATCGCCGAGCACCAGGCGATCCAGTTCAAGCTCGCGGACATGGCCACGCAGGTCGAAGCCGCACGCCTGTTGACGATGCGCGCCGCACGCCTCAAGGACGCCGGCGAGCGCTCGGATCTGGAGGCGGGGATGGCAAAGCTGTTCGCCTCGGAGGCGGGGCGCTTCTGCGTCGAGGAGTCCTTCCGCATCCACGGCGGCTACGGCTACTCCAAGGAGTACGAGATCGAGCGCCTGTATCGCGACGCGCCGCTGCTGCTGATCGGCGAGGGGACCTCGGAGATTCAGCGCATGGTGATCGGCCGCAAGCTGCTGCAGCGTCATAAAATCTGACCACGAACGCGACGGGCCGCGTGCGGTCCAGAAGAGGACGAGCTACATGGCCGAGGACGCCAAGGCGCTGATCGAGCTTGCGACCCGGAGATTCATCGGCGAAGTGCCCGCGCTCGAGCCGATCAAGTTGATCGTCGGCATCGAACTCAGGGGCCGCGGCGACGTGCAGCAGTTCCGCCTGGAGATGCCGGATGTCAGCGTCACCAAGGGGCCCGCCGCGGACGCGCGCCTACGGGTCGACATGCGCCGCGAGTTCTTCAACGTGATGGCCCGCGAAGGCAAGGTCGCGGACTGGATCGAGGCGTTCACCTACGGACAGGCGAAGGCGTCAGGGCCCGAGCAGATCATGAAGCTGATCACCAACGTCGTCGAGCGCCACCAGGAGCGCGAGCGCACACCGAAGGCGCGCAAGCACGCCTAGCGCCCTAGTGGTAGGCGGAGAGCTGCTCGGCCAGGAACGCCAGTGAGGCGAGCAGGAAGATGCACATGACGACGAGAGAGAAGTTTTCGTTCATCAGCCTGCGCTCAAGATAGTCGACGCGGCGGCTCGCAGTGCACGCCGTGTGTCTACAGCTCGGCGCCGTCCTCGTAGAGCTTGAGCACGTGCACCGGGTGGGTGGGATCCGAATTAACCGCATCGAGGCACAGCCGGCACAGCACGCACTCGTCGAGGTTCTTCTCGACGATCTCCACGCCGGCGTCGTCGGCGACGGCGAAGATGTCCACCGGGCAGACCTCCGCGAGCCTGGCGGCGACCGCAGGGTCCGAGGCGATGCTGTCGTCGACCTCGACCGCGATGAACGTTCCGTCCTTGCGCATCAGGCCGCGCTCCGCTCCGCGATCTTCGCGCGGATCATGTCGGGTATGTCCTCGATCCGCTCGGCCACGGAGATCCCGGCTTGGGCCAGGCGCGCGATCTTCTCCGAGGCGGTGTCCTCCTTGCCTTCGACGATCGTGCCCGCGTGCCCGAAGCTCATTCCCGGCATCTCGTCCATGAAGCGCCCGGCCATGAACGCGACGATCGGCAGCCGCGAGTCGTTCTCGGTGACCCAGAGCGCGAGCTCGGCCTCCATGCGCCCGCCGGGCTCGGTGTAGATGACGATTCCCTGCGTCTGCGCGTCGGCCTCGAACAGCGGCATCAGCTCGGCGTAGCTGGAGCCGATGATCGCGTCGCCGCCGATCGACACGGCGGTCGATTGACCGAGGCCCGCGGCGCTGAGCGTCGAGGACATCTCCGTCGTCATCCCGCCCGAGCGCGAGATCACGCCGATCGGGCCCGGGGTGTAGGCCTGCGCCGCATTTTTGGCCGGCCCGCCGATCCCGCCCATCTTGATCACGTCGGGCACGATCACGCCGAGGCAGTTGGGACCGATGATGCGCGCGCCGCGCAGCGTCGCGAGCTCGACCATCTGCGCGACGTCGCGGCGGGGGATGCGCTCGGTGACGATCACGATCAGCTTGACGCCGTTCTCCACCGCCTCGAAGACGGCGTCCTTGGTGAAGGCGGGGGGCACGGTAACGACCGAGCCGTAGATCGGCCCGCCGTGGTGCGTGACGGCCTGCGCGACCGTGTCGAACACGGGGACGCCGTGGACCTCGCGCCCCAGGCGCCCCGGCGTGACGCCGCCGACGACCTTCGCGCCGACGCCGTAGTCCAGGCACTCGCGCGTCAGGTTCACCGCCTCGCGGCCGGTGATGCCCTGGACGATGAACGTCGTGTCTGCGTCGATCAGGATTGACATCAGCCCGTCGTTCCCTGGATCTTCTCGACGGCGCGGCGCGCGGCCTCGTTGAGCGAGACAGAGCGGTCTGCGTAGTCGACCCCGTACTTCTCGAGGATCTTGAAGCCCTCCTCCTCCCACGCGCCGGGGATGCGGAAGATCGCGATCTTCTCAGACGGGTCGTAGCCGAGCTCGAGGCAGGCTTTGATGACTCCGCGCGCGACGATGTCCACGCGCGTGTTCGACACGATCGACATCATCACCGCGATCTTGTCCACGCCGGGCTTCTCGAGCACGAGCTTGGCTAGGCCGCAGGCCTTCGAAACCGACGGGTTGCCGCCGATCTCGCAGTAATTGGCAGGGCGGCCGCCGTGCGCGCGCACCGCGTCGAACAGCGTCAGTGACCCGCCGCCTGCGCCGATCACGAGGCCGAGGTTGCCGTCGAACTCGGTCACGTTGCCGGCGACGCCGCGGTGGTCCTGCGCGTCGACCTGCTCGCCGGCGAGCTCGAACGGCGTCGCCTCGCGCGCCTGGCGGGTCTCCTCATCGCCGACGCCGAGCTCGGCGAGCAGCGCCTTGTGGCGCCCACGGGCCTCGTTCTCGATGTCCATGTGCGCGTCGAGCGCCACGAACGAGCCGTCGGCGAGACGGCCGAGCGGGTTGATCTCGGCGAGGATCATGTCGTTCTCGACGAACAGCCGCGCGAGGCGCAGGACGATCGGGACGAGCTTGTTGAGCGCTGAGCCGGTGACGCCGGTCGCGGCGATCACCTCCTTCGCCTGGAAGTCGCTGAGCGGCAGGATGTTCGAGAAGTGCCGCCGTCCGACCGCCTCGGGCTGATCCTCGGCGACCTGCTCGATGTCGATGCCGCCCACCGGCGAGAAGATCATCACCGGCTGCTTGCGAATCCCATCCCAGACGACGCCCGCGTAGTACTCCTGCTCGACCTCCGCCCTCGGGTCGACGAGCACACCGCGGGGCATGTGGCCGTTGATCTCGAGCGCGAGAATCTCACGCGCGTATGCCTCGGCCTCTTCGGGCGTGTCGGCGAACTTGACGCCGCCTGCCTTCATGCGCCCGCCGGTCAGGACCTGCGACTTGATCACCGTCGGGCCGCCGATGCGCTGCGCGATCACGCGCGCCTCGGCAGGGTCGGTCGTGAAGCCGTAGTCGGTGACGGGGATGCCGGCACGCTTGACCACCTCGCGCGCCTCGTACTCGAAGAATCGCATTGCGGCGCGGAAGCCTATACGGAGCGCGCCGGCAGATGCGCTCTTGGTGTCTCGCGGCGCGGCGATCCGCCGCTCAGTGGCCGAGCAGCGCGAACACCGGATGCTGCGCAGCGCTCGCGCGGGCGGCACCCGCGACTGCGGTCAGGGTCAGGCGGTAGGTCCCAGCCGGGAGGGTCATCCCGCCGGTGAGGATCCCGTCGAAGGAGATCCGGTCGCCGCCCGCCGGGGCTGTGAGGGTCACGCCGTGGGAGAGACGCGCGTGACGGGTACAGCGCCTGCCCCGGTGGTGGGCCTTGGAGACTGCCGTGCACTTGTGTCCGACGAGCACCCCGCGCTCGACCGCTTCGAGGCTCAGAGTGACGCTGGCGGCCTCGGAGAGAGCGAAGGAGATCGTGGTGGCGCTGGGAGGGGCCTTCGCTTTGATCACAGTGGCAGGGTGCCGGCCGCGGCGAAAGCGCGTGGGGGACAGTCGCAGGCCGGTCACGGTCAGGGTCGCGTGGCCGCCTGTGTCTGTGGGCGCCCCGATGCTCGGCGTGGTGAACGTGACGGCCGTCCCGGTACCCGACCCCTGGGCACTTGTGGCCGTCAGCGTGACCGTGTAGGTGGTTGCCGGGGAGAGGCCGCCGACCGGTGCCGAGACGGCCACTGGCGTGCTCCCGGCTCCGATTTGCTGCGGACACGGGATCGTGGCCCCGGCGGGCGGGGCGGGGGAGAGCGTGAACTGGCAGCCGCTTATGACGGAGCCGTCCGGGTTGACGGTTCCCGTAAGAGTGGCGGAGGTGCCGGTGAGCGAGCCGGGCGCCGCGGTCACCGCGGCCGGGGGTGGCGCGGTCCAGGTAAAGGTCACAGAGGGTGGCTGCGTCGTGGATCCGCTTGACACCAGGACCGCGCTGGTGACGCCGGCCGGCACACCCGAGCTGCCACCGCCGCCGCCTCCTCCGCCTCCGGAGAAGACGCTGAACGGACTCACGGATTCCGCGAAGGCGATGCCGCCGCCACCGCCGCCACCACCGAATAGGCCGCCGCCGCCTCCTCCGCCGCCGCCCGCAAACTGGGTTCCGCCCTGCCCGCCCAGCGCGAGCTGGCCCGGCGTTGCCGCTGTTTCGCTCGAGTTTTCACCAGCCGCTCCGCCGGAGTTCCCTGCCTTGCCTCCTTCCCCGCCGTGAGCGTGTACTCCTGCGGCCGTGCCGTTCTGGCCAGATTGGCCGCCTTCCCCGCCGCTGCCGGCTGCGATCGCGGCACTGGGGTTTGCGGTTTCACCACCGTTGCCTCCGCCTCCGCCCCCACCCGCCGCTACGACGAGACGAGAGGAGGGCAGGTCTTCGTCGGTGCGGACATCCGAGGCGCCCCCGCCGCCGCCGCCGTGGCCTCCCGCTTTGCCCCCGCCCCCGTAGCCGCCACGTCCGGCTTGTTCAGAGGATCCGCCGGCGCCGGCAACCTCCACGAACAGCAGCTCGCCAGAACTCACCGAGAGCATGGCGACGGCACTCGCACCGGCTCCCCCGGGCGCCTGAGCGCCGTTGCTGATGTTTCCCAACCCTCCGTGGCCGCCGATCAGCGTCGCCTCGACGCTGTCGACCCCGGCCGGGACGATGAACTCGCCCTGGCCGGTCGTCGTGAACGACGCCGACCGCGTTTCGCCGGCCACGGCGCCGGCCGGGGCAAATGCGGCGCCCGCGAACGCGACTGCCGCGGCGCACAGGCCCAGCGCGCAGCTCGATCTCATCACCCCTGGGTATCGGCCGCTGCCGGCGTTTGCTGAAGACCGACGCTGGAGCGTGCTGCACGACCGTGGCCGTCCCGCGACGCGGGCGGGTGGCGGCGATCTACGCCGGCGTTGGCACGAGCCCGTATGCCTCGGCCAGCTCCGGATCCTTCCTCGCGAGCATTTCGGCGAGGTTGACCATCACCTTGCACTGCTTCCAGGTGGCGTCGTCCTGCATCTTGCCGTCGATCATGTGCACGCCGCGCCCATCGGGGATCGCCTCGATGACCTTTTTCGCGAACGCGACCTCGTCGGGGTCGGGGGAGAAGACGCGCTTCGCGATCGCGATTTGGCTGGGGTGCAGCGACCAGGCGCCGACGCATCCGAGCAGGAACGAGGCGCGGAACTGTGTCTCGCAGCCCAGTTCATCGCTGATGTCGCCATAGGGACCGTAGAACGGCAGCGCGCCCACCGCCGTGCAAGCGTCGACCATGCGCGCGATCGAGTAGTGCCACGGGTCCTGCTGGTAGCTCGGGCGCGGGGATATGAACCCGCCCGCCCCGTCGGGTTCGGGGTCGGCGATCGTGCGGTAACCGGGGTGTCCGCCACCGACGCGCGTGGTCTTCATCCGGCGCGACGCCGCGAGGTCGGCCGGACCGAAGCTCATCCCCTGGATGCGCGGGCTGGCGGAGGCAATCTCCTCGAGGTTGGCAACGCCTTGGGAGGTCTCGAGCACACAATGGATCAGGATTGGGCGCTCCAGCCCGGCTTTCGCCTCGAGCTGCGCGAGCAGGCGGTCGGCGTAGTGGATGTCCCACGGGCCCTCGACCTTCGGGATCATGATCACCTCGAGCTTGTGCCCGATCTCGGCGACGAGCTGCGTGATGTCGTCGAGGAAGTACGGCGAGGCGAGCTCGTTGACGCGCGTCCACAACGCCGTGTCGCCCAGGTCCATCTCGCGTCCCACGCGGATCAGGCCGGCGCGCGCCGCCTCCTTCTTTTCCAACGGCACGGCGTCCTCGAGGTTGCCGAGCAGGATGTCCACCTTCGGCGCGAGGTCCGGCGTCTTCTCGACCATTTTCGGGTTCGAGAAGTCCATGAAGTGGATCATCCGAGATGGCTTGAAGGGGATCTCGCGCGCCGGCTCGGGCGCGTCGATTGCGAGGGGCTTGAAGAAGTCGCGGGGGTTGCGCAAGGGCTCTCCTGGGTCGGTTCGGGTTACAACGCTACGCTCGGTCTTGGAAAGTATCGATGATGCGACGTCCTCTGACGATGATGCGACGTCCTCTGACCACGCTAGCGCTGGTCGCGACGTGTGGGCTGCTCGCTCTTGGCGCCATCGCGCTGGCGAGCGGCCGGAGCGCCGGCAGCGAGACAGCACGGGCCCGCCAGGCCGGCGTGGCGATGCGGGCGTGGCGGTTGGGCTTGTCGGCTGCGCCCGGGGACCTGGCGCTTGCCGAGATCAGCTTCGCCAACGCCGATGGCACGCGACTCGAACGGCGCTCGCTGCAGGTGGCGGTGAGCGGACCATTCGGCGACGACTACCTGGCGACGGCCGTGTTGCACCCCGCGACCAAGCGCGGTCCGGCGGCGCTGGTGCTGCTCGTCAATCGGCCATCGCCGCTGCTCGATCCGGTGGCGGTGGCCCTGCGCATCAGCGCACGACGCTCACTCGGCGCGCCCACCGTGCGCCGACTGGCCAACCCGTTCGCACGGCCCGCGGGCGCACCCGCGCCGTCACTCTGTGACCGGCAGCGCCACGCCGCGCTGAGCGCATCGTCGCTGAGCGTGCTCGGCACGCGCGGGAGCACCCTCGAAGGGTTCGGAGCCGCCGGCGCGGTCGCACAGGCCTATGACGCGGCGTGCGGTCTCCCGTACGCGAGCTCGTTCAAGCAGGCCGTCGAGCGCTCGGGAGCTCCCGGGCAGGAAGCCCCCACGCCGGCTGAACCGGTCTCGCCGACGCCGCCCGCGACACCGACGCCGGGACCGCCGGTGGGCAAAATCCCCGGTGAAGGCTGCCGCCCCGCTGCCGGGCGCGCGTGCCCGGGGGCCGTCGCGGGCGCCGCGCCGCGGGCGGCGGCGGGTGCCCACTAGAGTTGAATCTGCGAGCTGCGCCTCGCACATCCCCTGCAACTGGAGGCCCACGACCTAAATGAGCGCTACCGAGACCGCCCCGACCGTCGAGACAGATCAGGCCGCACGCGAGGCGAGCGGCGCCCACCCGTACGGCCGCTACCTCGAGGAGTTCGAGGTCGGCGACGTATACAAGCACTGGCCGGCCAAGACGGTGACCGAGTCCGACGACCACCTGTTCTGCCTGCTCACGATGAACCATCACCCGCTGCACATCAACGACGTCTACGCCGCGAAATCCCAGCAGGGCCGCAATGTCGTCGTCGGCCCGCTCGTGTACTCGCTGGCGCTGGGCATGTCCGTGAGCGACGTCAGCGGCAAGGCGATCGCGAACCTCGCGACGGAAGAACTCAAGCACCCAGCGCCGGTGTTCCACGGCGACACGCTGTTCTGCGAGTCCGAGGTGCTCGAGAAGAAAGAGTCCCAGTCCAAGCCCGACCGCGGGACCGTGCGCGTGCACACGCGCGTGCTGAATCAGGACGGCGTGCTCGTGGCCGAGTTCAAGCGCCTGGTGCTGGTGCCGCGCAAAACGCCCGGCGGCAGCACGGCCGAGGGGATTGTCGAGTAGCAGGGCGTGCGGTACGCTTTCTGGGTCGCCCGCGGAGGGCGTTTTTCTGTTCCCGGAGCCAGTCCTGGCCCGGCCGCAGCGCGGCCGATCGTAGATCGCCCAGCGCCGATCATGCCCGCGAACCGAGGAGTCGCTTGGACCCCATGAACACCACCGTTCCCGCCCCCACCACGAACGAGCGACTGCTGGCCTGGGTCGACGAGACAGCCGCGCTCACCGAACCTGATCGCGTCTACTGGTGTGACGGCTCGGCAGAGGAGTACGACCGCCTCTGCCAGGAACTCGTCGACGCGGGTACCTTCGAGCGGCTCTCCGACGCCAAGCGGCCGAACTCGTACCTGGCGCTGTCGGACCCCGGGGACGTGGCGCGCGTCGAGGACCGAACGTTCATCTGCTCCGCCAGCGAGGCGGATGCGGGTCCGACCAACAACTGGCGAGATCCAAGCGAGATGCGCGAGACGCTGAGCGACCTGTTCGCCGGCTCGATGAAGGGACGCACGATGTACGTCGTGCCGTTCTCGATGGGGCCGCTGGGCTCGGACAAGAGCCATGTGGGCGTGCAGCTGACCGACTCGACCTACGTCGCGGTCAGCATGCGGATCATGACCCGCATGGGCCAGGGCGCACTCGACGCGCTCGGCTCCGGCGAGTTCGTGCCGTGCCTGCACTCGGTCGGCATGCCGCTCGACGACGGTGTCGAAGACGTGTCCTGGCCGTGCAACGCCGAGAACAAGTACATCGTGCACTTCCCCGAGAGCCGCGAAATCTGGTCGTTCGGCTCCGGCTACGGCGGCAACGCGCTGCTCGGCAAGAAGTGCTTCGCGCTGCGCATCGCGTCGGTGATGGCACGCGACGAGGGTTGGATGGCCGAGCACATGCTGATCCTGAAGCTGACCTCGCCGGAGGGCGAGGTCAAGTACATCACCGGCGCCTTCCCGAGCGCCTGTGGCAAGACCAACCTGGCGATGCTGATCCCCACGCTCGAGGGCTGGACGGTCGAGACGATCGGCGACGACATCGCCTGGATGAAGTTCGGCGAGGACGGCCGCCTGTACGCGATCAACCCGGAGTACGGTTTCTTCGGCGTTGCCCCGGGCACCGGCAATGACACCAACCCGAACGCGATTCGCACGATCGAGCGCAACTCGATCTTCACGAACTGCGCGAAGACCGACGACGGCGACGTCTGGTGGGAGGGACTCACCAAGGAGCCACCCGCGCACCTGATCGACTGGCACGGCAACGACTGGACGCCCGACGCGGGCACGTCGTCGGCGCACCCAAACGCGCGCTTCACGACCCCGGCGTCCCAGGACCCGGCGATCGCGTCCGAGTGGGAGGACCCGGCGGGCGTGCCGATCGACGCGATGCTGTTCGGCGGACGGCGCTCGACGGTCGTGCCGCTCGTGACCGAGGCGCTTGACTGGCAGCACGGCGTGTTCCTCGGCTCGGTGATGAGCTCGGAGAAGACCGCCGCGGCGGCTGGCACGGTCGGCGAGCTGCGCTTCGACCCGTTCGCGATGCTGCCGTTCTGCGGCTACAACATGGCCGACTACTTCGCCCACTGGCTGGAGATGGGGCGTCGCGAAGGCGCGAAGCTCCCGAAGATCTTCTACGTCAACTGGTTCCGCAAGGACGCCGGCGGGCGCTTCCTGTGGCCGGGCTACGGCGAGAACTCGCGGGTGCTGTCGTGGGTGTTCGCCCGCTGCGCCGGTCATGGAGCCGCGGAGGAGACGCCGATCGGGCTCGTCCCCCCGGCCGGCCCCGATGGCATCGACACGCGTGGTGTGGACGTATCCGACGGGGACATGGCCGAGTTGCTGCATGTCGACGTCGAGGCGTGGCGCGCGCAGCTGCCCCAGTTCCGCGAGCACTTCGCCAAGTTCGAGAACCTGCCAGGCGAGCTGCGCGCGCAGCTCGAGGCGCTCGAGGAGCGGCTGGGGAGCTGAGCGATGCCGGGGGCGATCCCGCGCGTCGATCCCGACGCGCTGTCGAGCTCGCCCTTCAAGCGGTGGCTGTTCGCGTTCGCGCTGACGAAGGCGGGCACCTGGTACTCCTCGCAGTTCGGCGCGCGCATCGACCCGTGGCTGCTACGAGCGACGCGGGGGCGGATGGACCATGCCTTCGGACAGATTCCGATCGTGCTGCTGACGGTTCGCGGGGCCCGCAGCGGCGTCGAGCGCACCGTGCCGCTGCTGTACTTCAGCGACGGCGACGACGTGATCCTGATCGCCTCGAGCTACGGCCGCCCGAAGTTCCCCGCGTGGTACTACAACCTCAAGGCCAACCCCGACGTGAGCCTCGAGGTGAGGCGCCGCACCGCTCCGTACGTGGCGCACGAGGTCACCGGTGAGGAGCACGACCGCCTGTTCGCGCAGGCGAAGAAGGTCTACCGCGGCTACAGCGCCTACGAACAGCGCACCGAGGGCATCCGCCGCATCCCGGTGATGCGCCTCTCGCCCGCTTAGTCGTGGCCGTGGTTGTCGCCGCCCGCTGCGGGTGGGCGTGACTCCTCGGCGAGCGAGGTGATCGTCAGCGCGCCGCGCGCGGATGACTCGAGGACGTCTGTGGCCTCCTCGAGCGAGCGCGCGTACAGCTCGACGAGCAGGTGCACGATGATGCGCGCGTCGTCTTCGTGCTTGTGGAAGCGCACGTGCGTGAAGAACTCGCGCACGCCGTGCTCGCCGAAGGCGGCGTAGGAGAGCGCGTCGCCGGCCTCCGGCCCCGAGCAGCTCTCGACGTCTTCAGAGTCGACGGTGACGGTGCACGAGGCCACCCATGGGGTGCCCGCGATCATCCGTTCCCAGCGGTCCTCGATCGGCTCGACGCGCCCGTTGTTGAAGCCGAGGTGCGGCTGATCGTGCATGCAGTCCAGGCACTGCACGACCGCCTCCTGGAGCTCGTCGACGACTTCCGCGCGCTCGCCGGTGTCAGGGTCGATCTTGTGGATCCCCTCGTAGTGGACCTGAACCTCCAGGTCCTGTGACCAGCAGCGGTAGCAACGCAGCCAGCTGCGCGCGCTGGTCTCGGCCATTGAGCCCTCCATGTAGCGCATTGTAGGCGCAGGTGCCACCCTGGCTCGGCTCGCGACCGTGGCCGCCCTCCGGCGTGTCGCGGGCCTGCGCCGGCGGGCGGTGTCCAGCGCGGGGTGCGCGGCGCCTACCCGAAGGTGAAGTCGTAGCCCGTCACGCCGTCTGCGAAGCGCAGCGAGAGGCGATGCTGTTCGTCGCGCGGCAGCGAGACGAGCGAGTACAGGCGTTCGCGGCGTACGGTGACGACACCGCCCCGCACGTCTTCGCCGGCGTCCGCCGCAGAGATCGGGTGCCCGTCGAGCAGCACCTGCACCTGCAGCGGCCGTTCGCCGGGGGAGCTAAGCACGAGGTACACGCGCTTTGCCTTGAACTCGAGGTCGACGCCGGCGCCGGAGACCGCTTGCGCGGGCTGTTCTCCGATCGTCCACCTGCCGCTGTAGGCGAAGTCGTTGAGCGCCAGCCCGCCGCTGGGCGGCGCTCCGTAGTCGTGCGTGCCGGCGTGCGGTCCGTTGATCCAGCCCTGCCCCCGGAGGGTGCCCATGTAGGTCTCCGGCGTTGCGATTTCCGAAGGCGTGACGACGTCGGTGGGATGACTCATGCCGCCCACCTGATGGCCGGCTTCGGCGAGCAGCGACCGGATCGCGGTTTCGGTCTTGTCGTAGTCGCCCTCGCCGAACGTCGCGTAGCGAACCTGGCCTTTGGCGTCGATCAGGTAGTCGGCGGGCCAGTACTCGTTGCCGTAGGCGTTCCACGTGCCCATGTTGTTGTCCTGGACGACCGGGTAGCGCAGCCCGAACTGTCCGATCGCATCGGACACGTTGCTCGCGTTCTTCTCGAACTCGAACTCCGGTGTCTCGACGCCGACGATCGTGAGGCCGTCCTTGGCGTAGGTGGCATTCCAGGCCTTCAGATAGGGCAGCGTGCGGATGCAGTTGATGCACGTGTAGGTCCAGAAGTCCACCAGCACGACGCGTCCACGCAGCGAACGCAGTGTCAGCGGCGTGTGTGAGTGCCCGCCCACCCCCGTGTTGAACCACTCCTCGGTTTCGGTGAATTCGGGCGCCGGGCCGAGGTTTGGCAGGGCGTGCGCAGCGGCCAGCAGCGTCGCCTCGCTGGCGTTTCGCGCGGCGGCATGGATCGTGCTGGTGCCCGTGCCTTCGCAGTCGGAGGATCCGTTGGCGGCGACGAACTTGGCTTTGTGGCCGGTGATCTGGTCCAGGCGGCTGGTCACGGTCCTCGAGCACTCGAGCGACGCGGTGAGGTTGACGTTTGGAATGTGCTGGGCGACGAACTGGTCGAAGTTGACGTCGAGGTTCGTCCAGATCGCGACGGCGGTGAGGATCATGATCGTGCCCAGCGCGCGCTGCAGCATCGGCCCGCGCCCTGCCTTTCGCACGCGCTCGAACACGCGCCTGCCGCCGAGCGCGAGCACGAGCAGCACCGCCGCCGACCCGGCGGCGTAGGCGAGGGCAATCACGATCGTTTTGCCGGACGCGGCGCTGACCGAGATCACCGCGGCGAGGATCGGGCTCGCGCACGGGGTGTAGACGAAGCCGAGTGCGCCGCCGACGAGCAGCCCTGAGAGGAAGCCGTCGCCGGTATCGCGCGGGCCGAAGCGCGCCAGCCGCGACAGGGGCGCCTCCAGGCGCGCCGCGACGTCGGGCATCAGCAGTGCCAGGCCGAAGATCAGCAGCACCGCGATCGCGACGTCGCGCAGCGGATCGTCGCCAAGGCCGACGCCGTCGACCACGTTCGCGAGCCCGACGATCGTCACCGTAAACGTGATCGACAGTCCGAGCACGACCCCCAACGGCCGGCGCCGGCCGCCGACACTGCCGGCGGACAGCAGCGCGGGCAGCACCGGCAGCGCGCACGGCGACAGCGCCGTACCGGCCCCGGCGAGCACAGCGAAGATCACGAGAACTAGCATCGCTTGTCCTACAGTCTCGCTGGCGGCAGTTTCGTTACGCGCCGGTTCGCCGGCTCAGCGTCTGAGCAGCACGTAGACGGTCGTGGCGGCGAACGCCATCTGGCCGAAGGCGAGCGCCGTGCCGAGGTTGACTGCCCCGAGCGCGCCCGCGAGCGCGCTGGCGAGCACGAACGCGCCGAACATGCTCAGCAGGTTGCGCCTCATGCGAGCTGCTGCTCGAGCGCCGTCACGAGCGCGGGTACGGCCATGCCCGGCGCCTGCTCGGCGAGCAGGCGCTCGGCGCCGCGGCGACCGCCCAGCGCTCTGAGGCCCTGCTCGCCGTGCTCGACGACGAAGTCCCGGAGCGAGGCCGCGCGCCGCGCCGCATCTCGGCGCTCGCCAACGTCGAGCGCCGCGTGGCGCTCGTCGAGCGCCGCCACAAGCTCGTCGATGCCGCTGGCCGGCGCCAGCGCCGAGACTGCCAGCACGCTCGCGCGACTCGAACCAAGCGAGCGCAGCGCGGCCGCGAGATCGCGCCTCGCCCGGATCGCAATCTGGCCAAGGTCGGCCTTGGTGACGACGAGCACGTCGGGGATCTCCATGATCCCTGACTTGAGAAACTGCAGCGCGTCACCGCTGCCGGGCTGGACGACGACCACGACCGTGTCGGCCACGTCGGCGACGTCGGTCTCGGCCTGTCCAACGCCGACCGTCTCGATCACCACGATGTCGAATGCCGCCGCGAGCGCCTCCGCCGCGGCGCGCGTCGCCTGTGCGAGGCCGCCGAGCCGCTCGCCGGCGGCCGTCGAGCGGATCAGCACGCCGCGGTCGGCGGCATCGAACTCGATGCGTGCGCGATCGCCGAGCAGCGAGCCGCCCGAGCGGCGCGAGCTCGGGTCGACCGCCAGCATCGCCACCGTGCGCGACTGTGCGCGCCAGGCGTGCAGTAGCGCCGAGAGCAGCGTCGACTTGCCGGCCCCAGGTGGCCCCGTCACGCCGATCACGTGCGCCGGTGCCTCGCCGCCGAGCGTCGACGGCGAGACCTCGCGCAGCAGCTCGGCCGCCTGCTCGCGATCGGCGGGCGTCGTGCTCTCGAGGAGGTTCAGGGCCGCGGGTGCCGCGCTCAGGTCGCGCTCGCGCAGGCGCGTGCCCAGGGCGGCCCCGTCCGCGCTCACGCCACGCCGGTGGCGCCGCCCGCTGCGGCGACCGCGGGTCGGTCGGCGCCTTCCCCCACGATCCTCACGATGTCGCGCATGATGCGGTTGATGTCGAAGTCCTTGGGCGTGTACACGGCGGCCACCCCCGCGCCTTCCAGGGCTGCGACGTCCTGCTCGGGGATGATGCCGCCGACGACGACCGGTACGCTCACGCCGGCTTCGTTCAGCGCGTCGATGACCGCGGGGATCAGGTCGCGGTGCGAGCCCGAAAGGATCGACAGGCCGATCACGTGCACGCCCTCCTGCAGGGCGGAGGCGGCGATCTGCGCGGGCGTCAGGCGGATGCCTTCGTAGACGACGTCCATGCCGGCGTCGCGTGCGCGCACCGCAATCTGCTCGGCGCCGTTGGAATGACCGTCGAGGCCCGGCTTGCCGACGAGGATCTTGGGCCTGCGCCCGAGCTTCTCCTGCAGCTGCGCGACCTCGCCGCGCAGCTCGTCGAGTTCCTGGTCGCCTCCCGCTCTATCGATCGACGCCGCCTCGCCGACACCGGTCGGAGCACGGTAGCTACCGAACACCTCGCGCAGCGTGCGTGACCACTCGCCGGTCGTGGCGCCGGCGCGGGCGGCTGCGATCGTCGCCACCATCAGGTTCTCGGCGGCGCCCTCGTCGCGCGCAACCGCGGCGAGCGACGCGAGCGCCTCGTCCACGGCTGCCTGGTCGCGCTCGGTGCGCCAACGGCGCACGGCCTCGATCTGCTCGGCTTCGAGCTTCGGATCCACGACGAGGATGCCGCCCTCGGCGTCGGCGGTCAGCGGCGAGACCTCGGTCTCGGTGAAGCGGTTCTGCCCGACGACCACCTGCTCGCCCTCCTCGATGCGGCGGATCCGCTCGCGGTGGCTGTCGACGAGCGCCGCCTTCATGTAGGGGACCGCCTCGACCGCACCTCCGTGCTCGGCGACAACAGCCATCTCTGCGCGTGCGCCCTCGAGCAGTTCCGCCACCAGCGCCTCCATCACCTTCGAGCCCTCGAAGATGTCCGGGTACTCGAGCAGATCGGTTTCATATGCGAGCACCTGCTGGATGCGCAGCGACCACTGCTGATCCCACGGACGCGGAAGGCCCAGCGCCTCGTTCCACGCCGGCAGCTGGATCGCGCGCGCCCGCGCGTCGCGGCCGAGCGTGACGGCGAGCGCCTCGAGCACGATCCGCTGCACGTTGTTCTCCGGCTGCGCCTCGGTGAGCCCGAGCGAGTTGACCTGGACGCCATAGCGAAAGCGCAGGTGTCGCGGGTCCGTGACCCCGTAGCGCTCACGTCCCAGCTCTTCCCACAGGATCGACATCGCGCGCAGCTTCGCGTGCTCCTCGACAAAGCGAACGCCGGCGTTGACGAAGAACGAGATGCGCCCGAAGACCTGTTCCAGGCGCTCTTCGGGGACGCGCTCGCGCGCGGCGTCGAGAACCGCGATCGCGTTGCTCATCGCGTAGGCGATCTCCTGCACCGGCGTCGCGCCGGCCTCCTGCAGGTGATAGGAGCAGATGTTGATCGGGTTCCACCTCGGGACGTGCTCGACCGTGTAGGCGATCATGTCGGCGGTCAAGCGCATCGAGGACGCGGGCGGGAACGCATACGTGCCGCGCGCGAGGAACTCCTTGATGATGTCGTTCTGGGTGGTGCCCTGCAGCTGGTTCTCGGATACCCCCTGATTTTCGGCGGCGACGATGTAGAGCGCCAGCAGCCACGCTGCGGTGGCGTTGATCGTCATCGAAGTGTTCATCTCTCCCAAGGGGATGCCGTCCATCAAGGCGGCCATGTCGCCGCGATGAGAGATCGGCACGCCGACCTTGCCGACCTCGCCGCGGGCCAGCTCGTCGTCGGGGTCGTATCCCGTCTGCGTCGGCAGGTCGAACGCCACCGACAGGCCGGTCTGGCCCTTGGACAGGTTGCGCCGGTACAGCTCGTTCGAGGCCTTGGCTGTCGAATGCCCAGCGTATGTGCGCATCATCCACGGCCGGTCGCGCTCGGGCAGCCGCGCGGAGTCCTCGGTGCTCATGACGTCAATTGTACGGTCGAGGCGCGAGCTTTATCCTGCGGCCATGGATCAAACGCTCGAGCGACCCAGCGCGCGCGGACCGGGAGGCGGCCTGGGCGGCGGTTGGAGGGTGATCGTCTGCAACGACGACCACAACACGTTCGAGCACGTCGCCCGCACGCTGGCGCGCTTCATCCCCGGCATCTCCTACACGCGCGGGATGGAGATCGCCAACGTGATCCACGGCTCCGGCCGCGCCGTCGTCTACACCGGCCAGCAGGAGCCGGCCGAGCACTACTGGGAGCAGCTGAAGGGCGCGGGGCTCACGATGGCCCCCCTCGAGCAGGGCTGAACGGGAGTGGACTGGGCCGAGGTCACCGCGATCGCCACATCGATCCTGGCGCTGGGCCTGCTCGGCGCGTTCGGCGCGGCGATCTTCGGCGCTCAGCAGGTGCGCGAGGCGCGCAAGAGCCGCGAGGCGCAGATGGCTGCCGAGTTCTTTCGCCGCTGGAACGAAGAGTCGCTGGAGCAGGCGCGGCGGTTGTTCGCTCGGTTCAAGTCAGCTGAGGAGCTGCGCGACGCATTTACGGCCTACGTGGCAGCCGACGCTCCAGAGGCTTACGTGCTCTACCGGGAACTCGACTTCTTCGAGCAGCTCGCTGCGCTGGAGAGCCAGGGAGCGTTCGACCTGGAGCTTGTCAAGGTTCTGCTCGGTCGCACGCTGATCGAACGCTGGGAGACGTGGAGGCCCGCGCTTCACCAGGCGCACGGGCCGGGCGTGTACCCGCTGTTCGAGGGGCTCGCGGGCAAGCTCAGGCAAGCACTCGACGAGCCCGCAGCGACGGTCTGACGCCATGCTCCGCTTCGCACCGAGCGAACTGACCGACACTGAGCTGGCGCTGCAGGCCGAGGTGCGGGAGTTCCTCGACTCGGAGTTGCCGCGCGGAAGCTTCGCCCCCGGGCTCGGGATGGCGGCGGCTCGCGACCAGGATTTCTCCCGCGCGCTCGCGGCGCGCGGTTGGCTGGGCATGGCACTGCCGCGCCGGTACGGCGGCGCGGAGCGTGGCGTCGTGGACCGCTTCATCGTCGTCGAGGAGCTGCTGCGCTGGGGGGCGCCTGTTCGCTACCACTGGGTGGCCGACCGGCAGACGGGACCGCTGATTCTGCGCTACGGCACAGAGGCCCAACGCGAGCGGTTCTTGCCGGCGATCTGCCGCGGCGAGGCGTCGTTCTCGATCGGTATGAGCGAGCAGGAAGCTGGAAGTGACCTGGCGGCCGTCCAGACGCGCGGGACGCGCGCAGGCGACGGATGGTGCGTGCGTGGGACCAAGCTCTGGACCGGGGGCGCGAACGAGAACGACTGGTGCGTGGTGTTGTGCCGTACAAGCGAGGAGGACGATCGTCATCGAGGGTTGTCACAGCTGATCGTCGATCTGCGTGCCCCCGGTGTGAACGTGCGGCCGATCGCGTATCTCGACGGCAGCGAGTTCTTCAACGAAGTCGTCCTCGATGACGTGTTCGTTGCGGACGAGCTCGTGCTTGGCGAGGTCGGAGCGGGCTGGGCGCAGAACACCTCGGAGCTGGCCTACGAGCGCGCCGGGCCCGAGCGCTGGCTGTCGACCTACCTGGTGGTCGAGCAGTACCTACGCGAGCGGGGCGTCACCGACGAGCGTGCGGAAGCTGCGCTGGGCGAGGCGGTCGCAGGCTGGTGGGGAATTCGTGCGCTGTCGCTGTCCGTCGCGCGCCTGCTCGACGCGGGCCAGGCGCCCGCTGCGGAGGCAGCGCTCGTGAAGGAGTTGGGAACGCGCTTTGAGCAGCAGGTGCTCGACGCAATATGGCGCCTGGTGCCTGAGGATCCCCATCCGGCTGCAGAGTCGCTGTTTGAGCGGCTGCTCGCGGCGGCGATCCTGGGCGCCCCGTCGTTCACGATCCGCGGTGGCACGAACGAGATCCTGCGTTCCGTCGCGGCGAGGGCGCTACGGGCATGACGCTTGCCCAGGCCTTGGCGGTGCTGCGCGAGCGCGGACCCGACCGGGCCGCGGAGATGGTGGTGTTGGGGGAATGGCTGCTCGCGCAGGCCGGACTGAGCGGCGATGCCGGAGCGGTGACCGTTGCGCCGGGCAGCGCCCGCGACAGCGTCGAACTGCGAGGCGGGCGCGTGAGCGGGTGCGCGCACCGGGTGCCCTGGGCACGCGACGCGGCTCGGATCGCCATCCTTCTCGACGGCCGCGCCCTGGTGGTCGACCGCGCGGACGTCTCGATCGAGCCACACGTAAATCTCGCCGGTGACGTCCGCGACACGGTTGTGTTCGACGGCGCCGGCGCACGCTCCGGTCCAGGCGTGGACGCCGAGGCGCTCTTTTTGCGCGGCGCGTTGATGCGTATCGCGCTCATGGCTGGAGCGCTCGATGCGCTGTACGAGATCGTCGTCCGGCACGCAGGCGAGCGGCATCAGTTCGGACGGCCGATCGGCTCCTTCCAGGCGGTTCAGCAACATCTCGTCACGATCGCCCAACAGGTCGCCATGGCGGGCGTGGCTGCTGAGGCGAGCGCGCAGCGAACCGGCGGGTTTGAGATCGCTGCGGGCAAGCTCCTTGCCAACCACGCGGCGCTGAGCGCGGGGCGAGCTGCCCATCAGGTCCTGGGAGCGCGGGGCACCACGCGCGAGCATCCGCTGGGCCAGCTCACGCGCCGGCTCTGGGCCTGGCGCTCGGAGTACGGTGACGAGCACCACTGGAGCACCCGACTCGGGGCGGGTGTCGCGAGCGCGGGCGCGGACAGCCTGTACCCGGCGATCACCGGCGGTTCGACTGTAGTGAGCTTGTGATGCCCGACATCGCCTACACCATCCACGGAGCGCCGTCTGCGCGGCCACCCTTGCTGCTCACCCACGGCTTCGGCGCAAGCCAGGCGATGTGGGGGCCAAACCTCGCGGCCCTCAGCAGCGAGCGTCAGGTCCTGACGTGGGACCTGCCCGGCCACGGCGCGAGCACGGGCGCCGGTGCGGGCGAGCCCTCCCACGACGGCTGCATCGAAGAGATGCTCGAGCTCCTCGACCGGCTCGGCGCGGGGCGCGCCGTGATCGGCGGGATGTCGCTCGGTGGGTACCTCTCGCTGCTCTTCTGCGCGCGCCACCCCGAGCGGGTGGCGGCCCTGCTGCTCGTCGACACCGGCCCGGGCTTTCGCGATGACGCGGCGCGCGAAGCATGGAACTCTTGGGTGGGCGGGCTCGCGGATGACCTCGACGCCCGCGGCCTGGATGCGCTGCGCTCCGGTCCTGAGACGCAAGCCGCCGAGCACGCCGGCGGCGCCGCCACGCTGGCCGTCGCGGCGCGCGCGATCCTGACCCAGCGCGACGGGGAGGCATTCGCGTCGCTGGGGTCGGTCGCCGTCCCCACGCTGATCGTCGTCGGCGCCGATGACGATCGTTTCCTGGCGGCCGCTGAGGCGATGGCCAGGCGCATCCCCGGCGCCCGCAAGGTGATCCTGGAGAAGGCCGGGCACGCCGCCAACATGGACCAGCCGGCCGCGTTCGATCACGCCGTTGGCGAGTTCCTCGAGGGGCTGTGATGGAGGGGCTCGCGGTGAGTGTCGGCGAGGACCATGTCGCGACCGTCGAATTCGACCGCCCCCCACACAATCACTTTGACGTCGAGTTGATCGCCGCTCTCGCCGACGCCTACGAGGCGCTCGACGCGGACCCGGCATGCCGAGCGATCGTGCTGTGCTCCGCCGGCCGGCACTTCTGCGCGGGCGCGAACTTCGCGGGCGCCGGCGACAGGGGTGTGCCGGCGCTCTATGCCCACGCCGTGCGGCTGTTCGCCGCTGCGACCCCCGTCGTTGCAGCCGTTCAGGGCGGGGCGATCGGCGGCGGGCTTGGACTGGCACTGTCGGCCGATTTCCGCGTCGCGAGTCCGTCCTCGCGCTTTGCTGCGAACTTCGCGCGCCTGGGCATCCACCACGGCTTCGGGATCACGGTCACGCTTCCCGCGACGGTCGGGATGCAGGCGTCGCTCGAGCTGCTGTACACCGGCCGGCGCGTGAAGGGGGAGGAGGCGTACGCGCTCGGCCTCTGCGACCGCCTCGCCGCCGAGGAGCAGCTGCGGGGCGAGGCGCACGCGCTCGCCCGCGAGATCGCTGCCTCCGCCCCGCTGGCCGTCCGCGCCATCCGAGAGACGATGCGCGGCGATCTCTCTGATCGTGTGCGAGCCGCGACCGAGCGCGAGCACGCCCAGCAGGCGCCTCTGTTCGCGACGGATGACTTTCAGGAGGGCGTCCGCGCGAGCGCCGAGCGTCGCACCCCGCGCTTCACCGGTGGCTGAGGCGCCCTGGAGGACATGCGGGAGGTTCAAATCACGGGTGCGCCGTGAAGACGTGGGCGACGGCTCCGCCGCTGAAGGCGGTCGTGCTCACGGGCTCGATGGCGAGGGGTGCCGTGAACAGCCGCTCGCCCGCACCGAGGACGACCGGGTGGACGACGAGGCGGAACTCGT
>DATHOH010000024.1:0-99680 GCA_035485155.1 Solirubrobacteraceae bacterium
GAAGTCGTCGGCCTTGCGGTAGCCGACCTCGCGGATCACGTCCGCCAGCAGCGCCGAGCCGGTGATCTTCTGCGCCGGCAGACCCTGTTTGCGCAGGTGCTCCTGCAGCAGCTCGCGCCCGGTGTGCTCGGTGTCCTGGCGCGACTCGGCCTTGAACCAAGCCTTGATCTTGTTGCGCGCGCGCGTCGTCTTGACCATCGCCAGCCAGTCGCGCGAGGGCCCGCGCTCGCGCTTGGCGGTGAGGATCTCAACGATGTCGCCCGACTGCAGCTCATAGTGCAGCGGCACGATTTTCCCGTTCACGCGGGCGCCCACGCAGCGGTGGCCGATCTCGGTGTGCACCTCGTAGGCGAAGTCCAGCGGCGTCGCGCCCGAGGCGAGCGACTTGACTTCGCCCTTGGGCGTGAAGACGTAGACCTCCTCCTCGAACAGGTCGGTGCGCAGCGTCTCCATGAACTCGCGGGGATCGGAGAGCTCCTTCTGCCAGTCGAGCATCGAGCGCAGCCACTTGAGCTTGGCGTCCTCGCCGGCGGCGGGCCAGCCGACGTGCTCCTGATCGCTGCCCGCCCGCCCGCTGGGCTGCTTGTACACCCAGTGCGCGGCCACGCCGAACTCGGCCATCTCGTGCATCTCGTGCGTGCGGATCTGGATCTCCAGCGGCCGGCCCTCCGGCCCGATCACGGTCGTGTGCAGCGACTGGTACATGTTGAACTTGGGCATCGCGATGAAGTCCTTGAAGCGCCCGGGCAACGGCTTCCACAGCGAGTGGATCACGCCGACCGTGCCGTAGCAGTCCTTGACCGAGTCGACGATCACACGCATCGCGGTGAGGTCGTAGATCTCGTTGAACTCGCGGCCCTTCTTGGTCATCTTCGAGTAGATCGAGTAGAAGTGCTTGGCGCGCCCCGCGATCTGCGCCTCGATGCCGACGTCCGACAGCTCGCTGCGCAGATAGTCGCCCGCCTCGTTGACGTAGTGCTCGCGCTCGTCGCGCTGCTGCGCGACGAGGCCCTTGATCTCCTGGTACTTGCGCGGGTGCAGCGTCGCGAACGCGAGGTCCTCGAGCTCCCACTTGATCGCGTGGATCCCCAGACGGTGGGCGAGCGGCGCGTAGATCTCGAGCGTCTCGCGCGCCTTCTCCATCTGCTTCTGTTTGGGCATCGCGTCGATCGTGCGCATGTTGTGCAGGCGGTCGGCGAGCTTGATCAGGATGACCCGCACGTCGGTGGCCATCGCGACCATCATCTTGCGGTAGTTGTTGGCCTGCGCCTCGTCGCGCGACTGGAAGGTGATGCCGGTCAGCTTCGTGACGCCGTCGACCACGGCGGCGATCTCCTCGCCGAAGCGCTCGCGGACCTCCTCGAGCGAAGCCGAGGTGTCCTCGACCGTGTCGTGCAGCAGCGCCGCGCACAGCGCCTCGGTGTCCAGGCGCATGCTCGCGCAGATCCGTGCGACCCCGACCGGGTGCACGATGAAGTCCTCGCCTGACTTGCGCCGCTGGTCGGCGTGGTGCTCACACGCGAACACGAACGCGTCCTGCACGCGCGCACGGTCGATCTCGACCGAGGAGTCCGACGCGTGCTCGGAGACGATCGCGAACAGGTCGTTGAGCAGGCGCCGCTCGGAGCGACTCAGCCCGCTCGCGGGCATCGACGCCTCGGCGCCCGACGCGCCCGCCGGCTCAAGCTCGACCAGCGGTTGCTCGTGCAGGCTCACCGCAGCCTCCCCCACGTCCTCGAGCACGGTGGCGTCCGCCAGCTCCGTGAGCTGTGAGCGCTTGGGATCCTCGGCTATAGCCATGTTCTAAGGGTAGGGGACAAGCGGGCTGGATTGAAGACGCCGTCCGCTCACAGCGCGAACAGCACGAGCTCCTCTGCCTCCACCGGTGCCTGACCCTCCTCGGGTACATCGCCGGCCGCGGGCTCCGGCTCGCGCACCTGCGCGTGACGAAGCACGAGCCGTGGCTCGCTGACGCCGTTCCATTCGTTGACCTCGAGCGTGAACGTCGCGTCCAGCTCGCCGGCGGATCCGGCGCCGGCAAGCGGCAGCCGCCCTCCGCTACCGAAGGCGACGGCCCGCGCCCGCGTTCCGCGCGACTCGACCGTGAAGCGCGCGTGCTTGCCTTCGCCCATCGGCCTGACGTCGGTGAACGTGGCGTCGGCGATCATCAGCGACACGCTCGGGTTGCCGCGCCCGAACGGCGCGACCGATGCAAGCTCCTCCGCCAGCGACATGCCCAGCTCCTCGCCGCCCACGATCGCGTCCACGCGCTCGACCGCAACGAGGTCCTGCGGCCGCAGCACGCGCTCGGCGTGGGCGCACAGCGCGCTCGCGAAGTCGGGCACGCGCGCACGCTCGATCTCGAGGCCCGCCGCGGCGCGGTGGCCGCCGTAGTGCAGCAGGTGCTCGGCGCACGCACGCAGCCCGCCGAGCAGGTCGAATGCCTCGACGCTGCGTCCGGAGGCCTTGCCGGTGTCCCCGTCGAGCGCGATCATGACGACCGGGCGCCCACTGCGCTCGACCAGCCGCGACGCGACGATCCCGATGACGCCCGGGTGCCAGTCCTCCCCGGCCAGCACGTAGGCCGCGAGCTCGCCCTGCTCGGCCATCTGCGCCTCCGCTGCGAAGCGGATGCGCGTCTCCAGCTGGCGACGCTCGTGGTTGGCGGTGTCCAGCTCACCGGCGATCTGCGATGCGCGGAGGCGATCCTCGGTGAGGATCAGCTCGAGGCCGGCATCGGCGCGGTACAGGCGCCCGGCTGCGTTCAGCCGCGGCGCCAGGGCGAACCCGACGGCGCGCTCGTTGACCTTGCCGGGGTCGACCCCGGCAACCGCCATCAGCGCCCGCAATCCGGGCTTGGTCGTGCCCGCGAGCGCACGCAGCCCGCGTTGCACGAGCGTTCGGTTCTCGCCTGTGAGCGAGACCACGTCGGCGATCGTGGCGAGCGCCACCAGGTCGAGATCCTGCTCGAGCGTCCGGCGCTCGAGCATCCCGCGGGCGCGCCCGGCTGCGGCGGCGCCCGCCTCGCCGCCGGCGAGCGCGTCGGTCAGTGCCCGCGCGAGCTTGTATGCGACCGCGGTCGCGCACAGGTCCGCGCACGGGTAGCCGCACAGTCGCGGATGCACGATCGGCGCCTGCGGCAGCGCGCCGTCGGCGCGCGGCGCGTGGTGGTCGGTGACGACCACCTCGATGCCGAGCGCCCGCGCCTGTGCGACCTCCTCGACGGCGGTGATCGCGCAGTCGACCGTCACCAGCAAGCGCGTGCCGCGGGCGGCGAGTCGGCGCACGGTCGCCGCGTTCAGACCGTAGCCATCGCTCGCGCGGTCGGGCAGGTAGGAGTCGACCTCGGCTCCGAGACCTCGCAGCGTGCGCACCAGCACAGCTGTCGAGCAGATGCCGTCGACGTCGTAGTCGCCGTGGACGGTGATCCGCGTGCCGTCGGCGACGTGGCGCACGATCACAGCCACCGCCGCGTCGATGCCCGCGAAGGCCTGCGGCGGGTGCTCCTCACCGCCCGACAGGAAGGCCCCCGCGAGCGCCGGCTCGGACATGCCCCTGCGCACCAGCACCTGCCCGAGGGCTGCGCTCACGCCCAGCTCGCGGCGCAGCCGCTGCACCTCGGCGGTTGGGCAGTCGCTGATCTCGAAGCGGCGGGGAGGCACGCGGCGAGACTACGCTCAGGGTGAGACAGAACCACCGGCGCAGACGCGCCGGCAGCGGTGGGACCTGGCGCTAGTAGCCGGCGAACGGAGGCGGCTGGATCCCCGCGCGTTCGCGGCGCATGCCCTCGAGGTAGACGAGCGCGATGCCGATCAGCGCGCCCGGCACGGCATAGAGCACCACGGCGATGTCGGTCGCCTTTTCCCCCGGGATGCGCACGGCGGAGACTTTCACCGAGTAGATGATCAGGGCGAAGAGGATGGCGCCGATCAGCGAGCCGCCGAACGCACCGACGATCCCGCCCCAGAAGCGGTCGGGCAGGAAGATCGTGAAGTGCCAGATCGCCAGACCCATGATCACCCACGCGAGCAGCCCCATCAGCGCGGCCTGCCGTGGCGTTTGTTGCGCCGCGTCTTCGGACGCGGCTTGGGGTCTTCCTTGAGCACCAGATCCTCGGGCGTGAGGTCGGCCGTCGGGTCGCGCTCGGGCACGGGTTCAGCCTCGGGCTCAGGCGGCGGCGCGGGAGGCGCAACCGTGGCGCTGCTCTCGGCGGCGCGCGCGCGGCGTCCGCCGGCGGCGGGTGCGCCGTTGGGCTCACCATCGACATCGAGGTCGCGAACGAGTTCCTGGAACTCGTCCCGCGAGAGCTGCTGCCCTGGCTGCTCGGGCGCGACGATGCTGCCCCGGCGCGTACGCCTGCGCTTCTGCTCGGGCTCGACGTCCTCTGGGGCGCCGGTCGCGGTTGTCGCGTACGCGGGCACCATGCCAATTTCGCGGACGATTCGCGCGCGCCGCGCACGGTAGCCGGGCTCGCGCTCCTTCCAGTGCGTCAGCACCGGCGAGGCGATGAAGATCGATGAGTAGGCGCCCGAGGCGATGCCGATCATCAGCGCGAACGCAAAGTCCTTCAGCGTTTCGCCGCCGAACAGCAGCAGCGCCAGCACGGGCAGCAGTGTGCAGAAGCTCGTCGCGAGCGATCTGGTGAGCACCTCGGACATCGAGCGGTTGACGATCTGCGAGAACGCGGCGCGCGGCATCCTCGGCACGTTCTCGCGTATTCGGTCGAACACGATGATCGTGTCGTACAGCGAGTACCCCAGGATCGTCAGCAGCGCGGCGACCGTCGCCGTCGTGACTTCCCTCCCCGTGAGCGAGTAGACGCCTGCCGTGATCAGCAGGTCGTGCATCAGCGCGATCAGGACCGGCACCGCGTACTTCCACTCGAATCGCAGCGCGATATACGCCGAGATCACGAGCAGCGAGGCGATGATCGCGATGACGGCGCTGTTGGCGACGGTTTTTCCGAATGTCGGTCCGATCGAGGTCGAGGAGAGGTCCTTGGTCCCGGGATGCTGGGGACCGTTGCCGAACGCCGTGTTGAGGTCGCGTTCGACCGTCTTGAGCTGTTCGGGGGCGAGCGTCTTGGTCGAGATCTGATAGCCGTCGCCGCCGATGCTCTTATTGGAGAACTTCTGTACCTGGGCGTCGGCGTAGCCGGCGGCGCTCATCACTTTCGCGACTTCCGGCTCGGAGACCGGCCTGATGAACGCCGTCTGGATGCGCGTGCCGCCCTTGAAGTCGATCCCGAAGTGCAGCCCTTTGCCGCCGATCGCCAGTGCGCCGATCAGCAGAATCGTGCCCGACATCGAGAAGAACCACTTCGACGCGCCCATGAAGTCGAACGTCCAGCCCTTCTTCTTGGGTGAGGCGCCGAGCGCCGAGGGATGGGTGACCAGCGGCGAGCGACTCATCAGGCCGAGCGCCGCCTGCGTGGCGAGCACGGCGGTGAACAGCGACACGAGCGTGCCGAGGCCGAGCATGAACGCGAAGCCCTTGACTTCCGCGGTGGCGAGCGCGAACAGGATGAACGCCGTCATGAACGTCACGACGTTGGCGTCGACGATCGCCGCGAAGCCGTGCTTGTAGCCGCTGGCGATCCCGGAGACGATCGATCTGCCGCCGCGGATCTCCTCCTTGACGCGCTCGAAGATCACGATGTTGGCGTCGGCGCAGACGCCGATCGTGAGGATCAGGCCGGCGATCCCCGGCAGCGTCAGCGTGACCGGGATCAGCTTGACGAGCGCGAAGAAGTAAGCGCCGTAGATGAGCAGGCCGCCGACCGCGATCAGGCCGAGGAAGCGGTAGAAGGTGAGCAGGAACAGGCACACGACGGCGAAGCCTGCGAGACCGGCGATCAGCCCCTGGCTGAGCGCCTGTTTGCCGAGCGTCGCCGAGACCTGTGAGCGCGAGATCAGCACGAGCTTGACCGGCAGCGCCCCGGACTGCAGCTCGTTGGCGAGGGTCTGAGCGGTCGTGATCGTGAAGCCGCCGGAGATCTCCGACCCGGTGGCGGCGTCGATCCCTTCCGGGTACTTGGTGAAGTCGATCGACGGCACCGTGATCAGCTGCCCGTCGAGCACGACGGCGAAGTGCTGGAGCGCCTGTTCCTTGCTCACCCCGGGCAGCTGCGCTTCCTGGCCGCGGTGGGCGATTTCCTTCGTCACCTGTTCCCACACCTTCTTGCCGTGCGAGGTGAAGCCGAAGGTGACGTCGGGCTGCCCCGTGGCTTCGTCGTTGCTCTGCGTCGGGTTGGTGACGTTGTCGCCTTCCAGAACGGGGTCGTCCTTGAGGACGTACCAGCTGTTGGGCGAGGGATTGCTGATCTTGCCGGACGCGCTTTCGACCGGGTGCGCCTGCACGAGCACCGTGCCGGGGTTGACTCGCACCGCCTCGAGCTTGGCGCCCTTCGGCTGTTTGCCGAGGCTGGTGTACAGATCGTGTTCGGTTTCTTCCGGGCCCTTGACGACCCGTTCGTGCGCCGTGTCGAGCAGATACCAGCTGCCGTAGATGCATTCTTTGATCTGCTCCGGGGTGCAGCCGCGACTCCAGGTCGTGTCGCTCTTGCGCAGTTCCGCCGGACGTTTTGCGGCGCGCAGGACGGCCTGGTACTCGGGCAGCCCCGCCGTCACACCACCGGGCCCGGTGGCGGTCGTGTCGCCGGTGGCCGTGCCTTCGGTGGGTGCGGGCTGGCCGCTCGGGCCGATGACGTTTTTCTCCCAGTCGTAGAACTGCAGCTGCGCGGTCTTGCCGACCTCGGCCTGGGCCTGTCCGGCGTCTTTGACTTCGGGCAGCGCCACATCGATCTGGTCGTTACCCGAGCTGTTGATTTCCGGATTGGCGACGCCCAACTGATCGACGCGCTTGCGCATGATGGTGATCGCGCGTTCGAGCGATTCGCTGTCGACTTTCGCCGCCGCCGTCGGCTTGGCCTGGTAGACGAGCTCGACGCCGCCCTTGAGGTCGAGGCCCAGATGCGTCTTCTTGAACGCGATCGCCGCGGCCGACGCGGCCAGCAGGCCAGCGACGATCAGAAGGATGAAGGCGTTGCGTCGGCGGTCGGTCATCGGTCAGAGACTACTTATCGGGGGTAAGCACAAGCAAAAGCCCGCCATCGTCATCGTACGCCGGGAACATGTCGGCTTTCGCGGTAGCCGCGACGTCGCGTTCGCCTGAGACCTGCACGGGCACCTCGAGCGCGCGCACGCCCCACTCCAGCACCGTCGCCACCGGGTCGTCGCCGTTGGCGAAGCTGAGCCCGAGCACCTGCTCGACACGCTGGCCGATCACGTCTTCCTCCTCCAGGCCCGTGAACGCGAACGAGTTCTTGCCGCAGCCGATCACGCGACCCTCGCCGTCGCACACGAAGAACGCGGCGTCCGGCGCCGGGTAGTAGTCATCGAGCAGTTCGAACAGGAACGCGAAGCCACACTTCGCGCAGCCCTTGGGCTGGCGCGTGAAGCCGATGTTGCGGTCGAGCTCTGAGGTGCGGTGACCGCAGTTGGGGCAGATGAACGGATGGGTCATGGCGTCCACACAGAGTACGCAAGCGGGCCGTGAAGGTCGGCGGTCGACTTGTGAACGACATGGCGCAGACCGACCAGCTCTCAAAACAGCGACGTCTCGAGGCGTGCGGGCGCCTCGATGCCGAGGTGCTCGTACGCGGCACCCGTCGCCATCCGCCCCCGTGGGGTGCGCATCAGCAGACCCTCCTGCAGCAGATAGGGCTCGTACACGTCCTCGATCGTGTCCTGCTCCTCGCCGACGGCGACGGCCAGCGTCGACAGGCCGACCGGCCCGCCGGCGAACTTCGTGCAGATCGCACTCAGGATCTCCCGGTCGAGGCGGTCCAGCCCGCGGTCGTCGACCTCGAGCATCGCGAGCGCCGCGTGCGCCGCCTCTGCGGTCACCACCCCCGCCATCCGCACCTCGGCGAAGTCGCGCACCCGCTTCAGCAGCCGGTTGGCCACGCGCGGGGTGCCCCTGCTGCGGGCGGCGATCGCGATCGCGCCGTCGTCCTCGAGCTCGATCTCGAGGATCCCGGCCGAGCGGCGCACGATGATCGCGAGCTCGTCCACCGCGTAGGGCTCCAGGCGCGCCTGGATGCCGAAACGATCGCGCAGCGGCGTCGTCAGCAGGCCGGTGCGCGTCGTCGCTCCGATCAGTGTGAACGGCGGCAGCTCGAGCGTCACGACACGGGCACCGGCGCCCTGCCCGACGGTGATCGGCAGACGGTGATCCTCCATCGCCGGGTAGAACGTCTCCTCCAGCGTGCGCGCGAGCCTGTGGATCTCATCGACGAAGAACACGCTGCGCGGCTCGAGCGCCGTCAGAAACGCCGCGATGTCTCCCTTGCGCTCCAGCGCCGGCCCGGCGGTCTGCACGAACGGAACTTCCAGCTCGGCCGCGACGATCTGCGCGAGCGAGGTCTTGCCCAGCCCGGGCGGCCCGGCGAGCAGCAGGTGATCGAGCGCATCGCCGCGAGCGCTGCACGCCTCGATCGCCACCGCGAGCTGCTCGCGCAACGTCTCCTGGCCGACGAACTCCGCGAGCCGACGCGGACGCAGCGAACGATCGAGCTCGTCCTCGGCGACGAGATACGGCGTCTGGATGCGAGCCGCGACGTCGGGAGTGCCGTTCAGGGTGCTCATCCTGTCCGCCATCGGCTCACGACGCCGAGCGCGCCATGCGCAGGGCTCCTCCAAGCAGCTCCTCCGCGGTATCGCCGTCGAGGTCGCGCAACAGCTCGTCCGCCTCAGCAGGCGCATAGCCGAGCTCGAGCAGGCCGTCGCGCGCCAGCCGCCGCGGGTCCTGCGCCTCGCCACGCCTCGCGAGGATCGGCGTGCGCGCCGCGCCGGACGGGTGGGCTCCGATCCCTTCCACACCCACCTTCTCGCGCAGCTCGACGATGATCCGCTCGGCGGTGCGCTTGCCGATCCCGGGAACCGCCTGGAAGCGGGCGGCGTCGCCTGCCGCGAGGGCACCGATCAGCTCGCGCGTCGGCGCCGCCGAGAGCACCGCGAGCGCGACCTTGGGTCCCACGGCCTGGACGGAGAGCAGCATCAGGAACAGGTCGCGCTCCTGCTCGGAGGCGAAGCCGTAAAGCGTCAACGCATCATCGCGCACGATCAGATGCGTGTGCAGCGTCACCTGCTCGCCGACCGCGGGAACGTGCGCGAGCGTCTGTGCCGAGACCGCCGCGCGATAGCCCACGCCGGCGCTCAGAATCACCACGTGGTCGGTGCGCCGAACGGCGACCTCGCCTCGAAGCAGCGCGATCACACGCCCGCTCCAGCGCGTTCGCCGGCGCCGGCGAGCGCCGCCGCCAGCGGTGCACAGTTGGCGTGGCAGACCGCCACCGCCAGCGCATCGGCCGCGTGGTCGGGCCGCGGCGCCTCGGTCAGCCCGAGCAGCGTCTTGACCATGCGCGCGACCTGATCCTTCTGGGCGCGACCGCTGCCGCAGACCGCACCCTTGACCTGCTGGGGGGTGTAGCCGGTGCACGGCACGCCATGCTGGCCCGCCGCGAGCACGACCACGCCGCGCGCCTGCCCGACAGCGAAGGCGGTGCGCACGTTCTGACCGAAGTACAGCTCCTCGAGTGCCATCGCGTCCGGCTCGTGCTCGTCGAGCAGCGCATCGACGGCGGCGTGGATCTCGGCCAGGCGACGCTCCGGCGCGAGCTCCGCGCGGGTGGTGATGACGCCGCCGTCCAAAGCCAGCAGCCGCCCGCTGCGGCGCGCAACGACGCCGTAGCCCGTGTTGGCGAGACCGGGGTCGATTCCAAGGACGATCACGGCCTGTGATTCTGCGCTTGGCGCCGGACGCCTGCCCGCCTGTGCCCCTGACGGTGGCGTACGCTGCCGCGGGTGAACATCGACTTCGCCGGCGAGGGGCTGCTCGACGGGCTCGAGGGCGAGGCCCGCGCCGAGCGGCTCGCCCTGCTCGAACAGCTCGCCGAGGACGGCGTGCCGCTGAGCGAACTACGCCGTACCACGGCGTCCGGCACTGTCATCTTCCTGCCCGCCGACCGCGTGATCGTGGGCGAGGAGCGCTACACCTCCGCGCAGGTGTCGGCGATGAGCGGCGTCGAGGAGGACTTCCTCGTCGCCGCGCGCCGCGCGATGGGCCTGCCCGTTCCCGACCCCGGCGAGGCGCTCTACACCGAGGCCGAGGTCGAGTCGGCGAAGCGGACGCTGCTCGCGCGCGAAGCGGGGATCTCCGACGAGGAGATCCTCGAGCTGCTGCGCGTGCTCGGCCGCGGCCTCTCCCAAGCGGCCGAGAGCCTGCGGCTGCTGCCGCTGAAACTCGTGCTCGAGCCCGGGCTCAGCGAACGCGACCTCGCGAGCCGCTACGCACAGGCGGCCGAGGCGCTCTACCCGATGGTCGATCCGCTCGTCAGCAACATCCTGGCGCTGCATCTAAGGCACACGGCGCAGAGCGAGGCGATCAGCGCGCTCGAGCGCCGTGGTGGGCAACTGCCCGGCTCGCGCGAGATCGCGGTGTGCTTCGCCGATCTCGTCGGCTTCACGCGGCTCGGCGAGGAGGTCGCACCGGAGCATCTGGGCCGCCTCGCCGTGCGCCTGGAGGCGCTCGCCTCAGACGCGGCGACGCCGCCGGTGCGACTCGTGAAGACGATCGGCGACGCCGCGATGCTCGCCTCGCCCGAGCCGGAGGCGCTGCTGGAGGCGGCGCTGATGCTGATCGACGCCGCCGACGCCGAGGGCGAGGACTTCCCGCAGCTGCGCGCCGGCGCGGCGCTCGGCCGCGCGGTACCGCGCGCCGGTGACTGGTTCGGGCGCCCCGTGAACCTCGCCAGCCGCATCACCGCGATCGCGCGCCCGGGCAGCGTGCTCGCCGAGCGCGAGGTGCACGACGCGGTCGAGGACGCCTACCGGTGGTCCTATGCCGGCGAGCGGCGACTGAAAGGGATCCGCGAGCCGGTGAGGCTGTTCAGGGCCCGACGGCCCGACGCCACGGCGCCTGCCCCGACGCCCACAGGTCGTTGAGCGAAACGGCGTCCTTGTAGGTGTCCATGCACTCCCAGAAGCCCTCGTGGCGGAAGGCGCGCAGCTCGCCGGCCGCCGCCAGCTGCTCCAGAGGCGCGCGCTCGAGCACGCTGTCGGGCGCCAGGCGGTCGAGCACGGCCGCGTCGAAGCAGAAGAAGCCGCCGTTGATCCAGTGCTCCGAGGGCGGCTTCTCGCGAAAGCCGTTGACACGGCCGTCGCCGTCGAGCTCGGTGACGCCGAACTGCAGCTGCGGGCGCACCACGGTCATGCTGGCGAGCGCACCGTGCTCGTGATGGAAACGCAGCAGTGCGTCGAGATCGATGTCGGCGAGCCCGTCGGCGTAGGTCGCGCAGAAGCGCTGCTCGCCCGCGAGGTGTGACTCCAGCAGCTTGATGCGCCCGCCCGTCTGGGTCTCAAGACCAGTCTGCACGCACTCGACGCTCACACCCGCGGGCCACGTGTGCGTGGCCGCGAAGCGCTCGATCAGCTCGCCGCGGTACCCGGTCGCGAGCAGAAAGCGCCGAAAGCCCTGCACGGCGTAGAGCTGGATCACGTGCCACACGATCGGCAGCCCGCCGATCTCCACCAGCGGCTTGGGGATCGCCTGCGTGTGCTCCTGCAGGCGCGTGCCGCGCCCACCGCAGAGAATCACGACCGCAGGGCGCAGCGCCGCAGGCTCCGCCGCATCTGCGGGCGAGCGCGGCCGCTCAGCCGGCGACACGTTCGAGCACGTCTGCCGACACGTCGAAGTTGGCGTGCACGGCGCTCACGTCGTCGCTCTCTTCCAGTGTGTCGATCAGGCGCATCAGGCCAGCCGCCTGCGTCTCGTCGATCGGCACGACGCTCGACGGCCTGAACGCCGTCTCGGCGCTTTCCATCTCGACGCCGGCGTCCTCCAGCGCCTGACGCACCCGCGCGAAGTCCGCGGGCGCGGTGATGACCTCGAAGACGTCCTCGTCGACGCCAACGTCCTCGGCACCGGCGTCGACCGCCACCATCAGGTCGTCTTCGGAGTAGCGCTCGGCGTCGATCACGATCACGCCCTTCTTGTCGAACAGGTAGGCGACCGAACCCGGCTCACCGAGGCTGCCGCCGCTCTTGGAGAACGCGTGTCGCACGTCGGCTCCGGTGCGGTTGCGGTTGTCTGTCAGCGCCTCGACCAGCACGGCCACGCCGCCCGGGCCGTACCCCTCGTAGAGGACTGACTCGATCGCGTCGGCCTCGCCGCCCTCGCCGGTGCCTTTGGCGATCGCGCGCTCGATGTTCTCCTTCGGCATCGACGCGTCTTTGGCCTTGCGCACGGCGTTCTCGAGCACGATGTTGGTCTCGGGGTCGCCGCCGCCGTCACGCGCCGCCACCATGATCGCGCGCGAGAGCTTGGAGAACTGCGCGCCCCTGCGCGAGTCCACGACCGCCTTCTTGTGCTTGATGCTCGACCACTTCGAGTGCCCAGACATACCTCCCAGTTTACGAGTCGTCAGCCTGCGCATGCGCGACGGCAGGCGAGCGCAGGCCCCGGCGCATAGGATGGACGTGTCAATGCCCGTCGCACCTCCGCCCGAGATCTTCAAGGCCTACGACATTCGCGGGCTCTATCCGGAGCAGATCGACGGCGATCTCGCCGAACGGATCGGTAGAGCCTACGTACACGTGCTCGGCAAGCTCGCCGGCAAGCCCGTGGCGGATCTGCGCGTGGGCCTCGGGCGCGACATGCGCCTGAGCGCACCCGAGCTCGCGGCGCGCTACCGCGAGGGAATGCTTGCCGAGGGCGCCAACGTGATCGACGCCGGCCAGGTCGGAAGCGAGATGCTGTATTTCCTGGTCGGCTCGCGCGAGCTCGACGGCGGGCTGATGTGCACCGCCTCGCACAACCCGAAGGCATACACCGGCGCCAAGCTGCTGCGCGAGGGCGCCCTCGCGCTGTCCGGCGACACGGGCATCCAGGACATCCGCCGCGAGGTCGAAGCCGGGATCGCGGCCGACGGGAGTGCGGCCCCGGTAGAGCCCGCCCAACGCGGCACGCTGGAGGACGTCGACATCTACGAGGAGTTCCAGGCGAGCGTCCTGCGCTTCATCGACGCAGACACTGTGCGCTCGGCACCGCGACCGTTGACGGTCGTCGTCGACGGCGGCAACGGCATGGCCGGACCGGTGGTCGGACCGATTCTCGAGAGCCTCGAGCTCGAGCTGATCGAGACCTACTGGACCCCCGACGGCAACTTCCCCGACCACGAGCCCAACCCGCTGCTGCCGGAGAACCGGCAGCTGATCATGCAGAAGGTCCGCGACACCGGCGCCGACCTGGGCATCGCGTGGGATGGCGACGCCGACCGCTGTTTCTTCATCGACGACACCGGCGAGTTCGTCCCCGGCGACTTCCTGACCGCACTGCTCGCCGAGTCGCTGCTGCAGAAAAACCGGAACCCTGACCACCCCGAAGCGATCCTGTATGACGTGCGCGCGTCGCGCGCGGTCCCGGACACGGTCGTCGACGCGGGCGGAGTCGCCTACCGCAACCGCGTCGGGCACGCGTTCTTCAAGACGCGCATGCGCAAGGAGGGCTCGCTGTTCGGCGGCGAGGTCTCCGGCCACTACTACTTCCGCGACTTCTATTGCGCGGACTCCGGATCGATACCCGCGCTGCTCGTGCTCGAGATGCTGTGCACGCGGGGCAAGCGCATGTCGGAGCTGCTGGCGCCCTACCGCGAGCGCTACTTCATCTCGGGTGAGATCAACTCTGAGGTCGCGGACGCCGACGCGAAGATGGAGCAGATCGCCGAGCGCTACTCCGATGCAGCGCAGGACCGTCTCGACGGCATCTCGATCGACTACCCGGACTGGCACTTCAACGTGCGCTCCTCGAACACCGAGCCGCTGTTGCGCCTGTGCCTGGAGTCGCTTGTCTCGCCCGCGGACATGGAACGGCGCCGCGACGAGGTGCTGGCCTTGATCCGCTCGCCTGTGCCCCCCAGGGTATGAGCGGCGCTGCGGACGCACGGTGAGTGACGCGACCGAGGTCAAGGAGCGCGAGGAGCGCGAGGCGCTCGCGCTCGCGGCGGACGCCGGCATCCACCGGCTGGCAGTGCCCACGCCGTTCATGGTCGGGCGAATCAACGCGTATCTGATCGAGGACTCGCCACTGACCCTCGTCGACTCGGGCCCGAACTCCGCCAAGGCGCTGGACGAGCTCGAGCAGGCGCTCGCGGGGCTGGGGCACGCGGTCGAGGACATCGAGCTGCTGGTCATCACGCACCAGCACATGGACCACTTCGGCCTGGCGTCGATCCTGGCGCGCCGCTCGGGCGCGGAGGTCGCGGCACTCGACAGCCTCGCGCCGTTCCTCGCCAACTACGGCCGGCAGACAGACCTCGAAGACCAGTTCGCGCAGCGCCTGATGCTGCGCCACGGAATCCCCGCGGAAGTCGTGACCGCGCTGCGCGCCGTCTCCGCGGGCTTTCGTGCGTGGGGTGCGCCGGTCGAGGTGACCCGGCCGCTCGCAGACGGCGCCGAGCTCGAGCTGCGAGACCGCACGCTGCGCGTGCTGCACCGCCCTGGCCACAGCCCCTCCGACACGGTGTTCCTCGACGACCGATCGAGCACCGGTCAGGACTCGATCCTGCTCGCCGCCGACCACCTGATCGCGCACATCTCCTCCAATCCCCTGCTCTCACGCCCGCTCAAGGCCGACGAGGGCTACGCCGACGGTGTCGAGGGCGGCCGGCGCCCGCAGGCGCTTCTCACCTACATGGACTCGCTGGAGAAGACGCGCGCGATGGATCTCGCGCTCGTGCTGCCGGGGCACGGGCGCCCGATCAGAGACCATGTGGCCCTGATCGACGAACGCTTTCGCATGCACGAGCGTCGCGCCGAGAAGATCCGCCGGCTGATCGTCTCCGAGCCGCGCACAGCGCATGAGATCGCGCAGGAGCTGTGGGGCAACGTCGCGGTCACGCAGGCGTTCCTGACCCTGTCCGAGGTGCTCGGGCACGTCGACCTGCTGTTGCGCGACGGCCTGGTCCTCGAGCGGGAGCGCGACGGCGTGGTCAGCTTCCAGGCGAGCTGAGCGGCAGACGCGGCGCGGCCTCCAGCAGTCGGCCGACCCCGCTCCGTGGCGGCGAGCGCCTCGCACCCACGCTGGCCCGTTCGGCGTGGGCCTCCAGCTCGAGCCGAGCGGCGGCCCGGCCGGGGTGGCTGTCTAGCCTCCGTCCGCGAAGCCCGCGCGCGACGGGGGCCATGCGATCAGCGGCCGCCCGATCTCCCAGTGGTGGCCGAACGGGTCTTCGATCCGGCCGAGCCGCCAGCCGTGTTCGTCGGCCACCGCCCGGACCTGCTTGGCGCCGCCTGCAACCGCTCGCGCCAGCGCCCCGTCCGGGTCGGCCACGATCAGGAGCATCCGCACGGTGCCACCGCCCAGGGACTGCGGGCTGAAGTTGAGGTGCTCGGGCGACTCGTCGGCGACCCAGAACGACGTCGCTCCCACGGTCAGCTGGGAGACGATCGCCTCGTGCTCGTCGGTTCCGCCGACGCGGTAGACCTCGACCGCTCCGAGCGCCTGCTTGTAGAAGTCCACCGCCGCGCGGGCGCCTCTCACCGACAGCTGCGCCAGCGCCCCCGGTCGCGTCGCCGCGCCGATCGCCTCCAGGTGCGCGACGTTCGCTCGATCCTCCTCCTCGCTGCTCGCCTCGCCGGCGAGCCACGCGTCGAGGATCTCCGACAGCATCGCCTCGGAGGTCGCGCGCAGGCTGATGGCGAGCACGTTGGCGTCGTTCCATCTCCGCGCGCCGGCGGCGGTGGGCGCGTCGAGGCACAGCGCAGCGCGGACGCCGGCGACCTTGTTGGCGGCGATCGACGCGCCGGTCCCCGTCCAGCAGCAGACGATCCCCTGCTGGGCGCGGCCGTCGGCGACGTCGCGGGCGACAGCCTCCGACGCCCACGCCCAATCGTGGCGCTCGCCGCCGGCGAGGGCGCCGTGCATGAGCGCCTCGTGACCGCGACGCTCCAGCTCGCCGACGAGCGCCCCCGCGATCCCGGTCAGCTCGTCGGCTGACACCGAGAATCGCATCAGCGGCCCTCCCCCGCCCCTTGCGCCACGGCGCGCTGCTCGCCGCCGCCAGAGGTCTCCCGCGCCCAGTCGAGGAACAGGCGATGCAAACGCTCGTCGTGGCCGAGCTCGGCGTGGAAGGCCACCGCCAGCGTCCGGCCCTGGCGGGCCGCCACAGCGTGGCCATCCACCCCGCCGAGGATCTCCACGGCGGGACCGTGCTCGGCGATCCAGGGCGCGCGGATGAACACGCCGCGGATCGGGCCGCCGGCGATCCCCTGCACGTCGACGTCCGCCTCGAAGCTGCGGATCTGGCGCCCGAAGGCGTTACGGTCGGCGCGCATGTCCATCACGTCCAGGTGGTCGCGGTCGAGCATGATCAGCCCCGCGCACGAGCCGAGGATCGGTGTCCCGCGGGCTGCCAGCTCCCGCAGCGGCTGGGCGAGTCCCTCGCGTGCAATGCCCAGCGTCATCGTCGTCGACTCGCCGCCCGGGATCACCAGGCCGTCGAGGCCGTCGAGATCCGCCGGCACGCGTACCTCTCGCGTACGTGCGCCCAGCCCTCTCAGCATCCGCTCGTGCGCCTCGAACCCGCCCTGCAGCGCGAGCACGCCGACCAGCGGCTCTACCGGCGGCGCCGGGGGCGCGCCATCACCAGCCACGCTGGGCGAGGAGCTGCTCGCTCTCGAGCTTGGAGCTCTCGAGGCTGACCATCGCCGGACCGAGACCGCGTGAGGCTTCCGCCACGCGCTCGGCATCCTGCCAGTGCGTGGTCGCCTCGACGATCGCCCGTGCGCGCGTGGGCGGATCCTCGGACTTGAAGATGCCCGAGCCGACGAACACGCCCTCGGCGCCGAGGGCCATCATCAGCGCCGCGTCGGCAGGCGTCGCGATCCCACCGGCACAGAACAGCACCACCGGCAGCCGGCCCTGCGCGGCGACTTCGCGAACCAGGTCGAGTGGCGCACCGAGCTCCTTGGCGGCGCTCGCCGTCTCGTCGGCGCCGAGCGTCGTCAGGCGGCGGATCTCGCCGTTGATCTCGCGCATGTGGCGCACGGCCTCGACGATGTCGCCGGTGCCGGCCTCGCCCTTGGAGCGGATCATCGCCGCGCCCTCGCCGATCCGGCGCAGCGCCTCGCCGAGGTTGGTCGCGCCGCACACAAACGGGACCTTGAAGTCCCACTTGTCGATGTGGTTGGCCTCGTCGGCCGGCGTCAGCACCTCGGACTCGTCGACGTAGTCGACCTCCAGCGCCTCCAGCACGCGCGCCTCCATGAAGTGTCCGATCCGTGCCTTGGCCATCACCGGGATGCTCACCGCCTCCTGGATACCGGCGATCATCTCCGGGTCGGACATGCGCGCGACGCCGCCGTCGCGACGGATGTCGGCGGGCACGCGCTCGAGCGCCATCACGGCCGCCGCGCCCGCGTCCTCGGCCACCTTCGCCTGCTCGGGGGTGACGACGTCCATGATCACGCCCCCCTTGAGCATCTCTGCAAGGCCGGTCTTGACCCGGAATGTCGCCTCGTCGCGCACGTCCCTAGTTTGACATGCCGCCCACGGTCCCGAAGCTCGAGGCACGGCGCAGCTCGCGCTCAGATGTGCGGGATCCCGATGCAGAGCTCGACTGATCGGCTGCACAGGCGTCCCTCGCTCATCGCCAGCCGGTCACTTGATCACCAGGATCTGCGGGTGTGTCGCGAGCAGTGTCTGCGTGAAGACGTAGTTGAACGCGCCGATCCCCAGGAACGCCGTCACCACGGCCTCATTGACGGCGCGCCCGACGCCCTCCGCGCCACCGGACGCCGTCATCCCCTTGTAGCAGCAGACGATCGCGATGATCGCGCCGAACACAGTCGACTTCAACACCGAACCCCAGAGGTCGGTGATGTCCGCGTTCGCGAACAGCGTTCCCCAGAAGGACCCCAGCGAGCCGCCGTTATACAGCTCCGCGATGATGCCGCCGTAGATGCCGAACAGCAGCGCGTAGATGTCAAACAGGCCGGTCACGATCATCAGCGACAGGAAGCGCGGCACGACGAGGTTCTTGACGGGGTCGACACCGAGGACCTGCAGCGCGTCGAGCTCCTCGCGCACCTTGCGCGCCCCCAGGTCCGCCGTGATCGCCGTGCCGGCGACGCCCGCGACGACGATCGCCGTGATGAACGGCCCGATTTCGCGGACGACGATGATCACGAAGAAGCCGCCAAGACGATCCAGCGAGCCGAGGATGCGCAGGAAGCCGGCCGCTTGCAGTCCGGGGGCGCCGTAGTTGATCGCGACGGTCGAGACGAGCAGCGGGAACCACACGAGCCGCAGCGTGAGCAGGAACTGCGAGACGAGCTCGCCACCGTACGGATACGGCGGACGCAGCGCTGACCAAACCGTCCTGCCGGTGAGGATCATCATGTCCCCGAACTCCTCGAGCACATGCCTCGCCGGAGCGCCCGCCCTTTCGGCGACGCTGCGAACCATCTCTACGCCCACACGACTGTCGGATTCCCAGCTCGCTCGAGAGCCCACGGCATCCCAGCCTCCCCGCTTTGCTAGCGTTATAGATCACTAGCACTCTATACCACCGTCAACGTATTCGACTACCGTGTGGCTATGGCAGCGCACGAGCCGGAAGCTGGCGGATCGCCTGGTCAAGATGTCCTGACGAGACTCGGCATCGCAATCGACCGTGACGCGGACGTGCCCATCGGTGTGCAGATCGGATGGGTGCTCCGCGCGAGGATCGGCGATCGCACGCTGCGACCCGGTCAGCGGCTCCCGGGCCTGCGGGATCTCGCGGAGGCGGCGGGCGTGAACATCAACACGGTGCGTGCGGTCTACCAGCGACTCGAGCACGACGGGCTGCTCAAGAGCCGACACGGCAGCGGCACCTTCGTCACCTCTGCGCAGGACGGCTCCGCGACGGCGGGCACCATCGCCGCAGCGGCGGCGCGCGAGGCACACGAGAGCGGGATCGATCCGCGGGCCGTCGCCGCCGTGCTCTACGTCGCGCCTGCTTCCGCGTCCCCGGATGACGACGACGCGGTGCGGCGACGCGCGCTGCGAACGCAGATCAGGGTCCTGACGCTCGCGATCGACGAAATCGAAGCCAGGCGGCCGCGTGTCCAGCCCGAAGCCAAGTCGGTTCGCGCCGGTTCCGGCCCCAGGCTGCTCGGCGCCACCGAGCTCGAGCAAGTGCGTGATGACCTCCTCAGGCAGATCGCGGCGCTTCAGCAGGACATAGGCGCCCCGCAGCCGACCAACCCCAAGCCGAGATCGACGAAAGAACCCAACAAGGCCGCCGCCCCTGTGAGCCCCGCCGCCGTCAAGAGGAAACGACACGCACGAGCGACCACAAGGCCAGCCCCGGCAAGCGGCTGAAACCGGCTTTCGACAGGGTTCGCCCCCTTGGCGCCACAACGCCACCCAGCCAAGCGGAGCGGTCATTGTCGCCGGCGAGAGCCGGCGAGGATGACCCGCGCAGCGTCACTTCAGCCGAAACGCCTTGATGCGGTCGTCGTACTGCGCGGTGTCGCGCGCGTAGACGCCATAGGCGAGCGCCTGGATGATGCTCAACAGCGCCGTGTGCGAGCGCACGTATGCAGGGCTGTTGGAGGAGTAGTAAAGCTTGATCTGCGCCAGCTTGGCGACCTCGGAGAGCGTTGCATCGGTGATCGCGGCGGTGTGCGCCTGGCGGTGGCGGGCAAGCTTCATCGCGCGCACCACCAGCGGATGCGGGCGACCCGCGGACAGCCCGACGACGAGCGTGTCGCCGTCGATGCGCCCGAGACGGCTGAGCGCCTCCTGTGAGGGACTGGCGACGACATCGACGCGCAGGTCCAGCAGCATCAGCAGGTGGCGCAGGTAGGAGGCGAAGAAAGCCATCTGGTCGGTGCCGGCGACGAGCACCTTCTCGGCGCCGACGATCGCCTCGATCAGCGCGTCGACGGAGCTGCGCGAGACCTTGCGGGCGGTGTCCTCGACGTTGAGGTGATCGGCGGCGAGTGCCGCCTCGAACTCGTTCTGGTCCAGCGAGAACAGCGGGGATGAAACCGCGCCCGCCCCGGCGCCGTTCTCCTTGCTGGCCTTGGCGTTCACGCGCCTGTATTCCTCACGTGCGGCCGCCTGCAGCTCCGGGAAGCCCTCGAAGCCCAGCGCCTGCGAGAAGCGCACCACCGTCGAGCTCGACGTGTTCGCGCGGCGCGCGAGCTCCTCGGCCGTCTGGAAGGCCGCCTCGTCGAGGTGGTCGACGATGTACTGCGCCACGTCCTTCTGCGAGCGCGAGCACTCGTCGAAGCGGGCCTGTATGTACTTCGACAGGCTCTGGTGCTCGCTCGTCCCGTTTACCGGCGGGGCCTCGGCGGTCTTGGTCGCGACACGCTTCATCGGCGCATTTGTTCGACGTGTCCAGCTCTCACTCCTTCTCGCGCGTTGATCTGAGTCGAACGCGGCGTGAGGATCGCGAGCTTCGGCGCGGGCTTCTCAGGCCCGGTTCCCGCGGCGAGCGCGCCTCGGTAGTGTCCTGCGCTGCATGAGGCGCAGCCTGTTCGAGGATGTCCACGAAGACTTCCGCGCGAGCTTTCGCACTTTCCTGGAGCGCGAGGTGCTCGGCGAGGAGGGGCGCTACGGCGAGTGGGAGCGCGCCGGCATCATGCCCCGCGAGGTGTTCGCCCGCGCCGGCGAGGGTGGCTTCCTCGGCATGGCCGTGCCCGATGCCTACGGCGGCGCTGGCGCCGATGACTTCCGCCTGAACCTCGTGATCGGCGAAGAGAGCCAGCGTGCCGGTGTCGGCAGCTTCAGCCTCGGCATCACGCTGCACAACGACATCTGCCTGCCGTACTTCCTGAGCTACTGCGACGAGCGCCAGCGCGAGCGCTGGCTGCGTGGGATCGCCTCGGGCGAGCTGATCACGGCGCTCGCGATGACCGAGCCGGGAATCGGCTCGGACCTCGCGGCGATGTCCACCAGCGCCAGACGCGATGGCGATCACTACGTGGTCAACGGCTCCAAGACGTTCATCACCAACGGCATCAACGCCGACCTCGTGATCGTGGCCGTCAAGACCGGGGTGGGCGGGCATCAAGACAGACACCGCGGCATCAGCCTGGTGGTCGTCGAGCGCGGCATGCACGGCTTCGAGCGGGGGCGCAACCTCGAGAAGATCGGCCAGCACGCCCAGGACACCGCCGAGCTGTCGTTCTCGGACGTGCACGTTCCCGTCGAGAACCTGCTCGGCAGCGAGGGCGAGGGCTTTCGCTATCTCGTCTCCAACCTGCCCCAGGAGCGCCTGTCGATCGCCGCCTCGGCGGTCGCCGCCGCGGAGGCCGCGCTCGGCTGGACGCTCGAGTACGTGCGCGAGCGCAAGGCCTTCGGTCAGCCGATCGGCTCCTTTCAGGCATCGCGCTTCACGCTCGCCGAGCTGCACGGCGAAGTCCAGATCGCGCGCGCGTTCGTCGATCAGTGCGCGCAGGCGCTCAACGCCGGCGAGCTCACGCCCGAGGACGCCGCCACGGCGAAGTGGTGGTGCACCGACCTGCAGGGCCGCGTCGTCGACCGCTGCCTGCAGCTGTTCGGCGGCTACGGCTACATGCTCGAGTACCCGATTGCGCGCGCCTTCGCCGACGCGCGCGTGACCCGCATCTACGGCGGCGCGAACGAGATCATGAAGGAGATCGTCGGGCGGAGCCTCGGGTTGTAAGCGATGGCCGGCGTCGAGCTCTATCTGTTCACCAGCGGCACGCTCGCCCTCGGCGGCAACGAGGTGCCCGTGCCGTTCTACCTGATCCGCCATCCGCAAGCCGACGTCATCGTCGACGGCGGCAACCCGCTCGCCGTCGCATACGACGCCCGCGCGCATTGGGGGCGGCTCGCCGACGTCTTCGAGGTGCACATGACACCCGAGCAGCACTGCGCCGCACAGCTGCGTGAGCTCGGCGTCGCACCCGAGACAGTCGGGCGCGTGGTGCAGACGCACCTGCACATCGACCACACCGGCGCGCTCGGGCACTTCCCGAACGCGCAGATCGTCGTCCACGCCGCTGAGCTCGACGCCGCGCGCACGGTGGAGAAGCCCCACCTACAGGGATACGTACGCGCCGACTACGAACAGCCGGGGCTCAACTGGCAGCCCTACGAAGGCGACCTCGACGTGTTCGACGACGGCAGCGTGCGGCTGCTGCAGACGCCCGGACACGCCGCGGGGCACATCTCGGTACTGCTCGAGCTCGAGCAGACCGGGCCCGTGCTGCTCACCGCCGACGCGATCGACAACCGCGCGCAATGGGAGGGCCGTCAGGACCCGCGCCCGCTGCACTCCGCCGAGCAGGCCGACCGCTCGCGCGAGCGCCTGCGGGAGCTCGCCGGTGAGCTCGACCCGCTGCTCGTGTTCGGGCACGACCCCGAGAACTGGTCGCAGCTCAGACACGCACCGGCCGCGTACACCTGACCGACATCCGGATGTCGTGTGCTCACGCACGTGGAGCCTGGCCAGTCTCCGATCCCCGAACAAGTTCCGATGCCTGAATTGCAGATAGCCTGCATACAATCAGGGGGTGAGGATCATGCTGCAATCCGTCGCCTCCAGCGCCGTCGCTGCGATCGGATACGACGAGCAGGCGCAAGAGGCGCACGTGCGCTTCGTGGGCGGCGCAACCTACGCCTACGGCCGAGTCTCACCCACGCTCTGGGAGTTCTTCTGGACGGCTCGCAGCAAGGGCCGCTTCGTCAACTTGATCCTCAAGCCCCGCCACCCCTGCCGGCGGGTGTGAGCGGCGCTCGGGCACTCAGCACCAGCGTCCAGGCCCGGCCGGTCGAGGCCCGGCACTTATGCCCGGCTCGCGCGCCAGCCCCACGAACAGTTTGAGTCTCAGCGCGAGGAGGCCGCCGTGTGGCGCGCCAGCTCGTGCGCCAGCACCACGAAGTAGTCGAGCGACGCGGGGTTCGCGAGCGACTCCACGCTCGCCGCCTGCTCCACCGGTGTGCCCATCAGGATGCGCTTGACCGGCACCTCGAGCACCTTGCCCGACAGCGTCCGCGGCACCTCATCGATCTGGCGGATCTCGTTGGGCACGTGACGCGGCGAGCAGTCCTCGCGGATGCGCCGCTTGATCTGCGCCGCCAGCTCGTCGTCGAGCGTCACACCCTCGCGCAGCACCACGAACATCGCCATCCACAACTCCGCCTGCGAATCGCCGTCACTGCCCGGCTTGGGAATATCCACCACGAGCGCGTCCAGCACCTCCTGCACGCCGAGCGCCGCGCGGTAGATCTCGCTCGTGCCCATGCGCACACCCATGCGGTTGATCGTCGAGTCCGAGCGCCCGTAGATGACGGCGCCGCCGCGCGGCGTGATCCGGATCCAGTCGCCGTGGCGCCACACCCCCGGGTACATCGCGAAGTAGCTCTCGCGCAGCCGTGAGCCGTCGTCGTCGCCCCACAGGAACAACGGCATCGACGGCATCGGCTCGGTGATCACCAGCTCCCCCACCTCGTCGCTCAGGCTCGCCCCCGCTGCGTCCCATGCCTCGACTGCGCACCCGAGCGCGCGGCACTGCAGTTCGCCCTCATACACCGGCAGCAGCGGGCAGCCCGCGACGAACGCCGTGCACACGTCCGTGCCGCCGCTCGTCGAGAACAGCCACACGTCGTCCTTGACGTGCTCGTAGACCCAGTGAAAGCTCTCCGGCGTCAGCGGCGAGCCCGTCGCGCCGAGCGCGCGCAGCGAGCTCAGGTCGTGATCGCGGGCCGGCTCGATGCCATCCTTCTCACAGCTCGCCAACAGGCCCGGGCTGACGCCCATGCACGTGACACCCGCCCGCTCCGCGAGGCCCCACAGGACGTTCAGGTCGGGGTGCGCCGGGCTGCCGTCATACAGCACGATCGCCGCGTCGGAGATCAGGCAGCCGACGAGGAAGTTCCACATCATCCAGCCCGTCGTCGTGAACCAGAACATGCGGTCGCCGCTGCGTAGATCTAGGTGCAGACGCTTCTTCAGCTGCTCCAACAGGATGCCTCCGTGGCCCTGCACGATCGCCTTCGGCAGGCCTGTCGTGCCTGAGGAATACAGCACCCACAGCGGGTGGTCGAACGGGACCTGCTCGAAGCGCTGGCCGATCTCCGATCGGTCGAAGCCAGCACCGCGGGCAAGGAGCTCGTCCCACGTGAGGACACCGCGCACGCCCGCCCCGCCGCCGAAGGCGGCCTCATCAAAACCCTCCTGCGCCAGGTATGGCAGCACGACCACGTGCTCGACGCTCGGCAGCTCCGCGAGGATCCGCTCCACGTTGGCGGCGCGGTCGAAGTCCTTGCCGCCGTGGCGGTAGCCGTCCACCGTCAGCAGCACCTTCGGCTCGATCTGCGCGAAACGGTCGATCACGCTGCGCGCGCCGAACTCCGGCGCCGCGCTCGACCAGATCGCGCCGATGCTCGCCACCGCCAGCAGCGCCACGAGCGTCTCCGGGATGTTCGGCATGTACGCCACCACGCGGTCGCCGCGCTGCACCCCCAGCGCGCGCAGGCCGCCCGCCGCCGCCGCCACCAGCTCGCCCAGCTCGCCCCACGTGATCTCGCCGAGCTCCGCACGCAGCTCCGAGGTGTGCAGCACCGCCACCTCGCCAGCGCGGTCGAAGGCCATCGGCGAGGTCGCGTCGCCCCGCGCGGGACCAAGCAGCAGGTTCTCCGCGTAGTTCAGCTCGGCGCCCTCGAACCAGCGCGCGCCGGGCATCTCGCGCGAGCCGAGAACGCTCGCGTACGGCCTCGACGCGCGCACGCCGCAGAACTCCCACACGCTCGCCCAGAAGTCCTCCAGCTCGTCCACCGACCACCGCCACAGATCGTCATACCCCGCGAACGCGCGCCCCCGGCGCGCGGCCACCCAGCTCATGAAGCGCGCCATCTCGACGCTCCCGCGCTGCTCGGACGGCGGCTCCCACATCGGAAGCTCAGGGGCGGCGCTGGCCATGCGGGTATTCTCGCGGTTTGTGAGCCTGCCCGGGTTGCGCGCACAGTTTCCCGTTCTTTCGAGCGTTGCGTACCTGAACGCCGGCACCGACGGGCCACTGCCCGCGAGCGCCGTGCACGCCGCCGCGCTGGAGCTCGAGCGCGAGCTCGCAGGCGGTCGCGCGACGGCGCACTTCGAACGCCGCTCCGAGCTCGCCGCCGCGCTGCGCAGCGCCTACGCAACCGTGCTCGGAGCCGACACCGCCGACGTCGCGCTCACCACCTGCACCACCGAGGGCATGGCCCAGGTGGTCGGCGGCCTCGAGCTCGCTGCAGGCGATGAGATCCTCACCAGCGACGAGGAGCACCCCGGACTGCTCGGCGCGCTGTCCGCCGCACGCGAGCTGCGCGGCGTCGACGTGCGCGAGGTGCCGCTCGCCGAGCTCGCCGTCGCCGTCGGCCCGTACACGAGGCTCGTGGCCTGCTCGCACGTCGGCTGGGTCAGCGGCTCGATTGCCCCCGCCGAGCTGGCCCAACTCGAGATCCCCGTCCTGCTCGACGGCGCCCAGGGCGTCGGCGCCGTGCCCGTCGACGTGCACGCGCTGGGCTGCGACGCCTACGCCGGCGCCGGGCAGAAGTGGCTCTGCGGGCCCGATTCGACCGGCATGCTGTGGGTCAGCCCCGCGCTGCGCGAGCGCCTCACCGTCTCAAGGCGCGGCTACGCCAACCTCGCCGACCCCAACGCCGGCCTCGACGCGCAGCTGCACGAGGACGCGCGACGCTTCGACACGCTCTCACAGAGCGCCGAGACCACCGCGTGCGCGCTCGCCGCGATCGGCGTGCTCGAGTCGGCGGGGTGGGCGCAGGTGCACGAGCACGCGCGTACGCTCGCCGCGCGCCTGGCCGAGATGCTCGCCGAACACGGCCGCGCGGTTGCCCCGCGAGGGGATACCACGCTCGTCTCGTTCACCAGCCCCGACCCAGTCGCCGAGCGCGAGCTGCTCGCCGAACGCGGCGTGATCGTGCGCAACATTCCAGATCGCCCGTGGCTGCGGGCGTCCGTCGGCGCCTGGAACGACGAGGCCGACCTCGAGCGGCTGCTCGACGCGCTTTCTGGCTAGGCGTGACGCTTTCGAACGGCGACGGCCTCCGTCGGTAGGGTCCAAGCGTCGGCCGGCGAACTCCTACCATAGACACGAGCGGTAGTCGGCCTATAGGCTTGGCACGCAATCGACCGCCCGCCGTGACTGCCGCCCTACATGGAGCCTCTCTTCAAGTCCCTGGTCATTCAGTTGGCGCCTCAGCCGCGTCAGATGCCGCCTGCGCCGCTGGACCAGAACGACCTACAGCAGATCTTCTCTGAGATTCGCCGGACCTACCCCTATCAGGGCTTCGCCTTCACGCCCGACGACCGCGGAGCCATCTTCCAGAACGGTCCCGAGGACTCGGTTGAACTGCGGCCCGCACAGATCCAGATCCGCGCGAAACTCGACGGTCCAGAACCGCTCGTCGCCGAGACGGCCGAGCGGAAGATCATGACCATCCTGCGATCCGCGTCCAGTCGGCTTGATATGGAGATCTTTCTCCAGTGCGGCATCCAACTGGTCGCTCTTGCCGCCGTCCCAGGCGAGCCGCCGGACGCGAAGGCTTTCGTTTCAGAGACGCTCATGCGGGACGTCGGGCAGACAGAGGTTCTCGGCAAACGCTGGTTCGGTGGTGGCATTCGCTATCGCAGCCTCAAGGAGGACCAGAGTGGAGAGGATTCGATCACGATCGAGCCATACATCGAAGACAACACCCTGATCTATCTCGACTACCAGAAAGCACGAGTCGCGGCAACGGGGCCGATCACGCTCGAAAAGGTGTCCGGCTGGATAGGCGAGGCCTTTGACTTTGTGTCGGGACCCACGATGCAGTTGCTATCGGCATAAAGGAGACTCTCGTGTCGCTCAAGCTCACAGAAGGCAACGGAATAGCCGCTCTTGCAGAGCCGACCTCGGACTGGTCCACCACTACCATCTTTTGCAACGCGTGGTACACGGTCGGAGCACGCGCAGTCCGCGTGACTGACGACGAAGTCTCCTGGTTCATGAAGGACGCCGCGAGCGAACGACACTCGATGAATCGCTCGCTCGCGCTGGCGCCGGTGATCGACGAAGTCGTGGAAGTCATCGACCCCGCACCGTCAGCCGAGGGATATAAGGAATATGCCGAAGAGAGCGCTCGTCTTTCGGAGGCCAGTCTCGGCGCAGCGTTTGAGGTCTTGCCGCCCGAGTGAGCACGGGAGGGGCCTCCCACGTCTTTCCAAACTCCTTCCCTCGAAGAGGCGAGGTCTATGACGTCGACTTCAACCCCGCTCGCGGCTCTGAGCAAGCGGGAAGGCGGCCGGCGGTCGTCGTATCGAACAACGTCAATAACCAACACAGCCCCGTCGTGATCGTGGCGGCGATCACCAGCAAAGTTGGCAGGCATTACCCTCAAAATGTCGTGCTCCCGGCCGGCGCTCCGCTTAGGCTGGAATCGATGATCCTCGGCAATCAGCTAACGACGGTTGCCAAGAGTCGCATGGAAACGCCACGTGGCGCTCTCGACGCATCGCAGCTAGAAGAACTTGCACGAGCGCTGCGCGTCTCTTTGGCTCTGTAGCAAGACGTAGTACGCACCTCATCAGCGCGTGAGACGGCCAGGAATCCTAACGCCAGTATCGTTCCCTGCGACACGGCTGCCTCGATAACCTGGTACCCACAGTAACGATCGTGCTCAGCGCACCCTCAGCGTCCGGACGAATCTATCGAGCTTGGCAGCGATGACGCCTTCCGTCTTGGCGTCCCGCACGCACGCCATCACCTGCTGAACACCGGCCCGGGCTCGTGCCGGGTCAGCTCGTGCCCGTGTAGCTTCGCGTATGCCTCGATCTGCTGGCGCTCGAGATCAGGGGAAACGAACGACCCTCCCGGCGCCCCGCGACGCCCTGATGTATGCATCTAGACGCACGGGTAGGCTCTGTCGGTGAACGCAACATGTCGGCTTAGAGCAGCTTCCGTGCGCAATATCCCAGATCGGCCGTGGCTGCGGGCGTCCGTCGGCGCCTGGAACGACGAGGCCGACCTCGAGCGGCTCGTGGAGAGCCTCAGCGGGTGAGCGACCCCCTCCAGGCGAACGCCACCGCCCCCCTGTCCTCTGACGTCGCCCCCGACGACGGGCAATCGCTCAGCGCCGGGCGCACGCGGCACAAGCCTCGACAGCCACTCGACGCTCGCCAGCTGTTGCGTCACGCCGGCCTGCCGGTGGTGCTCGCGCTGTCCGCCGTGCTCGAGCTGCACCGCCTCTCGCAGAACGGCTACGCCAACATCTTCTACTCCGCCGGCGTCAAATCGATGCTGCGCTCGTGGCACAACTTCTTCTACGTGTCGTTCGATCCCGGCGGCCTCGTCACCGTCGACAAGCCGCCGCTGGCGCTGTGGGTGCAGGCGGCCAGCGCCAAGCTGTTCGGCTTCTCACCACTCAGCCTGCTCGTGCCCGAGGCGCTCGCCGGCGTGCTCACCGTCGCGGTGCTCTACGTCGTGCTCGCGCGGCGGCTCGGGGCCGCCGCCGCGTTCACCGGCTCGCTCGCACTCGCCGTGTTCCCGTCGTTCGTCGCCGTCTCGCGCGACAACGGCGTCGACCCCGTCCTGATCCTGCTGCTGACGCTCGCCTGCGGCGTCGGCCTGCGCGCAGCCGAAACCGGACGCTGGCGCACCCTGATCGGCTCCGCCGTGCTCGTCGGCCTCGCGTTCAACACCAAGACGCTCGCCGCCGATCTCGTCGCCCCCCCCATCGCGCTGGGATTTCTCGTGTGCGCGCCCGGATCGTTGCCTCGCCGTGCCGCGCAGCTGCTCGTCGCCGGCCTCGTGCTCGCGGCCGTTTCATTCGCGTGGATCGCCGCCGTCGAACTCACGCCCGCGGCCAAGCGCCCCTACGTCGGCAGCTCGACCAACAACACCGAGATCGGGCTCACCTTCGAATACAACGGCCTCGGCCGCGTCGAAGGCCAGGCCGGCGGCCCCAACAGCACCGTCGTGCGCCCCGGCGCCTACGTCCCCGCCGCGCGCCAGCGCACCGTCGACGCCGCCGCGCGCGCGCACCGCTCGGCGCCGCCGCCTGCGACGGCGCCGGTAAAGCTCGAACCCGCCGCCACGCCGCAGCCCGCGGTCAAGACCAGCGGGCGCGAAAAAGACCCGATCCCGTTCGGTGAAGCGCCGAAGCTGCTGCGCCTGTTCGGTACGGGCCTCGGCGACCAGGCCGGCTGGATACTGCCGTTCGCGCTGTTCGGCCTGCTCGGCCTGGCGGCGCTGGTGCTGGTCGACCGCAGGCCCAGCGAGCGCCCGCACGGCGCTGCGGCGCCGCCGCCGGATGCGGACGCCGCAGCACCGCCGGCCGGCGACGTAGGAGCACTGGCGGCCACGCGCAGGCTCGATCGGCGGGATCCGCGCCTGGCCACGCTGCTCGTGCTCGGCGGCTGGTTCGTGGTCGAGGCGGCCGTGCTGAGCCTGTCCAAGGGGATCGTCCACCCCTACTACGTCTCCGCGCTCGCGCCGCCCACCGGAGCGATGGCGGGCGCCGGCGTGCTGACCCTCGGCGAGCTCGCGCGCCGGCGCAGCCGCGTCCTGGGCCTCGCGCTGATCGCGTGCGCGCTCGCCAGCACGGCGCTCGCGCAGGTGGTGCTGATGCACCGCGAGCACTACATGGTGTCGTTCGTGCCGTGGCTCGCCGGCGGCCTGGCTCTCGGGTTCCTCGCCGCGCTCGCCATGCGCCGGCTGGCAGCTCCGGCAATCGCTCTGGCGTTCCTGCTGCTGCTCGTCGTGCCGACCGCCTACGCCACCACCACGTGGCTCGCGCCCGTCGAGGGCACCTTCCCCGTCGCCGGACCGCACGCCTTCGCCGGTTCGGGTGGCTACGGCGTCAACGCGCACGACCTGTCGATCGACCGGGCGCTGCTCGATTACACCAGCACCCACCGTCCCGGCTCGCGCTGGGCGCTGTTGACGGTCGCCTCCGACACCGGCTCGCCGCTGATCCTGATGGGACTCGACACCGGCGCGCTGGGCGGCTACAGCGGCACCGACCCCGCAGTCGACGGCCCCCGCCTCGCGCACCTCGTGGCCACCGGCCAGGCGCGCTACGTGCTGCTCGGCGGTGAGTACTCGCTGCGCGGCGGCAACCTCGCGACCAAGGCCGTGCTGCGCGCCTGCAAGGAGCTCCCGCCGTCGCAATGGCACAGCCCTGTCCCCTACCCCTACGGCCTCGTGCTGTTCGACTGCGCCGGCGACGAAAAGGCGCTCGCCGCGGCCGGCTGAGTCAGGCTGCTACCAGGAGCTCGCGGTGGAAAGCTCGCGCGAACAGCTCGCGCTCGCGCCCGGCCGCCCAGCGCGGGACCGCTGACTCGCCGTCGGCGATCAGCCGCAGCTCGACCTCATCACCTGACAGCTGGAGGCTCGTGTCGCGCACGAGCTGGTCGCGCGCGCGCTCGAGATCCTCGGCCAGGCGCAGCAGCGTGGCGCAGCGGTCGAGGATCTCGGTGTCGCCCGCGTCGAACAGCGCCGCCATCGGGCCGGGCGCGGGCATGCCCTTGCGGTGATAGCGGGCCGCCTGGGCGATGATCGCGGTTTCCACCGGCGAGAACCCCGGCAGGCCGCCGTTGAGGATCAGGTAGCGCGAGTGCTTGTGGTGATCGTCGTAGTCGATCGACATGCCGATGTCGTGCAGCATGCACGCCGCCCACAGCAGCTCGCGCTCGCGCTGGTCGCCCGCGTGCAACCCGAGCAGCGCGAGCTCGTCGAACATGCCCAACGCCAGCGCCGCGACGTGCTCGGTGTGGTCGCTGTCGACGTGGTACTGGGCCGCCATGTTCAGCACGCTCGCGCGGCGCACGTTCGGGAACAGTGCCTGCTCGCCGCCGCGCCCGTCCGGGTCGAGCAGGCGCTCGAAGAACACGCCCTCGCGCATTCCGGCCTCGGTCGTCTCCAGCGCCTCGAAGCCGCCTGCCTGCAACACGCCCTGCACCACCACCGCGCCGGCCAGGATCAGATCCGCGCGTGCCGGCTTGATGCCCGGAACCGACGCCCGCTCGGCCGCGGGTAGCGCGGCGAGGCGCACCACGAGCTCGTCGAGCGCACCCCGCTCCACGACCATGCCCTGCACGCCGTTGGACGGCAGGCCGGCGGCGCGCTGGGCCGCAGCGGCGAGATTGCGGACCGTGCCGCCGATCCCCACGAGGCGCCTGCCGTGCTGGATGCGCGCGTCCTCGGCGAGCCACGGCGCCTGCGCGAGCTGCAGCGCGACGTGCTCGCGCAGCTCCTCGAGCTGCCTGCGCTTGGCCGGACCGTTGGGCGGCAGGAAGCGCTCGCTCATGCGCACCGTGCCGAGCGGCCACGAGCCCGAGCTGCTGATCAGCCGGTCGGCCACCCGCACCAGCTGCAGCGAGCCGCCGCCGAGATCCAGCACGTTGCCGTCGCGCAGCGTCGTCGAGTTGACCGCCGCGAGGTATCCGTAGCGCGCCTCCTGCTCGCGGCTCAGCACGCGGATCGGCAGTCCCAAACAGGCGCGTGCGCGTGTCAGGAACTCCTCGGCGTTCTCCGCGTCGCGAATCGCGCTCGTCGCGACCGCATCCACAGAGTCGGCCCCGAGGCCACTCGCGCGACAGAAGTGCGCGAACACGTCCAGCGTCGCCAGCGCGCGCTGCATCGGCTCCTCCCCCAGCCTGCCCGAGGCCATCAGGCCCTCGCCGATGCGCACCGGCTCGTAGATCTCGTCGATCCGCTTCCACCAGCCCGCCCCCGCGACGAACACAACCAGCCGGAAGGAGTTCGACCCGAGATCGATGACCGCGAGACGGTCGCCTGGCTGCATACGGTGAGCGTATTCACCGCGCCGGAGGGTCCGGCGGTGCGCTCAGCCGCCGGCGCCGACCTCGGCCTGCCGGGCGTCGCGCATCGCGCGATCGGCTGCCAGCAGCGCCTGCTCGGCCGTGAGCGCGTGCTCGTCCACGAGCGTGAAGCCGATGCCGGCGGACGGGTGCAGCAGCTCGTCGCCGACGTCCACTCCGCACGCGCTGATCACGCGATCGAGGCCCTCGGCGAGGACCGCCAGCCCCGGCAGGTCGATGTGCGGCAGCAGCACCGCGAACTGCTCGGCGCCGACTCGCGCCAGCAGGTCCGTCTCCCTGAGCCTGCGGCTGAGCGCACGCGCGACGGCCTCGAGTGCTTCGTCGGCAGCCTGCTCGCCGTGGTACTCGGTGAATCGCGCGAACGCGTCGAGCTCGATCAGCATCAGCCCTGCAACCTCGCCGTAGCGCCGCGAACGGGCGACCTGAAGTTTGAGGTCGTGGCCGAACAGACGGCGGTTACGCACGCCCGTCAGCGGATCGTGGTCACCCAGCGCCCGCAGGTTGTATTCGAGACGCCTGCGCTCCGAGACGTCCTGCAACTGGGCGACGTAATGCAGCGGCGTGCCGTCGTGTTCGCGCACCAGCGACAGCGACAGGATCGTCGAGCCGGCCTCCCCGGCAGCGTCGAGCAGACGCTTGTCCACCCGGAACGCGGGGATCTCACCGGCGAGCAGCGCCCGGCGCTGCTCGCTGTCGTTGTCGGCGTCGTCGGGGTGCACGATCTCCTCGAACGGTCGCCCGATCAGCTCCTCGGCGGTGTAGCCGGTGATCTCGCACAGCGCGCGGTTCACCAGCAGCCAGCCGCCGTCGAGCTCGAGCACGCCCGCGCCGATCGGCGTGTGCTCGAGGCGCTCGTATTCGCCGTCGAAGTCGCTGTTCAGGTGCGGTTCGAGCAGCTCCGCCTGCCTGCGCGCTGTGATCTCCAGCACCACCAGCAGTCCGCCGGTCACCGCGCCCTGGGCGCCGTGCTCGCGCAGCGGGCCGACGTCGACCAGCACGCAGTGTCGCTGGGCCCCCGTCCAGATCTCGCGGGAGCGCGTCTCGCCGGCGAGCGCCGAGCGCAGCAGCGGCTCGATCGTCAACCACAGATCACCTGGAAGCACGTGCTCGAGCGGACTTCCCGGAGCGCAGCTCGCGGGGTCGCCGAGTCGCTCGAGCGCCTGCCCGCCGGCACGAACGAGGCACAGGTCGGCGTCGAAGGCCAATATCACTGCCTCGGGCAGCTCGCGCAGCGAGGCCTCTGCCGAGCGCTCGGCATGCGCCCACAGCGGGTCGGTCCAGGGCTCGCGCGCGAATGACAGCGTCACAGGTAGAGCATCGGACGAGCGGGCGCTTTACATGAGGGATCGCGCCCGGCTGCAATCGTGCGCCGGGCGCGATCATGCATTCTCCGGCCTCGCTACTTGACCGTCTGGCCCGACGCGCCCAGCGCGTACCACTTTCCGCCGAAGGCGCTGAAGCCGACGTAGTCGGTCGCGCCGCGGCTGTCCGCGCTGTAGCGATACAGCGGGTGACCCGCATAGGTGACCTGGCTGGCACCACCGGCGATCCGGATACTCGACAGCAGCGAGCTCTTCACGCCCGGGCCCGCCGTCGGCCGGCCGACGGTCTCCAGCGCCGGCCACACCTGTGGGCATTCGCGGATCTTCACGCAGCTGTTCGCGCTGCCGTGGTCGCGCGTGAACTCGTACAGCGTGAATCCCGACGACGTCGTCAGGATCGATCCAAGGCTCGTGTGATGCAGTACGACCTCCGTCGCCCGCGCGGCGCGCGCTTTCGCGCCAGCGCCCCGCGCCGTGGATGCGCCACCGTGTGCGCTCGCGACGGCCGAGCCGCTTGCGGCGGCCACCAGCAGGGCGGCCAGCAGTAGGGGGATTCGCTTCATGGGGTTGCCTCGCATTGTCGGGTTTGTGGTGTCCGAGGTCGTGGTGGCCTCGACGAACTAGACGCCTGCTGCCGCGCAACCTTCCCCGCGAGGCGCGGACGCCTGCCCGCCGGCGCTCGTAGTCCCGGCGATTGGGTCACCACCGACATCGACCGCGAGACCGAAGCCGCCCGCCGGCGTCTGTTGCGAACGCTCGCATGGGCCGCCGGCCACGGGATCGACGCGGACGGCGCCGTCGGCGACGCGATCGCTCCGTTCGCACGCATCGAGGACGAGCTGCGCGTGCATCACTTCGACGAGGTGATCGTCCTCACACCCCCTGCAGGCCAGGTCGACTGGTTCGAGACCGAGGTGCTCGAGCGCGCACGCGAGCAGCTGCGCAGCGTGCCGGTCAGGCACGTCGTCATCGAGCCCGGTCGAACGCCAGCGTGACGCCCCGCGCGAGCAACAGAACGGGACACAGCGCCGCCTCGACGCGCTCACGCGCGGTGGCGCTCAGCTGCAGCCGCCCGGGGGGAGCATCGTGGCGCGAGGCGATCACGAGCAGGTCGGCGTCGCCGTCGGTGACGACCGCGCCGAGAGCATGTGCGAGGCTCGCCGCCGTGCTCGACGCGGCCTCGTCGTCGTCCTCGTCGTAGACGCCGACCGTGCCGATGCTCTGCTCCACGGGCTCGCGCCGCAGGCCCGCCGGAGCGATTGCGAGCGAGCACGCGATATCGCGATCGAGCAGCTGATCTGGCGTCTGCGCCACGTTCACGCGGCCCGGTGGCGTGCGGTAGTCCGACCCGAACGCGATCACCGCGGCGCCCAGCTGTGTCGCGAGCGTCGCGAGCCCTTCGGCGGTCGATGAATCGACGATCACGTTCTCACCGACCCCGTCGATGCCGAGGAGGCTCGCGCCGGCGCTGAGCAGGTGCGCGGCCTGCTGCTCGGCCGCCGCCTCCTTCTGCGGATCGGGCTCGGTGACGTGCCGGACGTATGCGAGCGAGATCGCCGCGCCGGCGAGGGAGAACAGCCGCCCGAGGGCCAGCGCGTCGCGGTCGTTGCGGGTGCCGTCGTAGGAAACAATCACACCTGGCATATACGCCTCTCTCGTGCAGGGCCGTGCAGCCTGCTCGGCCGGGGGACGAGAGCAATTCTGCGACGTTCTGGCGCGTTTTGCCTTGGACAGCTGTCCATGATTCACACCGCTATGCGGGCGGCCGATCTCAGCCCGGATAAGACATATTGGACTTTCGCGCCGCAGTCGGTGAAGCTCCGAGAAGCGTGCTTGCCGTCCTCATCCCGATCGGCTGGGCGATGATCGTCACGGTTTCCCTCGCCGTCTGCGGCGTGGCAGCACGAGCTGACGGTGCATCGGCGCCGCTCGCGCCAGCGGCGGCCCCGGCCCCGGGTTCAGCGAAGGCGCGCGACGGCGGCCGCCGCGCGTGCCGCGTCGCCGCTCGCACGCGCGAAGTCCAACAGACTCGCCACCAGCGGGTTGGCGCGATCCGTGTGCCCAGCCATGACGATCGTCGCGGGCCCCGCGTCGCGCAGCGCAATCGCCACGACCCCCGTTAGGAACTCCGGAATCAGGCTGGCGACAGCGGCGGGAACGGTCGTTATCGCATCGCGCACAGTCAGCGCGGCGAGAACCTCGTGCGGGTTCGAAGCCCGGTCGGCCGTCACCAGCCGTGGACTTTCGCCGCGGTGGTCGTCGAGGCTCCAGAACCCTGCCCACCCGGGGTCAACCGACGAGTCGAAGCCGATGAAGGTCTCATCGAGCACCTCGGCGACGGACAGCTCGCCGCGTCCCGTGAGGTGGTGGCGACTCGGTACCAGAACCACCCGCGGTTCGCGGCGCAGCACGTACGTCCACACAGCCGGGTCGATCGGCGGTCGATGGCTGACGGCGACGTCGACATCGGCGAGCCACGACCCGGCGAGCGCCGACGGGAACGCCAGCTCGCGGTAGCACACGTCGATCTCGGGGTAGTCCTGCGCGAACGTTTCCAGCAGCGCCGGGCTGTCCAGCCCGGGCGGCACTCCGACGAAACCGAACTCGATCGTGCCCCGGCGAACGCGTGCCATCGACTGCGCGGTCGCGAGCGCGTCAGACCACGCCGACACGGCGGCCCGCGCCTTCACCAGAAACGTCTCGCCAGCCGGTGTCAAGCTGACACCACGCGCATGACGCTCGAGCAGCTTGAAGCCGAGGTCGGACTCGAGCTGGGTGATCGCCCGTGACAGGGCGGGCTGCGCCACGTTCAGCCTCCTTGCTGCACGCGTGATCTGCCCAGTCTCGGCGACCGTCACGAAGTACAGGAGGTGACCACGCTTAAAGTTCATCTTCATCCCGTGCCACACGCTTCGCCACGTCGAGGAGATCCTCCAGCAGCGGGTTGCTCGCATCCTCGCGCCACACCAGTGACACCGCCGCCGGCGCGGCATCCTCGAGCGGCAGCGCGACGATGTCAGGCAGGACCTGGCTGGCGAGCATGGCATCGCCGAGGGGCACTGTTGTGATGGCTCCCGGCGAAGACATGATCCCGAGCATCTGCAGCGTGCTCAGCGCGTGGTCGCCGGTCAGCTGTCCCGGCGGCCCGCCGCGATGATCGTCGAGGCTATGGAACGCCGCCCACGCCGGCTGCACGTCCGGGTGATAGCTGACGAACGTCTGGTCAAGGACATCGCTCACCGCCAGCCTCCGGTAGCTCGCGAGCGCATGACAGCGGTGAGCCACCAGCGCGCGCGGCTCGACTCGAACCAGCTGCACGCAGATCCCCGGTTCGAGCACCGGCGCATGGCAGAACGCGATGTCCACACCCGCCAACCAGTCGGCTGTGTGCCCGCAAGGGAACGGAAGGTCAAGGAACGAGATCCGGGCATGCGGGTGGCACCGCTCGAACGCGCCGAAGAGCTCCGGGCAGCCGAGCGAGGGCGGTGGGCCGACGAAGCCGATCGCGATCGCGTCGCTGGCGGCTCGCCTCAGCGCCAGCGCCGTCTGCGCCGTCTCGGCCTCAGCCGCGAGCACCGCGCGAGCCTTGACCAGAAACGCCTCACCCGCGTCGGTCAGCGTCACGCCGCGGGGGTGGCGCACGAGCAGCTCCACGCCGAGCTCGCCTTCCAGCTGCGCGATCGCCTGCGAGAGGGCCGGCTGCGCGAGGTGCAGACGCTTCGCCGCACGCGTTATCTGCCCCTCCTCGGCGACCGTGACGAAATAGCGCAGCTGCCCCTGACTGAACATCGAGCCTCCAGGGCCAGCCCGGCCCAATCCACCGACGGCCGCGAGGATCCCCCCTGGGAGCCGCGGCACCCCCTCGACGGCCGTGCTAGAAGCATTCCGCCCGTTGGGATATGCGGAGTTTATATCACGCGTATGGCGCCCGAAAACTCACGTGGGACAGGTGGGCCGGTGCGGCGCGGACGCTCCGGCGCTGCTCCCGGAGACGACGACGCGACCGAGTCCGATCACCTCCATCTCCGTCTGCGGGGCGCAGACCGCGAGCTTTTGGGACTCGTTGCGCAGCAGCCGCCGCAGCATCACGAAAGCGATGCTGCCGAGCAGCGCAGGCACCCATAGCGCAATTGCCCGGTAGGCCAGCACGGCCGAGGCAGCGGCGGTGACGGGCACGCCGTAGAGCACAAACGTCCCCACAAGGCCCGCGTCGATGCCGCCGATGCCGCCGGGCACCGGGATCAACCCTCCGAGCTCGCCGATCAGGTATCCGATCCACACGATGCCCAGCGGCGGGCTGGACCCGAATGCGCGAAACGACGCCCACAGAACCATCACGTCGAACGCCAGGTATGCGATCAGGCCACCGATCAGCCACGGGTTGCGCTCGCGCAGCAGGGCGACCGCCTCGTTGACGCCGTCGGCGGTTGCGACGAGCGTCTTCAACGTGACGGTCACGCGTCGTGAGGATCCGGCGGCTTCGCTGCGCAGAAGCCGCGCGTGCAGCGCACCCGCGGTGCGACCCGCGAGCAGGGCTCCTGCGATGGCCAACGCGGCGATGGCGGCTGGGACGAGCGTCAAAAGTGGGTTGCTCTCACCCGGAAACAATCCGACCGCGAGCCCGAGTCCGACGAGGATCACACCGACGACGTTCGGGACGCTCGTCAACAGGAAGAACGCCGCCGTGCGCCGGGCGATCTCGCTCGCGGGCATCCCGCCGCGTTTCAGCGCCCACGCCCCCAGCGCGAGGCCCCCGGCGCCGCCGGTCGGGAAGAGCGCGTTGGCGCCCAGCTCCGACATGCCGATCTGGTAGCTCACGCCCCAGCTCATCCGCCGGCAGAAGACCATGCGAAAGACGGCGACGTAGCCGAGGCCCGAGAGCACCTTCAGCACGGCTCCGAGCGCCAGCCAGCCGGGCGCCGCGCGCGACAGCCGCGTGCGCAGCCCCTCGAGCCCCGGTACCAGCGTCACGACCGCGACGACGAGCAGGATCAGCCCCGCGAGCAGCGCCAGGCGCGTGCGCAGGCGACGTCGGCTCAGCTCCTCGGGGACTTCCAGATCGTCCGCATCGACGCTCGCTCGCTCTCGCTGCGCGGGACTCACACCGTTCATAGTGGCAGCGGGCGCGCGTCGAGCCGTGGCGATCCCGGTGCGGCTACCCGGCGAGGTGCGCTGGATGGATCGCTTTTTCGGCGCAGAGGACCTTCGCCACGAGCTGCGCGCGCGTGTGCGCACCCAGCCTGCCCATCGCGTTGCGTACGTGGGTGCGGACCGTCGATGGCGAGATGTACAGCCGTTCGGCGATTTCGTCGGTGTCGAGGCCGAGCGCGATCAGGGTCACGACCTCCCGCTCACGCGAGCGCAGCGGCAGGTTGTCCCCCAATCGGGCCGACGGCTTGTACGTGGCGTCGTGGGCGGCCACGACGTAGATCGTGAGGCGGCGCGCGCCGATGTCCGCCAGCCGCGCGGCGAAGTCGACCGGCACTTCGGTCCCGTCGGCTCGAAGCAGGACGCGTTTACCGGTGTATTCGCCCGAATGCACGGACGCTTCCCAGTCACGCACGGCCTGCTCGCGTTCCTCGGGCCTGATCCTCTCGTCTATGACCTTGCCCAGCAGCTCGTCCTTGTCGGCGACGCCGAGAAGGGAGAGTGCGGCGCCGTTGAGGTCCTCGATGCGCCGCTGGTCGTCGAGCAGAACGATCGGGTTCGACGTCCGTTCGAATACGAGCCAGAACAGCCGCATCCATTCCGCACCCTCATTCGACGCCCCCATCACCTCATAAGCTACACCCGACTGCTCGCCCATCGCGTTCAAGGTAGGCCCGCCTCGGGCGCAGTCAAACGCGCGCCGATCCGGAGGCACACGTCAGAGCGGAGGGATCCAATGGCCGCCCAGCCGCATTTCGTGCTCGCGGCTGCTCAGCTCGCCGAGTGGCCGCTCGTGCGCACCGTAGGCGCGCACGTCACTCAGGCCGTCCGGCCCGGCGCGCACGATGAACGCTCGCGGCAGCACACCGAGTCGCGTCAGGTCCCTCAGTTCGTACGTAGCGTCGACCTCGGCGATCCAGACGTCGTCCTCGTGCCACTGAGCGGTGATGCGGTGAGTTGAGGAGCGCAGCGCGGTGAGGAAGTCCGTCAACAGTTCACGCATTCCGGTCGTGCCCGCGGAGCGGCGGCCGTCGACCGTCAACAGCCGGACGTCGGGTGCCGCCAGCGCGAGCACGCGCTCGACATCGAGCTCGTCGATGGCTCGCAGCAGCTGCTCGATCGGCTGGTCTTGCACGGTAGTCGCGATCCTACGCGCGAGCCCCTGCCAGCGTCGTCAGGGACCAGCCGATCACGCCGGCAGCTCCCGCCGCTGCGGCGCGCGCCCCGGTGGTTGGCTCGGGGTCGGCCACTGGGGAGGCGGGGGGATCTTGCGAACCAGCAGACGCTGCGGCTGGACCGTCGCCTTCTTGCCGTGATGGACGATCTGCAGCGCGTCGCCTTCGAGCAGTTTGTAGGTCGCCCGTTTGTGCTCCACGGCGACCGCCAGCCGTCGTCCGCGAAAGCACAGACGAAAGACGATGCGGCTGAGCGCCTGGGGCAAGCGCGGCGTGAAGCTGAGGATGTCGTCGTGGTCGCGCAGCCCGCCGAAGCCGGCGACCGCGCCGATCCACGTCCCGGCGAGCGACGCGATGTGCAGCCCGTCGCGCGTGTTGTGCTGGATGTCGTCGAGATCGATCAGCGCCGCCTCGGACAGGTAGTCATAGGCGAGCTCGAGGTGGCCGACCTCGGCCGCGATCACCGCCTGCGTGCAAGCGGAGAGCGAGGAATCGCGCACCGTCAGCTGCTCGTAGTAGGCGAAGTCGCGTGCCTTCTCCTCGTCGGTGAAGGCGTCTCCGCGGAGATGCAGCGCGAGCACGAGATCCGCCTGCTTGACGACCTGCTTGCGGTACAGGTCGAAGTATGGAAAGTGCAGCAGCAAGGGGTACTCATCGGCGCGCGTGGCGGCGAAATCCCAGACCTCGTGCTCGGTGAACGCCTGCGCCTGCTGGTGAACCTCCAGCTTCTCGTCGTAAGGAACGATGATCGCGTCCGCCGCGTCACGCCACTCGGCGAGCTCCTCGTCGTCGACACCCAGCTCGACGGCGCGCCCGTGGTGACGCTGGGCGCAGGCAACAGCTGTGCGCAGGTTGCGCTGCGCCATCAGATTGGTGTACACGTTGTTGTCGGCGATCGCGCTGTACTCGTCGGGGCCCGTCACCCCGTCGATCCGGAAGCGCCCGTCGGCGTCGTGATGCCCCAGCGAGCGCCACAGCCGTGCCGTCTCGATCAGCAGTTCGAGGCCGTCGCCGGCACCGAATTCCTCGTCGGCACTCGCCACCTGGTAACGCCTGACGGCGTCGGCGATGTCGGCGTTGACGTGGAACGCCGCGGTCCCCGCCGGCCAGTAGCCCGAGCACTCCTGTCCGTGAATCGTGCGCCACGGGAACGCCGCACCGTGCAGTCCCAGCGAGCGCGCCCGTTCTTGCGCGAGCTCGAGCGTCTGGCGGCGCCAACGCAGCGCGTCGCGAGCCGCATGCGGAACGGTGTAGCTGAGGACCGGCAGGACGAACGTCTCGGTGTCCCAGAACGCGTGACCGTCGTAGCCTGTCCCGGTCAGGCCCTTGGCGGCGATCGCCTGGCGCTCGGAGCGGGCGCCCGCCTGGAGCATGTGGAACAGCCCGAAGCGCACCGCCTGCTGGAGCTCTGCGTCACCCTCGATTTCAACGTCGGCGCGATCCCAGAAGTCGTCGAGGTAGCTGCGCTGCTCCGCCAGCAGCCCGTCCCAGCCCCGATGTCGCGCCTCCGCCAGCGCCGCAGCGACCTGGTCGTTGATCGCGGGGGTCGTACGCCGCGAAGACCACCCATAGGCGAGCAGCTTGACGATGCGCAGCGGCTTGCCGGGCGCGAGATCGGCAGTGATCAGCACGCGCGCCAGGTCGTCGAAGCCCTCAGCCGTGGCGCTCGTGTTGGGCGGCCCGTCGATCATGTGGTCCATCGCCGCCGCCATCCTCAACCCGCTCGTGCGCGTCGAGTGTGCCAGCAGCGCGCGGTTGTCGAGCACGCCGGCGTACTCCGAGATCAGCGGTGAGGCGAGCCCCGCCGCAGCGCGCGGGTCGTCCTCGGGGAGCAGCACCGTCTCGTTCGCGACGAGCTCCGACTGCGCGACCACCGGCGTATCGCCGTCGAGCGCCTCGACTTCGTAGAGGATCGCCGCGATCGCTCGCTGCGTGAACGACACAAGGCGCGTGGAGGTGATCCGCACCGAGCGTCCCATTGGCGACTCCCACACGAGCGTACGGCGCAGGACACCGGCGCGCAGGTCGAGGACGCGCTCGTGACTATGCAGCTCGCCGTAGCCGATGTCGAGCGGCTCGTCTTCGACGAGCAGACGGATCAGCTTGCCGTTGGTCACGTTGATCAGCGCTTCGCCGGCCTCCGGCTGTCCGTAGATGGCCTCGGCGGACGGCAGCGGGCGCACCTCGCAGAAGCCCGCGAGATATGTGCCCGGCAACCCGGCCGGCTCACCCTCGTCGAGATTCCCCCGCAGCCCGAGATGGCCGTTGGCGAGCGCGAACACCGACTCCGTCTGGGCGAGTTTGTCGAGATCCAGCTCGGTCTCGCGCACGACCCACGGCTCGACCGTGAACGTGGAATGGTCGATCATGGCGCCTGCAACAGCTCGGCGAGATCGCGCACGACGACGTCGGCGCCGTGCTGCTTGAGCGCGTCGGCCTGCCCGACGCGGTCGACGCCGACGACGACGCCGAAATGCCCTGCGTGTCCGGCCTCGACACCAGCGAGCGCGTCCTCGAAGACGGCGGCCTGGGCCGGCTCGACGCCCAGCGCGCGGGCTCCCGCGAGGAACGTGTCGGGTGCGGGCTTGCCGTGCAGGTGCTCGCGCTCGGCGACGACGCCATCGACGACGGCTTCGAACAGGTCCTCGATGCCGGCGGCGTGCAGCACGTCGCGGCAGTTGGTGCTCGAGGAGACGACCGCGCGCCGCAGCCCGGCGTCGCGCACCGCGTGCACGTAGCGGACCGAGCCGTCGTAGGGCTCGACGCCGTGCTTTCGGATCAACTCGAGCACGATCCGGTTCTTGCGGTCGCCGAGCGCGTGAATCGTCTCGGCGTCCGGCGCGTCGTCGGGGCCGCCCTCAGGGAGTTTGATTGCGCGCGCTGCCAGAAACGAGCGCACACCCTCGTAGCGAGGCTTGCCGTCGACGTAATCGTCGTAGTCATGTACCGGGTCGAACGCGACGAACTGCTCGCCCGTGCGCTCGGCGCGCGCGCGCAGGTACTCGTCGAACATCTGCTTCCACGCGGCAGCGTGCACCTTGGCCGTCTGCGTCAGCACGCCGTCGAGATCGAACAGGCACGCCGTCACACCTTCGGGCAAACCAAGCACGGGCCAGAGCTAATCACGCCCGGGCATCCTCCTGCTTGCTCGGCTACCCTGAGCTGATGGACGACGAGTCGATCCTGGGACGCATCGAGGCACTGGTCGGCGAGGAGCACGCGCTGGTCGACCGCGAGCAGGAGGACGCGATCGACGAGGACGCGCTCGACGCCGATCGCCGGCGGCGGGAGGAGCTGTCGGTGGAACTCGACCGCTGCTGGGATCTGCTGCGCCAGCGACGGGCGCTGCGCGAGGCCGGCCATGATCCCGACGAGGCGCAGGCGCGCGACGCCAACACGGTCGAGAAATACCTCCAGTAGGCACGCGTGATCATCGCGCTGGGAGACGTCTACGCGCAGCTTCCCCGAGTCGAGGCGGTGCGTGAGCTGATGCGCGCGACTCAAGCGAGCGCGGGTGAGCAACCCGGCTGCATCTCCTACGCGTTCGCGCAGTCGCTCGACGATCCGGCGCATTTCGTGCTCGTGCAGCAGTGGCGCGACCGGGAGGCGCTGGAGGAGCATTACCGCTCACCGGCGTTCGCGAACTACCAGGCGCAGATCGCCAAGCAGCTCGTTCACACCTCCGAGCTGCGCCTGCACGAGGTCCAGACGAGCTACACCCCCGTCGACTCCTCCCGCCTGGACATCGCCCAGGACGATTGAGTGCGGTGAACGTGCCCGACGCAGCGCGGGGGGCGCTGACTGGGAGGGCAAGGGCCGAGTGTCAGCTCGCAGCGGGGACGGTCATCCGTGGCTGACCGCAGGGAGATGGATTTCACCTACTCGCTGACCGATCGGGTGATCCGCCTGAGCCTCGGCGAGCTCGCCGACTTCAGCTGCGCGAAGTACGACGGCGACTTCTCCTTGACGCTCGAGCAGGCCCAGCGGCGAAAGCACGACTACGTTGCGGAGCAGATCGGGATTGCCCCCGGGCGGCGGATGCTGGACCTCGGCTGCGGGTGGGGCCCGCTGCTGAACTTCGCCCGCAGCGAGGGTGCCACCGGACTCGGCGTCACGCTCTCCTCCGCGCAGGCGGCCGCGTGTCGCCGTCACCAACTGGATGTCCACCTGCACGACGCGCGCGAGGTCGACCGCGACACGTTCGGTCCGTTCGACGCCGTCGCAAGCCTTGGCGCGTTTGAGCACTTCTGCTCGGTCGAGGACTACCGCGCCGGGCGCCAGGAGGAGGTCTATCGCGCGATCTTCGCCCACATCGCGAACGTGCTGCCGCCGGGCGGGCGCCTCTATCTGCAGACGATGGTCTTCGGTCAGAACATGATCCCGTACGAGCAGATAAGCACTCGCGCGCCGAGGAACTCGGACGCCTGGATCCTGGCGCTCCTCGGCTGTCAGTTTCCCGGCTCATGGCTGCCGTTCGGTCAGGAGCAGGTGATCCGCTGCGCCGAGCCGCACCTGCGGTCGGTCTCGAGCGAGAGCGGTCGGCTCGACTACATCGAGACGATCACCCAGTGGAACGCACGCATCGGCGCGCCGAGCCTGCGAAAGACGCTGCTGAAGGCGCGGCTGCTGCCGCGGTGGCTAACCAGCGCCGAATTCCGGATGGCGTTCACCTCGGGCGTCAGCGCCAACAAGATCTGCTTCGAACGAGAGCTGCTGGATCACTACCGGCTCGTGTTCGAGAAGCCCGCCTGACCCGGGCGTCGCCGGCGAGAAAGGAGTACCGTCGCTGAACGCCGCCGAGACCGCCCGGGGCTGGGCGTTCTGGAAGGAGGTCGCGCACCGTATGAGGCGTCTCGCTCGCTGGTGCATCGCCCACCGCCGTCGCGTCGTGGTCGCATGGGTGGCCGTCGCGATCCTGACGACGGTGATCGCACAGGCGATCGGGCCGAACTACGTCACGGTTTTCGGGCTACCCGGAACCCAGTCGCAGCGAGCCAGCGACCTCTTGAAGCGCGAGTTCAAAGCACAGAGTGGCGACGCCGACACGATCGTCTTCCACGTCGCCCACGGCACGATCGACGCGCCCGCCGTGCGCGGCGCGATCGTCCCGCTGCTCGAACGCGTCAGCAGACTGGCGCACGTGGCGGGCGTCGTCAGCCCGTATGGCCCGGCTGGAGCGGTGCAGGTCTCCTCGAATCGGACGACGGCATTCGCGACCGTCAACTACGACAAGCGCGCCAACCTGCTGCCGGCCGACACCGGCAAGCCGCTGCTCGCCCAGGTGCAAGCCGTGCACGTCCCCGGCCTGCAGGTCGCGGCGGGCGGGCAGGTGGTCGAGCAGGCAGAGGGGTTCAGCGTCGGCCCGGCGACGGCCGTCGGCGTGATCGCTGCCCTGATCATCCTGCTGATCACCTTCGGCTCGCTCGCCGCCGCCGGGATGCCGCTCGTCACCGCTGGTTTCGGCCTGGTCACCGGTGTCGGGTTGATCGAGCTGGCCACCCACGTGACGAATATGTCGAACATCTCGCCTGACCTCGCGCTGATGATCGGACTGGGCGTCGGAATCGACTACTCGCTGTTCATCGTCACGCGCTTTCGCGAGAGCTACCTCACGTTGGGCGACGTCGAGCTGTCGGTGCTCGAGGCGATGGACACCTCCGGGCGTGCGGTCCTGCTCGCGGGCACAACCGTGGTGATCGCGCTGCTCGGCATGTTCGCGACGGGCGTGCCGTTCATGTACGGGCTGGCAATCGCGGCGGTGATCGCGGTGCTGTTGACACTGATCGCCGCACTCACGCTGCTGCCGGCGCTCCTCTCACGCCATGGGTACCGGCTTGTGCGCCCGCCCGAGGCGCGACGGCGGCTGCCCGGCCGCCATCGCGGCGCGCCCGCAGCCAGCAACGGCGCCGGCGCCGGCGCCGGCGAGGCAGCGCTCGCCCCGAGGCGCTCGCTGTGGCGGAGCTGGAGCGAGGTGGTCCGCGCGCACCCGTGGCCGCTGGCGATCGGCTCGCTGGCGGTGATGATCGCGCTGCTGGTCCCCGTGTTCGCGCTGCGCCTGGACGAAAGCGACGCGGGAAACGACCCGGCGGGCGTCAGCTCACGCCGGGCATTCGACCTGCTCGCGCAGGGCTTTGGCCAGGGCTTCAACGGCCCGCTGCTGATCGTTGCCGAGCTGCACGGCCACGAACCGGACGCGGCGCTGGCCGCGCTGCGCTCAGCCCTCGGCGGCACGCCGGGCGTCGTCGCGGTGACGCAGCCGCAGGTCTCTCCTTCGGGCGCGGTGGCTGTCATGCGGGTGTATCCCAGCTCGGCCCCGGAGGCGCTCGCGACAACCGAACTGGTGAACCGGCTACGTCGCGAAGTGCTGCCACCGCTCGAACTCCGCACCGGCACGCCGGTCCTCGTCGGCGGCTTCACCGCGGGCGCGGTCGACTTCTCGCACGTGCTCTCGAGCAAGCTGCCGTTGTTCTTCGCGATCGTGATCCTGCTCTCAGCGCTGTTGCTCCTGCTCGTATTCCGCTCGCTGGTGATCCCGCTGCAGGCGGCGCTGATGAACCTGCTGACCGTCGGCGCCGCACTCGGCGTGGGGGTTGCGGTCTTCCAGTGGGGATGGCTGGGAGGTCTGCTGGGGGTGCAAAAGGGCCCGATCGAGCCGTGGGTGCCGGTGATCATGTTCGCTGTCGTCTTCGGGCTGTCGATGGACTACGAGGTCTTCCTGGTCTCGCGGATACGCGAGCAGTGGCTGCGCAAGCGGGACGCATCGACGGCTGTCGCCGACGGCATCAGCCTGACCGGTCGCGTGATCACGGCGGCGGCCGCGGTGATGGTGTGCGTGTTCCTGTCGTTCGTCCTCGGCGACGAGCGCACCCTGAAGGAGTTTGGCTTCGTGCTGGCCGTCGCGGTCCTGTTGGACGCGGTGGTCGTGCGCTGCATGCTGCTGCCGGCGGTGCTCGAGCTGCTCGGTCCGGTGACGTGGCGCTTCCCACACTGGCTCGACGCGCACCTGCCACACATCAACGTCGAGGGCTCCGTCGCCGAGGGGCCCGCCGATCGCGAAACCCCTAGTGTGCAGGCGCCGAGCACCTTGGCACCGAGCCCATGAAGATCCACGCACTAAACACCGGCACGGTGCGCGTCAAGCACAGCTTCCTGTTTCCGCGCAGCGGCGCGCGACGGCAGCTCGACCTGTTTCTGCCGGGCACGTGGTCGGAGCCGCTGCCGATCCACTGCTGGGCGATCGAGCACGAAGGTGTTCTGTGCCTCATCGACACCGGCGAGACAGCGGCGGCGCGAAACGTGCCGTTCGCCCGGTTTGACGTGGCGCACGACCAGGAGCTGCGCGGCGCCATGGACGCGGCCGGACTCGAGCTCGACGACGTCTCAGAGGTGGTACTGACGCACGCGCGCCTCGACGGCGGCCCGTTCGGCGCGTTCGCGCGCAGCCGCGCGCTCAGCGACGACGGGCGCATCGTCGCCGTCGAGACGCCGGGGCACACCCCCGGGCACATCTCGGTGATCTGCGTCGAGGACTCCGGATCGCACGTGATGCTCGCCGGCGACGCCACCGACACACTCGAGCAACTGCAGTCGCTGCGAGCGGACGCGATCGGGCCGGACCCCAAGGTGCACGTCGCGACGCTCGAAACGATCCTCGCCCACTGCGCACAGCACCCCACCGTCTACCTGCCTTCGCACGATCCCGAGTCAGCGGCACGCCTCGCCGGCTCAATCCGCTCCGCCGAGGAGCTGCCGGCGCCGTAGGCGAGCCGTGGGCTGAACTGCGCGCAGCCGATTTCGCAGTGCCGGTATCTTCGAGCCGGAAAACCGATGACGCCAGGCACTCCAACGGGAACATGACGAGCGAGCGCGGGTTCCCGCGATGCCGGCGAACGCCCTAGCGCTCGCATTCGGCGCCTCGATCTATCCACCCGCGGTGGCGGCGGTGATAGCGCTCGGGCGAGGCTCACAGCTCCGATCGCGCGTGTTCGCGTTCGTGGCTGCCGCCTTTCTCGTCACCTACGCGAGCGGCACGATCATGCTGCTCCTGCTCGAAGAACTCGGCGCGACCAGCCCGAGCCATCTCACCGCCAGCGCAGGGCTCGACCTCGTGCTCGGGGTCCTGCTGATCGCGCTCGCGGTACGCCTGTTCGTCAGGAGACCCAGACGGAGCTCCAGCAGCGGATCGTCGCCGCGCAGCGGACCGTCGAAGATCGATCGCTATCTGAAGAGCCGCCGGCTCGCAGCCCTGCTCGGCGTGACGCTGTACATCGTCCCTTCGCCGATCTACATCGGCGCGGTCAAGGCGATCGCCGACGCGAAGCTCTCGACCGCATCGGAACTGCTCGATCTCGCCGTGATCGTCGCGGTGATGCTGTGGATGGTCGAGCTGCCGATGCTGTGCCTGCTGCTCGCCCCCGAGCCAGCTGAGCGTGCGCTCGAGCAGACGAACCGCTGGTTTGCGGCTCACGGGCGGACGGTCGCGACGATCGCCTCGGCAGCCGCCGGCGGTTACCTGATCATCAAGGGCGTGGCAGGCCTCAATGACTGAATGCGGACGCGAGCATGCCCGCTGACGCCGTAGCAGGGCTTCGGCAGCACCTGCACATCAGGGCGATTCTGATCGTTGCGCTGCTGCTGGTCGTGATCGGCGCCGCCGCGACCCTGTTCGGCTGGGAAATCAGCGTGTGGCTCAAACACGTGTGGCAGACGATCACCGCGATCTCGGTGGGTTACCTGCTGGCGGCGATCGTCCTCGTCACCCTGCAAACGGCGACGGCCGCGTTTGCATGGTTTTCGATCCTTCGCTGTGCCTACCCGAAGGCGGAGGTCGGTTGGACGCAGATATTCGCATGCTACGCAGCCGCGGTCGCGCTCAACTTCGTCCTGCCCGCGAACCTGGGGACACTTGCGATGCTGATCATGTTCACCACGATCATCGCCGCGGCCACGTTCGCAGGCATCTTTGCCGGATACGTCGTCCAGAAAGCATTCTTCACAGTCATCGGAATCGCCACCTACGTGTACCTCTTCTTGACAGTCGGCGGCTCGTTTAGCCTCCAGTTCGGCTTCGTCAGCGAACATCCATGGACGACCGTGATCCTGCTCGCCGGCGCCGGCATGCTCTTGTACCTAGTCGCACGGATGCTGGGGCCGAGAGTCAGTCACTGGTGGGAAGAGGCCAAGGACGGCGGCCAGATCGCGGCGCGCCCGCGTGCATACCTCGCGAGGGTCGCCCTGCCGGAGTTTCTCAGCTGGCTCGCGACGCTCGGGATCATCGCCGTGTTCCTCGCCGCGTACCACATACCGGTGAGCTTCCACACCGTCATGCGGGTCGTCGGCGGCAACTCGATCGCCAACATGACCTCGGTGACGCCCGGTGGTGCCGGCGTCACCCAAGGCTTCAACGTGCTCTCGCTGAAAGGCATCACCAGCTCGTCGAATGCGACCGCGTACTCGATAGCCCAGCAGCTCGTGACGACCGCGTGGAGCATCGTGCTTGCAATCGTGCTGCTCGTCCGTGCCTTCGGCTGGGCCGGCGGCAAGGCGCTCGTGACGGAATCCTACGGCGAAGCGCGAGACAAGACGGCGGCGGAGAAGGCCGCGCGCAAGTCGCGGAGGGCCGCCAAGCGGGCCGGCAAGGCTGCCGGCGAGGACGCCCGGTAGTAGCCTCCCCGTCGATGACGACGAACGACACGATCCAGGCTGCTGCTCAGTGGATGTTGCTCGAGCTGGAGGCGGACGGCCAAGTCTCCCGAGAGTATGCGGCCGAACACCTCGCGAAGCGGTTCGGTGAGGTGGCTGTCCGCGAAACCCCCGGCGGCGGTCCCGCGATCGACGAGAGGGTGATCGAGGCCTTCACGAAGCTTGCGCAGGAGAAGACGGGGCACCCGGCCGTATACGAGGGCGAAACCTGGTTCCTGCGGCTCGGCAACAGCCCGTTGCTGTAGCTCGGGTGGAGTGCAGGCGCGGATCGTTGTAGAACCTCTTCGATGTGTTGGCTCGATGAGGCTTGGGTTCAGTGATTTGCCGAGGGCTTGGGTGAGGCGCGTGCGGGACGGTGCCCACGCGTTTTGGCTGCGCGCGCCCGGCTGCGGGGAGATCCGGCCGGTCACGCTGCCCGAGCCGCGCGACGATGAGGTCATGGTGCGCACCTTGCGGTCCGGCGTCAGTCGCGGCAGCGAGACGTTGGTGTTTCGGGGCGGTGTGCCGCCGGGCCAGTACGTGGCGATGCGGGCACCGTTCCAGGAAGGGGAGTTCCCGGGGCCGGTCAAGTACGGCTACCTCAATGTCGGCGTCGTGGAGCAGGGGCCGGCGGAGTTGCGCGGCCGCACGGTTTTCTGCCTCTACCCGCACCAGACCGCATACGTTGTGCCGGCCGCCGCTGTGACCGTCGTGCCCGAGGGCGTGCCTGCGGCTCGCGCCGTTCTGACGGGCACCGTCGAGACGGCGGTCAACGCCTTGTGGGACGCCGCGCCGCTGATCGGCGATCGGGTGACCGTCGTCGGCGCGGGGATGGTCGGTTGCTGTGTCGCGCGCCTGCTGAGTCTGCTCCCGGCGGTCCAGGTCACGCTCGTGGACGTCGACGCCGATCGCGCCGACGTGGCGGCTGCGCTCGGCGTGGACTTCGCGCTGCCGGATGACGCCGCCGACGGTCGCGACATGGTCGTGCATACCAGCGCCACTTCCGCGGGGCTCCAGCGCTCGCTCGACCTGCTGGTCCCAGAGGGCACGGTCATCGACCTCAGCTGGTACGGCGACACCGAGGTGCGGCTTTCGCTGGGTGGCGTGTTCCACGCACGCCGCCTCGGCATCCGCGCGAGCCAGGTCGGCACCCTCTCCCCCGCTCGCAGCGCCCGCCGCTCCACGGCCGGCCGGCTGGCACTGGCACTCGAGCTGCTGCGCGACCCCGCCTTCGACGTGCTCATCACCGGGCAGTCGCGCTTCTGTGAGCTGCCGGACGTGATGGAGCGGCTGGCCGCTGGCAGTCTGAATGCGCTATGCCACACGATCACCTACGAGGGGGATTAGACCGTGTTCAGCGTGACTGTGCGAGATCACATGATGGTCGCCCACAGCTTCCACGGCGAGGTGTTCGGGCCGGCGCAGCGGCTGCACGGCGCGACGTTCGTCGTCGACGCCACGTTCCAGCGGGCGGAACTCGACGCCGACAACATCGTCGTCGACATCGGTCGCGCGGCCCGGGAGCTGCACGCGGTGGTCGCCGAGCTCACCTACCGCAACCTCGATGAGGAGCCCGCGTTCGCGGAGATCAACACCTCGACCGAGGCGCTTGCTCGGGTGGTCGCGGATCGACTCGCAGACCGGCTGCACGCCGGCGCCCTCGGCGAGTCCGCGCGGGAGCTCGACGGGCTCCTCGTCACGCTGCATGAGTCGCATATCGCCTGGGCGAGCTATCAGCGGCCGCTGTGACGGCGGTGCATGTCGTAGTACCGGACGGTGTCGACGATCCCGGCCGGCCGAGCGGGGGCAACACGTATGACCGCCAGCTCTGCAGCGGACTCAGCTCGCTCGGTTGGTCGGTGCATGAGCACGCGATACCCGGCTGCTGGCCACTACCCGACGCGACCTCGTTCGCGGCCCTGGCCGGTGTCGTACAACGGATCCCGGACGACACTCTCGTGCTGCTCGATGGCCTGATTGCCTCGGCGGCGTCCGAGGTGCTCGTGCCCCAAGCGATGCGTCTGCGCATGGTCGTGCTCGTGCACATGCCGCTGGGTCACGATCCTCCAGCCGACGGCGCCGAGGCGGCGCGCGTGCGCGAGCACGCGGTCCTCGCGTCCGCCGCTGCCATCGTGACGACCAGCGCGTGGACGCGGAAACGGCTGCTGGAGCTGTACCAGCTGCCCCCCCAGCGATTGCACGTCGCGCAGCCGGGCGTCGACGCCGCCGAGCTCGCGATCGGAACCGCGGCCGGCGGGGCGCTGCTGTGCGTCGCCGCGGTCACCTTCGAGAAGGGCCATGACGTGCTCCTCGACGCCCTGGCGAGGGCACGGGACCTGCAATGGCACTGCGTCTGCGTCGGCAGTCTCGAGCGCGACCCGGCGTTCGTGGAGGCTGTGCGCGAGCGCTCGCTGGAGAGCGGGCTGACAGATCGCGTGGAGTTCGTCGGCGTGCGGACCGGAGCCGATCTCGACCGCAGCTATGCCGCCGCGGACCTGGTGGTGCTCGTCTCGCGGGCGGAGACGTACGGCATGGTCGTGATCGAGGGCCTGGCCCGTGGGCTGCCGGTCATCGCAACCGAGGTCGGTGGGGTGAGCGAGGCGCTCGGTCATGGCGCCGACGGGATCCGGCCGGGGTTGCTGGTGGCGCCCGAGGAACCAACGGCGCTCGCCGCGGCGCTCCGGGACTGGCTTGGCGACGCCGAGTTGAGACGGCGCTTGCGCCTCCTCGCCATGCAGCGACGGGAGTCGCTGCCCCGGTGGTCGACCACCGTATCCGTTGTCGCGGGTGCCCTGACTCGGGCGTCGCGATGAGCGCTCAGGGGACCCGGGTCAGCGCCGGATGGCTCGCCCTTCGCGAGCCCGCCGACGCGGCGGCCCGTGCCCTCGACCTCGTCGAGCGCCTGCGGCGGGCGCTGCCGGCAGCGGGCCGGCAGGTGATCCACGATCTCGGCGGTGGCACCGGCGCGATGGGCCGCTGGCTGGCACCGCTGTTGCCCGGGCCGCAGCATTGGATCGTGCACGACCGGGACGCAGACCTGCTGGCGATCGCCGCCGCCGAGCGCCCCAGCGCGGCCGCCGACGGGAGCGCGGTCACCGTCGAGCCCGAGCACTCCGACATCACGCGGCTGCATCACGCCGAGCTCGCCGGCGCCGCCCTGATCACGACCTCAGCGGTGCTGGACCTGCTGACCGAGGGGGAGCTGGCCGGACTGATCGGCGTCTGTGCCGGTGCCGGGTGTCCGGTTCTGCTCACCCTGTCCGTCGTCGGGCGTGTGAGCGTGACCCCGGCGGACCCACTGGACGCGCGCGTCGCGGCCGCATTCGATGCGCACCAGCGCCGCTCGACCGATCGGGGCCGCCTGCTCGGCCCCGACGCCGTCGCCGTCACCGTCGAGGAGTTCACCCGGCTGGGAGCCACGGTCCTCGTCCGGCCCAGCCCGTGGCGCCTCGGCGCCTTGCAGTCCGAGCTGTCCGCGGGGTGGTTCGCCGGGTGGGTCGGAGCGGCGTGCGAGCAGCAGCTCGAGCTGGCCCGCGCAACCGATGCCTATACCCGCCGACGGCTGGCGCAGGCGAGAGCCGGGCAGCTCGACGTCACAGTCGAGCACGCCGATGTGCTCGTCGTCCCCTGACGAACCTCGACCGCGACTATGCTCACGTCGCTGACTGAGGGACGTCGAGCGCGTGCGCGCCCCTTCCCGCCTTGGTTGCGAGGTAGCGGGCGTTCTCGACCGACAGGTGTACGCCCGTCGGCACCCGCGCGGTCACGGTCACGCCGAACCGGGCGAGCTGCCGGGCCTTGTCCAGGTTGTTGCTCAGCAGGGCGATCCGCGACTCCCCGAGCGCCTCCAGCATCTGCGCGGCGACCAGATAGCTGCGTTCGTCCTCTCCGTGCCCCAGGGCGACGTTCGCCTCATAGGTATCCAGTCCTGAATCCTGCAGACCGTAGGCGTCCAGCTTGGCGTACAGGCCGATGCCACGCCCCTCCTGGCGCAGATACAACAAGTAGCCACCGGCGTCGGCGATGCGCTCAACCGCTTCGCGCAGCTGCGCGCCGCAATCGCACCGTTGACTGCCGAACACGTCCCCGGTGAGGCACTCACTGTGCGGTCGCACCAGCGGCACCGACCGGGGTCCCGTGGACGTGACAGCGCCGGCCCGGTCTCCGAGGCCGAGTGCCAGGTTCTCCCGGCCGTCGGCCAGCCCGTCAAAGCTGAATACGCGGGCGGTCGTCGCGTACCCGTCGGCGAACCTCAGCGGCACCAGCACCTGGGTGCGGATTCGCGCGGTGGGCAGCGGCATCGGCATCGATCTCCTCGATCACTCGCTCTGGAATCGCGGCGAGAGCGAATAGCGCAGCAGCACCACGTCACCGATCGCGCGCACACTGGCGAGCGTTGCGCGCCGGCCGGGGTTCCACGGGAAGCGGCCGTCGCGCACGAACCGCGGGGCTCGCGAGTCGCCGACGAAGAACGGAGCAACGACGAGCTGCAGCTCGTCGGCGAGGTCGTCGGTCAGGAACTGGGTGTGGACCTTGCCGCCGCCCTCGACCATCAGCCGCTCCACGCCGCGGGCGCCGAGGTCCTCGCTGATCCCGCGCATCTCGACCGGGTGGCCCGCATCGACCACGGTCGCCATCGGCGCGAGTCGCAAGCGGGCGCCATCCACGCGCGCGCTCGCACAGTAGACGAGCTTCTCGCTGTCGCCGGTGGTGAAGAAGTCGGCGCACGCGTCGAGCTCAACCCGCTCGGTCACGGTGACCTTGATCGGCGACGGCGCGAGCCCACGAGACGTGCGCTCGTCGCGACGGGCCTGCGAGCGCACCACCAACCGCGGGTTGTCTTTGCGCACGGTCTCAGCGCCCACGAGGATCGCGTCGCAGGAGGCGCGCACGGCGTCGACCCGGTCGAAGTCGGCGTCGTTCGAGAGCTCGAGACGGCGCGGCGTCGGGCTGCCGAGGTAGCCGTCGATCGACATGCTGCAGCTGAGGAGGGTGTAGGGGCGGTCAGGCATGTGCAGTTGATCGCTGTAGCCGCGGTTCGGTCGGCTCCGACGGGCGCGGACGCCGAAACCATGCCACGACGAGCACCGCGGCGCCAGGCAGGGTGGCGACGAGCATCATCACGGCGTAGACGACGCCGGTGGCGACCCCTGCTCGCGCACCGAGGCCGGCCGCGCTGAACAGCCACGCGGCGGCGCCCTCGCGCGACCCCCACACGCCCAGACTCGGCAGCGCCGTGACCGCCGCCACGAGCAACGCTATCGGCAGCATCCGCGACGCCGGCGCCGCGACGCCGGCGGTCCGCGCGGCGATCAGGAAGGTGACGGCGTGGCCCGCGACGACGAGTGCAGAGGCGAGCCCAACGCCGATCCATGACCGTCGGGCGGGCAGCCCCTTGTGGATGTCGCGGGCCACCGCTCTGCGGATGCGCGCCGCCCAAGATCGAGTGCCGGCGGGGCGTGCCCGCATCAACAGCACGACAGCGCAGATCGCGGCGGCGAGCGCAATCGTCACGAGCGGCATCGCCGATTGCACGGGTGACGGCAGCGCGAGCAGGACCACCACGGTCAGGGCCACCTGCGCGGTCTGCCCGGCGGCGCGGTCCCATACGACGGCCCGCAGAGCGCGCCCGACGTCACCCACGTCGCGTCCGTGACTCACGCCGCGGTGGACGTCACCGACGATCCCGCCGGGGATCGTCACGTTGAGGAACAACGACCGGTAATACGCCGCCACCGCCTGGGAGAGCGACAGCTCCACGCCAAGGCCGCGGGCGATGGTCTTCCAGCGCCACGCACAGCACAGCGTGGTCAGGGCCGTGAGGCCCGCCGCTGCCGCGAGCGCCCGGCCGTCGACCATACGGATGCCCTCGAGGAAGGGGCCGGCGCCCAAGCGCCAGACCAGGATCGTCAGGATCAAGACGGCGGCTATGAGCGAGCCCCAGGCCCGCTGGCGCCGGCTCATCCTGGCGCCACACCCACTCGAGCGTGCTGGCGCCGGAGCGCCTCGGACCAGCTCCGTCGCCGCGAGAAAGGCGTCTCGAAGACCCGCGAGAAGACTCGCGCGAGCAGGATCGTGAGCGGCAGCACCAGCGCGATCGAGACCAAGAACGCCGGCACGCCTCGGCCCACCCGGCCGGTCACGATCTTCTCGTAGACGACCACGACGATCGGGGCGTGGATCAGGTACACGCTGTAGGAAGCCGCGCCGAGCTTACGCATCGGGCGCGCGTCGAGCGCCCGCAGCAGCCGGGCCGGCCGACCGGTGGCGAGGCCGGCCAGCAGGCACGCGACGGCCGGACCCAGAGCCAGGTCGACCCAGAGCAGGTTGTCGTTGGTCCACGCCGTGCCCTCCCACCAGATCATCGCGATCACGGGTGCGGCCGCTGCGAGCGACAGCCGGTGCCATGGCCAGGACCGGCGGGTGTCGCCGGCTTGGACGATGCCGGCGGCCAGGATGCCGACGGCGAACAGGGCAGCCAGGTCAGGCGGAGAGTGGATCACGAACGTGTTCACGCGGGAGACGTGCGGCCCAATGATGCCCAGGGCCGCGACGAGCAGGGTGACGGTGGCGACCATCGCGATCGCGCCCCACCGGCGCACCAGCAGGAGCAGCAGCGGGAACAGGACGTAGAGCTGCGCCTCGACGGCCAGGGACCAGAACGACCGGTTGGGGCTTGGCGCGCCGACGAGGTTCTGCACCAGCAGTCCGTTGACGAGGACCGACTTGGCGGTGGGCAATCCCTGTCCCGGCGGCGGGAGGATCAGCCACGCGACCGCGAGGCTGAGGACGAGCGCCGCCCAGTAGGCCGGAAGGATCCGCCGGGCCCGCCGCCGCGCGAAGCTTGCGAGCCCGTCGAGCTTCCAGCCCGCGCGAGCCGGCGAGAGCGCCAGCGAGAAGCCGGACAGCACGATGAACACGACGACCGCGAACCGCCCGTAGGCGAACCAGCCGGCCCAGAACGGCGCCCGGTCGACGGGATAGCCGGGGAACGCGCGCAGGAAGATGTGGTAGACGACGACGTAAAGCGCGGCCAGCGCGCGGAGCCCGTCGAGGCCTGCCAATCGCTTTGGCGGAGAACCGGCGACCATCGGTGGCGTCCTGCTCTCGTTCACCGCGAGCTACGGCTCGCCGGCTGCGGCCCATAGGCGGTGAGGAAGCGGTCGCGGAAGGCGCTCATCGGCCAGACCGCCGCGTTTGGCCGGGGCAGCAGGCCCGACTGCCAGTCCCATGCACCGATCCGCTTCAGCACCGAGGGATCGTGGGCGATGATCGAGATCGGCACGTCGTGACTTGCGTGCTGCCCGCTCACGACCGCGAGCGGCTGCTCGTCGCCCACGACGATCATCACCAGGTTCTTCTTACCGTAATGCTGGACGAACGAGATCAGCGTGTTCAGCGAGTACTCGAGCGACCGGGCGTAGGCCGCCTTCACCTGGTTGGGGTGCCACCAGAAGGAGCTGGGCTCGGTAAGTGTCCGCGTGTGAGAGAAGATCGAACCGTTGCCCACCTTGTTCCACGGGATCATCGTGGGGATCTTGTCCCACGGCATGTGGCTCGACACCGTATCCACCTCGGCGAACACGGGCTTCCGGTGGGTCTTGGCGAGCTCGAGGCGCTGGAGGGCCGCGAACATGTACTGGTCCGGCATCGTCGCGTAGTTGTAACCCGGCCCGCGGTAACCCAAGTTGCTGTGGTCGTAGAGCTTGGCGTAGTGGTAGTAGGACGCCCCGTCCGTCCAGTGGTCGTCGTCCGCCGGCGCGACGTTGATCGTCCGCCATCCGGCCCGGTTGAACGCGTCACTCAGCGTGAACCGGTCACTGGAAACGAGCTGGTCATAGCGCTGCCCAGTGTTGGCCCACACGCCCGATTGCAGGGTGGAGTGCGCGAGCCAGCTGATCCCGCCGAAGCCCGGAGCGTTGAGGAACGCGCTGCGAGCCGAGAAGCCGGCCGTCTGCAGTTGTTTGGTCCCCTTGACGTCCAGCGCATCAATGGCCGGGGAGAAGGAGGAGCCCTGGACCGAAACCTGTCCGTAGGACTCGACGAACACGAGCAGGACGTCCTTGCCACGTAGACCGGTCAGAAGCTGGCTGCCCGAGGCGTTGTGGAACGGGTCGTCCTTGATCTGCTTGGCGAAGACGCTCTCGTCGCGTATGGCGGCCTGCACTGAGTGCACCTCGGAGACGAGGAAGCCGGTGGTGCTCGCGGTGGCGACCGGCGTATGCGACAGGAACTGCGCGCCGAACGCCGAGCAGAGGAGCCAGACGGAGGCGAGTGCGCCTGCGACGCCAAGCGACCGTCGGCGGTTGCTCGCCGCGACCCGGCTCAGCCGGAACATCGCCACGGTGAGTACGACCACCAGCCCGACGGTGAGCGCCACGCCGCCGTAAATAATCAAGTTCGCCTCCAGACGGCCGAGCGCGTCACGCATTGTTTCGATGCCAATCCCGGCGTCGCCGGCGTCCCCAACGATGTTGAACGGTCGGGCGAACAAGTTGAAGAACACGATGTCGAGGATCTTCAAGACGACGAGCAGAGCGAGGACCGGTCCGGCGAGCCCGGCGAGGATCCGTCGCGGGATGGCGGGAAGGACGGCGGCCAGGGCGATGAGTACGAGGCCCTCCAGGGGGATCCTGAAAAACGCGATCAGGGTGACGGTCTGGGGCTGGTTGGGGGCGACCAGAGCCGCCCACACGATCAGAACGGCGAGGATCGTGAGCGCGGTGGCGACGCGGGTTCGCACCGGTCCGCGTCGCGCGGTAGGTGGCGTGGCGGACCTGCGACGGAGGATCGGCGCGTCCACGACCCCCCCACCCGAGCTGCGCGTGACGCGCTGGGCCCAGAGCCACCACGTGTCGCGGATGAACGACTCGGCAAGCAGTGCGAGGGCCGCGAGGAGAGCGGCCCGGTTGACGGCCGGGGCCAGCACGTCTGCCGCCGCGATCGCAAGCACGATCCCCTGCGTCGCAGCGACGAACTTGCGCCAGTAGCGCGCCGGCAGCGGCATGCGCATCCACGGCAGGGGCCACGAGGCTGCGAGGAACACGTAGCGTGCCGCGCCGATCGCAAGCACCCATGCGCCCGCCGAGCGCGCGACATAGACGCTGAGGACCAGGATCAGGAACGCGTCGACCTCGCCATCGAAGTGCGCGCCCAACGTCGCGGTAGTCCGTGTGCGTCTCGCGATCTTCCCGTCGACCGCGTCGAGGACAAGGGCAACCGCGGCGAGCGACACGAGCATCGTCACCGGCGCGTCCCGTTGGAACGACCCGGCGACAAGCGCCGCGACGACAACGGCGAGGCTGGCTCGGGCAAAGGTCACCCAGCCGGCCAGGCTGAGCCGGTCGGTGCGGTGGTTGACGAGCGCGCGCACCAGAGCCGCATCGATGACCGCCCCGCACGCGACTCCGAAGAACCAGCCGACGCCGCTGAGCCCGACGGTCGCTGCCAGTGCGGCGAGCAGCAGCATCTGGACGAGGAACCCGGTCAGCGGACCGGCGTACGCCGCCTTGATCGCCGCTGATCGTCGGCTCCCTCCCCGCGGCCGCGACTTCACGCCGAGCGCAGCGCCACCGGCCCCGACGGTGGCGGCTGCCTGTGGGGAACTCACAGCCACCTATGACGCCGCTGGGAGCTGAGCCATGCCTTGACGTATACGCCGTTCGTTGCGCGCCACAACCGTGGCAGCGCGGCGCAGCACGAGGGCGCGCCGACGGTCGCAGCTGCCTGTTCGGGCCTCACATCACCCATAACGCCCCTGGGAGCCGAACCTTCCCTTCCACCGGATGAAATGCTGCGCAGCGTGAACGAGGCGCTGCAGCCATGAAGCAGGACGATCGGCTTCCGTTCTTCCAAGCCCTGCAGCGAGCTCGCGCGTCGGCGTATCCCCCGGGCGAGTTCGTCGAACAGGAGGGCTTCATGCTGGCCGGAGAGATCCTGGCGCTCGCCCGTCGGGCCGGCATCGCGCCCACGGTCTCAGTGCTCGACCTGTGCTGCGGAGTGGCCGGTCCAGGGCGGCTCATCGCCAAGGAGCTGGGCTGCACCTATCTCGGGGTCGACTACAGCGCCAGCGCCCTCGCGATCGCACGTGAGCGGGCCGGTGAGCTTCCCTGTCGCTTCGAGGTCTCGCGCATCCCCCCGGTCCCTGCAGGCGGCTTCGACGTGGTCGTCATGTTCGAGACGATGCTCGCGTTTCGCGACAAGGAAGCGCTGCTTCAGGGGGTGGCAGGGGCGCTCACGACCGGCGGGCGGTTCACCTTCACGATGGAGGAGGGTGTCCCCCTGACGGACGCGGAGCAGGAGAGAATGCCCGACGCCGAGACAGTTTGGCTCACCCCGCTGCAGGAGATGCTCACCTGCATGGAGAGCGCCGGGTTGGTGGTGCGCTGGCGCGAGGATCGCAGCCGGTCCCACCGTGCAGTTGCGGATTCGTTGATCGAGGCGTTTGTCGCCGACGCCGCGTACATCGCCGAGCAGGTCGGCAGCCGCGCGCTGGAGGAGCTGCTGGCCGCCCATCGGCTCTGGAGCGACTGGCTGCGGGAAGGGCGGGTCCGCAAGATCGCTGTGGTTGCCGAGAAGCTGGAGGCGGCACGCACCGCGTCCGGGTGAGGAGCCGCGTATCGATATACATCGCAAGTTCGCCGCCCGCGATCCGACCGAGGGGTACAACCGTGAGCCAGATCGACAGCACGCAAGAGCGCCTGATCGAGATCTACCGCAAGAAAGCCAAGCACTACGACATCGTCTCCCGGCTCTACCCCGTACCCGGCTACCCTCACCGCGCCCAGCGTGTCCGGGCCGTGCAAGCACTCGGGCTTCGCCCGGGCGACAGCGTCGTCGACGTCGCCTGCGGCACCGGTCTGAACTTCGCACCGATCGAGCAAGCGATCGGTCCCGGCGGCCGGATCGTCGGCGTCGATCTGACCGACGCGATGCTCGGCCAAGCCCAGCATCGGATAGAGACCAACGGCTGGGGCAACGTCAACCTCGTGCAAGCCGACGCGGCCGAGTTCGACTTCCCAACCGAGGTCGACGCCATCCTGTCCACATACGCCCTGTCGCACGTGCCTGAATGCGGAGGCGTCATCGCCCACGGCGCCGCGGCCCTCTCCCGTGGTGGGCGCTGGGTCGTGCTGGATCTCAAGGTTCCCGACGACGCGCCTCGGTGGCTGGCCCAGGTCGGAATCGCACTCGGGCGGCCGTTCGGGTCGATAGACGAGTGGATCGCGCGCAGTCCGTGGGAGGCGGTTCGCGCAGCCATGCAGGATTCGCTGGCCGATCCCTCCTGGACCGAGTTGTTCTTCGGGACCGCATTCCTCGCCGCCGGCTCCCGCGGCTCCAGGAGCGTCGATTAACCACCGCGGGGAGCGACCGTGAGTGACGAGCGGAAGTGCGCTACGGAGCCCACCCCAGCTAGGAATCCGGGCTGCGCGGCGTACCGGACTCGACCGCAACCTTCATCGCCGCCAGCTCGAGATCCATCACGCGCTCAATCCTGCCTTTGAGAGCACGGCCGGGGATCGCGCGCATGACGCTTTCGAGGTCGACCTCAACCCACATCCCGGTGTCGGTCTGCCTGTCGTCGATCGGCTCGAGCTCCATTCCCCAGCGCGCCGCGGACAGCCCCATCGGCCCGGCGAACGCCACGCGGCGGGGCGCCTCGACAGCGGTCACTTCCTGGCTGCGTTTGCGACTGGTCCCGAATATCCCCTTCGCCCGTTGCTCCAGCCGCGAGCCGCGCTGAAGGGGACCTCCTCCGACGACCCGACATTCAATAACCGTTGGCGCCCACTCCTGCCAGCGCCCGACATCACAGACATACGCCCACACTTCAAGGACGCTGCTGGCGATTGTTACGCTTCTGTCGGATCTGATCGTCATTGCGTTTTGTTTTGATGACGTTCCGGTTGTGTAATGGCGTCGGCGAGGCTACAGCCTGACTGAGACGCCTCCGCGGTTGCTCCGATGGCGGGAGGGTCAGCTGACCGCCGCAGCGGGGATGTGTTCGTGATGGGCCCGCCTGGACTCGAACCAGGGACCTACCGATTATGAGCTTGCTCAGACGTTTGCGGCCATTTGCGGCTAGTGGCTGTTTCGGCTCTAGAACGCGCATTCCGCTCACCATCCCCCACCCTGGTTTGCGGCTGTCTCCGGGTGTCCGGTGGACCCCGGTTGGACCCGCAAGCTCTCCGCCGCGAGGATCTCGTCGAAGGCATCTGCGCCGCCGAGCCCCTCGTCATCCAGGTGGGTGTAGATGTTCATGGTGGTCATCAGCTGCGAGTGCCGCAGCCACCCCTGCGCCTGTACAGGCCGCTTCGCCATCGCATGCAGCAGCGTCCCACACGCATGACGGAAAGCATGGAACGCGACGCGCTGATAGTCCCAGACCGGTTCCTCGACGTCCTCTCCCCGCTTGCGGACCGTGACGGTGCCGGTCTGGACCGCGATCCCGGACCGCTCGAGTGCGGGACGCAGCACCCGGTTGTAGACGTTCGCGTAGACGAGCGGCGTGCCCGCCGTCGACGGGAAGACGGGCGAGTCGGGCTCGGCGTCGTCTGGGCGCAGCTCGACGAGCCACGACGCGATGAACGGCGAGAGCGGCACTCTGCCGCTGCTGCTGTCGGTCTTGAGCCGCTTCCGCTCGCCACGGTAGACCTGCTCGGCGACAACGATGTGGGCGTCATCGCCGAGGTGTACATGCTGCCAGGTGAGCCCGAGCAGCTCCCCGACCCTAACGCCGGTCTGAGCGAGCATGAAGAAGAACGCGCGCCACTGCTCCGGCATCGCCTGCAGGATCGCGACGATGTCAGCAGCGGTCAGCTTCTTCGGCTCCGGTTTCGTGTGCCGTGCGCGCGCGTCCTCGGTCGGTATGTACCGGACATCCGCGGCGGCGTTCGATGTGATGTCGTCGTCTTCGACAGCGCAGGCAAGCATGACGCGCAGCGCGATCCTCGCCCGCTTGATCGTGGCCGGTGACGCGTTACGACGCTCGAGCTGGACGAACCACTCCCGCACCGCACTCGGCGTCAGATCCCGGAGCTTCGTTCGCGCGATCGCCAGTGGCAGGACGTGGTGCTCGAAGCTGATCTTGTACTCGCGCACGGTGCTTGCCTGGACGCCGCGCACCGTCCGGCCACGGTAGCCACCGATCCACCCCTCGTAGTAGCCGCCGACAGTCTCCGACGAGAGCGGCTTGCGGCTGACCTTGCCGGATGCCATTTCGCCCTTGAACTCGCGGGCGAGGTCGAACGTCGGGAACAGCCGGTTGTGGCCCTTGCTGTTCTCCTTCCATCGGACGACGTACGAGCATTTGCAGCGCCCGTTGCGCTTGCAGCTCGCTGCGTGCCGGCGATAGATCCCCGCCGTGCTCGTCTTCTCCAGCTTCCGCGTGTCAGCCATCAGCGCTCACCCCCGAACAGCGTCTCGACGGGCTCGCCGAGCTCGCGGGCGATCGCAAGCGCGATCTTCACGGACGGCGCGTGCCCGCCCGTCTCGATGCGCGCGATGGTGGGCCGCGAGGCACCGACCTTCTCGGCGAGTTGCGGCTGGGTCAGTCCCGCGCGACGGCGGGCGACTGCCACGCGGTGCCCGCGCTCAGGCGCGCGGCTAGGCTTGCTAGCTGGCATGGGAGCTTCACTCTCCTTTGTCCGGGCCCGGGGCGTGTCAGCGCTGCCGGGCCGCTTCTTTTGGTCGCTGCGCATCGTATCAGACACGATACGCGATCGGCAGGACGCAACAGCCCACTGCCGAACTCCAAGCCGCTCCAAATCCGTGCAAGCGCTTGGAGTCAGCACGTCCCGCCGCGGGCGCAGCGTTGCCGAACAGGCCGAGGATCGCCCGAGGCGCGACGGTCGCAACGAACACGCCGGCCGGCCGCTCATCGAAGTCGGCGGAGCTCTGGGCAAACTTGCCGCGAAGGCAGTCGAAGCCGAGCGCAAATCAGCGGCGCTCTGACGTGCCGCGCGTGTGGCGTGCCGGGCCAGGGGGTATGCCAGCGCGCCGGCATCCTCACACGCCAACGCCCTGCGTGCGCTTCATGGTCGCCACCCGGCCCGTCTCGGGCGATCTGAGCGCCTGTAGGCCCCGGACACGGGAGAATGGTCGTATCTCGCGGGAACGCGCTGCAGAGCCCGGTCAGAGCGCGAGAAATCACTCCAGTCCGTGTGCCAGCCCGAGCAGCACCAGCTCCGCGACGTTGGCGTCGAGAGGCTCCGGCGGGCGCCGCACGCCTGCCCAGACCGCGAGCTGCTCAAGGCTCTCCATGCGGAGGATTTCTCGCGCCCGCCGGTCTGCCTCTCTCTCGGTCGCGCCTCGCGACACGAGGATCTCGACAGCCTGCCGGCCAGCAACAAGGAATGCCGCGCCTGCCAGCGCGTCGACCTCGGCTTCGGCCTCCGGGGACGTGTCCACGAGCCGGTCATGCAGGCGCTTCGCCCAGCCGTCGTCGCTGTTCGAGGGTGGTTTCCAGACGGGCGGCAGATTCACGGGACTAGACAAGAAATGTCAGGATCATCTGGAACCGTAGGGCGCTTTCTGCGCTACCGGAGAGGTTCTTCAACCGCACATCGATATACGTTTCGCGCGCTCCGCCGTTCGGAATCGCGTACGGCAGAATGTCGATTACCACTGGGCCTGTCCAAGGACCACCGAGTTCGGCGGTCCTTTCTGTGCCATTGATCTGGATCCCAGTCGAAGTTGACGCGCTGTTTGTGAGGATCAGAACCTTCGCGTCAACTATATTCTCGCCAGGCAACAAGGCTGCCACAACAACACCGGTCGTTGCTCCAGCGGGTGTACTTTGTTCGATTACGCTGCTGGGCCGCGTTGCATACTGCTTCTGATATGAGCGGACTGATCGCGTCGCTTCTCTGAGCGCGGTCCTCACGGCATACAGGGGGTCCTTCGGACGGGCCCTGAACCCGATGCTGGTCCCGATGCGACCTTCCGGCGCCAGCGTCCTCGTGACCTGAAAGATCGGCCGCGGTTCCGTGTCAGCGATCCCTACATCCGGCAGATACAAACGGACACCGTCACCGATCCGCCACCGAAACTGGTTCAACGCACCAGTCAACGGGAACGTATCAGCGAGCCTGTCACGCGCCAACGGCTCACCTTCGACGTTTTCCCACGACCCCAGCCTGAGCGCGAGTTCAGCTTCAGCCCGCGCAGCCAACAGCTCAGGGAACGCAATGTCGCTCGCCGCACACCACGCCTGTAGATCGAACAGTGCTGCGGCCTCGTCCACGAGCGACACAGCCTCGAAGGAAATCTGTGAGCCCTTCCCGTCAGCGATACCCGACCCGAACGCTTTGACCGACCCAGCGCTATCGGTCGCGTCGAGCGTCTGCGAGTAGTTGTTCATCCCCGACTTCCGGTCAAGATCGTCCGCTTCTATGATCTCGTCCGTTTCTTTCCCGATCCGCGCTTTCGGAACGAGCTGCCCAGGGAATTCACCCGACTCGAGCTGCTTCGGTTCCAAGGTCAACTGGTAGCCGAAGTTTTTAGCGGTTTCCTGCACCAGATCGAAGAAACTGCTGCCCTGGAACCGTGCGTCTACACACCCCAGCGGCGACAGCGACGTCGTGGGCACCCGCACACTTTCGGCGCCTTTCAACACCGTGCCCCCCGGGTCGGTGTAGGTGCCGGCTGGAGTGAACGCAAACGCGAAATACGATTCAACGGCGATTTCGCTGCCGCCGGCGAACTCCACGATGATTGGATACCAGCCATCCTTGCTGCCCAACGCGGCCGCGTTCACCGTCGCGGTGAGTTCACGCGGCGCCCCGAGAGAACCCCAGCTATCGATGAGCTGCTGGCCGAACTGAGTCTTGCCGATCCAGACCCGTGCCGCCGTTGTGCCGCCCAGCCCCATGGTTATGGGGACGTTGCCTTTGGACAGAGGTAGGTAGATCGCGCCGAACCATCTGGCGGCCCAGAACTTTTCGGGGATACCAGGGATCGGGTTATTACTTAGGTTCTGTATCTGTCCCTGGATGTATTCCGGGAAACCGGACCGGCGCGGGTCCGGCGCAAGGATCGTCTGCCACCATTTTTCTGATGTGGTCGTCGCTCCCTGAACGATGTACCGCCCGTGCAGCCCACCTGTCGGGTAGGTCGACGCTGTGCCGGGCAGCACGTAGTCACCCTTTTCCGCTCCCCGCATAACGAAGGGTTGCTGCTCTTTGAGGAACATTGCGTTGACGACGGCCGACCCGGCGGGTTTGGCTTCCGTTCCCCTTATGCGTATTTCGACTTCACGTTCGCCTTTCGTAGGATCAACCGTCACTCCAATGAGCTGCCCGTCGATGTACGCGCTAACCCAACGCCCATCACTGACCATATTGAGGGTGTGACCGCCTACCGTGTTCGTGATAGGGAGCGCGGCCGGCAGGGTCGCTAGTTGTTCCGTACGAAGAATCGCGCTCTGTGCCGTCTGCCACTCGATTATGACTTTTGGTTCTTCGACACCAGCCGCCCCCACTAGAAGTTCCATGATGGCCGGCTGCCCGGACGCTGGCAGAGAGACATTGGCGCGCACATTCCACCGGCTCGTGGCAATCGCTTTTAGCGCATAGATACCCGCGAAGTGGAACGCCGACGTAGTCGTGAGTGTGACGCCGTTATCGACAGTCACGGAGCTTCCAGAGCCGGTAAAGACCGACCAGCCACTCGGAAGTGCGATGCCGGGGAATTCACTGCTCTGAGACAGCGTCACTGTTGGTTCTGTGTACCGTTCGATGACATCCCGCGGCGCCATCACACCCGTCCATCCCTCCTCGTACGCCTTCTTCAACAGGAAGAACGCGTCATAGCCCGTGATCACGATCTTTTCGCGGTCCTTCGTCACCTTCACGATTACGCCGATGAACTCAACCTCACCCTCCCGGCTGATCTCCACGAACTCCGTATGCCCCTCCGTGGAGAACCGTTCACGCCACGGCCTGCCATCCGACGCATCCTTGTTCGGGAACGACAATTCAAAATCCCCAGCGTCGAGCATCCGCAGCGTGTACTTCCCTTCATGGAAATCAGGGCTGTCCGGCAGCCGCGAGATCGGCAACGGCTCCGCATACAACTGCTGCGCCAGCACCGTGAACGCGCCGCCCGCCGGGTTGATGATCCCCGCCATCCCCGATTCCGCCTGCTTCGGCGCGATATGCCTGAGCATGTACCGGCCCGGCTGCAGCGTCTCCTGCTGATGTACCGCCGAACTGAGATCCGCCATCACGAACTCCTTTCGCCTTGCTTCGCGCCGACCGGGTTGCTCCGACGGCCTGCTGATACGCGCGGACTGCGCGTTCCGCGAGCTGCTCATCAGTGATTTGGTATGACAGGTAGCGCGCGAGCCGGATCTCCCGCGCCGCACGCTTAACCGCAGCCTGCTTCAACGGGGCGATCATCATTCGCGCCCAGCCGGGTCGACAGTGAGCGTCACCCGAAGCGCAGCGGTTTCACCCGCGAGCAGCCCGACGCGGGTCGCCTCGTGTTCAAGACGCATCCCGGCGTCGCCGAGGGGTGCCCCCTCACGGCCAGCACGGAACAGGTCGGCCGCCGCTTCCTCGATCGCGCGTGACGCCAACGCGACACGTAGCGACGCCCGCTCGATCAGTTCAGGAGTGTGCATTCACGCCTCCCTACATTCGCCGGCGGCAGCGGGGAGGGTTTCGTTGTGGCCCTCCCCGCGTGCCGTCGAGAGAAACGGTGCCGCCAGCGACGACGGCACGGCGCGAAGAGGTGAAGCTCGCAAAGCCACTCCCCATGCCAGTGCTGTCGACAGCGACGGGATCTGATGACCCGTCGCCCCCCCGCTGGTCCATGTCAGCGGGAAGCTTGTAGCGAGCAGCGGGCAGGCCGAAGGACCTGGGACGGCCCGCCCGCGCTCGTCTGTTGGTCGGGCTTTGACGGGACGCTTCGCGGGGGAACCTCCAACCCGCCGCCGTCTGCCCGCGCCGGCCGCAGCCAGCGCCCTGCGCGGGGGGATAACCGGGCGCAAGATCGTCGAGCCGCCGCTCACAGCAACGCCCGCCTCCGCTGCGCTGCCGTGAAATGGTTGTCGAGCGCCTCGCGAATGTCTGTCGCGCCGCCATCCTCGATCCTCAATTCCGGGCGCATACGGCGCACACGCGACACGACGCCTTCGACGAGCGCCGGGTCGAGGTCGGCGAGCTTGCGCCACGTCTCAGGCGACCCGGTCCGGCTGAACCCTTCGATGCCGGACCGTTCCCGGCTACCCGCCAGCTCGCCGAGCAACGCGACCAACAGACCGTTCGCAGCCTGCTGGTCAATCTCCCAGCGGCACCGTTCAAGCGACAGCCACGCGCCAGGCAGCTCGCTGATCCGCGCCAAGCCGTCGTCCGCCGGAGCCTCAGCGGTGGCGCCCTTCGCCACCGCGGTCACGCCGCCAGCCTTCCGGCCGCCGATCCGGCAGTGTTCGAGTGCCCTGGCGTCGTCACCAGCCGGCCGCTCGCAGGATCCGGGACAGACATGTAATCCTGGCTGCTGTCGCCGCTGGCACGCGCCGCCTCGAGCTCGTCCGCGTACTTCGCCGCGAGCTGTTTCAGCACCCCGTACTGCAGACCTGAGAGGGGCTTGCCGCCCAGCACCGTCCGTGCAAGATCTTCGATCTGCCCGTTCTCGAGACTCGGGCCGTTCTCACCGTGCTGGTTAGGGAGCAGCGCATACAGTTCGCTGATGAGCTCGTAGGCCGACCCGTCGTCATATTCGACCTCTGGCGTGCCGAACGCCGCGCCACCATAGGTCGGCAACCCCGACTCGCGGAGCTCCGCTTCCTCATTCTCTTCAGCCTTCACCTTCGCGAGGGTCTCCTTACCCGTCAGCGGCGCCGCGTTCGCCGCCTCGACCATCGGCACTCCCTGAAGCTGCAGCAGGTCGGCCGAGTCGACATCGTCAGCGGCCACAGTTTCGTCGACCTCGAGGGCTCGCGCCGCCTTCGCGCGCGCCTCCTCCGTCTTCTCGACGAGCGCAGCCAGGCTCTCGCGCATCCGCGTCGGCGCCCCCGCCGCCACGCCCATCATTCGCTCACGGAACGACCGCCCCCGCAGCGGCACGTCCGCCGCCCTCAACGCGTCCACCATGTCCTGCTCGCTCACTGCGCCGTACTCCCGCTCGACGACCTGCCGCGGCTGATAGTTCTCGACCAGCGGCACGCCAGGCAGGTCGATCAAACCGCCGGCCTCACGCATCTTCCCGGCGTTGCCCCCCTTCATGTACTCGCTGAGATCATCGCCACCCCGCTGGTTCTGCTCGCGGAGCCGATCGATCAAAGCTACGTATCCATCAGCCATCGTTCCCACCTTTCACTAGTGTCGTCGGACGCTCGCGCGCCCCTGGTTCAAGTCTGATCCGAGCATCGGCGTCACCAGCCGTCCAACGGCGAGTCGTAGTAACCCGAGTACACGCCGCCACTCGGCCCTTCGTCATCCAGCTCGTCGAGTTCGCCGCGCTCTGCCGCAGCTTCACCACCGACACTGTCACGCGCCGGCGGCGTGTAACTCCCGAACACCGCACCACCCCCACCGCTTTCCGCGAGGTGGAACGCCCCGAGTGCAAGCGCCGCCCCAACATCACCGTGGCCACCTTCAGCGCGCGGGTTCTCGACCGTCGCGCGGCCACTGCGATAGCTGATCCGCAGACGCTTCAACTCGTTTATCAACAGCTGGTGATCCGGCAGTTCGATCCGCTGCAACCGCACCTTCGCCGCCAACTCGCGGTACATCTGCCCCTTCACCCCAGCGCCCGTCGCGACCGTCTCCACAGTCACACCATGCGCCTCCAAACGCGCGGCGACCGCACTCGCCTCGTAGGTATCGCAGCGCACCGTCGCGGCGTACGCCCGCGCGAGCTCAGCGACCTCCGCCAGCACCGCCGACTGGTGAACCGTCACATCCTCATACACGCCACTGACCGCCGGCTCCCACGTCCTCACAGCACCCACCACCAGCTGCTCGGCATCGGTATGTGACCGCCCCAGGACCACCGCAGCGGACCGATCCCGCCGCCAAGCAAAGTCTGCACCGACAACCCAGTCCGTGCCCTCCCGCGGCGACAGATCGCCCGCCCCACCGACGCACGCCATGATCTCACCCTCCGACAGCAACGCTCCGCCACCCGCCGTCAACTCCGCCATGTACTCGGCCCTGAAGGCATCCTCGCCAAGCTTCACCCGCTCGCCCGCCAACCAATCCCGATCGACCTCCGGCCACATCTCAACGATCGAAGCCCGGACCGCCCGCGCATCCGCGATCACACCCGCCTCGATCTGCTGCAGCAATTCAGCGAACAGGCCCTGGTCACCCGCCGGCGTGCTGATCGCCAACGTCCGCGCCAGACGCCCGAACCGCGTCTGCATCGGACTGATCGCCGCCCACACCCGCCGCTCATCCGCCGGCCCGCCAGTCGCTGCCTGCCAATGCCCCATCTCCTCACAGATCACCAACGCCGCCGTCAGACCACGAATGCTCCGCGAGTTCGCGGGCACCGCCCGGATCGACGTCTTCGCGACCCACCGGTGCCCGTGCTGATCCACCCGAGGCAGCCGAAAGTCGATCCGCCCCGAGCTGATCTCCGCATGTTCACGCAACGCCGGACTCGCCTCGACCAATGCAGCCGCGACCTGCGCGAAGTCGCGCGACTGATCCTCCGCCGGCGAGATCACCGGCACGAACCTCCACCGGCCATGCGGCAAGATCTCGTCCAAGTCGCTCCGCAGCGCCGCGTTCGTCACCGCAGCCTCAGCCGCCGCCGAAGTCTTCCCCGTCTGCCTCGCGACACACCACACGTGAAGCGTCTCCGGGCCATCGAGACTGTCCAACAGCCGTAGCTGCGACGGCCGCCACCGAATACTCGCCGCGAGCAGCCGACGATCCCGCGCAGCAGCCCCATACGACATCGACACACCAGTCGCAGCGGTCACTCGATCACCTCCGCCGGAGCCGGCTCGCCTGCACCGTCCTGGTACTCCGCCGCGATATCCGCGAGCGTTTGCACGCCAGCACCCACCGCACGCGCAGCACTCCGCGCCTCCATCGCCGCGCCAGCGCGCTCCGCCGAATCCAGCAACAGCCTCAACTCGCGAGCCGCGGGCGCCACATCACCCTTCCCGCGCACAGGACCATGCTCCAGCAGCCAGCTCGAGTACAGATCGACCAGCGCACACCGCTTCGCCTGCAGGTTCACCAGATCGTCAGCCTCGGCCGGGTACAGCTGCCGCAGACGCTCCCGATGCTCGTCTTCCAGCGGCGCTCGCCTCGCCGCGCTGTAGCCGCCGTGGCTCAACGCCCGGCCGTTACCACGCTCAGCGGGCGGCATCAGATTCGCGGATCCTGCGTGTGCAGCGCGAGCCGTGCCGTTCACCGTGCAATCAGCCGTGTGCATCTGCATGTGCAACTCGCGTTGTCTGATGACGGTGTGTGTCGAGCAGCCGATCTCGTTCGCGATCGACGTCGCGGAGCGCACCGGGTCTGCCTCGATCAGCTGCCGGATGCGCTGTCGCTGGCGCTCGAGCTTGCCTGCCGCCGTCATCTGCGCCGCCTCCACGTGTCGGACTGCTCGAGCGTTGCCGACGCACGACCCAGCGCATCCGCGGCCCTCAGCGACCGCTCGTGCACGGACGGGCGTCTGACGGTCGTCTCGGGGCGCCCGCCGTTGCGCGGCACGATGACCACCGCTGGTCGATCATCCGGCGGGAGCTCGCCGAGCAGCTCGACCGCCGCAGCGCTATCCAGCGTCAGCACACCTGACCGCATGAGCGTCGCGAGGCTAGACACGCGCCACCTCGCACGGGCTGGCATACGCCGGGGGTCGGTGGACCCGCGGTGGACCCGAAGCGCGCAATGCCGCACGAACACTGGCGATCCAGTGCGACCTACAGACGGTCAATTCGTGAGTCACGGGCGCTTGCCACCCCCAGCCTGCAACCAGGCGTCGAGCTCGCTGCGCCTGAACAGCGTCCGGCTGCCGTCCTTCACATGCGGGATGCGCTTGGCGGACACGAGCGAGTAGACGCGCGACTTCGGCGCTCTCAGGTAGTCCGCGGCCTCGACGACTGTCAACCACGCGTCGGCCGGCTCAGACGACCTCGCAAGCCTCGGCGCTAGCCGCTTAGCTAGCAAGTCCAGCGCAGCATCATCGAGCGCCTCGAGCAGCGCTTCGGCGAGATTGCTCACACGCACCCCCAGCCGAACATTGCACGCCGAGTTTCACCCGAACAGCTAGCACGCACCGACGAGAGCGGGTGCGCAGGGTGCGCGGTCATCTGACGGCCCCGTGTGTGGTCGCGGGCAGGGTGTCGATGTCGTCGTCGTACTCGTCCTCGCGGGAACGTACACCCCCTCCTACTACGTAGGGGGAGGGTGTCACCGGTGGTGTTCTCGGTGTGTTCCCAATGCTGGCGGGGGTTTGTGAACGAGTGTTCTCGGCCGTTCCCTGGGAACGCAAACGGGGAACACCCCCGGAACGCCCGTTTGCACTGGCGTCGACGGTGAGCTGGCTGGGGGTGGGTCGGTATCGTGCCTCGGTGAACTTCTCGGAGGGCTCGGTCTTGACTGCGTACTGTTCCTTGACGTAGCGGTCGAGCTTGCGGCGGACGGCGACGGTGTGCTTCTTCTCGTGCTTGGTGCCGTAGATCGCGTTGGTGGCGTCGGCGACTGTGACGCCGCCGTTGGTGGCGGCCTGGAGCACGCTCCATGGGTCGGCTCGCTCGGGGCGTGTGGTGATGCCGTGGTCGTGGTCGTGTTCGATCTCGAACGGGCCGAGTGGTTCGGCGGCGGGCTTGAGGTGCGAGAGCTCGATGGTGGTGTCGCCCGGTTCGCCCCACAACAGGATCACGGAGCCGGCGCCCGCCGTGATCCACGTGCTGCCGAATACGTCATCGACCTTCGTCGGCTTCTTATTCTCTGCGGTCGCCTTCCGCTGGTGGTGGCTGGCGGCGAGCTCGATGTCGGCGGCGAGTACGAGCGAGAACGCGCGGTTGATCGCGCCGCCTGTCTCGTCTGTGGAGAGCTTGCTCGCGAGGTCCTTGATCGAGTCCACGAAGACGCTGCCGACGGGCCTACCGGCCAGTGCGCCTATCTCTAGGACGAACTCCGCCAGCTGCTCGGGGTGCTTGACGAGATCGAACGGGAGCGCGCCCTTCCAGACCCGCAGTCGTTCGCGCAGCGGGGCACGGTGGTCGTCGAGGACCATGCGCTTGAACGAGCGTGTGATCTGCGCCGGCCGATCCATCGCGAGATACACCGTCAGTCGTTCGGGGTCGGCTTGGACGGGGTATCCGAGTAGGTCGCCTGTGAGGATCCCCATGCGGCGCAACGCGACCTGCTGCAACACCCCGCCCTTCCCGACGCCGGTGGGGCCGACCAGGAGCAGGCTCTCGCCCTGCTGCCATGCAACGTCCTGCGCCTTGCCCCAGATCGCAGCGACGTGCTTCGGCGGGTCGATGATGAACTCGCCGCCGTCGAGGAGCTGGCGGCGAGTCGCGTCGGAGATCAGGCTGCCGTCCACGCTCACGCTGCGGCCCTCGGGATCTCGAGCTGTGAGACGGCCGCGGCCTTCTCGCCGATCCGCTCGGCGTGCGTGTGCCCGAGGCTCTCGCGAACCATCGTCTTCCAGGGCGCCACGTGCGCCTCCGCGTGGGCGAGACGTACCGCGAAGCGCCTTGCGTCATCCGCGTCGATCGCCGGGACGGTGACGGTCCGGGCCGCGATCAGCCAGCGCCCAGCCAGCGAGTGCGCCGCGATGGTCACTCGCCATGACCCGGGCCGCGCCATCACGAGATGCCCTCGAGTGAGGCTACGTGACGAGGATGTGGTGCCCGCGTGGACCATCGGTTTGCGACGGCTCCACGCTCATCAGCCCGCCTGTCTTGCTCGCCCCCGGCGTGCGGGCCGTCACCGCCGAGGGGTTCTGGCTCAGGTTCGGCCGGGGGGTCGGGGCCCGACCGCGACGATGAGCTCGTTCGCGCTGCGCACCGTGGGCGACGCTCGCGCCGTCGACGCGACCGGACGCGTGGAGCACGCGCCTGAATCACCTTGCGGTACGTGTGCGCTTCACGGGCGACTCCACGGATCCGCCGTGCGAAGCTCGGGCCGAGTTGGACCTGGCGCAGCAGGCGCTCGCGGATCGCCGGCGAGCTGAGGTTCCGCGCCAGCAGTTTGACGACGATCTCGTCGCGTTCGTTCACCACGCCCGCCTGGCTACGCAGCGCGGCATAGTGGTCGTGTATTCAGCGTCAACATTTCGCGTGCTAGACGCTAAACGATCTATCGGATGGCTCCCCCACAACCGCGAACGCCGGCCCCGAAGGACCGGCGCTGTTGGGCAAAATGTCGGACCAGCCGAAGACAGGACCGCAAGCAACGTAGCACCGCGTCTGGACGTAATCCCTGGTTAGGTCGCCTGATCGTTCCAGGACATGATCGCGATCTTCTCGATGCGAGTGCCCGTCTGGATGGAACGAGAACAGGCGCCTCCCAAGAGCTTGCGGAGACGCCTGCCAAAGATGATCGCGAAGACGACCGCGCTGCACTATAGGACCGCGTGCGGCGGATTTACTCAGGCGGCAGGTGCGGCGTCCTCGCCGTCGGCGGCTGCGGACTGCATCTTCGCGAGCACCTCCGGTTTGAGGGAGTTCGTCTCGAGCACCACAAACTCCGCGGTTCTCGCAAACAAGCGACATCGGCCGCGAGGCTTCTCGCCGCACACCTCGCCGTGCGACTGATCCTCGTCAATGGGTCGGCGACGAACCTCCTGTTGCTCTGACTCCACGAACGCAGCCGTCAGCGATACGAGGGAGTAGGTGGGTTTGCCCGCTAGGACCGTCTCGGGCGCACGATCCTCGTCTTGTAGTACGTCGCCGAGATGCACCGACATCTCCGGATCCTTGAACACGCCGCTGCCCGGCCGTGGGCAGCCGTCGTTGTCGTCCCAGACGATCTCGGACGGATGCACGCGCCGGAGGAGGCTGGTGTCGCCGGGCACCGGCGCGTCTTCTGGGATCACGACCCTTGCAGGCGAGGCCAGTAGCTCGCGATCGCCGACGCCGCCTCCGACAGGGGCAGCTCTGTCTCGCCGCCTTCACGGTCAGCGATGTAGACGCCCGGGTCCTCGTCGGAAAACGCAACCTCGATGTCCAGGCCGCCTCGGTGCCACTCGACCTGAACGCCTCCGTCGGCCAGCGGCGTGATCGACGGCGCAGCGATCCCAGGGAACGCAACCCTCGTCAGGAACGTGGCTGCATCGATCGCGAAGTCGGCCTTTATTTCCCGAGCGTCGTAGCCGTTCCAGCCGACGGCGAGCGCCGTGAGCCCGCTGATCTGGTTGAGCGCCGCTCCGTACCACGGCGAAGCGTCAGGCGCGATGACCTTGTAGACATCTGGTCCTTCTGTGCGGTCGCCGGCCTGCCGTGCTGGCGCCTCGATCCGCGCTGACCGCACGGGCGCCGCTTCCGGCGGCGGAACGATCGCGACGAGCGGGCTCACTGCCGCCCCCATTCCTCGTGGCGCTCAGGCGTCGTGATGTCGCGGAACGCTGTCACGATCCGCTCTCTGCCCTCATCGACGAACGCTAGGACGCCGTCGAGATCCGGCGACTCAGGTCGGCCGCGCATAGTGAGCAAGATCGTGTAGCCCAGGCGACGAGGCGGCGCGACGGTCGATTGCACCTGAATGAAGAAGCGCGCGTACGGCGCGCCATCGCGCTCCAGTTGGAAGCGTTCCTCCAGTCCCGTGTTGAATGGCTGCGGCAGCCCTGACAGGTCCTGCGGTACAACCCGCCGCACCAGCGTGGAGAGATCCGGACGTGGCTCGCCTTCCGGTTGCATGATCGGATTCGCGTAGCTAATTTCGCACCATGGGGCACGCACCTCGCCGTCGGCAACACCCAGGTAAGACCTGTAGGCGTCCTCGAAGCAGTCCCGGACGTGCCCGTACCGCGGATAGCTGGCGTCTGATTCCTCTTTCCGCCAGGTGTAGGACAAGCGATCCGACTGAAGCTGGAGCAGCTGCAAGTCGTCCTCGCTGGTGAAGAGCCACCGTTGCGCATCGGGTCCACCGAACAACTGGAACGCGACCATCGGCTGTGTCGGGATCTCGAAGCTTTCCTGGATCGGCGGTAGCGGTGGCTGCGCCGCGATATTCGGGTAGTGCTCCTGGACGGCAGGGAAGAACAAGCGGATCGCGCGAGAGGGATCGAGCGTCGCGCCCTCGAGCTGGACGCCCACTGAAACCTCCGCCACGGGCGGATTCACGAAGTCGACGATGGGCTCGTGCGGAGAGGTCATCAGAGCACGCATCGTTCTAGCGGATAGCCCTCCACGAACAGATTTCTATCGGACGATTCTGAACGCCCGTTCAAGACATCCTCTGTGGGCGCTCGGACGGTCATCTCCCCGACATCACTCGGCGCCTCCGACGCGATCGTGCACCGGTGCAGCATATGTTGCGCACCCGGCGGAACGCGGGCTAGCCGATGAACCGTTCGTGCCCGTACCACAGCACGACGTGCCGGCACTCCGGGACGCTGTCGAAGTTAGGCGAGCCGGGTTCGAGCAGCGGGTACTCGATCGACGCGGGGTCCGTCTGGCCGACGTCGGAGTGGTCCAGCGGTGCCAGGTGCCCGAGCTCGTGCGTGATCCCGTCGCAGAACCACTGGAAGTAGATGTCGTCATATTCCCAGCTCGGCCAGTAGTAAGTGTCGATCGTGAACGCGCATGAGCCGGCGTGCGCCCACATCAGCGCGACGCCGAAGTGCTGCCCTTCCACGAGCGCGGGCTGCGTGGTGCTGGCTTCGACGGTGATGTTGCCGCCGCACGGCTTCACGCGCCAGTAGCGCTCCGCGAGGCTGATCGCGAGCGTCACGGGGTCAGTCGTGGGGTGTTGCGTCGGGTGTTTCTGGGGGGTGCGGGCACCGGCGGTTGGGGTCGCCAGCAGGGCAAGGAGAGCGCCAACGGCGGCGCCCCTTCGCACGGCTCTCTGTGACAGCCTTCGCGGGGCTGGTGGACCCGACGGTGGACCCGGTGCGTCGATCCGGCCGGCCGAGCCTCGCTCCTGCGCCTCAGATTGGCTCTGGAATGCGCTATTGCGGTATGGGCCCGCCTGGACTCGAACCAGGGACCTACCGATTATGAGTCGGCAGCTCTAACCAACTGAGCTACGGGCCCGCCGCGCGCTCGAGCCTTGGCCCTTGCGCGCTGGCGCAGACGCTACCAGCGAGATGTGGGATGCTCCCGCGCGCTGCTCGCCGCGGGGGCGGGCACCGAGTTTCCGAACACAAAACGGAGAGGACGGCAGATGCCAGCAGAGCGTGCAGCGATCGTGACGGGGGCGTCGAGCGGTATCGGGCTCGCCATCGCCAGGGTGCTCGGCGAGGAAGAGTTCGGCGTCACGATGGCCGCGAGGCGGCCCGAGAAGCTCGAGGCCGCCGTCGCCAGGCTGGCCGCTGACGGCTTCGACGTCCAGGCCGTAGCGGCGAACGTCTCCGATGAGACCGAGATCAAGAAAGTCGTGGCCGAGCACCGCGCCCGCTACGGGCGTCTGGACGTGCTCGTGAACAACGCCGGTGTCGGCATCGGCGCGTCCGTCGGCGATATCGAGACCAAGCGCCTGGACATGCAGCTCGACATCAACCTGCGCTCGATCGTGCTGTTCTACCGCGAATGCATCGAGCTGCTCAGGGAGGCCGCCGGCGAGCACAAAAACGCGCTCGTCGTCAACACCTCGTCGATCTCCGGGAAGCACGGGGAGCCGTGGTTGTCGGTCTACTCCGCCACCAAGCACGGCGTCGTCGGCTGGACCGAAGCGATGAACAAGGAACTCGGCGCTGAAGGCATCAAGTCCACGGCGCTGTGCCCGGCGTTCGTCGACACGCCGATGACCGACTTCGTCAAGGAGCACGTCGCCGCCGAGGAGATGATTCGCCCCGAGGACATCGCCGAGGCCGTGCGCTACCTGCTCAAGGTCTCTCCGGCGTGCATCGTGCCCGAGATGATGTTCGTGCGGCCCGGCGAGGGAATCTGAGCTAGGCGCCCGCGCGCACGAGGCGTCGCGGCGAGAGCCTGCGCAGACGCCTTGCCACGATCTCGCCGGAGGGGTCGGCCGTCTCCGCGAGGCGCCTGCGATTGCGCAAGCGGCTGCTGCGGAGCGCACGGTGCTCTTTGATCGCCACATCGAAGTCGACCGCGCTTGCGCTCATCAGGCTCGCCTCGAGCTGTGCGATCAGGATCCGCAGCTCGCGCGCGGTCGCAGCCCTGGCAGCGCCGCCGGTGCGGGTGAAGCGATCCCACGAGCGGGCGAAGGCGAGCAGATCCGTGCGTCCGCCGGCGCGGTGAGCGGCCAGCATCGGACACACGCCGCCCTCGCGATCGACGTACGCGCCGGCGATGATCCGCTCGTTAGTGCGCAACCCCGTGATCATCGCTTCGCGCGTGCCGACCGGCAGGCAGTCGATCGCAAGACGCAGGCGCTCGACGGGGCTGGCACTGGGGCGGCGGCGGTTTCGCATAGGCTGTGCACCGGCGTATTGGCTGTCCAGCCAGTGTCCGGTGCTCCGCGGCCAAGCGTATGGCACGCCTTCCCGCCGGGCAACGTGTTCCCTCCCGCTGAAAGGAAACTTGCACATGAAGCTCGGCGTGCACATCGGCTATTGGGGCATGGGCCTCACATCTGAGGACCAGCTCACGATCGTCAAGGAGGCCGAGCGGCTGGGGTACGACTCCGTATGGGCCGCGGAGGCGTACGGCTCGGACACCGCAACGGTGCTCGGCTGGCTCGCCGGGCAGACCAGCAAGATCCGCCTCGGCGCCGGCATCTTCCAGATGCCCGGTCGCTCGCCCGCGATGACCGCGATGACCGCCGCGACGATCGATCAGCTTTCGAACGGGCGCATGATCGTCGGCATCGGCTCCTCGGGCCCGCAGGTCGCCGAGGGCTGGCACGGGCAGCGCTTCGCCAAGCAGTTGCAGCGCACGCGCGAGTATGTCGCCGTAGTGCGCATGGCACTGGCGCGCGAGCGCGTCGAGTTCCGCGGCGAGACGCTCGAGCTGCCGCTGCCGGACGGGCCCGGCAAGGCGCTGAAGCTGACGATCTCCCCCGTGCAGGAGCGGATCCCGATCTACCTCGCCGCGATCGGCCCCAAGAACACCGCGCTCGCCGGTGAGATCGCCGACGGGTGGATCCCCACGCTGTTCTCACCCGAGCACGTCTCCGAGCTGCGCCCGCTGCTGCAGGAGGGCGCCGAGCGCTCGGGCAAAGCACTGGATGACTTCGACATCGCCCCCACCGTCAGCCTGTGCATCACCGACGACCTCGAGGCCGGGCGCAACACGATGCGCCCGTTCATCGCCCTGTACGTCGGCGGCATGGGCTCGCGCAAGCAGAACTTCTACAACCAGCTCGTCCAGCGCTACGGCTATGAGGCGGAGGCCAAGACGATCCAGGACCTGTACCTCGAAGGCAAGCGCGACGAGGCGATGGCCGCGATCCCCGACGCACTGATCGACACGGTCTCGCTGTGCGGCCCCCCCGACGTCATCCGCGAGCGCCTCGCCGTCTACCGCGACGCCGGCGTCGGCACGCTGGGGATCACCCCGACAGCCTTCACGGCGCCGGAGCGCCTCGAGCAGCTGCGGCTGCTCGCCGAGCTCGCCGGCTGACGCACCGCGACGGTGGCAGCCGCTGGCGCTCCTGACGCGGGGCCACCGAGACGGATGCTGCTCGGCGCCTTCGGCGACCCCGGTCACGCGTTTCCGATGATCGCGCTCGGGCGCGCGCTCGCCGCCCGCGGACACCACGTCACGGTGCAGACGTGGCGACGCTGGCAGGCAGACGTCGAGGCGGAGGGACTCGCCTTCGCGCCCGCCCCCGAATACCAGGTATTTCCCTCGGGCCCCGAGCCGCTCGACTTCTACGAGGCGGTCGTGCACGCCGCCGCCGACACGCGCCCGCTGGTGCGTGAGCTGCAGCCCGACATCGTCGTCGCGGACATCCTCACGCTCGCGCCCGCGCTCGCCGCCGAGCTGGAGGGACGGCCGTACGCGACGCTGATCCCGCACGTCCACCCGCACGGGGCATCCGAGGCCCCGATCTACTCGCTCGGCGCGCGCATGCCGCGGAGTGCCGTCGGGCGTTGGTTCTGGCGCCACGCGCAGCGGGCCGTCGAGCCGGGGCTCGAGCGCGGCCGACGGGAGCTCAACGACACTCGCGCGCAGCTCGGCCTCGAGCCGCTCGACTACGTCCACAACGGCATCAGCCGCGAGCTCGCGCTCGTGGCCAGCTTCCCGCAGCTCGAGTATCCGCGCAGCTGGCCCGCACACGTGCACGTCGTCGGACCGCTGATGTGGGAGCCGCCGGCACTCGACGTCGAGCTGCCCCTCGGTGGCGGCTCGAGCGGCGTGGCGCGTGACGCACCGCTCGTGCTCATCGCCCCTTCCACCGCCCAGGACTCTGAGCACAGGCTGCTGCGCGCCGCGCTTCGCGGCCTCGCCGACGCGCCCGTGCGCGTGCTCGCCACCTACAACCGACGCCTGCCGCCCCGCGCGCTGCCGGTGCCCGACAACGCGCGCGTCGTCGAGTGGGTCTCCTACGCGCGGACGATGCCGAAGTGCGACCTCGTCGTCTGCCACGCCGGCCACGGCACGCTCGTGCGGGCGCTTTCATCAGGGTGCGCGGTCGTGGCCTGTCCCGCGGTCGGGGATATGAACGAGAACGCCGCGCGCCTGGACTGGGCCGGCGCCGGGGTGCGGGTGCCGCGGCGCTTTGCCACACCGCGAGTGCTCAGGCTGGCGGTGGAGCGAGCGCTCGGGGACCCCGCAATCCGAGATCGCGCGCGCGAGCTGGCCGGGTGGGCGCGAGGGCACGATGCGGGGGCCGTCGCGGCGCGACTGCTCGAGGCCCAAGTAGCTCGCCGCGAGCTCGCCAGACACTGAGAACTAGACTCGCCGTCGTGTCGATCGCGACAGCCGGACTATCAGTCGGACGAGGCATCGGGCTCACGATTGCGCTCGTCATCGTGATTGGCCGCGCGGTCTACCGCGCGATCATGCGCCGCCGGCGACACAGGCGGCGCACAGAAGGCTAATAAGCACAAGGCGAAAACAGCTCCGGGGGACCGACTCGCACGCTGCCACAACGCTGCGCCAGGCCTACCGCATGGCGGGCTGAGTCACCCCGCCGGCCCATCCGGCTGAACACCACTAAAAGAAGCTAAAAGAACTAAGGACAACTAAAGCCCGGGTGGTAGGCTGCAGGCGTGGCCGCCAACAATCCATTCACGCCGACGTTTGGTTCGCCGCCGCCGCTGCTCGCTGGGCGTGAGGAGCTGATCGAGCTGTTCGGCGAGGCGCTCGACGACGGGCCTGGTTCAGCAGGACGGGCGACGCTCTATACGGGAGCGCGTGGCGCGGGCAAGACTGTGCTGCTCAACGCGGTCGAGGATGCCGCCCGAGCGCGAGGCTGGCTGGTCGTTGCCGAGACTGCGACGCCGGGGTTTCTCACGCGACTCACCGACGATCACTTGCCGCGGCTGCTCGCCGAGCACGACCCGGACGCACTCAAGCGGCGCATCAGTGGCTTCGGGCTGCCGGCGAATCTCGGCTCGCTCGACTGGCAGACCATCGATCGGCACACACGCACGCTCTCTTTCCGGTCGAAGGTCGAGCTGCTGACCAGCCTACTCGCCGAGAACGAGACGGGGCTACTGATTACGCTCGATGAGCTGCACTACCGCCAGGCGAGCGAGCTGCGGGAATTTGGGACGGTGGTGCAGCACGCGTTCCGCGAGCGCCGCGATCTCGCGTTCGCGGGCGCCGCACTGCCGGCCGCGATCGACGAGCTACTAAACGACGAAGTTCTCACGTTCATGCGTCGCGCCGACCGCCACCATGTCGGAGCCGTCGCCATGGCCGCTGTCAGGGAAGCGATCGCTCAACCCATCACAACGCACGGAAGGTCGATCACCGACGACGCCCTCGACGCGATGGTCGCGGCGACCGAGGGGTATCCGTTCTTCATCCAGCTCGTCGGCGATCAGGTCTGGCGCAAGGCTGGCAGTGCCAACGAGATAACTCTCGCTGTGGCGCAGGAGGGCATCGCCGCCGCGCGCCGGCGGCTCGGCCAGCTCGTGCACGCGCCAGCGCTCGCCGAGGCCTCCAACGTCGACAAGTCGTTCCTCCTCGCGATGACCCAGGACGACGGCGCGTCGCTCCTCGGCGACATCGCCAAACGACTGAACGTAGACTCGAACTACGCGGGCCAGTACCGGCTACGACTGATCGCGCTCGAGCTGATCGCACCCGCGGGGTACGGACGCGTCCAGTTCGCGCTCCCGTACCTGCGCGACTATCTACGCGAGCACACCGCCACACTCGGGCTGCCTGCACATCCCGGCTGACCGGCCAGCGAGCGTCACATGATCCTTTCACATGCTGGCGCGGCCCGGGATCGATCACGCTGCCGCGGTCGGGCTCTTGTGCGGATCGTCACAACTCCGGGGGTGGGACTCGAACCCACAACCAATCGGTTAACAGCCGACTACTCTGCCATTGAGCTACCCCGGATTGGGCTACCACGGACTGTAGCCGGGCGGTCGAACGGATTGTATGCGGCCGCGTGTCTCTTCAGCCGCTGATCCGCCAGACGGACGCCGCCTACCCCTCCCTATCCCCTGTCTGTTCGAGCACCTGTCCGTACGCACGGTCGAAGTCGCGTTTGACCTCGGCCTTGCGCTGAGCCAGGGCGCTGATGTCACCGCCGTCCTGCCCGCGCGCCCGCTGAATCTGGCGGTCGACGCGCGCGAGCTCCAACTGCAGGCGCTGCACCTCCAGCATGACGGTATCCGGCTGCTCGCGGCCAGCTTCCACCACGAGCTCAGCCAATAGGCCCTTCAGCTGCGGGTCATCCTCGAGGCGAAGCTCCGCACCATCCACATCGGTCATCGGCGCGCGCAGGTCGCCAGAGCAAAGGTGCCTGGCGGCGCGGCGCAGCAACCCGCTCGAGAAGTGCTCGTCTATGTCCAGGCCCGCCAGCGCCAGCGCTCCTTCCTCGGGCGCGGCGATGCACAGCGCCAGGAACGCGCGCTCGGTCTCCTCGCGGCGCGTCATCTCGCTCACCCGAGGCTGGCGCGCACGCGCAGGCTCGCCGTCGCCGTCGCCTCGTGCCGGAACCCTGGCGGACTCACCTCTGCGCTGAGAGACGCGCGGACCGGCCGCCAGCAGCTTTTCCGCCAGACCCTCCTTCAACGCCATGCGACTGTCGACTGTTCGGGTCAACTCCATGCGCAGCGCGCTCTCGGGCAACTCGGCGAACACCGGCCGCAGTTCGTCGATCATCCTGTCCTGGTCTTCTGTGTCCGAGGGATCCCCACTCGCCAGCACGCGCTCCGCCCGAAAGCGCACGAACGAGATCGATCCCTCGACCGCCGACTGCATCGCCGCCGCGCCATCACGCTGAATCAGCTCCGCGGGATCGGCGCCGGCCGGCAGCATCACCACACGCAACTCCAGCTTGCGTTTGTTGGCGAGCTTGAACGCCTTCAGCATCGCCTCCTGCCCGGCACTGTCAGCGTCCAGCGCCAGCAGCACCGTCTGCGCCATGCGTGCCAGCTCACCCACCTGCTCGCCTGTGAGCGCCGTGCCCATCAGCCCGACCACGTTTCGCATGCCCGCCTGGTGCAGCGCGATCACGTCGGTGTAGCCCTCGCAGACGATCACCTCCCCCGCCTTCGCCGCGGGCGCCCGCGCAAGGTCGGCGCCATACAGCTGCAGGCCCTTGTGGTAGATGTCGTTGTCGGAGGTGTTCAGGTACTTCGGCCGCTGTTCGGCGTGCATCGCGCGCGCGCCGAAGCCGAGCACGCGACCGCGGATGTCCGCCAGCGGGAACATGATCCGCGAGCGAAAGCGGTCGTACGGGCGCCCGTTCTCCTTCGAGCGCTGCGCCAGGCCCGTCGCGTACAGCTCCTGCTCGGAGAAGCCGCCGCGGCGCGAGGCCAGCAGCACGCGATCCCACGCGCTCGGCGCGTAGCCGACGCGGAACTCCCTCAGGACCTCCTCGCCCAGCCCGCGCTCCTGCAGGTACTCGCGGGCGTGTCGCGCCTCGCTCGACTCCCACAGGTAGCGCTCGTAGTAGGCCGCCGTGCGTGACAGCAGCTCCAACAGCCGCTCCCGGCGCCGGCGCTTCTCCGCCTCGCGCGGATCCTCCTCCTCGCGCTCCAGCTCCACCCCGTAGCGTTCCGCCAGCAGCTCCAGCGCGCCCTTGAAGTCCACGCCCTCGGTCTCCTGCACGAACGTGAACACGTCGCCCGAGGCCTGGCAGCCAAAGCAGTAGTACACCTTCTGCGCCGGGTCGATCCCGAACGACGGCGTGCGCTCGTCGTGGAACGGGCACAGCCCCTCGTAGCGCGCCGGCCCCGCACGGCGCAGCTCGGTGCGCGCGGAGACCAGCTCCAGGAAGTCGACCGCCTCGCGCACGCGGTCCTTCGACTCGTTCTTGTACAGCGCCACGCCGGCAACGCTAGCGGGCGAACGCCTGCGGCACCTGCAGCTCCGTGTACTGCCTGATGCAGTAGCGGTCGGTCATCCCCGCGAGGTAGTCCGTGACCCGCTCGGCGAGCTCCGCGTCGCCGCTCGGCGGCGCCCCGTCGGGCCCCTGTGGCAGCAGCTCGGGGCGCTCGACGTAGTGCTCGAACAGCCTGCGCACCACCGCCGTGATCTTCTCGTGCTCGGCGCGCACCGCCGGGCCGAGGTACACCCGCTCGAACATGAAGTCGCGCAGCTCGCTCATCGCCGGACCCGCCAGCGGACCCTGGACGATGTCCCCCGCCCGCTGCGAGTGCTCGACCATGTCGTGCACGAGCGCGTCGATCCGCGCCGAGCCGCCGGCGCCGAGCACCGCGATCGGCTCACTCGGCAGCTCGTGCTCGCTCAAAAGGCCCGCGCGCACGGCGTCGTCGATGTCGTGATTGATGTAGGCCACGCGGTCGATCACCCGCACGATCCTCCCCTCCAGCGTCTGTGGCTCAGGTGCGCGGCTCGAGTGGCGCGCGATCCCTTCGCGGACCTGCTCTGTCAGGTTCAGCCCGACACCGTCGCGCTCGAGGCGCTCGACGATCCGCAGCGAGTGCTCGTAGTGATGGAAGTCGCGCCCAAAGCGCTCTTTCAGGCAGGCGTCGAGCACCTCCTCACCGATGTGCCCGAACGGCGGATGGCCGAGGTCATGACCGAGGCCGATCGCCTCCACCAGATCCTCGTTCAGGCGCAGCGCGCGCGCGACCGTGCGCGAGATGCTCGTGACCTCGAGCGTGTGCGTCAAACGCGTGCGGTAGTGGTCGCCGCGCGGCGCCACGAACACCTGTGTCTTGTGCGTCAGCCGGCGGAACGCCTTGCTGTGGACGATGCGGTCGCGGTCGCGCTGAAACGGGGTGCGCAGCGAGCAGTCGTCCTCCTGGTGCAAGCGCAGCGCCGGATAGGAGCGTGCCGCCAGCGGCGACAGCAGCCGCTCCTCCTGCTCAGCCCAGCGCGCGGCGAAACCAGCCGCGACCGTGTCCTGTTCGGTTGCGATGCTCATCGTTCGATTGTGGCAGCGGCTGCGGCCGGCCCCAGCCCGGGGCGAAGCGCATTTCGCTGCTGCCAGCGCTGCGCCGACGTGGCGATCCCCGCTTAGCCCTCGCGCTTCCAGTCGCCGCGGAGGGCCGCCTTGTGCACCCAGTGGTGCCAGCCCTTGAGCTCGCCCGGGTCCTCGTCGAACACCGGCGCGCCACCTCCCGGCTGGGGCAGGCTCTGGGCAGCTGCGGTGTCGATGCGCAGGTCCACCCCGTGTTCGTGCAGTGACTCGACGTCGGCAGCTTCCACGAAGCGCAGCCCGTGGCCAGGCGTCTTGATCACGACGCCATGGAAGATGTCCTTCTCGGGCGCAGAGACGACGTGATGCACCGTGCCGACCTCGGTGCCGTCGGATGCGAGCACCGGAACGCCCTTCTCCAGCACCTGGTACGCGATTGGAAAGCCCTCGTCCATGGCGCACCACGATATCGGGATGACATGAGCTCCACCTAGCCGGTCAGGAGCAATCAGCCCGCGTGCCCGACGGCCGGCATCAGGCGCACGTGCGCGTGGTGCTCGAGCGTCGCCGCGATCGCGCGCTCGACCTGGCCGAGCGCCGGTGTGGACGCCTGCGGGACCTCCGTCAGTCCACGGCCGAGCGCATCCACCATGAAGCCGTGCGCGTCCTCGCGCAGCGGGAACGAGCCCGCCTCACATGCCCCGCACACGACGCCGCCGGCCGCGCCGGAGAAGCCCACCAGGTGCTCGCGCTCGCCGCAGCTCGCACAGGCGCCGAGCTGCGGCGCGAGCCCCGCCGCCAGCAGCAGCTTCAGGCGAAACGCAAGCGCACCACCGTGGCCGTCCGTCGATCCCGGCCCGTCCGTGCCCGCGTGCTCGTCGAGCAGCGACAGCTTGCGGCACAGCAGGTTGAACACCCCTGGGTGGGGCTCTGAGGTCTCGAACAGCCGCCCCACCGCGTCGCACGCCCGCGCCGCCGCGTCCAGGCCGCGCGCGTCACCGCGCAGGCGCGCGTAGCCGTCGATCGTCTGCGCGCCGGTGACCGTCAACAGCTCGCCACGGCCTTCGTGCAGCTCGACGTGCAGGCGGAAGAACGGCTCGAGCCGGCCGCCGAAGCGGCTGCGCGCGCGCCGCACGCCCTTCGCGATCGCGCTCACCCGCCCGCGCTGCGGCGTGTACAGGTGCAGGATGCGATCCGCCTCGCCGTAGCGCATCGAGCGCAGTACCACTGCTTCGGTCTTCACAGCTCGGCTTGCCATGCCGGCAATGGTGATCGATATGCCCGACGCCTTGCGCGCAGGCCCTCGCTCGCCGGTCCACCGAGAGCTGACGCGATCGTCTAACTTGCCCGCACGGTGAAGGAACTCAACGACAAGCAGTACGCGAAGGAGCTGCTGCGCCTGCAGACCGAGCTGGTGTACCTGCAGGAGTGGATCGTCGCAGGCGGTCGGCGGCTGGTGGTGCTGTTCGAGGGCCGTGACACGGCCGGCAAGGATGGGGCGATCAAGCGCATCATCACCTTCCTGAACCCGCGCACCTGCCGTGTCGTCGCCCTGCCCACACCCAGCGAGCGCGAGCGCACCGAGTGGTACTTCCAGCGCTACGCGGAGCATCTGCCGGCGGCCGGCGAAATGGCGCTGTTCAACCGCAGCTGGTACAACCGCGCCGGCGTCGAGCACGTCATGGGCTACTGCACCGAGGATGAGTACGAAGAGTTCCTGCGCTTCTGCCCGCTGTTCGAGCAGGCGCTGCAGAACGACGGGATCATGCTCGTCAAGTACTGGCTGTCGGTCAGCGACGAGGAGCAGGAGCGCCGCTTCGAGAAGCGGCTGTCAGACCCGCGCAAGCGCTGGAAGTTCAGCCCCACCGACCTGCAGGCGCGCGCCCGCTGGGTCGACTACGCCGAAGCCAAGGACCGGATGTTCGCCTACACCGACACCGACGCGAGCCCGTGGCACGTGGTCGAGGCCGACGACAAGCGCACCGCACACCTGAACCTCATCAGCCACCTGCTCTCGATCATCCCCTACGAGCACATCGACGCGAAAAAGGCCCCGAAGCTGCCAGCGCGCCAGCGACGCAAGTACAAGCGGCCGCCGAAGCGGACCGAGCGCCTCGTGCCGACGCGCTATCTCGTCAGCTAAGCCCGCGCCTGCAAGGCTCAACCAGCCTCAATCGTCACCGGCGTGCCCGGCCCGATGCGCGTGGCAAGCCAGTCGATGCTCGCGGTGGCAAGGCGGATGCAGCCATGCGAGGCGGCGCTGCCAAGCGTTCCTCCAAGATTGTCACGTCCGTGTATCGCGATCTGGCCCGGCCCGCCTTCGAATTCCTGCAACACGTTCGAGCGGGCGCTGAGCGCGAGCGCGAACGGACCGCCGGGCTCCGTTGGCGCCATTTGCAATGTCTCCTCGACGAAGAACTGTCCCGTAGGCGTCGGCGTGGAGGGCTTGCCTACGACCGCCTGGAAGCTCCTGATCCGGCGACCGTCGCTGTAGACGCTCACATGCCGGGTGGCGAGGTCGACGACGATCGCCCATGCCGTCACAAGCCCACGGGTGTCCTGCTGCGAGATCCAGCCGGTCGATCCGTCGGGCCGGCCGGGCAGCATCACCTGCAACCAGCGGGCGCCGTCGGCAGCGATCAAGCGCGCGATTACGGGCACGGTCGTCTGCTCTCCCGTAATCGGCCGACGAGCGGCAAGCATCGTGACCACCGGCGATCCGGCAACGGGCGCCGGGTGAACGGCGTGCGCGGCGAGCAGCACCACGAGTTCCTGGGTCGCCTGCACACGGGCGTGGCCGCCGGCGGCGACCGCGGAGCCGACCGTGGAACCCGCCGCGACGCCCGTCAGGCACGCGGCGGCGAGCACGATCCCCGCCGCGCGTGCCGGCCGGCGCCGGCGAGCCACGTGCGGGTGACGGACCCCGGAGCGCCCGGATGAGGCGATTGTCATCTCGGTCACTCAGCCCGTGAACGAGCCGTGCGTGTGTGGAAGCGCCGGGTGCGCGAGCACATGATGTTTGGCTTTCCCTCGCGTCGCGGCTCTGCGTGCAGCGGCGCGACGCGCGGCCGCCTTGCGTTTGGCCGCGAGTTGCGCGGCGGTTGGCGGGGTCGCGCCTGCTAGCGGCGTCCCTTTTGGAGCGACAGCGGCCGCAGGAGCCAATCCGGCGGCCGTTTCAGCCGCGGTGGCGATTTCGCTCCCACCGGCGCAGTTGGACGTGGTGATCGTGTTCGTGTCGAGGTTGACCGCACCGGTCTGCGCGAGCAGCCTGCCGTGGATCGTCGCAGCGGTGTTCGCGGTGATGGTCGCCGATGCCATCACGGTGCCGACGAAGACCGTACCGGTGCCAAGGGTGACCGAGGACCCGACCCGCCAGAAGACGTTGCACGCCTGCGCGCCGTTGACGAGCGCGACGGTGGTGTTGGAGCCGGTGGTCAGCGTCGTTCCGATCTGGAAGATGAACACCGCCCCGGGGTTGCCCTGGGCGTCGAGCGTGACGCTCCCGGAGGACAGCAGCAGTGAGCTGCTCGCCGTGCGGACGCCCGGCAGGAACACCTGGCCGGCGAGATCGGTCCCCGCCGAGCCGTTGCTCGGGCGCGAGGCCGCGTCGTTGAAGGCGGTCGTCAGGGCGTTCTTCGCTCCGATCGCAACCGCGTCGTCGACGTGTATCTGGCCGAGCACATGCGGAGCGCCCGTCACCGAGGAGCCCGGGCTGAGGCCGAGGCTGCCGAACATCGTCGTGGGCCCAGTGTTGGTGACCGTCGATCCGGCGAGCACGGAGAAGCTTTCGGCCGACCCCAGGCCGACTGGCGCGGCGGCGGCGAGCGCGCTGCTTGCAAACAACATCATCGACAAGCACGTGAGCGCGAGGCTCCAGCCCAGGACGAGCTCGTTACGGGTCACGCCGAAGTGCTTGCTGCGTGCTGCGAGAGGGCCGCCGGTGGGCGACGTGTGCTTCTGCGGGACGCCTACGTTCATCGGCGTCTCCTCACTGCGGCGTCGAGTGCCGCGATAGAAGGGGAATCAGCTCCCCGGTCTTATCGACCTACTTCTAACCCGACGGCCCATGACGCGAGGTTGAGTCGCTGGTCATCGAGTAGTACAAACGTCCAGCGCCATCGCCCACGCGCCCGGCTCCGACTGATCGCCTTTATCACACCTCGCCGACCCCGGGGCGCGCAAGATCAAGTTATTCGAATTACGCGTCGATAGCAAATGGGAATGACGATGGCGAGCTAATGACCTTTCGGCGGCTCTCGTGCCGCATCTCAACTTCGGGTGCCACCGCGGTGGCACACCGACTGGTCCATGAGTCATGAGCAGCACGCGACCCGCGCGGAGCACGGGACAGCGACTGTCGCGGCGCGTGCGCGGGGCTCTGATCGGAGCGCTGATCTTCGCACTCGCCATCGCCGCCTCGGGGTTCACAGCCAGCGAATGGCGCTCAAATCTGCGGCGCGGCAACGAGCACGCATTCGCCTCGACCGCCACCGACGTGAGCAGCACGCTCGACTCGAAGCTGGACGCCGATCTCGCGCAGACACGCACGCTGCGCACGATCGCGACGCTGGAGCCGTCGGTCGGCGACACGCGGTTCACGCAGTGGTACGACGAACTCAGGCGCGGGGCGCCTGCACCGATCGGCGTGGCTTCGGCGCTAATTGAGTTCGTACCGGCCTCCAAGCTGCAGGCCTTCCTCGGCGCCGCCAGGTCCGACCCTGTGTTCAGGGCGCTCCTGGCCAGGCACCCCGACATCGTTCCGGCAGGCCGACGCTCGGTCTACTGCCTCACGCGTGCATCCGTCGGCCACACGGCCGCCACCGACCTCTACCCCCCGCTGCTCGACTATTGCGCGCCGGCGATTCCCGGCCTCGGGCGCTCGCCGTTCGACGCCTTGATAGCTACCGCGACAGACACCGCCTCGACGATCGTCGCCCCGATACCGGGTGTCTCGCTGGTGGCGATCGGCGAGGCCGTCTACAGGCCCGGCGTGTCGCTCGCGAGCGTCGCTGCCCGCCGTGCCGCGGTCACCGGACTGATCGGCACCTCTTTCAACGGCTCCTCGCTGATCCGACCGCTGCTCGCGAGCCACCGTTCGCTGGAGCTGGCGCTGTACCACCGCAACAGCGGTGGCCGGCTCGAGCTGATCGGCCGGGCGGGCAACGCCTCCCACGAGTACACCCAACGCACGAACCTCGGCGAAGGATGGATCGCCGTGGTGACGGGCGGCCCGCAGGCGTCAGTATCTCCGGATGCGCAGGCCGCGATCGTGCTCGGCGCCGGCGTGCTCGTCACGCTCCTGGCGTTCATGCTCTACGAAGTGCTCAGACGCTCGCGCCGGCACGCGTGGAGGCTCGTCGGGGAGAAGACCGTGGAGCTCGAACACAGCGCTCTGCACGACCCCCTGACCGACCTGCCGAACCGCCTGTTGGTGCTCGACCGCGCCGAACAGCTGCTCGCCAGGGCCAAGCGCCTGGACGTGCCTGTGATAGCGCTGTTCGTCGACATCGATGACCTCAAGCAGATCAACGATCGCCACGGCCATCAAATCGGGGACGAGGTTCTGCGGCAGGTCGGCGCGCGGCTGAAGGCGACGCTGCGCGACAACGACACCGTCGGGCGCATCGGCGACGACGAGTTCGTGATGCTGGTCGACTCGATCGGCCTCGACGCGGCGCCGACGCTCGTGGCCGAGCGGATCCTCGACGTGCTCCGCCAACCGATCGGGCTGCCCGCGGACGCACAAGCTCCAATCCTGCTGACGGCGAGCATCGGCATCGCCAGCGGACGGCCAGAGTCCGCCGAGGCGCTGTTGAAGGACGCGGACCTCGCCCTCTATGAGGCCAAGGCCGAGGGCAAGAACACCTACGTGACGTTCGAGTCATCGATGCAGACGGCCGCACAGGACCGCATCCACCTGGAGATGGATCTCGCGGGAGCGCTTGACGCCGACCAGCTGTACCTCATGTATCAGCCGATGCTGGACCTGGAGAGCGAGGGGGTCGTGGGCGTCGAGGCACTGCTCCGCTGGCGCCACCCCACCGCCGGCGTCATCGGACCGGACGTCTTCATCCCGATCGCCGAGCAGAACGGCGTGATCATCACGATCGGGCAGTGGGTGCTCGAACAGGCCTGCCTCCAGGCTTCGGCTTGGCGCCGCGACGGCTACGCGCTGAACATGTCAGTCAACGTCTCCGCGCGCCAGCTGGAGCGGACAGAGTTCGTCGATGAGGTGCGTGGCGTGCTGCGCCGCACCGGCATGGACGCAAAAGCGCTCACGCTCGAGATCACAGAGACGGTCCTGATGCGCCAGCCCGATACCACCGCGCGCCTGCTCACCCAGTTGAAGGCGCTCGGCATCCGCATCGCGGTCGACGACTTCGGGACCGGCTACAGCTCGCTGGCCTACCTGCGCCAGTTTCCCGTCGACTCGCTCAAGATCGACCGTACCTTCATCACCGGCCTCGCGCGCTCGAGCGAGGCACACGCGCTGGCGCACACGCTCATCCAGCTCGGGAAGGCGCTCGGGCTGCAGACGCTCGCCGAGGGGGTCGAGGATCACGACCAGGTCCGGGAACTGCAGCGCGAGGGATGTGACCTCGCGCAGGGATTCCTGTTCGCGCGCCCGCTCGCAGCCGACGTGCTCGAGAGGTTCCTGCGCGAGAGCCCCGGCCTGGCAGGTGCCCCCACCGACAGCAACGAGCCGTCTGCTGCATGGGCGGCTACGGCGCACCCCTTTCCGTGAACCGGCCGGCGCTGCCTAGCCTGCGTCTTGGCAACCCCGCGCGGGTGGTGTATCAGTGGATTTCGGCCCTATCGGGGCCATTGGGTGTCTAGGCGCGCTAGCAATACCAAGCGGCCCCGGCGCGGATGGTAGTCCGACGCCGGGATCTAGAGTAGGAGGCGTGACGCTCGTGTCAAGGTGTCAGTGGGGTGGTGTCTCAGTTTGACGCGGCGCACTTGGCGTACGACTCAAGCCGCATGAGTTTTGCCTTCTGGTCAAACGAGACCTTGAAGTACGTAAAGAAGTCCTCGCGCCCGAGCAGAAGGATAGGTAGACCCGGCCGAAAGACGGCCTCAAGATGAATCTTTTGGCCATACACGAGTGCATCGACGCCGGCGGGCCAGCGCCGTGGCTGCGTCGCAGCGTTTGAGCCGTCCTTCCCGGCCGCAGTCACGCCCGCGAACGCGGGGCATTCGCTGAGATCGATTCCCAGTTCTTCCGCCCAGGCGGCCGGGAACGAGGTGACATCACAGCCGCTGTCGACAAGCGCCCTCGCGCGGGGCGTCATCGTCCCATCTTGGCGGATCAGAGCGATGGAGACGCCCGGAGCCAACTGCGGCCCAAGCCCGCCGCAGTACGGGATATTTTTCTCGACAGCCGGCTTCGGTCCTTCAGTGGAGCTAGTAGAAGCAGGCGACGTGTGGGTCGTCTGCGACTTGAATGACTTCGATTTCCGCGCTGTCTTGGATCTGGGCATGGAGGTCTTTGAGCGTCGAAGCATCTGCGACGATCGTGTGATCGCGCAGGGCAACCCACCGGCCAGCATAATCCGCCAGTCGGTCGTTTAGCTCAGTCTCGGCCGCGATCTGCTCGGCTACGGTCACGTGGCTCCTTTTTGATTGCCGCAATTTGCGACGGTCCTAGCACTTTTTCGACCTACGCCTAGACTAGCTTGTGCTGGGGATGCTCGCAATAGCCGAGTAATCGGCACCTAGGCCGCATGCGCATAGCGTTAGAGGAGGACGGCCCCGCGATCAAGCAGACTCCGGCGATGGCAGCGGGCACCGCAGACCACATCTGGACCGCCGAGGAAATTGCGAAGCTGGTGGGTTAGGCTTCCTGCATGCGTGTGCTCGGGCTGATCTTCAAGCATCCCTACAGGCCCCTCGCGCAGGGTGTGTATTACGCCTTCGCGGGGATGTTGGGCATCGGCCTCCTGATTCTCGGACAGCCGTGGGCGATAGGGCTCGCGGGAATGGGCTGCGCGGGAGTCGCTCTGAGTGGAGCTGGAGTCGCTTGGCGGCGACGGCATCCAAACTAAGACACCACCCGCTATATTTTATGAAGTAATGAGCGAAGTAGTCGTGTACACGACAGATCCATGTTCGTTTTGCGCGCGCGTGAAGGGCCTGTTGAAGGCGCGCGGCATCGAGTTCGCCGAGATCAACCTCTCGAAGGACCCCGACGGGCGCGCCGAGCTTGCGCGGACGACCGGGATGCTGAGCTTTCCGCAGGTGATCGTCGGCGGCGAGCTGATCGGCGGTTTCACCGAGGTCCAGGCCGCTGCCGAGAGCGGTCGCCTCGACGAGATGCTCGCTGCCTGAACGGCGGCTGGCAGGTCTCGCATACGTACGTTCCGCGCCCGCCGACGACCATCTTGACGATCGGCGAGCCGCACACGACGCACGGCTCACCCTCGCGCAGGTGCACCAGGAACTGATCCTGGAAAGAGCCGCGTACGCCGTCCACATGACGGAAGTCGTCGATGCTCGCGCCGCGCGCCTCGACGCCCGCGTTCAGGGCCGCGATCACGCTCTCGCGCAGCCGTGCGTACTGCTCGCGCGAGAGGCGGCCGGCGGGCCGGCGCGGGTGTATACCAGCCCTGAACAGTGCCTCGTCGGCGTAGATGTTGCCGACGCCGGCGATCCTGCGCTGGTCCAGCAGGAACGCCTTGATCGGCGCCGTCCTGCCCTTTGCCAGCGCGCGCAGATGCTCCGCGGTGAAGCGCTCGTCGAAGGGCTCCAGGCCGAGACGCGCAGCGAAGAACGCCTCGAGCGCGTCGCCGCCCAGCAGCAGCTCGCCGGTGCCGAAACGACGCGGGTCCACGAATGCCAGCCGATGCGCCCCGCGCGCACGGGGCGCGGCCGCCGCGACCCCCGCCTCGGCGCCGGCGCCGCGCCGAGCGGGGCCAAGCTCCATCCGCACGCGCGTGTGTGCCGGCTCGGGGTCGGGATCCGCGAGCACCGAGCCCGTCATGCGCAGGTGCTGCGCGAGGTGCACGTCGCCGTCGAAGCTCCACACCAGGTACTTGCCTCGCCGCCCCAGGCGCTCGATGCGCCTACCCGTGAGTGCCTGCTCGAGCTCGTGCGGCGCGAGCGGGCGCGACCAGCGCGGGTCGAGTACCTCGATCCGCCGCAGGCGCCTGCCCTCGACCAGCGGCGCGAGCTGGCGTCTTATCGTCTCGACCTCGGGCAGCTCGGGCATCGCGCCCTAGCTTAGGAACGCCTCGCCGGGCAGGCTGTGCGCCTGCGCACCGGTCAGCCAGCGCAGCACGGTCGCGCCGACGTCCGCCAGCGGGCCGTCGTGGCGAAAGCCACCGAGGCCCGCGCCCGCGCGCTGGCGGGCGAGCATCGCTCCGGTGAGCGCGAGCAGCGGCGCGTACTCGCGCGTGTGGTCGGTACCGGGGTGCGCGAGGTCGACGCCGTGGTCGGCCGCCACCACGAGCAGGTCGTCCTCGCGCATGCGCTCGAGCATCCCGCCCAGACGCGCGTCGATCTCGCCGAGCGCGCCCGCGAAGCCGCGCGCGTCCTTGCGATGGCCGTAGCGCTGATCGGTCTCGATCAGGTTCACGAACACGACGCCGCGCCGCAGCCCGCCGGCGAGCTCCTCGAGCGCGTCGAGCGCGCGAGCGTTGGTCGCGCCGGGGTGCGAAACGCTGACGCCGACGCCGTCGAACAGGTCGCTGATCTTACCGACCCCGTGCACCTCCACGCCGGCCTGCTCGAGCTCCTGCAGGTAGCTGCGCGCCGGCGGCGTCAACGCGTAGTCGCGCCGGCCGTCGGTGCGCGTGAACGCTCCCACCGCGCCTGTGAACGGCCGCGCGATCACGCGTCCCACGGCATCCTCGCCGTCCATCGCCGCGCGGGCCGCCGCGCACGCGCCGTAGAGCTGCTCGGCCGGCATCCGCTCGACGTGCGCCGCCAGCTGCAGCACCGAGTCCTGCGAGGTGTAGAGGATCAGCGCGCCCGTGCGCAGGTGCTCGGCCCCGAACTCCTCGATCGCCGCCAGCCCGTTGGCGGCGCGGTTACAGATCAACGCGTGGCCCGTCGCCTGCGTGAGTCGCGCCACCAGCTGCGGCGGGAAGCCCTGCGGATAGGTGGGCATCGCGTGCTCCTGCACGACGCCCATCAGCTCCCAGTGCCCGCTGATCGAGTCCTTGCCCGGACCGAGAGGGTGCAGGCGGCCGTGGATGGCGGGATCCGGGCTCGCCGGCACACCGCGAACAGGGATGATCGAGCCGAGCCCGAGCACCTGCAGCGTCGGCAGATCCAGGCCACCGAGCGCCTCGGCGAGGTGCGCAAGAGTGTTCGTCCCGGCGTCGCCGTATGCCGCCGCGTCCGGCAGCGCGCCGACGCCGCACGCGTCGATCACCAACACGAACGCCCTTCGCTCCCGCGATGGCGCGATCCCGTTCATCGCCGCATGTCTACCGTGTGGCGCGCGTTCGTGAGGGCTACCCCGTGCGTGCGGCGCGCGGGTGCGCGCTGAAGTAGGCCTGCTTGAGACGCTCCGAGGACAGGTGCGTGTACACCTGCGTGGTCGCCAGGTCGGCGTGGCCGAGCATCTCCTGCAGCGAGCGCAGGTCGCAGCCGCCCGCGAGCAGGTGCGTGGCGAAGCTGTGACGCAGCGTGTGCGGGCTCATCCGCTCTTGCAGGCCGGCGTGGCGTGCGTGACCCTGGATGATCTTGTAGAGCCCCTGGCGCGTGAGGCCGCCACCCCTGCTGTTGAGGAACAGCCGCGCCTGCACAGCAGGCATCGAGCGCGAGCCCGCCGCGATCAGCGACGGTCGCCCGCCGTGGACGTAGGCCCGCACCGCCGTCACGGCCTGGCGCCCGATCGGCACGATCCGCTCCTTGGAGCCCTTGCCGCGGGCGCACAGAAGGCCCTCCACGAGGTCGACGTCTGCAAGCTCGAGCCCGATCGCCTCAGAGGCGCGCAGCCCGCACGCGTACATCAGCTCGAGCAGCGCGCGGTCGCGCAGCGCCAACGGCCCGGTTCCCCGCGGTTGCTCGAGCAGGCGCGCCACCTGCTCGCGCGTCAGCACGCGCGGAAGCCGTTGCGGCTTGCGCGGCCCGCGCAGGTCGGCTGTGGGATCGTGCTCGATCGCGCCCTCCCTACGCAGGTAGCGGTAGAAGGAGCGCAGGCATGCGACCTTGCGCGAGAGCGTGCTGGGCGCGACGTCGAGCTCTGAGAGGAAGCTCGCCACCTCGCCGTGCACGACGCGCGCCGGCGCCAGCCCCCGCCGATCGAGGAACTCGCCGAACTGCAGCAGGTCTGAGCGGTAGGCCTCGAGCGTGTTGCGCGAAAGCCCGCGCTCGAGCTCGAGATAGGCGAGGAAGTCGAGCAGCAGCGACTCGATCCCGGTGCGCGCGCCGAGCCGCTCGCCGCCGGCGAGGATTCGGCGGCCGACGATCGGCGTGAGCGTATCCGTGCCCGTGACTGCGATCGTCGGAGGGGCGGCGGTCTCGGCTGATGTCATCCCCGTGAGCTTCGCTGGCGCCAGGGGTGCTCCTGGCGATGCAAGCGGGCGTTCAGGTGCCGAGGCGACGCGCGAGCCACATCAGCCCGATCAGCGTCTTCGCGTCGCGACATTGCGCGATCGCGTCGTCCAGCTCGGGTAGCGGCCACGGGACGAGCTCGATGCGCTCCTGCTCGCCGCTGTCGGCCGAGGCGGGGTGCAGCTCGGTGGCTGCGAACAGGTGCACCTGCTCGTCCGTGAAGCCCGCGCTCGTGTAGTAGGTGAGGATCGGCTCCCAGTGCTCGGCACCGCGGCCGATCTCCTCGGCGAGCTCACGCTGGGCGGCCTGCAACGGGCGCTCACCGTCGACGTCCAGACGCCCCGCCGGAATCTCGAGCAGCGCCGGCTCGCCGATCGCCTCGCGTGGCTGGCGCTCCAGCCACACGTGCTCGGCGTCGTAGGCCACGACAGCGACCGCTCCCCGGTGGTGCACGACCTCGCGCGTGACCTCTTCTCCGTCGGCGTGACGGAACCGCTCGATGCGCACGTCGACGAGCCGACCGTGGTAGACGGTGTCGCCGCCGAGCGCCTCGAAGGAGCCGCTCATCAGTCTTCGCCGGCTCCGTCCTGTGGATCCGGGTGCTCGGTCGCGGACTGCGCGACGAGCTCCGCGAGGGCGCTGCCGCCGGCGAGCGCGGCACCGAAGAACAGCGGGTCGGCAGCGAGCCCGCGACCCATCGTCTCGGTCGGCAGTCCGCTGGCGGCATAGGACGGCAGGTCGATGCTCGCCCGGCGCCAGTCGTGGCGTGCGATGCGCGCCGGACGCTCCACGTGGAGCGCGAGCGCGCGGCGCTCGGGGCTCGGCTGGCTCGGCATCGCGCCGCCGAACACCGCGCCGAGGCCGGCGCGCAGGTCGGCACCGACCGGCGAGCGCATGCCCGCGGGCAGCGCCACCGTGACCGGCTCGAGCAGCAGGTCCAGCACGGTCAGCGTGTGGTGGGAGATGCCGCGGTGGCGTGCTCGCTCATCGCCCGAGGACATGCGCGCGACCAGCAGCGTGGGACAGCCCAGCGCCAGCGCGACGTGCGCCGAGTCGAGCGCGACCATGCCGCCGTGCCCGAGCGCCGAGCCCGAGCCGACGACCCCCGGCCCCGGACCGCAGACCGCTGCATCCCAACCGCGCTCGCGCAGCCCGTGGTGCAGCGCGCCGGCGGTGCTGATCGCCTCCTGCTCGCCGCCGAACGCCGCCCCCGCCGTCAGGTGATCGGCGAGCAGGCCCCGCTCGCGCAGCACACGCACGGTGCGCGAGTGCCCGCCGGGCAGCGCTCCGCCCTCGGTCTGCACGTAGCCGAGTCGCGCGCCGGGAGCTGCCTGCGCGAACGCCCACGCCACGCCCGCAAGCTGGCCGTGCAGGGCCAGCACCGCCGCCGCTCGCCCCACCGGCAGCTCGAGCTGCTCGCGCTCGACGGGCGTGACCGCGTGCTGCAGGCTCGTGTAGTTGAGCTTCATCGCGTGCGGGAGCCCGCGGCTGAGGTCGTTCTCACCGTCGAGCCCGCGCGTGAGGTTGACGTGCACGACGTCGAATCCACCAGAGTCCAGGCCCAGATCGAGCGCCTCGACGTTGACCACGACTTCGTCACCGACCTCCGCGCGCCCCACCAGCGCGACGTCGGCGATCGCCTCGCGACGCCTGGCGGCGTCGACGTCGCCGGTGAGCTCGATCACCAGCCGCTGCTCGGCGACGGCGCTCGAGCGCTCGCGCCCGACGGGGCGGATCTCGCGGTCATCGCCCGTGTCAAGGGTCTCTACGACGGTGGCGGCACGGAGCTTCAGCATCGGCGCTGCAAGCTACAGGGCGGTGGCGGGCGCGAGGCTCGCGGCCTCATCCAGCAACGCGAGCGCGACGTCGAGCATCTGCTCGAGCGCGAGCACGCTCACACGCTCCCCCGGCTCGTGGTTGTGCTCGGTGCCGTTCGCGAGGTTCACCGTGGGGAACCCCGCTGCGATCAGCGCGTTCGCGTCGGAGCCACCGCCGCTCGAGATGTGGACGGGCTCGTGCCCACAGCGGCGCAGCGCCCGCTCGGCGGCGCGCACCGCTGCGCTGCTCGGGCTCAGGCGGTAGCCGGAGAACGTGCGCTCCACGCTGACGTCGAGGTCGCAGTCACAGTCGGGCAGGTTCGCCGCCTCGTGCAAACGGTCGACGATCTCCGAGACGACCGTCTCGGCACGCTCGTCTCCGAGCGCTCGGGCCTCGAGCGTCAGCGAGCAGTGTTCCGGGACGACGTTGATTGCGGTGCCACCGGCGATCGTGCCGACGTTGACGGTCGTGCCCTCGTCCAGTCGGCCGAGCGAGAGCGAGGCAACGGCACGCGCCGCCGCGAGGATCGCGCTGCGGCCGTCCTCGGGACGGATCCCCGCGTGCGCGGCGGCGCCGCGAAAGGATGCCTGCACGCGGAAGTGCGTCGGCGAGTCGAGCACCACCTCGCCGATCGGAGAGGCGTGATCGAAGACGTAGCCGAAGCCGCTGCGCAGGCGCGCCGTGTCGAACGCGCGCGCTCCCGCCAACGCGACCTCCTCGCCGACGGTGAACAGCAGCTCCACATCGACCGGCGCACCCTGCTGACGGATGTGGCGCGCGAGCGCGAGCAGCACCGCGACGGCAGCCTTGTTGTCGGCGCCGAGGATCCCGTCGTTGGCGTTCTCCCAGCCGCCGTCGAGGAGCACCGGCTCGACAGGAGCCCGCAAAGGGACCGTGTCGAGGTGCGCGCACAGCAGCACGCTCGGCCGACCCGCACCGCGCTCGTCCGGGGTCTGCGGCTGCTGGGCGCCCGTGCGGTCGTCGCCGCGGATGAACGCAAGCAGGTTGCCGCAGTCCGAGCCCGCGCGCGGCCCCGCGTCGTCCTCGTGGACCTCGACGCCGAGCGCGCGCAGCTCGGCGATCACACGCTCGGCACAGCCGCGCTCATGACCCGAGGGACTCTCGATCCGGCACAGCTCGGCAAAGGTGCCGTTGAGGTAGCGGCGCTCCAGCTCACCGACCCTTTCGAGCGACGTCGGAGCCGTCACGGCCGGCCGGCACGCTGCGCTGATGCCCCCACAGACGATCCCGCCTGCCGGTCATCCAGTAAATCCTCCCTGCTGCCCGCGTGCTCGAGCGCGGCGGCGACGAACCCCCGGAACAGCGGGGCGGGGCGCTCGGGCCGCGACTTGAACTCCGGGTGGAACTGGGAGGCGACGAAGAACGGGTGATCGTCGAGCTCGATCACCTCGACGAGGCGCTCGTCCGGCGAGGTGCCCGACACGCGCAGGCCGGCGCCGCCGTCCGCGAGGTCGGTGAGGCGCTTGCGCAGGCGGTTGTTCACCTCATAACGGTGGCGGTGGCGCTCGTAGATCACCGCCTCGCCGTACATGTCGAGGGCGCGGCTTTC
>DATHOH010000025.1:0-43597 GCA_035485155.1 Solirubrobacteraceae bacterium
GCGTGCCACGTTCTTCGAGATCGGCGAGATGCTGCGCTACTTCAGCGCCTCGACCGTGCGCGAGCTGCGCGACGGCGACGTGATCGGCGACCACACGCAGACCCACCCGGAAATGGCGAGCCTCTCCGCGCACGCCCAGCACGAAGAGCTGTTCGAACAGATGCTGCACGTCGAACTGCTCGGCGGACCGCGGCCGATCTTGTTCCGTCCGCCGTACGGCTCCTACGACGCGACGACGATACGTCAGCTGCGGACACTGCATCTGTTTATGGTCCTGTGGTCGGTGGACACCGACGACTACCTGCAGCCGGGTGTCGCTGTGATCGCCCAGCGCGCGCTCGCGGGGGCCCGCCCGGGCGCGATCATCCTGATGCACGACGCCGGCGGCACGCGCACGCAGACGATCGCGGCGCTGCCGATCATCATCCATAGACTGCGCGCGCGTGGCTTTCACCTGGTGACAGTTCCCGAACTTTTGAGGGACGACCCGCCGCCGCCGGGCCAGGCGCTACCGTCGAGCCTCAGAGGCGACTGATGGAGATCGAGGCTCTGCGTGCACGTCGTGCCGAGCGTCGGCGACAGATCCGCCGTCGGCGGCTCAGCGCCGCGCTGATCGTCGCCGCGATCGCTGCGGTGATCGTGATCGTCGTGCTTGCGAGCGGCTCGGGCAAGGGCGCGCACGCCGTCGTTGATGCGGCACGGTCGAGCAGCAGCGGCGCCTCGCGTGCGGGCGTGTGGGCGAGCTCGCCCGTGCACGCGCGCACGGGGCCGCCGGGCACGCAGGCCGTCCCGATCCTCATGTACCACGTGATCGCGGCGCCTCCCGCCGGCGCGCCGTTCCCGGGACTGTACGTCGAACCGGCGGAGTTCGCCGAACAGATGCACGCCCTCGCGCGCGCCGGCTGGCATGCGGTGACGCTCGACCAAGTCGAGGAATACTGGCGTCGCGGCGTGTCACTCGGGGCCGGCAAGCCGATCGTGATCAGCTTCGACAACGGCTACAACTCCCAGTACACCCAGGCGCTGCCCGTGCTCCGCAGCCTCGGCTGGGTCGGCGACGAGAACATCCAGCTGAGCGGCCTGCCTCCATCGCAGGGAGGTCTGGGCGCCGGTCAGATCCGGGGCCTTTTGGCGGCGGGCTGGGAGCTCGACACCCAGGGCATCAGCCACGCGGACCTGATCACACTCGACGCCGCACAACTCCACGATCAGGTGGCCGTCGCGCGGGCGACGCTCCAGCGTCGCTACCACGCGCCGGTCAACTGGTTCTGCTACCCGTCGGGCCACTACAACGCGACGGTCGTCGCGGCGGTGAAGGCGGCAGGCTTCACCGGCTCGACCACGGTCGTCCCCGGCTGGGCGCACCCGGACGATGACCCTTATCGCCTGCATCGGCTGCGCGTGCTCGGCGGCACCACCGGTCGCGGGCTGCTGGAACTGGTGGACGGAGCGCGCGCGGACCCACCGGCGCCGGCCTCCTACAGCGCATAGGCCGTTTCCTGCTGACCGTTGGCTAATGCAGACGCAAGCGGTCAATCCGCCAAGCGATAAAGAGCTCGCCGCTGGTTGCCGATCGGCGGGTGATGGCCAGCTCCCAGACAAGCTCCTCAGCCGATCAGCTCGCGCGTCTCGGGCAGGCACTCAACGCCCGCACGGCCGACGTTGTCGAGTCGATGCTCGAGCGCACACGCACGTCGGAGCGCCAGCTCGACGCCGCGGTCGAGGAGCGCTTTGCGCGCGTGGGCACCGTGTCCACGGTCGCCGTCGCTCGCTGGATGTCGGGCGCGGGTGTTGACGTCGCGCGCGACGTCGGCAAGGAGGCGTCGCAGATATTCGGCCAGCTGGCCTCCCAGCGCGCGGCTCCGTTGAACGAGGTGACGAAGCGCTGCCTGCGCTGGTGCGATGCGGCGCGGGAGATCGTGCGGGACTGCGCCAAGGACCTCGACCTCGCTCCCGCCGTGCTCGACGAGGCGCTCGCGATGCTCCAGCGCAGCCTCAACGTGACGCTCGTGCGCATGTGCGAGTCATTCGAGTCTGCGCGGCAGTCCGCCGACGAGGAGCTCGCGCATCGCCAGCGCGAGCTCGCGTTCCTCGCGACACACGACGCCCTGACGGGATTGCCGAACCGGACGCTGATCCTCGACCGCGTCGGGCAACTGATGATGCGCGCGCGCCGCGACAAGACGCCGCTCGCCGCATTGTTCATCGATCTCGACAACTTCAAGGCGATCAACGACTCGCTCGGTCACGCCGCGGGCGACGAGCTGCTGCAGTCGGTCGCCGAACGACTGACAGCCGTGGTGCGAGAGACCGACGCGGTCGGCCGGCTCGGCGGCGACGAGTTCGTGGTGATCGCCAGCGAGCTGACGTTCGCGTCCGGTCCGGAGCTGATCGCCGAGCGTCTGCTCGAAGCGCTCGATCAGCCGTTCAAGCTCGCCGGAGCCGGTCATACGGCGCTGAAGTTGACCGCGAGCATCGGCATCGCCGCCGGCGACAGGGAATCTCCCGACGAACTGCTGCGCGACGCTGACGTCGCGATGTACGAGGCCAAGTGGAGCGGCCGCCACTGCTACGTGCTGTTCGAAGCCGGCATGCAAACCGCTGTCCAGTCGCGGATGGAACTCGAGATGGACCTGCGCGTGGCGCTGGAGAACGAGGAGTTCTTCCTCGTCTATCAGCCGACCTTCAGCCTGTGCGACATGAGCCCCACGGGCATGGAGGCGCTGATCCGCTGGCGCAGCCCGGCGCGCGGGCTGGTGCAGCCCAACGACTTCATCCCGGTCCTGGAGGAGACCGGCATGATCGTCGAGATCGGCCGATGGGTCCTGAATGAGGCCTGCCGGCAGGCCGTCGCCTGGCGCGACGCGGGCCATGCGATCGGCGTTGCCGTGAACGTCTCGGCACGCCAGCTCGACACCGACGAGTTCATCATCGACGTCGAACGCATCCTGCGCGAGACCGGGCTCGAGCCCAGCCAGTTGACGATCGAGATCACCGAGACGGCGTTGATGCGTGATATCGAGCGGACGGCTGTGCGTCTGACCACGGTCAAGCAGCTGGGAGTGCGCGTCGCGATCGACGACTTCGGAACCGGCTACTCCTCGATGGCCCACCTGCAACGGCTGTCGGTCGACGCGCTCAAGATCGATCGCTCGTTCATCGCGCAGATGACGCACAACCAGGAGGGCGAGACGATCATCCGCACGCTGGTGCAGCTGGGCAAGTCGCTGTCGATCGAGACGCTCGCCGAGGGCATCGAGCGCGCGAACGAGCTGAGCCTGCTGCAGGGCGAGCGCTGCGACAGCGGACAGGGCTTCCTGTTCGCGCGACCGCTCGAATCGACCGACGCGACGGAGTTCCTGCGCAAGTGGATCGCCGAGCAGGCACTCGCAACCGGGTGAACGACGCCCGCGCGTCGATCCGTCCGCGCGGTGACGCAGGATGCCGGGCTCTTTGACGGCCCCCCGATCGACATCGCTGCGCGCCTGGCAGGGGCACGCGCTGGAGCAGCTCGCCCGCTGGCAGGAGGGGCCGTTCCTGATCTCGGCTGCGCCGGGTGCGGGAAAGACGCGACCTGCGCTCGAGCTCGCCAGGGCTCTGCTGTCCCGGCGTGCCGCCAGGCGGGTCGTGGTGCTCTGCCCGACGACGCCGCTCACGCGCCAGTGGGCGGCGGCTGCGGCGGGCCTCGGCGTGCAGCTGCAGCCCGACGCCAGCGGCCCGAACCCGTCACGCGACTTCGACGGGGTCGCGATCACCTACGCGCGGGTGTCAAACGATCCCGGCGGGTGGTCGGCCAAGGTCGCGCCGGACACCCTGGTGATCGTCGATGAGGCGCACCATCTCGGCGAGGATCTGGCATGGGGCGAGAGCTTTCAGCGGGCGTTCGCGGCCGTACCCCGGTGGCTGCTGCTCTCGGGGACGCCGTTTCGCTCAGATGCCACACCAATCCCCGGGGTGCGCTACGACCGCGGGGGCCTCGTCGTGCCGGACGTGTCCTACACCTACGCAGAAGCGGTCGCGGATGGGGTGTGTCGCCCCGTCGCGTTCGTCACGTTCGACGGGACGCTGTCGTGGCGCAGTGGCGAGGACGTCGTCGAGTCCTCGTTCGAGACGGTCCTGAGCGCCCGCGAGGCCGCTCGCCGCTACCGCACGGCGATCTCTGCCGAGCTGCCCGAGGGGCTGGCGCGAATCGTCCGCGAAGCGGACGCAAAGCTACGCGCTGTGCGCGCTGCGGGCCACCGCGACGCCGCCGGGCTGGCCGTCGCTGCCGACGCCGGCCACGCGCGTCAGCTGGCCAAGCTGCTCCACGAGGTGACCGGCCGCGTACCGGTGGTCGTCCTGCACACCGACGCCGACGCGGCGCGCAAGCTCACGGACTTCCGAACGTCGCGCGAGCCATGGATCGTGGCGGTGAACATGGTCTCCGAGGGTGTCGACGTCCCGCGGCTGCGCGTCGGCGTGTACGCGAGCGCCGCCAAGACCGCTCTGATCTTCCGCCAGATCGTGGGTCGATTCGTACGCACGAGCCCGAACATGCCAGCCGAGCCGAGCTGGCTGTATCTACCTGCCGAGCAGACGCTGCGCGGACACGCGTCGGAGATCGAAAGCGAGTTGCGGCACGCGCTGCGCGACGTCGAGCCTCGCGAAGACCTCGAGCGACCCGCGGAGCGGCGCCAGAGCGAGCACTCGCCAAGCGCCGAGTTCGTGCCGCTGAGTGCCGAGTTCGCCGCGCAGATGACGCTCTTCGGCGCGCCTCAGCGGGCGCCGTCCCCACCGTCTGCCGAGGTGCCGTCGCTCGATCTCTCCTCGCCAGTGAACACGCCGGTGCCGGCGCCACTCGAGCCGGTGGGCATGCCGGTGTTCGAACGCCGCGCGGATCTACGCCGCGAACGCACCCGTCTGGTTGGGGAACTCCACCGCCGTGACGGCCGCAGCCACCGTGAGATCAACTCCTGGGTCAATCGTGTGGTCGGTCTCGAGCGTGTCGAGCAGGCGAGCATCCAGCAACTGGAGCGCTCGATCGCGACACTCGTAAAGGAGCTGACACGCACCGGCCGGCGAGGCGCCCCCGCCTGACCGCCGCGGCCGTGCAAGCACTCTTGCACGTGTCGTGTTTCGTAGGCGCGGTTTGGGGGTATGTCGGCTGCAAGGGCCCACCCCTCAGGGTCCTACCGAATCACTGTGGATCGAATCGCTTGCGACACGCCCGTCCATCCTCCGGGCGTGTCGCAAGCACCTAATCGTGCTCACCGTGCCAGCTCGCGGGCGCGCTCGGCGAGGTGCGCGACGCCCAGTTCGTCGTACTCGCTCGCGGCGCGTGCAAGCGATGCGACGGCGGCCTCTCTGTCTTCATCGAGCAGCCGCTGGCCCAAGAGCAGCTCGCAGCGGGCCGCCTCCAGCGGACGCCTGAGATTCTGCCAAGCCTCGCGTGCGCGCTTGAGCTCAGCGGGCGCGCCTGGCAGCGGGCCGACGATCCCGGTTGCTTCGATCGCGGCCGCTTCACCCACCGGGTAGCGCGCGCGCTCGGACAGCGCGACCGCCTCTCGCGCCGCCTGCTCTGCCTCGTCGTGGCGCCCGGCCAGACGATGCAGCAACGCCTGTGCCGAGTTGGCTTGGATCGACTGCACGATCAGACCGGCGCGTTCGCAGACGTCGAGCGCCTGGGCGAGCGTCGTGTCTGCGGCCGCGAGCTCGCCTTGATCGCGGAGCGTGTTCGCGAGACCGTAGAGCGCGTCGAAGCTGACCTCAGACCAGCCGATCTGCTGCGCCAGCTCGTACGCGCGAGTGTAAGAGCTCTGCGAGTCCTGCCACTGCCCGCTGCGCCAGTGCAGTCGGCCGCGCAGCGCATACGGCAGGCAGAGCTTGCCGACCAGGCCCTCACGCTCGGAGAGCTGAGCGCTCGCATCGCTCGAGCGCGCGACCGCTGCCCAGTCCGCGGCATAGAGGGCGAGCTGCGCGACGGCCGCGTGGAGCTCAATCTCCGTCGGCACGTCGCCGATCTGCTGGGCGAGGGCGAGCGCCTCCCTGTAGGAATCGGCGGCACCGGTGTAGTCGCCGTCGGAGCTCTCCAGGTGATGGCCGAGCGCCATCAGCGCGAGCACCGTCTCGTGCTCGTCCGAGCCGCGCGCCAGCTCGACGGCGCGCTCGAGGTTCTCGCGCGCCTTGACAGTGTCGCCGATGCGGCCGAAGACGCGGCCGAAGATGCCGTGGGCGCGGCTCGCGGCGCGAACCTCGCCAAGTCGCTCGGCGAGCCGCAGCGCCTTCTCAGACGCATAGATCGCGAGCATGTTGTCGCCGGTCTGCATGTACAGCCAGGCAGCCTCCTCATACAGGCGCACGAGCGCGAGCGACGGCTCGCTGTCCTTGATCAGGTTGATGCCTCGCTGATGATGCTCGATTGCCTGCTTGCGCTCGCCCTTGTGAGCCAGGCCGGCGCCGATCTTGCGATGAAGCTCGGCGACGTGCTCGAGATCGTCGCGCTCGCGATGGTGCTCGAGCGCCCGCTCCCACGCGCCGATCGCGGCATCGACGCGGCCGAGCCGCAGCGCGACATCGCCCTGCTTCTCGAGCAGGCGCGCGAGCGCCTCCGGATCCTCGCTCGCCTGCGCGAGTGCGGCCTCGTAGTTGGAGAACGCGTCCGCGTTCGAGTAGAAGGCTGTCGCCGCGTCGCCGGCCGCCTCGAGGAAGGTGAGCGCCTTTGTACGGTAGGGCGCAAGCGCGCTCGGGGCGAGGCCGAGCTCGGCGCCCAGCTCGGCCGCTTTGCCGTAGTGCTCGGCGAGCAGCGCAACCACCTCCTCGACGCGCTCGCCGGCACGAACCTCGATGAAGCGCGCGACCTCGAAGTGCTTCTGGGCACGCACGGCCTTGGGCAACATCTCGTACGCGGCGTCGCGGATCAGCGCGTGCTTGAACGCAAGCTCCGGCTCGCCCGCGAGCGCACTGCCCTCGCCCGCGACGACGATGTCCTTGTCGCGCAGCGCCCGCAACGCCGCGGCAAGGTCGCCATCCTCAGCAGTGGCGACAGGGGCCAGAGCTGCCTCCCAGAAGGTCCGCCCGATCACGGCGGCGTGCGCGAGCAGCCGCCGCTGGAACGGCTCGAGCGAGTCCAGCCGCGCCGCGAGCAGCGCCTGCACGGTCGCCGGCAGCTCGGCCGCCGTCGAGCCTTCCTCCTCGGCCAGGCGACGCACCATCTCCTCGGCGAACAGCGGGTTGCCCTCGGCGCGGGCCGCCACGGCAGCGACGACGCTGTCGCTGGGTCCGGTCATATGCATCAGCGAGGTGATCAGCTCGCGCGTCTCGCTGTCGCCCAGCGGCTCGAGGAACATCGTCGTCGAGTCGCGCCTCACCCCTCCCCAACCGCTGCGGCGTGCGAGCAGCTCTTCTCTGGCGAGGCAGATCTGCAGCACGGGCGCGCGCACCCACTGCACGAGGTGCTCGATCAGGTCGAGCATGCCCTCATCTGCCCAGTGGATGTCCTCCCACACGAGCACCACGGGCCGCTCGCGCGCCAGTCCTTCCACACATGCGCGTACGGCCGCGAAGAACACTTCGCGGGCGCGCTGCGCGTCCTCGTGCTCCGCGAGCTGCGAGTCGTACGGCCCCTCGATCCCGAGCAGGCGCCCGATCACGGCTGTTTTCGAGGCCGCGGATCTGCTGTCGGACTGGGAGACGTGCAGCAGCTCGCCCATCCGCGCCGAAAGCTTCTCCCACGCCGCCGCCGGCGGGTCGCTGTCGGTGATCGCGCTCTCGGCGCGAATGACCTCGCCAAGCGGCCAGTAGACGATGCTCGAGCCGTACGGCAGGCAGCGTCCGTGTCGCACCAGCGGCAGCGATTCGCGACTCTGCAGCTCGAGCTCGAACTGCCGCAGCAGCCGTGTCTTGCCGACGCCGGGATCGCCGATCACGGTCGCCAGATGGGGAGCGCGCTTGCGCTCGACCCGCGCGAGCAGATCGTGCAGCTGGGCGAGCTCGGATGTGCGCCCCACCAGGGGAGTGCCGGCGGGAAGCGCAGAGAGGGACGGCACCGGGCGCTCGTCGACCGCCAGTGCCTCCCACGCGGGCACCGGCTCGGTCTTGCCCTTGAGGACGAGCGGCTCCGCGAGCGCGCGGTAGTCGATCGCCTCACGCGTGGCGCGGTAGGTCGCCTCGCCGACGGTCACGGTCCCTGGGCGCGCCCCCGCCTGCAGCCGCGAGGCGACATTGACGGTGTCGCCGATCACGGTGTAGCTGTCGCCGACCTCGCCCGCGAGCACCTCACCGGTGTTGATGCCCACGCGCAGCGCGAACGTGATCCCGTGCTGCGCGCTGAGCGGCTCGTTCAGCTCGTCCATCGCAGCCTGCATCCCGAGGCCCGCACGGACCGCGCGCTCGGCGTCGTCGCCGTGGGCCACCGGCGCGCCGAAGATCGCCATGACGTTGTCGCCGATGTACTTGTCCACATAGCCGCCGTAGACCACGACCTCTCCTCCCAAGCGCCCGAGGATCCGCTCGAGCTGACGCTTCACCGCCTCCGGGTCCATCTTCGCCGCCGCCGCTGTGTAGCCGGAGAGGTCCGCGAACAGGACGGTGACGGTGCGCCGCTCGTCGAGCGTGGGCGACGCGAGCGCCACTGCCGGCGCGTCCGCGTCGGGCACGGCGCGTGGTGCATCCGCCGCGCTGGGCGCATGCAGCGACGTACCGCACGCCATGCAGAACCGCGCATCCTCCGGTGCCGGCTCGCCGCACTCACCGCAGCGCCGCTCGAGCGCCGCGCCGCACCCCATGCAGAAGCGTGCCCCCGCGGGGTTCTCAGCAGAACACGCAGCGCAGCGAGCCATCGGCGTGGACTCAGTATCGAGGGACACTTGCGAACATCCGCACGAGTATCACCTATTTGAGTGAGCTGGTGAAGGTCAGGCGGCGGGTGTCACTCGGCCACTTGCGGCATCACCTCGGCGGCGATCAAGGCCACGTGATCGAGATCGTCAAGGTCGATGATCTGAAGGTAAGACCGCGACACGCCGGCGCGCGCATACTCCCGCAGCCGTGCAGCCACCTCTTGTGGGGTGCCGGCGGCCGCCGAGCTGCGTAGATCGTCGAGGTCGCGGCCGATGCGACTGGCGCGCCGCTCGAGCTCGGACTGCTCGTGCGCACAGCACACGGTGATCGCGTGCGAGTAGGCGAGTTCGTCGGGATCACGACCGGCGGCTTCGCACGCCGCTCGCACACTCTCGATACGTGCTGCCGTGACCTCGACGGGAGCGAACGGCACGTTGAACTCCTGCGCGAATCGAGCGGCCAGCGCGGGAGTGCGGCGGGTGCCGAGGCCGCCGATGACGATCGGCGGGTGCGGACGCTGCAGCGGCTTGGGCAGTGCCGGGCTGTCGCTGAGTTGGTAGTGGGAGCCGTCGAAGCTGAAGTGCTCCTCGATCGGCGTGCTCCACAGGCCGGTCAGGATCGAGAGCTGCTCCTCGAGCCGGTCAAAGCGCTCGCCAAGGACCGGGAACGGGACGCCGTAGGCGGTGTGCTCGGGCTCGAACCAGCCTGTCCCGAGACCGAACTCGACGCGCCCGCCGCTCATCGCGTCGACCTGCGCGACCGCGACCGCGAGCGGCCCCGGAAGCCTGAACGTCGCCGATGTGACCATCGTGCCAAGGCGGATCCTGCTCGTCTCGCGGGCCAACGCGCCGAGCGTCACCCACGAATCCGTCGGTCCGGGCAGCCCCGACCCCGGTTTGATCCTCAGCAGGTGATCCGATCGGAAGAAGGCAGCGAAGCCGTGTGACTCGGCAGCCTGGGCGACGCTGAGCTGCTGGTCGTAGCTCGCGCCTTCCTGTGGCTCGATGAAGATCCTCAACTCCACGTTCGCGGTCACCCGGGGACCGAGCCGGGCGCCCCGCGCCGTAGCTGGCGCGTCGTCACCACCACTTGCGCTCGAGCGCCTCGTCGGTGCCCCCCGTTTGATCGAGCTCGTCGAGCTCTGCCATGTCCTCGTCGGAGAGCGTGAAATCGAAGATCTGCGCGTTCTCCTCGATCCGCTCTCGGTGAGTTGACTTGGGGATCACCGGGACGCCGTGCTGCACGCACCAGTGCAGGAGCACCTGCGCCGGCGTGCGCCCGACGCGCTGAGCGATCCGGTTGACCGTCTGGTGCGATATGTGGCGACCTGTGCCGAGGGGGCTGTATGCCTCGAGCGCGATGTCGCGCTGCCGGCAGGCGTCGAGCAGCGCGCGACGGTACTCGAAGGGACTGAACTGCACCTGATTGACGACCGGCGCGAGGTCCGCCACCGCGGCCAGCTGCTCGAGCTCGGCAACGCTGAAGTTGGAGACGCCGATCGAGCGCGTGCTGCCCTGCTCCTTGGCCTTTTCCATGCCGGGCCACGCCCATGTGGGACCGCCCTGCGGCCAGTGGATGATGTAAAGGTCGACGTAGTTGACGCCCAGGCGCCTGAGGCTGTTCTCGACCTCGGCGGCCGGGTCCTTGCGGGCGGGATAGAACTTGGTCGTGATGAAGACGTCCTCGCGCTCGACCGCGGCGTCGCGCAACGCCTGACCGACGCTCTCCTCGTTGCCGTAGGCCTGGGCGGTGTCGATGTGGCGGTATCCGAGCTCGAGCGCCGCCCGCACCGCGTTGACGCATTCCGGGCCGTTGGGCACCTGCCAGATGCCAAGGCCGAGCATCGGCAGCTCGTGGCCGTCCGCGAGCACGCGCGCCTGACCGTCTGATGTCATCGCCAGGGGAGTCATGCGTCCTCCTGTAGGTCGTTGGCGGGCACCATCCACCTCGCTCCGGCGCAAAGCCACGCACAGGGACGAAGCTGCGTTGGGAACGAGTTTATCTCGCGCCCTCGCTACGTTGTAATTTTTGTGTGGTAGCCTCTGGAGCATGACCTCACGGACCCGTCGGAAGGCCTCGAAGGGCGCGCCGTTCAGTGTCCGTTTCACCGGGCCTACCGACCGCATGGTCGAGGAGGAGGCCCGGCGCACGCACCGCTCCAAGAGCGCGATCGTCGAGTCCCTGACGGACGAGGCGATCCGTATGCGACGTTTCGCTGGAATCGGCTTCCGCGGCGAGGATGCGGCCCGGCGTCCATGGGTGATCGGCTCTGGCCTGGACATTTGGGAGATCATCCAGATGCTCGATGATTTCGGCTCGATCGAAGGGCTGGCTGCCGAGACCCAGCTAACCGAACGCCAGGCGCGCCTTGCCGTCGCCTACCGCGACAGCTACCCAGAGGAGATCGCGGACGCGATAGCGCAGAACCGCCGCACGGTCGCGGAGTGGCACGAGCTCTATCCGTTCGTCGAGCTCTCCCCCGCCGCATAGCCACGCTTGCGCCTGCTGCTCGACGCCAACCTGTCACCGCGCGGCGTCGCAGCTCGACTGCGCGACGCGGGCCATGATGTCCTGGCGCTCGCCGAAGACCCCGCCCTTGAGGGTCTCTCCGACCCACACGTGCTCGAGCTTGCATCAGCCGAAGGACGCGTGCTGATCACGCGCAACAGTCGCGACTTCGCGCCAATCGCGCGTGAATGGGCCGAAGCCCAGCGATCGCACGCCGGCCTGATCCTGATATGGACACTCGACCACAGCCAGTTCGCCGCGATCGTTACCGGCGTCGAACATCAGCTCGAGGTGTGGCCGTCACAAGAGCAATGGCGCGATCTGACCGTCGCGTTCTGATCACCACCAAGGACAAGCGGCGGACGGGGGTCGAACCCGCGACCTCAAGCTCGGTAAGCTAGGCCAATATCGATGACATGGCCTGCAAAACCCAAGGTTTCTTCGCTGACTGACCGCGGCGGTACCGCAAGGGCCCTTTGAATGCCTATGCGCCGGCGGTGGTTCCGGCAACCAAGAGCACGGCCACCAGAATCGGAGGTCGTCTGACACGCACAGGCGCGCTTTAGCCCGGGCATGTGCCACGCGCAAGGCCCGTCAGAGTCCGTATGCTCACCTGGTTCCTACTATCGATCGGCCCATGAGTGGCCAGCCGCAGGGACAGTTGGCGTATGCTGCGGTCGTGCGACCGCGCTCGGCCACGATCGTGCTGGTGACTTGTCTTCTGTTCGGGCAGAGCGCGATCGCTGCCTATCCCGGAGTCGCGTCCGCAGAATGGACTGAAGTGAGCTGGCCCTGCGATGTGGCAATGGGGGCCGTCTTCCCGCAGCCGGTGCTCTGGAATGAACTTGGAAGCCCCGTGGTGGCGCCGGTCGGATACTTCGCGTATGGCGAACCCGCGTCGGGAGCGCCATCTGCGAGTGACTTCACAGCAACGGTCGACTGGGGAGACGGGACGACGGCGCCAGCGCAAGTCGAGGCGGGCGGTGTAGAGAACTGCTATGTGGTCTCTGCCCCCAGCCACGCATACGCCGCCACAGGCACATATCCGTTCTCCTATACGATCCACGATCTCAAAACCGGGCTAGATCACAAGCTAGCCGTCGCCGGCTACCCCGAATTTCACATCTGGAGCAAGGTTCCGCAGCTCATCAGTGGCCCTTCCCCACGCGCAATCGAGGCCGTCGTAGGGACACCTTGGAGCGGCGTAGTTGCCGAATTCAGCTATACGGAAGCATCGAACTCATTCGTTCCTTATCACGCGCAGATCGAATGGGGCGACGGGGAAGCCTCGCCAACGGCAACAGTCATTATGCGGAGCGGCGAACACACTTTTACGGTCAGCGGCTCCCACACGTACGGACGGCCGCTCACCGGCACAACGAAAGTGTTGCTGTCGTATGAGAGCGAACCACTTGGAGCGTGGGCCACGGGAAGCGTAGATGCGACGCCCCCCATAGATCTGACGCACCCCGCGGGCAGTGTGCACGTGACGCCTCCGGTGCGATTTCATGGGCAGCCGCTACTCGACGAGATCTCGCGCAGTGGCAAAGCACCGTTGTATGAGCTCGTCTTCCGGCTCAATCGAGCCCTTCCGCAAACAGGCGCCGGCAATGTGGAGGCGATGATTGAAGCCAACGGGCAGCCCAGCCCGATACGCCAACTGACGACGCGGAAGGTAGCGACCTGCTACGCGGCGACTCAGGGGGGAATTGGGAAGCGAGAGCTGAAGCCCGGAGCGCACTATCCTTTCACGCTCGTGGATGAGGGAGCGTCGGATACGAGATACAGAGCCTATGGTTTGGTACGCCGCTTTGCGAGCATCAACCGGATGCACGGCGCCGTGAGCAGGCAGCTGGGCTGCGCGTGATCTCCCGGACGGTCACGGCGAGAGCCGAGTGACGTAATCGCAGGCTTCCTGGGGCGAGTTGTATGGACTCCTCAGCCTCGACGCGCGTCACAGAGCTACCCTCGTGCACACGGGCAAACGTCGGTAGCCCGCCCGATCACGACAGCAACGAAGATCAGCCAACCCGGTACTCCATATGACGGAAGGCTATCCATGGTTCACCAGATCCCGAGGATTGCCAAATCCATACGCCACTTGAATATCGACTGAACCTCTGAGCCGTCCGGTCGGGTCTTGGGATCCCTCCGAGAACGCTCCGTCGAGCATCGCTTCGGCGTCCGGCCGCACAGGTGCTCTTCGGTCAGCCGCAGGTTGAGAGAATCCCGCGCCGAAGGCTATGCCACTGCATCCCGAGCCTCGCAAGCGCCTGGATCTCGTGCGAAACGGTACCGCGCTGGTACCGCAGAGTGGTGGCCGACTCGCCCGATATTGTGCGTGTTTGACCGGCCTTAGCTTCCCGGCGCCGTAGCCGAAACCGCTTGTTGGAGCCAAATCTGGCTTGCATTCGCGTAGGCGGCGGACAGGGGTCGAACCCGCGACCTCGAGCTTGGGAGACCCGTGGCGTGGCTTTAGTGCGGGTTCGGCGGAGCTGGAACGCTCGCGGCGCTTCACGCCGCGGCGACGAATCGCAGATGCTCTCGATCCGGCCCGGAGCGTCTCCTGGAGAGGTCGTCGTCCGGCGTGAGCACTGCGCAGCGCATCGAGCGCGTCGTCGAGCGCCTCCTCCCCGCGTGCGACGGGCGTTCCGCGGCCGTCTCGGGCCATCTGCCTGAGCGACCACGTTGATGCCATTCTCTCTCCGTATCCAACAGAATCCCCCGAGCTGCCGCTTTTCGGGGTTTCCTCGCCCACACTTACTGGGCGTCGCAGAACATAAACGAGCCCTTTTAGCGTCTCAGCCGCGTGTTGTCAGAAACACTCACGAAGATCTGCTGGCACCGGCAGCGCATCTATGGCGGCAGGACAATGCAGGAACACGGCGGCGTAATTGCCCCTGGAATGCGCTTGCTCGGACTAGCCGATCTGGCGCACTGCAGCTCTGAGGGCCAGGCGGCACGTGTCGACCCGCCGCGGGCGCACATTAGCCCGGGCGCCGCTCATGGCGCCGGTAGCATAATTCGCAAAAGAGAAGGCGTATGTGGGCAGGGATCAGCTCGGCGGCTGGTGCGTAAAGAGGCGACGAGTGATCGGGGGCGACGTGGAGCTCACAGACGGGCAGCGATCCCAGCTGACTGGCCTCATGGCGAGGCTCGAGCTGGACCAGCACACGGCGCTCGACCCCGGTGTCGAGGCCGACCGAGGACTGATCGAGCTCGTGCTCGACCTGTTCGACAAGCGCAGCGACCGCTACCCGGCGCTGCACGCCGCGCTCGGCGCGGGGCGCCCGGGGCCCGAAGGGCTCGACGACGTCAGGATCATCGACGTCGGCGCCGACCGCGACGGCCGCGCGACGGCGCGCGGTTGGCACGCCGCGCAGGGCGGCGCCTACCTCTCGGCGGCGATGACGCTCGCGCTGGACACGCAGTCCGGCGAGGTGCTCGCCGCGGGCTCGGCCACGCAGGTGGGCGGCACGCGCGCTCCGTCCGCCACGCGCACTGCCACCGCCAAGGCCGCGGGCGACTCCGTTACGGCGCTCACCCTCTATCACGCGCAGCGCTCGCCCGAGGAGCCCACGCGCTTCGGCGTGGTCATGGGCCAGCGGCTGACGAACGTCCCCGCCGATATGACGATCACGGTCACCGCGCCCGTCAAGTTACTGTCAAACACCAAACCGATCAGGATCGGCTTGGCGCGCGTGGGCAACTACCAGGACTGTGACTACCGCTACCAGGAGAACACGAACTTCGACAACCCCTCCCTGCTCGTCCCGTTCACCGGGGAAGCACGTTTGAGCGACAAGATCAAGTGCGACAGCTCGGGCCGGATCCCCGAACTGAAAGTGGAAACGCTGATCTACTCGCTTGCCGCCAAAGGGTACGTCAAATGCAGTGAAACGCTTGCGCAGCTGATCGGGCAGGTGACCGTCCCCAACCTCAGCGAACCCACGCGCATGGCGTGGTCCTACCCCTACGACCAGAAGTCACAAAAGGAAAGCAAGTCGATCCACTACGAGTGGCTCGGACAGGCCAACACGACGGTATCGGCCTTCTTCTACCAGTTCAAAGTTCCCGTCGAAAACTTGGTTCAGCCGAAAACGGTCTTCACCGTCTGCAGCTTAGACTGGCCGCAGGCGTCCACGCCCTTCTGCACGACCGTCGGCGACCTCGAATTCTGGTGGCACTGCGTCGCCGCCGGCAGTGCCGTCACGCTCGCCGACGGCAGCACGCTGCCGATCGAGCAGGTCGACAGCAACGTCCGCGTACGCTCGGGCGTCGGCGGAGACTCCCTCGCCGTGGAGGCAACCTGGCACGGCCAGCACCACGACTACGGCGGGCCGCTCGACGGCATCTGCCGGCTGGTGACCGAGGGCGGGCGCGAGTTGGTCCTTACGGCTCAGCATCCGGTGATCACGCCGGCCGGCCCCGTGATGGCGCTCGACCTGCAGCCGGGCGCCGAGGTGCTGAGCGCCTCTGGCGTCGATCGCGTGCGCTCCTGCGAGCCGATCGACCACGCCGGGTGCTTCTACAGCCTGAAGCTGGCCGACGCCGGGGACCGGAGCACCGGCCGGGGGCTGCTACCCGAGTCGTTCCTGGCCAACGGGATCGCCGTCGGCGACCACGACAGCCTGGCTCGCTACTACGAAGCCGCCCGCCTCGACCCCGACTACATGCTCGCGCGGCTGCCCATCGACCAGCACGTCGACTACCTCAGCGCGCTCGCCGACATCGCGGCGGGCCGCTAGGCGGAGGGCGGCGACTTGTCCGGTATCGCGCCGGAATTCGAATGGGTCAGCTACGTCGACCCGTGGGCGGACAGCCCGCCCGTCCCTGAAACCGGGGTGCTGGTCGAAGTCATCGAAGTCACCTCGCCGAGCGAGCGCGCCAAGCTGCCGGCGAACCCGGTGCTCGCAGCACGCCTGCTGCAGGGCGGCGTGGTGCTGGCAAGCATCGGCGGCTCGAGCGAGACCTACGCGAGCATCCTCCCGCCAGCGCCGCTCGCGGGCGGCCTGCCGGTGCTCGTGCAGGTCGAATGGACCGAACGCGGCTCAGCGCCGGCCTGGAAGGAACCGGAAGCGATCGCGAGCGCGCCGGTGCTGGTCGCCATCCCTCGGCTGCTCAGCGCCAGCATCGCCGCCGGCAAGGCCGTCGTCAGCTGGGACAACCTCTCCTCGGCGGGCGGCGCCAGCGGTGGCAACGTGGAAATCTTCGCCGACGGCGAACTGGTCGCGCAGATCGTGGCGCCCGGTGTCTGGGGGGAAGGGTTATTCCCCCAGGAACAGGGCGTCCTCTACACCCTCTACATCCGCGGTGCGCGCCCGATCGTCGCCAACCAGCTGGGCGGATTCGATCCGCCCTACACCTCCGGCCCCTACTCCGCGGGGCTGCCGGTGCCCACCGGCAGCCCCGTGATCGCCACTGCCAGCTATGACGGCGAAACGGTGAACGTCGCCTGGAGCCCGGTAGTCGCGTCCGAACTGCCGGCGCCCGAAATCCAGTACACGCTGTATCTGCTCGCCGACCAGCAGATCGTGGCGAGCTTTCCCGCCGGCCCGAACGGCGCGAGCGCCGCCGTCGGATCCCTCGCCGACGCCGGTGCGAGCGCGGTCGCCGCGTCCGTCAGCTTCGGGCCGCTCGCCGGGCCGCCAAGCGCGCACAAGACGCTGCTCACGCCCACGCCGGTGCTCACCGGCGCCGCGTTCGACGCCGCTACCCCCAGCACCCTGACGATCTCCTGGCAGGCGCTCCCCGGCGCGAGCCGCTACGACGTCGAGCTGACCCCCGCGGTCGGTGCGCCGATCCTCGAATCCGCGCCGGGCAGCCCCTTCACGCCGACGGCGGCCCTGCCCGAAACCGGCTCCTTCGCTGTGCGCGTGCGCGGCGTCACGAGCGACGGCAGCCTCGGCCCGTGGTCGGCGCCGATCACGATCCCCGGCCTCGCCCCGGCGGGCCTGCGCGTGCACTACGACTCGCGCCTCGCGCGCATCGAATGGGACCCCCTGCCGGGTGCGCCGGCGGGCAGCTACGTGGCGACCGTGCTCTCACAAGCGGACGCGCTCGCGAGCCAGCGAACGACCGCGACACAGACAGTGTTGAAGGTCCCGTTCGACGAAGACCAGGAACCCACTGCGGTCGTCCAGGCGATCGCCGGCGATGCGATCGGGCCCCCGAGCGCGCCGGTCGCGCTGTTCCAGCCCGGGCTGTATCCCGCGAGCGCCACCGAAGCGCCCGGTGTGACCCCGCACGTGCGTCCCGCGCGCGCGCCGATGATGCCCGAGGAAGACATCGTCGTGCAACTGCCCGAGCTGTTCACCACGCACCAGCCGGAACTCAGCGTCGTGACCCCGGCCTTCAAGGTCGTCGCTCCCCTCACCCCTCTCGACAGCCCGTTCACATACACGCTGACGATCCTCGGAAACGGGCCGGCGTGGAAATTTGCGATCGGCGAAATTGTGCGCCAGACCGTCAAGAAATCCTTTGAAGAACTGCTCGAAAAACTGATGACGAGCGGGCTCACGGCGCTCGGCTGGAGCGTCGTGCAGGACGCGATCGCGCGGGCGATGCCGCAGACCTACGCCGAGACCCTGTACTACGGCTGCGGCTTCGCCCCCGAAGTCGGGCACGTCGACCTGCGCCCCGGGATGGTGCTGCGCGTCGAGTACGAGAGCTACCAGTACGTCGGGCCGGCCGTCCAGCAGGGGGCGGTCATCAACGGCTATCTCACCAGCGGCGTCGGCGAGTACGACATCGGCTCCTACGTCGACTCGAGCGCCCGCTGGCTGACCGGCGTCGACGCGTTCCTGTCGGCCGTCACCGACCTCGGCTGCGAAGTGCCTGCGCCGCAGGTCAAAGGCAACGCGGTCGCCGGCGCGGGCGGTGCGATCGACCTGTACTACAGCCAATTCCGCCAGCCCTTCTGCCGTCTGGTCTACCCCCAGCGCCTGGCCCGCGCAGAGAGCCCCGGCAGAGCCGAACCCGACGGCAACGTGGCGCTGCTCGCGGCCGGCGACTACAAGACCCTGAAGGAAGCCACGATCGCGCTGCGCCGCGAAGAGCCGCTGGGGAACGGGGTATTCGCCACCTACCTGCGTGGGCGTACGACCGTCACGGCCTGCATCCGCGTGCTGCTCGACGAGGCGCCGCGCGTCGTGCCGGTCGGCACCACCGTCGGCAACCTGCTCGAGGGCGCCGCCCGGCGCCCCCCGGCCGTCGAAGGGCTCGCTCTCAGCGGCATCTCGCTGATCCGCGCCCAGGGCAGCGCCATCACGGGGCCGGACGCGGCGACCGCGCCCTACGACGTGGGCGCGGGCGTGCCCGTGCGCCTGGACTGGGGCACGGACAGCGTCTGGGGAGGCAACCGCGACTGGCTCTCGCTGCCGCTGTTGAGCGGCGACGCGCTCTGGACCGGCGCGCTGTGAGCACCGCGCCCGCTCCCCGGCGGGCGGGCGCCCGCGCTGGGATCGGAGCGCCATGACCGACCCGCAGCCGTTCACGCGCGTATTGGGCACGACGCTCTACTGGCAGCCCGAATCGGAGCGTCAGGTTGCCTTTCAGGCCAGCGACGCGACCCTGCCGGACACGCTGACACCGGCCGCCAGCTGGGCGGACGCGGGCGGCGTTTACGTGTTCCTCGACGCCCCTCCGGAACGCTTAGCGACGAAAGCGAGCTCGGACGCCGATTTCGCCGCCGAACTGCTGCTCTACCTCACCACGCTGGGCTGGCCCGGCGGGCCGCGCTTCCTGTGGCTCGCGAACGTCGCAGAAGACCCCTACGCACGCTGGAGCGGCCAGCCGGTCTGGGCGCAGAGCGTCGCGGGCGCCTGGCAGGTGAGCCGCCTCGCCAGCTTCGACCTGTGCGGCTACGGCCTGTCGCTCGCCGCCGGCAGCGTCGTGACGCTGAACGACTGGACGTTCGCGTTCTCCAAGGCCACGAGCGGCTCGCCGCCGGCCGCCAGCTTCCGCGCGCCCGGCGGCCGCTACCCGGCCGCCGGCGAAGGCGCCGTCGAACTCGAGCTCGCCGGGCCCGCCGCCGGCTGCCTGGCGCTCGCGCTCGCGCTGCCCGGCGGCGGCTCGCAGCCGTCGGACTTCGAACGCCTGGAAGTCGGGGTGCGCTTCTTCCGGCCCGAACCCGAACGGCCGGCGTCGCTCACCGAAGACACGATGGACGGACACGGCGACGTGTTCGTCAGAGCGCTGGCGCTGCCCACGATCGTGCAGCCCGCCCCGCGTGCGCTCGCGCTCGAAGCGCTCGTCGACCCGCTGCGGCCGCTCGACGGCGAACGCACCCACCTCTCGTTCTTCCCGCCCGGCACGACGCAGGCGCCGGCGCTCGGCTCGACCTTCGCCACCGCTCGCGGCCACGGAGTCACGCTCACGCCCCAGGCCGCCGCCGGCGCCGTCCCCGACGCCCGGCTGGTGCTCGCCGAGCAGCCGCTGTTCACGGGCGCCGACGGCGACGTGCCCAAGCAGCTCTACCTGACGCTCGAAGGCGCGTTCGCGCTCGGCTGGGAACTGCCGGAACCCTCGCCCGCGGATCGGGCGGGGGAGCCGGACGCCTCGCTCAACCGGCTGCTGTGCGGCGCCTCTGGCCTCGAGTACCTCGGCATCGATTCCGAGGCTCAGAGCGCTCTCGTGTTCTACGCCGGAAGGCCCGCGTATGCCTCGCTGGTCGACGCCGCCGAACCCGGCGCGGCGCTCGACCCGCGCGGCACCACCGCCTGGGTGTACCCGACCACGACGGCGGAAGCGGGCGTCGTCGGCTACTACAGCCAGCCGGGCGGCGCCGCCATCTACCAGGCGAGCGAACCCGACGCGGGCGAGTCGCGCGGGGCGCTCGGCGAAGGCTTCCTGCCCTCTCTCGAGCAGCCGGCCATCGAACTCCCCGCGACGGCCGGGCAGCCGTTCCCGATCGCGCCCTACCGGGGCCTCGAAGCCGAAGCGGTCGCTGACGCGCTCGAACTAGAGGCGCGCGCGATCGCCCCGGCCCGCCGGCGGGCGCTGACGACGGCGGCCTCCTCGCAGCCGTCGCCGCGCGAGCCCGCCGCCGCGCTGAGCACCGCGAGGGTCGCCGTGACCGCCCAGGGGCTCGGCGTCGGCATCGCCGAAGACGACGTCAACTGGACGTGGCTCGGAATCGCCAGCAACCGAGCCGGCACCAGCAGCGAACCCGAGTTGCGCTTCACCGCGATCGACCCGATGTTCCGCCAGGCGATGCAGACCAACCGCCTGTTCCTGGTGATGGCCAACGCCGCCGAGCTGATGCGCCACGGCTCGGTCCGCTACCAGCTGACCGAAGCCGGCGTGGCCGCGCTGCGCGGGAGCATCGTGCCCGAAGCCGTGCTCGATCAGGTGGAAGCATGGTTCGAGGTCCGCTCTTGGCCAAGCTTCGAAAACGAGGCCGAGTTTCTGTCGAAGCTGCACGAAGCGACGCCGAGCGCCGACCAGTACGCGGCCCTGTTCGAGCGTGAAGCGGGACTGCTCACGCCGAGCATCGAAGGCTGGTCGTTTCGCATCTCGCCGCGCAACTGGGAAGGCCCGGGCGGCGCCCAGACGATCGTCGTCTTCAAGCTCGCCGGGGGACTGTCGCTGCGTCAGTTCACCGACGACGTCATGCTCTGGTCCTGGCCCGAGGTGGCGGCGTTCCCGGGCGGCACCGTCGCGCAGACGCGCTTACGGCTGCGCGACCTCTACGCCCGCGCCGAAGGCGAGTTCGCGCGCCTCGACGGACACGAGGGCGAATCGCCCTACGCCGACTTCGTGCGGCTGCTCGACGACGAGCGCTGGACGGGCATCCTCGCGTTCGACTGCGAAGTGCCGCCCCACACGCTCCCCGAGCCGCTGCACGCGCTCGGAGGCGGCGTCGACCCGGCCCGATTCCGCGCCCACCACGTGGGTTTCAACGTGACACCCGTGGCCGTCACCGCGGGAGCGCCGACGTTCCAGCGCACCTCGATGTTCGGCGTGATCGACTACGACGACGGTGAAGACCAGTACCTCGAACCCGACGCCGCCACCTTCTACGCGTTCAAGGTCCTGCGCCTGGCGGTCGCGTTTCGCAACTCCGCGATCGCCGGCTTCTCCAGCCAGGTCGAGCTGCTGATCAACCGCATGTTCGGTGCGGCCACCCGCCTGTACCCGACCGAGCACGGCAACAATGTGCTGCTCGACGGCGTCTACCAGAAGCGCCCGCGTCCCGGCGGCGGCGAAGAAGGCACCTACGTGTTCGCCGCCCACGGCGACAGCTCGTTCCAGCTCGAGGACAGCGCGCTGCGGCGGGTGGTGCTGCGCTCCACGCAGCTCGTCACCGCCAGCCCGCCCACGCCCAGCAATCCCGACGCCAAGGTCCGGGCGCGGTTCGTGATGGCGGGCGACCTGCACTTCTACGAGCCGCCCGAGTTCGACCTGTTCGGCTTTGGCTACGAAGCACCCGTACCCCCCGAAGCGGTAGGCGCGGCCGGCGCGAGCGGCGGGTCTGGCACGCCGGCGCCGGGCCCCGACGTGAGCCTCCTGCGCTTCGGCAACCTCGCGTTGGACATGGAGTTCTCGCCATCCTCGCCGCAGCCGACGTTCACGCTGTCCGCTGAGGCGCTGTCGCTCGACCTCGCCGCCAGCCGCCCGCGCGCCAAGTCGCTGCTCGCCTGCTTCCCGGTGAAGCTCGCCGGCTTCCTCGCGACACCCGACCAGCGCCAGGCCCAGCAGTCGGTGCTCGAGCTCGACCTGGACCCGGCCACCGCCACGACACCACGCCAGCGCCCGGAGAGCCTCGGCTACGTCACGATCGGCACGCCGCTCGCCCAGTCACAGCTCGCCGACCCCTGGTACGGACTGGTCTACGAGCTCGACCTCGGCACGCTCGGGGCGCTCTCCGGCAGCTCGCGCCTGACGCTCAAACTGCTCGCCGGCTGGAGCGCCGGCGGCACCCGCGAACAGCCCGCCGTGTACGCCGGCGTGCGCCTTCCCGGCGTCAGCGACGCGCTCGGCGTCTCGCTGCCGCTGCAGGGCGCGCTCACGCTCGGCTTTCGCTCGATCCAGATGCTCGTGAGCGACACCGACCCGGCCCACCGCGAATACATCCTGCGCATGCGCGACTTCGCGCTGCGCATGCTCGGCATCGCGCTGCCACCCGGCAACAACGACCTCTACCTGTTCGCCAAACCGGGCCAGACGACCAGCACGAAGCTCGGCTGGTACGCGGCGTACACGCCCGGGGCCGACACCGCGGCCGCGCAGAGCCAGAGCCCGGCGACACGGCTGGCGGCTGCGCGCAGGGAGCCGAGCTAGCCATGGCCTTCGAATACGTGGAGGTGGTGATCTTGCAGTGTGACCAGGGGATGGGGAGCCTGATCAAGATCTACTCACCGGACATGAGTGGCGACAGCGTTCTCTCCAACCTCGTCCTGATCGATCTCGGTGCGGAGTTAGGTGCCGAGGAGGACGCGATGGACGCTGTGGAATCTGTCGTCGGAGCACTTGAGCAGATGCTGGCCGACGGTGTAACTCCCCATATCGATCTGCTCGTCGTCTCTCACCAAGACTACGATCACTGGAGCCTGCTGCCGGACCTCATGACGATGATACAGGACAATCTCGCGCTGGACGACTTCTACGTCGGCCGCGTGGTGACGGGCGGCAGCGACTGGCGTCAGGAGGCGATGGACGAAGTGCGCGCGTTCGCGAGCACCTTCGCGAGGTTATTCGAGTTACTCGGCAACGAGTACTCCGACTACCGCTACCGCCCGCCCAAGCAATTGGCAGGCCTCGAAGGAGTGGTGTTCCGAACTCTAGTCGTCAACACATTGGTGACGCGGAAGGCGTTAGATCTCATACGCAATGGCACCTCGGCCGTGGTAGCGCTCGAAGCCGGCAGCGTAAACTGCATATTCCCGGGCGATGCGACTGCCAATACGATCGCGAGCATCCTCGAGATCGTGTCAGGCTTCCGACGCAACCCGCTCTTACCCTGTCGCGTGCTGTCGGTACCCCATCACGGTTCGCTGCGCACGATTGCCAGCAACTTTCGACGGAAGGGCGCGAACCTCGACCTGGCCACGGCCTTCGCGAGCATGCTCCAACCCGAAATGGTGGCTGCGAGTGCGGGGTACCTCTCGCAGTTCAACCACCCGTCGAAGAAGGTCCTCGACACCCTCGGCGTATACTCCGAGTCGGTTGACGCGCACGACTATGTCAACTTCGACGACGACATTAATTTATGGCGGCCAGTCAAAGATGCCACACGCGGTATCTACACGACGGTTCTCGACTTGGACGACCCGCCGGGCCGAGAGACCTGGACATTCACGATAGGCGCTGACGGTTCTGTCAGCGCCAGGCGAGTACGCCTCGGTCGTCCGTCGCCGCAGCCGCCACCGCGGCTCGTCGCGCTCCCGCCGCAAGAGCGTACCAGCCCAGCCAGCCCACCGATTTAGCGCATGTCTGTGCAGCAGATCTTCGAAGCGCTGGAGCGGGCGCTGCAAAGCGACCAGATCGCGTTGAGTGCGCAAACGGTCGCCGGCATCGACCTCACGCTCACCGCGATCGGGGTGCCGGCCAGCGGTGCCCTCCAGCTCACAAGGGCGGAGCTCGCCCTCGACGAGCGGGCGGTCGTGCTCACCGGCATCACGGAATATCGCGAGTTCGAATGGGCGGCGACACTGACCGGCGAGTCGGTGGAGACCGGCAACCGCTTCACGCTCGTGTTGCGAGGCCTCGACAACGAGCACTCGTGGCGGTTTGAGACCTCGTTTGCAAGTCTCCCCCAATCACGCCGCATGGGCGATTCCGGTGCGACCGTGCTGACGAGCTCGGTGTTGGCACCGTTGCTCGTGGAGCAGCCGATGCTGTCCGTGACAACAGAGCCAGACACCTTACCGCCGGTGCCGAGTCCGCGGTTCCAGGGCTGGCTCAAGGTCAGTGAAAGTGACCTGTCAATCTACGCCGTCTACCTCGCCGCCCCTCGCTTGCGCATCGACGGCATCATCGACTTCACCGTTCTCGGTTCACCTCGGCTCGAGCTGCGCGCCGTCGCGCCGGCCGTCGATCGGCAGCTGGCGCCGATCGACGTGAGCGAGGTTGGTCTGCTGCTGAGCACCACCTATCGCGACCTGCTCAGCATGCCACCAGGCGAACAGACTTCCGCAGCGGCGCTGTACCTGCGCTTCCAGATAGGCGCAGGCGTCGTGCGGGGCCAGCTGAGCGCTCCGCTGCTGCAGGGCGACGTCGTGTGGCCGCTTGGCGTCACGTTCGACAGCCCTATCACGCTTCCGGGCGCGATGGCCGCGCTGCTCGAATTCTTTGGTGAAACCGACCGCAACCTGTTCTCCTTCCCACTATTGAACGTATTCAACGAGTTCGGTCTGAGTGCGGTCGAGGTCGGCGTGATCCCGCCCGCGAGTGTGACGGACTCGGTATCGGCGCTTCCCGAGCGCACGACGTCCCCGCCAGCGCAGGCCGGCACCGCGATCGCTCGCCTCAGCCACGCGATGCTCGCGTTCGAATCGACCAAAGAATGGGATCCACCGATCCCGTTCGTGAAAGTCAGGAGTGTGGGCACATCATGGGTGTACCGGTTCGGATCGGAGATCGTCACAGGCGACGTGTGGGGACACCTGCGCTTCTACGACGGCGGGGCTCGGAAACGCAACCCGGTCGATCTGATGCTGCGCGCCACGATCCCTGAATTCGAGATAACCGCCGAAACCACCGAGTCCATCGACATCCCCCTCGGCGAATGGCTCGAGGAAATGTTGGGTGGAGGAGCGAACCTCCCGGCTCTGACGATCTCTCGCGCGCTCATCTCGGCGGCTCCACGTAGCCAGACATATCAGGCGGCGATCGTCATCGGAGGGAAGTGGGAACTTCCCGTCAGCGGCATCGTCTTTGCCCTGGAAGGCATCTCTGCGCGGGTTGAAGCGACGCAGAGCAAGATCGTGGGGCAGATCAGCGCGGTCCTCTCGATCAACGTCCCGGGAACCGCCGACAAGGCCACCTTTCGGGTCAGCGCCGCCTACCTTCAAACCGGCGCGTGGCGCTTCGAAGGCGGTCTCGCCGACGGCACGCTCAAGCTCGTCGAGCTCGTCAAAGCACTGCTCGGCTTACGTGGGCATACCGGCGCCCTGCCCCTGGACATCGACATTGTCGAGCTGTGGCTGAGCTACGAAGCCTCGGGCTCAGTCAACCCCTACTCGGTGCGCGGCAAGCTGAACGCGCGCTGGTCGCCCGTCATCCTCGGCCTCCCCCTCTCCCTGAGCGTCCGCGCGAGCCTCTCGCGGCGCGCCAAGACGAGCGCCGCCGACGAGCTGCGCGCGCTCGCCCTGCCCGAGCTCGTCGACGGCGAGGCGATCTACGAGGGCGAAGTCTCTGGGACGTTCCAGGTGAACCGCTTGGAGGTCATAGCCGGGCTGTCGTTCGCCGAGTCCTCGTCCGTGTGGATGTTCGAGGTCACCTGGGAAGGCGCCGGCGTGCGCGCCGCCACCGAATGGGTGACCGACTCGCCGACGAAGAAACACGAGGTCCTGGCGATCAGCCCGCGTGGCGTCACGCTCGGCCAGCTCGTGCGGCGGCTCGCGAAGCTCGTCAACCCCAACCTCAACTTCCAGCTCGACGCGCCCTGGAGCGTGCTCGACACGATCGACCTGTCGCGCTTCGCGCTCGTGGTCGACCCGACCAACAAGAGCGTGCGCCTGCGCTACGACGTGAGACTCGAGCTCGTCTTCATGAACATCAAAACGGTCGCGCTCGTGTATGACCGCTCGAGCGGCGAACCGAGCGTGCGCTTCGAGCTCACCGGCAAAATGCTCGGCAAGGAGTACCCCGCGAGCAAGCCGCTCAGCTGGGACGCGCTGAGCCAGCGCCCGCCCGAGGTGCCCGGCCAGGGCAAGCGCCTGTTCGAGCTGCGCTACCTAGGCATGGGCCAGCGGGTCGCGCTCAGCGGGCTGGCCCGCTACGTCTCGATCAGGGAGGTGCTGCGCGAGCTCCAGCGCGAGATGCAGCCGGTGAGCAAGCCGAACACCAACCCGCTGGGGTCGGGCCAGCCCGGTCAGCTGCTGCGCTTCGACGAGTCCAGCGAGTGGATGCTCGGTCTCAGCTGCCGCGTGATGGAAACCGTCTCGCTGCAGCTCGTGCTCCACGACCCCGACCTCTATGGGCTCCTGGTCGGCCTCGAAGGCACCCGCGCCGGCTCGCTCAAAGGCCTCGAACTCGAACTGAGCTACCGCAAGGTCAGCGACAGCGTCGGCGTGTTCCGCGCCAGCCTGCAGGTGCCCGTCCAGTTCCGCCAGCTCGACTTCGGCCCGGTAGCGATCACGCTCGGCGTGATCACGGTCGAAGTCTTCACCAACGCCAACTTCAAGGTCGACCTCGGCTTCCCGCGCAACCGCAACTTCTCGGCGTCGTTCGGGCTGCAGGCCGGCCCCTTCATCGGCAGCGGCGGCATCTACCTGGGGGTGCTGAACGGGACCACCTCGAGCCGCGTGCCGGCCGTCATCAACGGCAGCTTCGCCCCCGTGATCGAGCTCGGCCTCGGCCTGCAGGCCGGAATCGGACGGCGCGTCGAGAAAGGCGCGCTCAAAGGCGAGCTGTCGCTGCAGGCGGTCGCGATCTTCGAAGGCGTGCTCGCCTGGTTCAACCCCACCAACGCCTCCGCCGGCTCCTCGATGTACTACTGGGCGCAGACGACCGCGGGGATCACCGGGAAACTCTACGGTGCGATCGACTTCAAGGTGATCCGCGCGTCGTTCAGCCTCGAGGCCCACGCCTATGTGATCGCCACGCTCGCCGCCTACCGCAAGCTGGCGCTCGAACTCGACGTCGGTGTGACCGTCAACGCCGAAGCCGAAGTGTGCTGGATCAGCGTGTCCTTCCACTTCTCGCTGACGCTCAAAGAATCGATGACGATCGGCTCGGACTCGACCCCGCCGTGGACGCTCGCGCCCGGCCAGAGCGGACGCTCGCAGCAGCGGCTGCTCGAGAACGTCAGCGTCCCCCGCCGGCGCGACCCCGAGCTGATGCGCGCGCTGACCCGGGGCCACCTGCGGGGGCCCGGCGCGCCAGGCGCCCGCGAGGGTGAGCCGGGCACGGGCGACCCCGGCGAAGGCACGCCGGGCTACCGCCTGAACTGGCGCACCGACATCCACGTGTTCCCCGACGGCCTCGCGCACGCGGCCACCGTCAAGATGCTGCCCGCCTTCACCGTCGACGCGGTGCCCGTGCGGTGGCCCGACCAGGGCGAACCGGGCGGCTCGCAGGAGTACCGCGTCGCGTTCCTGCTGATGCTCGACAGCGGCGCGCAGCCGGGCGCCGAGACGGTCGCGCAGGCGCGCGATCACAGCACGCGCACGAGCGTCACCGCCGTCGGAGAGCTGGACACCTCGCTGAACGTGACGATCGAGGCGATGCTCCGCTGGGCGCTGTCCGCGCTCGGCCTCGATCCGGTCGCCGGCAGCGTCACCGCCGGCCAGCTCGAAGAACTGGCGGAGCAGCTCGAGCTGCCCGAGACCTTCGACGCCGGCTTTGCCCTGAGCGCGAAGCTCGCGCCGTTCTTCACCAACAACCTGACGTTCACGGTCAGCGGCCTGCCGGAAGGCCCGCTGCCGCCGCGGGAAAGCGGCGGCAGCGCCTTCCCGATCCCGCCGCCGCTCGGCTGGAACGTCGGCGACCCGCGTCCCCAGGAAGGCTGCGAAAGGCTGTTCTCCACCTACCAGCCGATCGACGCCACCTACCAGGCGGAGCTCGCCGAATACTTCGCCGAGCTCGACCCCCGCCCGCAGCGACCCGTGCCCGCCGCCGTGCACGCCCGCGACGGCGGCGAGGACACCGTCGAATCGATGGCGGGCTTCGTGTTCCGCGACTACTTCCTGCTGCTCACGAGGACCGCCGTGGCGGCCGCGCTCGAGCTGATCGCCGCCTTCCCCTACACCGTCACCGGCGCCGCCGGCGAGTCGCTCGCCTCGATCTGCGCGCTGTTCGGCACGGCCGCCGTCCCGTACGTCAAGTGCGCGGGTGACACCGTCGACCAGGTCGCCCATCATTTCGGGCTCTCCGAAAGCGAGGCGCTCGCGCTCAACCCCAACCTCAAAGCCGAGCTCCACGCGACCCCCGTAGGCGGCACGATCACCGTGAAGCTCGGCGCCACCCCCGAGGGCCTCGCCGCCGCCAACCCCGGATGGCAGCTGAAACCCGGGCTGGCGCTTCAGCTGGGCACGCTCAGCCACCTCATCGCCGCCTCCGAGACGCTCGCGGGAATCGCCGGCCGCCTGGGCGCGGACATCGAAGCCTGGCTGCAGACGAGCGAGCTGCTGGAAGACCCGCGCCTGCTCCGGGAGGGCGCGAGGCTCCCGCTCCCCGCCAGCAGCTACGCCAACGGCACCGGCCTCTCGCTCGTGCTCGTCGCCGCTCTGCTGTACGTGCGCCTGCACGCCGGCCAGGACTTCCACCTGTCCAACGAAGGCGTGCCGCTGGTCGAGTGGTACGCCTCCGCGATCGCCAGCCTCAACGAGGTCCAGGAGGGCAAGCCGCTGCCGGCCACCCTGAGGGTGCCCGTCGGCTACGACAACACCAGCGAACTGGTGACCTGGACGACGCTGCCCGGCGACACGCTGTGGCGGGTCGCTGCCTACTTCGCCTTCGCCCAGAACCCGGGCGACGCCGAAAGCGGCTACCGCGCGTGGCTCCTGTCGCTGGAAGCCCTGAACCCCGGCCCCGACCCGCACGCCCAGGTCCAGGTTCCGACGAGCGAAACGTCCGTGCTCGCCGGCGAGACGCTCGCCGAGCTGCAGGCGCGTCTGCCGCTGGAAGAACCCGGGCTCAACCGGCAAGCCTTCTTCAGGAAGATCGTCAAGAACGCGCCGATCCTCGCCGAGCTCGCGCGCGTGAACGTCCCGGGCGCCACCGCCACGACCGAAGCCGGCCAGACCCTGCAGTCCCTCGCCGAACACTACGACCTCCCGCTCGAGGAGAGCGGCCGGCGCCTCGCGGGCGTATCGCAACTGCTCGCGGTCTCCAAACAGGCCCTGCGGGTCCCGCACCCAGGCTCGGTGCCGATCGGCGCGGCCTCCGAAACGCCCGCCGACCTCGTGCCCGCCGTGCTGCGCGAACGCGGCGCCGACATCGGCGGGCAGGCCACCCGCTATCTGCTGCACGGCCTGCGCGCCCCCGCGCCGGAGCTCGGCGCCGACGGCAGGTACCACGCGACCGGGCCGCTGACCGGCCTGTACGAGCTCGCCGGCCAGCAGCTCGTCAGCCCGCCGCCCCCGGCCGAACCGCCGCCGCCGGAACCGCCGCCGGAACCGCGGCTGATCGTGGGTGTCAGGCTCTGCGAAGCCGCGCCCTGGATCGAGCTGTCCGATTCGCTCACGCTCGCGGACGAGCAGCCGCTCGCGCCCGAGCTCGCCGCGCGGAACCCCGGCCTGGCGCTGCGCGAGTCGCGCGCCGGGCTGGTCGCCCTGACCGGCCCCACCGAAGAGCTCGTGTTCACGATCACCGACGCCGACCTGTGGTTATGGTGCCCGGCGAATGAGCTCTCGCCAGCGTTTCTCGCCGGCCCCGAACCGCTGACGCTCCACCGCGAAGTGCAGGTGCGCCACACACTCGCGCAACGCGTGCTGTGGCAGACGACCGAGAACCTGCACCTGCCCAACCCCGCCGGCACCACCGCGCCCGCCGTCGGCTCGCCCACCCTGTGGCCCTTCTCGGGCGACCTGCTGGGCGCCGCCGGCGCCTTCCCCGACGCCGACTTCACACTCAATCGGCTCGACGCCCAGCTCGGCCCCCAGGCACCTCCGCGGGCGCTGTCGCGCTTCGCCTGGGCGAGCATGGTGCAGGTGCGCATCCGCCGTACCGCCGGCCTGCCCGACGGCTGCGAGCTGCTGGGCGCCGACGGCGAGGACCGCGACACGCTGCTCGCGCTGTGGCGGTACCTGGCCGCCGACGACGAAGAAACGGCGGCCGTGCACCTTCTATGGCAGGCCCAGCCGACCGCCGGGCTCGTCCGCGGGCTGGCCTCGACCGAGATCGACCAGGCCGGTACCTACCTGATCAAGGCCAACCTCTCCACCGAAACCCACAGCGACGGGGTGCTCGGGTTCGCGCGCGCGGAAGGCATCGACCCGTTCGCCGGCCCCTACTACGCCCGCCCCCAGGACGCCCAACGCTTCCTCACGCTCGTGTGGGAGTGCAGCATCGTGGGCGGCGGGGGCTACTGGCTGCGCTACCTCGGCGCCGGCGGCGGTCCGCTGCCCGAGTCGATCTTCGCGGCCGACGGCGGCGCCACGCTCACCCTGCTCGTGCTGCTCGGCTCCCAGTGCACCTCCTCGCCGCCCTCGCGCACGCTGCTGGCCTGCAACAACTGCGCCGTGGTGGGGGAGTCGCTGGACGCGAGCGCCGACCAGCTGTTCGCCGCCGTCGCGGACGCCGGCGAGACCCAGCGCGAGGCCACCGTGCAGCCCGGCAACGTCGGCTTCTCGGTGGAACTGCGCAAGCCCCCGCCGACGCCCGGCCGCCGCGAACCCCAGCTCGCGCTGCAGCGTCTGTACAGCCTGCTCGGCTACCAGCTGCTCGCCGGCGGCGGCTTCCAGGCCAGCCGGCCGGCGCTGCCCGCCCCGCCCCAGCTCGGCCAGGGCGTGGCCGGCGGCGAGGCCGACGAACAGGTCTGGTCGATCTTCCAGGTGCTGCCCGTCCACCGCTTCGCCGCGAGCCACCCGCTGCCCGCGGTCACAGGGCTGCCCGACCCCGAAGCCGACCCCTACGCCGGCGTCGACTCAGCCGGCGGCTCGCCCGACCCCACGCTCGCCCACGCCCAGGTCGCGCTCAACTTCCGCGACCTGCTCGGCAACGCCTCCCTCGGCGAAGGCGACACCGCCTCCGGCGGCCCCGACCTGCTCGACCTGCCGGTTGGCTACACCGACGCGCTCGTCGCGCTGTCGGCGTGGCCCGCGAGCACGCTCAGCTTCGGCGTCGGTGCGTCCGACGCCGAAGCCGTCGGCGCGGAACTGTGGGTGTCTGTGGCCTTCCAGGCGGCCGGACACCTGCCGGGAGCGCGCCAGCGGGGGAGCGGCGCGACGCCCGCCGCGGCCAGCGACAACGAGCGCTACGAACGCATCTATTTCCAGATCATGCAGCGGGACGTGAGCGCCGCGCTGCTGAGCAGCCTCGAAGTGTCCACGGACGGCGAACCGGCGCCTCAGGCGCTCGACCCGGCGCCCCTGCGGTGGCTCGCGCAGGGCGCGTGCGCGTGGACGTGGTCGGCCGCGCAGCTCGCCGACTCCTACCCCGACACGACCCTCGACACGACCCTCGAAGCGCTCAGCGCCCGCCACGGCGTCGGCCTGGAGGCGCTGGCCGCAGCCAACGCCGAAGTGCCCCTGGAGCGCATGTTCGTGCCGCCGCCCGCCCAGCCCGTCGACGCGCACGACCTCACGATCCCGTTATATGCGGTCTTCCGCGACGGCGGCGCCGCCTTCGAATACACCGCCGACCCCGAAGTGGTGTTGACCGACCCCGAAAACGTCGCGCTGCCGCTGCGGCCCGGGATCGAGCTGGCGGTGCCCGGCGGGCCGGTCGTCGTGCCGCCCGACCCGCCCTCGCCCCAGCCCCCGCCGACGCTCGCGCAGCTCGCGGAAGGCTTCGGCGTGAGCAGCGCCAGCCTCGCGCGCGCCAACGCCGCCGAACACGGGCTCCTCCGCGCGGGCACCGTGCTCGTGTGCAACGGCGTGGAGATCGAAATCTCCGCGGAACACCCGGACGTGAGCCTCGAAGACGTGGCCGAAACGCTCACCGAAGAGGGCGTGCCGCTCGACGCGACGATGGTGGCCTGCGAAAACGCCGAGGTCCCGGGGCTGTTCCGCGCGGGCGTAACCCTGATCGTCGACCGCTACACCGTCCGCGACGGCGACTCGCTCACAGCCAACGGCTCGGGCGTGCAAGCCAAGGAGCTCGCGCGGCTGAACGCGCGCACCGTCGACCTGTACGCCGCCGGCACCGCCCTGTACGTCTCTTACCAGTCGGCGACCGGCGTGCTCGCATGGCCGCTCGCGCGGGTCGCCGAGACCTACGGGCTGGCGCCCGAGCAGCTGCTGCGCCACAACCGCTCCGTGGCGCTGGTCGCGCCCGCGCCCACGCCCGCCGACCCGCTGTGGCTCGCGGTCCCCGGCGAGGCCGCCCTGCCGCCGGTGCCGGCCGCGTTGCGCGTGCCGTACGCGATCCCGGAAGGCGCGACGCTCGCGGGCGTCGCGGCGCTGTTCGTCGATGCCGACCCGGGCGCGGCGAGCGCCGCGCTCGCGCTGGCAGAAGCCAACAGCGCGCTGCCGGGCACGCTCGCGGCGGAACAGCCCGTGGAAGTCTCCGGCCAGCGCGTGCTCACGCAGGAAGGCGACTCGCTGGACAGCCTGTGCGCGCGCTTCTCGCCCACCGTGACGCTCGCCGAAGTGGTCGCCTACATCGCCGAACGCGACGACTATCTGGCGACGGGCGCGCTGCTGCTGTGCCCGCCGGCGCTGCTCGGCCGCAGCACGACCCTCTACACGCCCCAACAGGTCGCCCGTCGCTACGGCGTCGGCGTGGAAGAGCTCACGGCCGCCAACCTCGCCCTCGGCGGCCTGGTCGCGCCGGGGGTGCAGCTGAGCTTGCCTGCGCCGCCCGACGGACAGCAGGCGCACATCGTCACGGGCGCAGCCGACACGCTCGGCAGCCTCGCCTGGCGCTTCGCCCAGTTGCACGTGCAGGCCACGCCCGCGCAGATCGTCGCCGCCAACAGCGAAACGGCCTTCCTGCAGGCGGAGGCGACGCTGCTGCTGGGGCCGGCCACGACCGTGCTGTCCGCCGTGGTCGGCGCCGGCGGCTGGCACTTCCCAGGGCCGATCTTCCCGCTGCAGGTGTCGGTCGAGATCGCGCGCGCGCCGCAGCTGCTCGCCCCCGGCTTCACCGACGCGAGCGGCCCCGTCGCGCGCAGCCGCTCGCCGGTGGCGCCGTTCACGACGCCCGGCGAGGACGGCGCGCTGGCGCTCACCGCCTTCGCCGCCGAACTGGAGGCGAGCGTGCCGGAGCTGCGCGCGACCACCGGCACGGTCAGCTCCGAACAGGGCGCGGTGGCCCCGGCGGACGTCTGGGCGCTCGCCTTCGGCGCGGAGCTGATCGAATCCCTGCAGGTCTGGCCCGGCACGACGATCGGCGACACCGAGGCCCCGCGCTACTACGCGCTGCGCCCGCTGGCCCCCGCGCTCGTCTCGCGCCAGGCCGTGCCGATCGCGCCGCTCGAGCCGGACGGCACGCTCGGCTTGGAAGTGGCGACGGACTTTCAGGGGATCGACATGGAGACCTGGGCGCAGCGTGTGCTCGCCGACGTCGAGCTGTTCTGCTCGGCGCCCTACGCGACCGCCGCCTACCGGTCGAGCAGGCGCGCGTGCCTGGAACGCGTGCTGGCCGCCAAGCAGACGCTGGCCGGCGCGATCGCCGACGGGCTCGACTACGTGCTCGACCTCGGCTCCGAAGACCCCGACCCGCCCGAACCGGCGCGCGTGGACCCGCCGCCGGCCGACTGGGCGGCGGCGCGCGAATCGCTGCTCCAGCGTCTGCTGGTAGACCTGCTCGACGGCTACGGCACCGACGCGATCGTGCAATACGACTCGAACGCGTCAACGCCGGACGGCCTGCAGGCGCGGCTGTCCGGTCCCGGCACGCTGGCGACGGGCCAGACACCCTCGGAAGAGGAGCGGCGCACGAGCCTCTCGAGCGCCAAGACCTCGCTCGTCGACGGCGACGGCTACGTCGACTTCCTGCTCGACGTCTCGCGCGAAGGCGAGCAGCGCTCTGTGGAACTGGAACTCGGCTATCCACTGAACGAGCTCGAGCTCGGCATCGAGGCGATCGTAGAAGGCTACGAGTCCTCGGACTGGCTCGCGTTCGTGCGGCCGTTCACCGCGAACCTCCCGAGCGAGGTGCAGATGGAGCTCGGGAGCCCGAACGTGCCGCTGGCGCTGCGCGGCTACCCCTCGCTGCCGACGCTGCTCGGCCAGAGCTTCGAGGCGACGACCAAACGGCCCGGCGACTACGAGCAGGCGCTGCACTGGGACTACGCGTGCAGCTTCCAGCACCAGGCCGCCGCGCCCGACCAGCTGCGCGTGGAAGTCGAATTCAACGCGCCGTCGCGCAGCGGCACGGCCGCCGGCACGGTCGACGACCTGTTCGCCAAGCTGGCCCAGTACACGGCCGTCGCGCCGGAACTGTGGGCGATCCTCGAGGCGCTGCCGGGGAGCGGCGGTGGCCAGGAGCCGCGCGTGGAGAACGCGATCGAAACGCTCGCGGACCTGCTCGAATCGGTCGCCACCGCCTGGAGCACCTACTGGAGCGGCGATCTGACGGGCGCTCACGAGCGCGGCGCCGACATACCCATGCCGCCTCCCCCGCCGCCGGTCGGGAACTCGCCGGCGGGCGCTCCCGGGCCCGCCAAATACGCGTTCGCGGCCGCGCTCGAACCCGTGTGGAACGCGGCCGCCGGCAAGTGGTACTGGTCGAAGCTCGTGCTCACGCGCACCCACGCCGACGGAGAGCTGGGCTGGCCGGTGATGGCATGGTTCCACCCCGACGGCCCGGTCGAATCGATGGGGGCGGGCGCCGAATGCCCCGGCGGGCGCTGCTACGAATTTCCGGCGGGCAAGGTTGAGGCCTACCAGCCGCTCGGCTTCGAACTGCGGATGGGCGGCCTGCACGTGGCCGAGTACCAGAGCGCGACCGCGCGCGTGCAGGTGGTGCGCAACGCACAGCTGCTGCAGGGCGGGCCGCCGACGCGCGAGTCCTTCGTCTACCGCACGCCGACACTGTCGTTCGCCAGCCCGGTCGCGCCGCTGCTCAGCTGGGAGCAGCCGTTCGCGATCGGCGCCTGGCACGACGCGCCCGCCGAAAACCCGCTGCCGGCGGTGTTCGACGCGATCTTCGACCAGCGCCCGGTGGAACGCAGCATCGCGTGCGAGATCCGCTACGGCTACGAGCTCGCGGGCGCCGGGCAGGAGCAGATGGTCAGCCACCTGCCCGTGGCCTTCCACCCGCAATACGAATACGGGGAAACGAGCGTCCAGCAGATCCTCGAAACCGTGATCGGCTGGCGCACCGCAATGGCGCCCGCCACGGCCGGCGGCGAGTGGGTCTTCGCGCTGTACATGTTCTCCTCGGTCGACCGCGGCAGCGACCGTCCGCTGCTGGAGCTCAAGCGGCTGTACTCGCCGGCATCCGCGTGAGGTCCGCACGCAGCGTCAGCAGGAGCTCGCGCGCCGCCCGTTCGCCGGAGCTCTTAAGACGTGGCGCAAGACAGGCGCCAGCGTGTCGCTCCGATGATCTACCATGACTATTGTGAGCGCTACGCGGACAGACTCGTCACTCACGCCCGCGATTGAGAGCATCGGCGAGGCATCGACGCTGACCTTCGATCTGCCAGGTCTGCACGACTGGATCGAGAGCCTGGGCGGGGAGTCGGCGATTGCTGCATCTCCGGCCCTTGTCGAGCTGCTCCAGGCCGTCCGCAATGCGCTTGCCCATCACATGCGAGTGGTGGTTCAGATAGCGCCTGTAGGCCCGCGAGACGAAGACATCGGCGAGTGGCGTAGCCAGCTTGAGCAGTTGGTTGAGCGGATGACTCCCGAGCTCTCGCTTCCGAGCGAGCCGAAGCTCCGCCAGGCTCGGCGCAACGCCGAGGCCCGCACACAGCTTCTTCAAGAGTTTGGAGCACTCACGGGCAACCAGATTGGAGAAGAGCACTCGCAGGCGCAGAATCGTCACGCCCTAGCTGCCCGCTGGCGCAAGGAGAGTCGAATCTTCGGCGTTCCATACCGAGGACAGACGCTCTACCCAGCATTCCAGTTCGATGCCGTAAGTGGCGAAGTTAAGCCGTCTATCCGCGATGTCCTCGCGCACCTGCCTCGTGATCGCATGTCGGAGTGGGAGAGCGCACTCTGGTGGACTGCGGCAAATGGCTGGCTCGGAGGACGTCGCCCTGTCGATGTCCTCGATGACGAACCCGAGGCGGTCGCGATTGCCGCGGCGCGGCTTGGAGCACCGCGGGGGCTGTGAGTAGTAGCCGTCCGGCCGTTCCCCGCCCCGGGGATCTCTCCCCGTCGATAGAAGTACTTGGAGCCCGATCTACGCTCGTCCGCGTCTATGACCGCAGCTATGGCGCGCTCGATTTCAACGGAGGGGACGCGATCGCCCGGTTCCGACCAATCAGAAATGCGTCGGGGGCGGTCGTCCCAACCGCCTATGGCGCTCACGATCTTGAGACCGCTATCGCAGAGGCAGTCCTTCGCGGCGTGTACGCACTAAACCGCGGGTCCCCGAGAAGACGCTTGTTCCGCCTCGAGGTCGACGGTTTGGACCTGGCTCGACTACGCACGACGAAGCCGCTACGACTCGTGCGCCTGCACGGGCTGGGGCTGACCCGCCTGAATCTCCTGAGAGAGCACGTGATCGATAGCCCAGAGTCCGAGTACGGCTACACCGCAATGTGGGCGCGGGCGCTGTACGGCCATCGGAGTAAACCCCACGGACTCGTCTGGACATCTCGACAGAACGACACATCCCGTGCGTTCGTCCTCTGGGGAGGAACGCGGGTGCGTCCCGAGTGGCTGCAATTGGAAGGAGACCCGGTCGCCCTGGATCGAGAACCGGGCCTCGACCTTATTCGCCAAGTCTGCGCGGATGCCGGAGTGGATTTCGAGGGCTGAAACGAGCGACTTTTGCCGGTCCCAGCGCTGATTCTCCCCAGCCTGTCGACAGGTACACCATGCCGCGACGCCGAAGCCGGCCGCACATGCGAGCCCAAGCTGAACGGCGAAATGGGCGCCTCGCAACACACGACCGCCTCGCCATGTGCGTGCCGCGGGTACGGCACTGGTACAGCAGATTGCGGTCCGACTCGCCCGCTATTGTCCGTGTCTGCCGGCTTGCTTCCCAGCACAGGACGGAGCGCGAACTCGCTCGCAGAGCCAAATATCGCTCTAGCACTCGTAAGCGGCGGACGGGGGTCGAACCCGCGACCTCAAGCTTGGGAAGCTTGCGCTCTACCAACTGAGCTACCGCCGCATGATGCTACGAAACTGCCCGCTAATTGGCGCTTTCTGCGCTGACCTCCTGCGCCGTGGCCGGTGAATCCGTGACGCTCAAATCGCTTCCACTGCCAGCTACTGCCAGATAGCCGCCGTCCACGAGCGCCCGCAGCGCCTTGCGGTTGGCCTCGGCCGTGTCCATCACCTGCGCGTAGAGCCCGAGCGTCATCGTCGGCGAAGTATGGCCCATCTGCCGCATCACGTAGGCGTGATCCTTGCCCACCGCGATCAGCAGCGAGGCGAACGTCCGGCGCAGCGCGTGGAGCGTCAGACCCTCCGGGAGCGCGGTCAGACCATCCTTGGCGAGCTGCTCATCCGCGCGCGCCACGGCGCCGCCGAGAACGCGTTTCAGGACCCGGTTACGATCCAGGCGCGTCCCCACCGCCGACGGGAACACGGGGTCGCCCTGCTTCGGCTTGCGCGTCGCCTTGAGCGCCCGCAGTTCGCTCGCGAGCACCGGCAGCAGGTCCACATAGCGGACCCCCGCGTCCGTCTTTGACTGGCGCACCCGGAGCCTGCCGGCGGCGAGATCCACGTCACGCCAGTCGAGCGCGATCAGCTCACTGATCCGCAGGCCGGCGAACGTGATCGTCGCCAGCAGCGCCCTACGCGCCAGCGGAGCGGTCCTCTCGGCGTCGAGCTGCCCTGCGGCATCCAACAGCGCCACGATCTGCTCAGCGCGGTCGAGGTAGGCCCTCGCGGGCTTCACGGCCGGGGCCTTGCGGCGCTTGCCGCCGACCTTCGCCGGGTTGCGGGCGATCAGCTCCCGCTCGACCGCGACCTCGAGAATCTGTCCCAGGCGGGTGATCGTTTTGTTGATCGAGGTTGCGCCGAGGACACCCTCGCCGATCTTCGTCTCGCGGTAGCGATCGACCTCGGCGACCGTGATCTGCGAGAGCAGGTGGCCCTTGAAGAACGGCAGCAGGTGGACGCGGAGCTGGTTCTCGTAGTCGAGCGCCGTCCCCGGCCTGATCTGCTTCTTGATCGACTCAAACCACGCCGAGGCGAACTCGTGGAAGGTCTGCTCCTGTGCCTGCGGGACGTAGGGCTGCCAGGCGCCCTCGAGCACGCTCGCCAGGACCCGCTCGAGCTCGCGCTGCGCCCGTGTCTCGCTCCACCCTTCCTCGGGGCTTCCGAGGGTCTGATAGCGACGCTTGCCAGCAGCCGTGAAGCGCAGCGCGAACTTGAAGCCGCTCCGCGTTGGGTTGCGCACGACCTCGCCCTTCGGTGCTCTCGCTGTCGTGCTCATCAGCGACCACCTCCCCACAGCTTGCGCCACACGCCGGCACGCCCGAGCGCGCGACCCACGGCGACGTTCTTGGCTCGGTTCACCATCCGCTTCGGGTGCCCAGACGCCACGGCGCTGATGTTGTTCGACAGACGCGCGGCCCGGTAGAGCTGGCTCGTGAGACTTCTACGCCGGGCCACTATGACCACCTCCCGGCAGGGATGTACGGTGTCGGTTGCATGGGAGCGTCAGACCTCCTGTGCCATGCGCCCGGCCGTCGCAAGCGGTGCGGGCGCGCTTTGTGTAGTGACCTCAAGCCTACTCCCTTGCTCGGCACTTTTCCAGCGCTCCCCTCTCGGCCGTTCTAAGCCCGCCAGCTCCCCGGACGCCCAATCGCTCGTCTCGCGCGAGAACGGCGCTCGTGGCCGTGCCAGCGCATCAGAGCGGCGAGGATTCCTCGCTCGCGCGTTCCGCTTCGCTCGGCCATTCTTCGAGCCCCGAGTCACCCGCCGGCAGCACTTCCCATTCCTGCTGGGGCCGGTAGCGGAAACGGCCCACGCCGATCTTGTGTATGAGCACTCGGCCGTTGACGTGCGTCGGCTCGACACCGGGCGCCAGCGTGAAGCGCAAGCCGAGCGTCATCGCGCACGTTGCCTCATAGCGCCCGAGTCGCCCACAGAGCACCGTGGCGCTCAGGTCCTCGATGTGGAAGATTCGATGTCCTTCGCGTTCGGCGTAGGAGACGGCGAGCGCTTCGGCTTTCGATTCTGAGAGCGGCCCCAGCTCGCGAGCCCCAGCCTGCCCGGAGGTCCCGAGCACCAGCAGAGCGGCGAGGATCAGCACCTTGCGCGGTCGTCGCATGGCTAGACGGGCGGTTCCGGCATCGGCGGGAGCCCTGCCGCCATCACGTGCATGTGCCAGCCACAGTTGCTGAGCAGGTTTGCGACGAACACGCCTTCTTTCAGTCCGCCGAGCGTCTGGACCGTGAAGCCTTCTGCTTCGTTGACGAACGGATCGAGACGGATCGAAGTCGCGGTCGTGCCGGCGAGGGCAAGGTGGATCACCTGATGCGGCGTCGGCTTCGGTTCCCGTTTCGGCGGGTGCGAGCCGAGCTTGGTCCAGTAGACGACGTAGAGCCCCGTGCCCGCGTGTTCGACCTCGAAGTCCCCGGAGCTTCCATAAACGGTGCGGCCTTCGCGTTCATAGGACGCGATTTCGCCCAATTCGTTCACTCGACCCCAGCTCACGATCTGCGAGCCGCCCGTTGCCAGCGATGGCGTCGAGCTGCGCATCGCCGCAGCGTGATTGGCGAGCTGTTGCGCGGGGTCGGTGAGCGCGTCTACGAACGCTTGGCGGGCGGGTGGCGCGTAATTGGGCATCAGGTCGCTCCTTGATCGTAGGTTGTCAGCCGGCGCCAGCTACCACGCCAGCGGCCGTCCGGGTCGCTCGCGCAATTCGGGCACAGCGGGACGCGCGTCGGCTCGCCACCGTTCACCGGCTCGACCTCGACCGAGGCAAGCTCCCGACGATCCCCGCAACTGACACAGCGCGGCGCCGTAAGTGATGTGCCGGCGCCGCTGTAGCTCATGGGCAGCCCGAGACAGTCGCGGTCGCGGCCGACGTTCCGTTGCCGCAGAGTTCGGACACCACTTCGATGACGGATTTTGAGAAGCCGCGATCGGCGATGGCCTCGAAGGACTCCCAGAAAATCTCCGCGTCGTTGGTTGCGTCTAGCGTGCTGTCGCGAACCACACCCAGGTCGAGCCGCCCACCGTCGAGAAACTGAATCGCGCCCTCCGGGAACATGAACCAGACCGTCTTGCTTGGAAAGCTGGTCATCGCGGAACTGGCCGACTGAACGGTGAATGTCTGCGCCGGGATGCCGCCGCTCACCGGGAGGTAGTCCAAGGTGAAGATCGGGTTTATCCCGTGCGCTTTGAGCGTGTCAATGACCATCTCATCGGTGACGGCGAGGGAGTTCCAATCCGAGTTCTCAGAGTGCGCCGTCTCGCGCGCGATGTCGATTTTCAGCAGGTCGAGCAGCCACGACGGGAACACCGCAGTCAACGCCACGTCGCGCGGCAGGCGGTTCGTCGCCCGGAAGTTCGCCGCGACCGAGTTGATGGAAGTAATGATGTCGCGTGTGGCGCCCAGCACTTTCGCCTGCGTGACATCGGCGAGAGCCTTGGCCCTGATCCCTTCCAACAAATTGATCTCGGCCTTGCGCGCCCACTCAGCCTGCGCCAAGTCGGTGTTCGCCGCGATCGTCTCCGGGGCAAAGCGCGCCATCATGTTCCCCATCCCGACACGCACGGTGACAGCCGAAGTGAACACCTGAATCACTGATCCGCACGAGATGCTGTAGACAGGCTTTGTCGCGGCGAGCGGTTCGGCGTCGGTGGCCTCCGACCATATCCCGACGGCCGCTGCGAGCGTACCGATCGACGGCGGTTCGGGGTAGATCAGACCGCCTCTCGACGCGTCGAAAGCGGGGAGTCCTTCCTTCAACGGACGCTCAGCCGTGGCCCACGTTCGCACTTCGTAATCGACGTTCGTCGGCAGGCAAATGCCGCCCGATGCCGTCAACGCCTGCAGCCCGACTGCGGCGTCCAGCTTGCGCGCGTCCGCCGACGGGTCGCCGGTCAGAATCCGATCCTCGGGATAGTCCCAGAATGCTGACGCACATAGCACACGGCCTTTGGCGGGGCCGTGGCGATCTTGAGCCCGCAGGACCCGGCAAAGGTGCTCCGCAAGCTCGTAGCGGTCAGTCACCGGGCGATCCTCGATCCAGGTGCCAGGAGACGAGGCGAGCAGCACGCGGTTTCCGCCACGGGTAGCCACGGCCGCCTCCGGGTTGCGCGCGATCGACCGGCGACCGCGAGCGACAGCAGCGACGCCACTGGGAGCGGGCGAGCCCGAAGCCTGCAACCCGAAGAACTCGCCAGCAGCTCCAGCGGCCAGGCGCTCGCGTAGCTGCTCGCGCTGCTCGTCGGTCAGGGTCGTGTTCGGTATGCCCGCAAAGACCGTCTCTAGCGTGTCGGCAAACTCGTCAGGGTCCATTATCGGCGCTCCCGGTTCGAGGTGGAAAGTTCACCTCTCACGCTGCCACCGCGCCCGAGAGAACTCTCGCGGGGGTGCGAGAGTTAGCCGACTCCGGGTCTGTACAATGCGCCGCCGCTCGCTGGAGTTGCCGGCGCTTGTACGCAGCCTCGCGCTCATGCTCGGGCCGGCAATACTTCGCCCGCGGGCTACGGCCCTCGATCACGCCCCCGCAGAACGCACAACGGCGCTCGACCGGCTCGACGACCTCATCGCCGTGGCCGCCGATCGCATCGAGGAGTTCGCCCGCCCGCACGCTCCGGGCCGCTCGCCGGCAGACCGCCATAGGCGCGCTGCCATGCGAAGCGCGTCTCCGAGAACGCGTCGCGCCATGCCACTCCGCCGCGGTGACCGTGCGTCGTCAGCATCACCGCCGTGGGCCAGGCGTCCCAGAACGACTCGCCCCGCTCGCGCGCGAGACGCAGACGATTCACGAGCTCGGCCGGGACGGTCACCGAAGAATCCCCGCATACGAACGACACGTCTCGCACGCTCGGCCCTCGACGAAACGGGCGCCGAGCGGTACACGGATCGGCTCGACCTGCCCCAGCTCACCGCAGATCCCGCACCTGTCGAAGTCCTCCGGCCCCGGCCGCTCCTCTAGGCAGCGCCGGCGCCAGTCTTCCGGCTCGCGGGTGCGCTCGCCCGTGCAGTCGCGACAGTAGACCCGATGCAAATGCAGGTCGTATGTCGTGCCCTCGCTCTGCCAATGCTCACAGTGATTTGTGACCAGGAACGACGCTTCGAGCACCGGGTCATCGCTCGTTTTCAGCAGCGCATCCGCAGCCCGCTCGAGCGCCAGCATCCACGCGAGCGCCCGGCGCACGTCCTCGCCGTCGTACACGTCCATCGCCAGCTCGTCTCCGAATCGCCGAGCGAACTCAGTCGAGGGATAACGCCCATCCACCACCGCGGCGATCAGCTCACGCGCCGCGTCCTCGTGGTGCCACGGCGCGCGCTTCGTCATCATCTCCACGACCCTCCGCCTTTCAGTTGCTTTCTCACGATTCGCTTTTGCCATGTTGGCGTGCCGGGCGGGAACGTTGGCGACGGGCGGTGCAACGGGTTGCCCTTCGGCGTCGATGTCGGCGACTTGGACGGGCGCGCGTCCGGTATCCGACCTTTGGGGACGTGCAGGGTCGCCGGGCCTCCCCGATGACTGAACTCCGCGACCGCCAGGCAGAGAGCCGAGATCACATCGCAATGTGAGGACCCGCTCCGGGGCAGCACGATCGACTCGCTGTTCTTCCCCGCCCGCACCCTGCGCATCTCCTTCAACGTCGCGTCATGGCGCCACAGACGCAGGCTCCCGTCCGTCAGGCGCGCCCGCGTCGAGGTGAACGCGCTGGTCTGCAGCGGAGCGGTCAAGTTCACGATCTTCACGCTCACGCCCAGGCGTCCGAAGTAGCTCGACACCGCATCGGACTGGTGCTGATCGGACACCATCCGCAGCCCGTGCGGCTTATAGGGCTCCAAGAGGTCCCACACGGCGGCGAGGGTCGCATCCTCCCGCGCACGCCGCTGCCCGAAGGAACGCAGCCGACTACCGGGCTCGATCCCCGCCAGCGTGCCCACAAGCAGCGTGTCCGGTTCGCTCACGCTCTCGCCGACGACCGCTAGGTGTAAGACCCGAGCAGGTTGTTCAGTCGGTTGATGGGTGTCTCTCGCCCGATGGCTTGGTGTCGTCGTTGATGGTTGTAGGTCCATAGCCAGCCGTCAAGGGCTGCGGTGCGTTCTGTGCTGTCGCGGTAGATCGCTCCGTATGCCCAGCCAGCGAGCATGGTGCGGATGAAGCGCTCAGCCTTGCCGTTGGTCTGTGGGCGGCGAGGCCTGGTGCGCAGGTGGCGAATCCCGAGAGTCC
>DATHOH010000026.1:0-43982 GCA_035485155.1 Solirubrobacteraceae bacterium
GTAAACGACGCGATCGCACAGGTCCTCGACGGCAGCGCACCAGCCCCACGCATGGTCTTCCGCTTCGCGGCGGTGCCGAGCACGAGCGCCACCCAGCAGAGCGTGCCCGCCATCGTCTGAACACGCCACCGCCCGCCCCAACTAACAACCTTTCCCACCAACCCAAGGAGAATCTGATGGCTGTTGCAGTCAACATCCCAACCGTCTACGCCGCCCCCGGCGAGCCCGCAAGCCTCGTCGAGCTAAAGGATCGCTATGAGAACTTCATCGGCGGCGAGTGGCGGCCGCCGAGCGCCGGCAAGTACCGCGAGAACCTCTCGCCTGTGACGGGCGAGGCTTTCTGTGAGGTGGCTGACTCTTCCCCGGCCGATGTCGAGCTCGCGCTCGACGCCGCGCACGCCGCCAAGGCCGGCTGGGGTCGGACCTCGCCCGCCGAACGCGCCGAGGTGCTCGACGCGATCGCCGACGCGATACAGGACAACCTCGGAATGCTGGCGGTCGCGGAGAGTTGGGAGAACGGCAAGCCCATACGCGAGACGCTCGCTGCCGATCTGCCGCTCGCGATCGATCACTTCCGCTACTTCGCCGCCGCGGTGCGCGCCGAGGAGGGCTCGATCTCCGAGATCGACGAGAAGACCTACGCCTACCACTTCCGCGAGCCGCTCGGCGTCGTCGGGCAGATCATCCCGTTCAACTTCCCGCTGCTGATGGCAGCGTGGAAGATCGCACCGGCACTCGCGGGCGGCAACTGTACGGTGATCAAGCCGGCGAGCCCCACACCCTGGTCCCTGTTGAAGCTCGCCGAGGCAATCGAAGACGTCGTCCCGGCGGGCGTTATCAACATCGTCAACGGCTCGGGTGCGGAGGTCGGGCGTGCGCTCGGCTCCAGCAAGCGGATCGCGAAGATCGCGTTCACCGGCGAGACCGTCACCGGACGGCTGATCATGGGCTACGCCGCGCAGAACCTGATCCCCTCGACGACCGAGCTGGGCGGCAAGTCGCCGAACATCTTCTTCGCGGACATCCTCGACGCCGACGACGCGCTTTTGGACAAGGCAATCGAGGGGCTGGTGCTCTACGCGTTCAACAAGGGCGAGGTCTGCACGTGCCCGTCACGCGCGCTGATCCAGGAGTCGATCTACGAGGAGTTCATGGGGCGGGCACTGGAGCGCATCCGCGCGATCCGTCAGGGCAACCCGCTGGACCCCGAGACACAGATCGGACCGCAGGTGTCTGCGGCGCAACTGGAGAAGATCGAAAGCTACGTGCAGATCGGTCTGGACGAGGGCGCACAGCTGCTGATCGGCGGCCACGCACCCGAGATGGATGGCGAGCTCGAGGGCGGCTACTACTTCGAGCCGACCGTGCTGAAGGGCGAGAACTCGATGCGGATCTTCCAGGAGGAGATCTTCGGTCCCGTGCTCGCCGTGACCACCTTCAAGGACGAGGCCGAGGCGTTGGCGATCGCCAACGACACGATGTATGGCCTCGGCGCCGGTGTCTGGACGCGCGATGGCAGCCGCGCCTTCCGCATGGGTCGTGCGATCAAGGCCGGGCGGGTGTGGACCAACTGCTACCACCTCTACCCTGCGGGCGCCGCGTTCGGCGGCTACAAGTCCTCAGGGGTCGGGCGCGAGAACCACCGCATGATGCTCGACCACTACACGCAGACGAAGTGCCTGCTCGTCAGCTACGACCCCGAGCCGCTCGGCTTCTTCTGAGACGACCGCGGCGTAAGCGAGGATTGGGTTTCCGGTCCGCACGGCGCTGTTGCCGAGCGTCGTGCGGACTCCGAGTCCGCGTGAGCGGGTCGCGGAAGGCGCTCCGTATGCTCGCGTGGAATGAGCACGGTGGGCCACAGCACAGAGCACCTCGAGGCCGGCCAGCTCGGCACGGCCGATGTGACCGCCTCGACCGTCGCCAACATCGGGCCGGGCATCGACTTCTACTTCGCCTTCGGGGGTGATCGCGGTCACTGCTGGTATCGCAGCCCCGTTGACGATCCTCGCCGCCGGGATCGCCGTTGTCATGCTGGGCTTCACGGTCGCCGAGTTCAGCAAGGTGGAGCCTTCCGCGGGTAGCTTCATCACCTACATCGAGACGTCGCTGGGCGCGAGGACCGGCGTCGCTGCCGCGGTGCTCGTCGCGGTCGGGTTCACGGTGGCGATCGCAGGCGTGTTCACGATGGCGGGTGGCATGGTGACCCTGACCCTCGCGCATTACACCTCGTGGCATCTCGCGTGGGAGCCGCTGAGTCTCGTCCTGACCGTCGCAGCGATCTGGCTGACAGCGCGCGGCGTCCGACTCTCGACAAGGACGGTCGGCTTGGCCGTCGTCGTGCAGGTGGCGATCATGCTGTTGGTCTGCGTCGTCGTCCTCATCGACGAGCGCTCACACCTCTCGGGCGCGCCGTTCTCCTGGTCGCACCTCAGCGGCGGACTGACCGGCCTGTCAGCTGGGTTTCCGCTTCGGTTCCGTTCTTGTCTGTGGCTGACCGCTATCTCGGCGGCGTGGCCGTGTTGGCGTGGCTTGCTGGGATCGTCTCTGTGCTCGCCACGCTCGTGTCGGCCGCGAACTCCCAGACACGCATGCTGTTCGACGGCGGGCGCTCTGGTCTCCTGCCGGCATGGCTCGCTCACCTGCGCGCCGAACACGACACGCCGGTGAATGCGCTGCTCGTCATGGCCGTCGGTGGACTGGGGATCATCGCCGTGTGGTGGGTACTTCATGTGACAGGCGTTGCCAGAGGATCCAGGAACCCCGTCGGCCTCTACGCGGAGTGCTCGACAATGGGAACGATCGTGATCCTGTTCGTCTACTTGCTGACGACGCTCTCGCTTCCGGTCTTCATGTGGCGCCGCCATCGACGATCGTTCTCGGCGCTGCGCCATGTCGCGATCCCGTTTCTGGCGGCTCTGACGCTCGTCGTCCCGTTCGTCGAGCTGTGCAAACCGGGACAGCCGTCGCCGTATAGCGAGTTCCCATACATCGCGCTGGCGATCGTGGCCGCGTCAAGCGTGATCGGCTGGCTCGTCGTTCACCGCGACCCGTCGGCAGGCTCCGGCGAGGGTGCGGCGTTCTCCGAGTCGTGAGCGCTCGCGCCCCCTATAAGAGCCCGCTCTCTTACTGTCCCGCGAGATCGCGTCGGCTGAACAGAAAGATCGCGGCGAGTCCTGTTGCCACGGCGATCGCGAGCATCACGGCGGCTCCGCCTGCTTGGAAGCGCTGGGCTGGCACAAGCCCGATGTGCGCGAACGGCGTCAGGTGAACGAGCCATTTCGGCGCCCCGAGCAATGCGCCCACGAGATCCCACAGAAACGCGACCGTGACGAGCCCGTAGGCGATCCCGGCGCTCGCGCGGGGCACGATCGCGTATGCGAGCGCCGCGACCCCGAGAAACAGCAGCGCGGCGGGCAGACAGTTTGCGCCGGCCTCCAGCAGTTTCGCGAGCGAGATGTCCACGCCGCCCGAAGCGGCGCCCACCCAGCCAAGGAGCCCTGCCGCGAGCGACAGCGCGGCTGCGGCCACAGTTGCCAGCACGAGTCGGCCGGCGAGCCAGCCGCGGCGGCCAACCGGGAGCGCGAGCAGCGTCTCAAGGTGCTCGTCGGCTTCCTCGCGCCTGGCGGCGCCGATCTGCGCGCACGCGAACAGGCTGATGGCCAGGACGAAGAAGATGAACGTGAAGCCGAGATAGCCGGTGGGCGTCGCGATGGAGCCCGTGCCGAGCTTCCCGAGCTCCCGGTTGACGCTCTTTGAGATGCCGGCTGACGAGCTGCTCTTCGCGACCTCGCCGAGGATGTACGCGAACACGCCGACGCCGCCCAACCACGCGAGCAGGCTCGTGCGCTCTGAGCGCAGCGCCTGCGCAGTCGGTGAGGAGAGCAGCGCGAGACGCGGCGGAGCGCTGTCGCGCGCCCGCAGCAACCCCGTGCCGATGTCACGGCGCACGGCGAGCTTCGCGGCCAGGACGAGCAACAGCGCGCTCGCGGCGATCGGCAGGACCAGCACGAGGGGCTGCGCGCCGGCGAACGGACGCAGCTGCTCCGCCCACCCCAACGGCGTCGCCCAGCGCAACCAGCCGAGACCCGTCGCGGTATCGGCAATCACGCGCAGCACGAAGAACACGCTCACGACCGCGCCGCCCAGCTCGAGCGCAGCCCTGCGAGTCGACGCGAGCTGGCTCACAAGCGCGCCGACACCCACGCACACAGGCACGACCGAGGTCGTTGCGAGGGCGAGGTAGGCCGATCCGCCTGCCGAGAGCCCGCCCGCGATGAAGCCGACGGTCTCAGCGAGCCACAGGACGAGCACCCCTACCGCGATCGCCGCGAGGGACGCCAGGTACGCCGAGCGCCGCCCGACGGCCCCGGCCAGCACCAGCTCGACTCGCCCTGCGTCCTCCTCGGTCCGCATCGCTCGCACAGCCGCGAGCAGGCCAAAGATCGCGGCGAAGATCGCGAGCGTCCCGCCGACACGCCAGGCGGCGTAGCCACTGACCGTCAAGAGGCTGTGCGGCTCCCCGTAGAACAGACGAACTGCCTTGTTGTCCGCGAACGCGCGCGCGAACGCGACCCTGCTCGCGAGCGTCTTGTAGCCGTCGCGGTAGGCGACCGGCTGCAGATAGGCGTAGAACGCGAACAGGTAGCCAAAGCAGATCGTGCGGACCCGCGCGTCCCGCAACGCCCGTCGCGCCAGCGCGCGCGTCGGGCCGAGCCCGACACCGGACCAGAGCCTGGACCCAGGCGCCGCTGCGATCGGTGCGCTAGTCGCGGCCACGACCCTCGGAGCCGTCGTAGTGGTGCAGGAATATCTCCTCGAGCGAAGGCTCACGACTCGTGAGCGACTCAATTGAAGTCCCGCCCGACTGAGCAAGCGCGGCGATCAGCGGGCCGACGCTCCCCGAGACCTCGAAGCGAAGCGCGTTTGGGCCCGCGCTTTGCACTTGTATGCCCGGCAGGGTCGGGAGGGTCGGCGCGATGCCTGTGAATGTGACTTCGACTGTTTGTGCGGCGAGGTGGCGGAGGTCTGCAAGCGTGCCCTCATCAACGAGCTTTCCGTCTCTGAGTATCCCGACGCGGTCGCACAGCGCCTCGACCTCGCTGAGGATGTGTGAGGAGAGAAAGACCGTTTGGCCGCGCTCCTTTGCTTCCTCGATGCACTTGCGGAAGGTGACCTCCATCAGCGGGTCAAGGCCGCTTGTCGGCTCGTCGAGCAGCAGCAGCTCAGCGCGGGTGGCGAGCGCCGCGATCAGCTGCACCTTCTGGCGGTTGCCCTTCGACAGCGCCCGGATCTTCTTGTTCGGGTCGAGCTGGAAGCGCTCCACGAGAGCGTCCCGGTAGGCTAGGTCGGTGCCGCCGTGCAGCCGTGCGAGGAACTCCAGCGTCTCGACGCCAGTCATCGCGGGCCACAGGAACGGCTCGCCGGCGACATACGCGACGCGGCGATGGGCGCTCACCGGATCGCTCCAGGCGTCGAGGCCGAACAGCTCCGCCCGCCCGCTGCTCGGGCGGTGCAGCCCCAGCAGCAGCCGGATCGTCGTGGTCTTGCCGGACCCGTTGGGCCCCAGATAGCCGTAGACCTCACCCTCGTTGACGGTGAGGTCCAGCCCGTCGAGCGCCACGGTGTCGCCGTAGCGCTTGCATAGCGCAGTGGTGTGGATGGCCGCAGGGCCGGTCGCCTGCGCTAGCAACGGGGCGCTTGGGACTGCTCGTAGCTGTGTCTCGGCCATACCAACAAGGATCTGAGCACCATGAGTCTGAGGCATCCGTATTTTTCCCGCAGGCCTGCGTGGAATGCCCGTCAGCCGCGCACCTGCGAAGAATCAGTGCCAATAAAGATCCGTGCTTTGCCGCGGCCGATAGGAGTGTTTCCCCGGTGGTTGGGGAGCGTGGTGTGCGACTAGCGTCCTCCCATGGCCGCACATCTGCATCTCGCCGAGCGGGCGGACAACCCCGACCCCCCCGTGCCCGATGAGCCCATACGGGTCCTCCTGGCAGACGACCATGCGCTGATGCGCCGCAGCCTGCGGATGCTGCTCGACGGCGAGGACGGCGTAGAAGTGATCGCCGAAGCAGCCGACATCGCGAGCGTGACCCGCGACGTCCTGCGCCGTGGGCCGCATGTGCTCGTGCTCGATCTGAACATGCCCGGAGGGTCGAGCATCGAGGCGATCAGCCGGCTGCGCGAGCGAGCACCCGACACGAAGATCGTGCTGATGACGATGGAAGAAAATCCGGTGTTCGCGCAGCGCGCCTTCGCCGCGGGCGCGCTCGGGTTCGTCGCGAAGGACTTGGCCGACGGCGAGCTGGCGCAGGCGGTTCGCGCCGCAGCGCGGGACGAGGAGTTCATCAGCCCACGGATCGCCACACGGCTGGATGCCTTGCACCGCTCGCTCACCGATGACGCCCTCTCCCCGCGAGAGGTTGAAGTCCTGCGACTGATCGCGCTCGGGCACACGAGCGTCGAGATCGCACGCAAGCTACATCTCTCACCCAGGACAGTCGAGACGCACCGCGCGAACATCCACCGCAAGCTCGGGCTCGCAACGCGAGCCGAACTGGTTCGCTACGCGCTACGACGCGGCCTGCTCGGCGCCTGATCGCGCGACCTGGGCGCCCTCGAGCGTCGGCAGGCAAGCTCTGACGATCGTGCCCTGCTCACCCGAGTCGACACCCAGCGTGCCACCGGCCAGAGCGACCCGCTCGCGCATCCCGGCGAGCCCAAAGCCATCGCTTGAGAGCTCGGGGTCAAAACCTGTCCCGTCGTCCTGAACCTCGACCCGCAGCTCCCCGTCGGACTCGGCGACCGCCACTCGCACTCGGCTCGCGCGAGCGTGCTTGGCGACGTTCGTCAGCGCCTCCTGCACGAGCCGATAGACGGTGGTCTCAAGCTCCTCGCTAAAGCGCGCTTCCCCCGTCGAGGGACCTGGCAGCTCAAGCTCACCATCGACCTCGAACCCACTCTGCTCGCGGTGGCGGGCCAGCAGCGCCTCGATCGCGGTGCGCAGACCGAGCTCATCCAGGGCGGCCGGACGCAGCTCGGTGATGATCGAGCGCAAGTTCGCGATCTCCCGCTCGATGTGCTCGATGGCCTCTCCCATCGCCTCCTGTGCAAGCGCCAGATCCTCGCGACGCCGAGCCGAGGAGAGCAGCACGCGCAGTCCGCCGAGACCCTGCAGCGTCTCGTCGTGGAGCTCGCGCGCCCAGCGACGCCGCTCCGCGTCCGCGGCCGCCAGAGAGCTGCGCAGCCGATCACTCTGCACACTCTGAGCCAGTGCCACGGCCGTCGCGGCGCTCGCCGCGAACGTCCGCATCAGCTGCTCGTCATCCTCGCTGAAGGCGCTGCCTTCCTCGCCACGGTCAAAGGCCGCGAGGACGCCCACCCCGTCGCCGCGGTAGAGCATCGGAACCAACAGCGCGGTCTGCGAATCAGCCACGCCAAACTCGCTCGGCGCGATCCGCAAGCGAGCGGTGACATCGGTGATCCGCTCTGGACGCCCGCGCTCGAGCACCTGCCCAGAGGTGGAGTCGGCGATCGGCAAGCGCGTGCCCTGCATCGTCTCGACGTGACCGGCGCTGGCCCGTACGACCAGCTCGTGACCATCGCGCAGCATGATCACGAGACTACGAGCGCCCACGAGAGCGCGTCCGCGCTTGACAATCAACTCCAGCACGTGCTCAAGCGCGATCTCTCCACCGATCGCGACCGCGACATCGCGGGTCGCCTCGAGCCCGCGGATCGCTCGCTCAGCCTCTTGGCGGCGCCGCTCACTTCGCTCATAAAGGCGCGCGTTGTCGATCGCCACAGCGGCCCAATCGGCGAGGATCACCGCCGCCTCCTCATCGCGCTCGGAGAACTCTCCGCCCTCCTTCTCTGTCAGATACAGGTTCCCCCACACCTCCCCGCGAATCTGGATCGGCACGCCGAGGAAACTGCGCATCACCGGATGCCCCGCCGGGAACCCGTAGCTGGAGGGGTGCTGTCCGACATCAGCGAGGCGCAACGGCTGCGGGTTCTCGATCAGCGCGCCGAGCACCCCGCGCCCGCGTGGCAGATCGCCGATCGACCGCTTTGTCTGCTCGTCCACGCCGGAGGTCAGGAACTGCTCGAGCTCGCTGCGCTGCTCGTTCAAGATGCCGAGCGCTGCATAGTGCGCGCCGGTGATCTCCCGTGCCGTCTGCAGCACTCGATCGAGGACGATGCCGAGGTCAAGCTCGGTGACGAGCTCCCGGCCGACGTCGAGCAGCCGGCGAATCCATAGCTCGTCGGTGGAAGCGCGCTCATGCACACCCGGAGCTTAGTCTCGACCAGGCGCGACATGCGCATGATCGCTAGGTAGAAATCCCCCAAAAGCTCGGCGGGATCGCCGTTTGGTCGAGCCGCCCGGCGATCCGTAGTTGGCCACATTGATCTAGCGGCCGATCCCCGAGTTCAGCGCGCCGGGAGCGACCTACGTTTGTCGCTGGCGCTCACATGGATACCTCGAACCCGAGTACGCAGGCCCTCCATCCATCCGCTCGCAAGCGGACGCGGATGAGCGACGTGCTGCGCTGCCAACGTTGTGGCGAGGTGATCGGCGTCTATGAGCCGCTGGTCCGGCTCCTCGACGGCTGTGCCCACGAGAGCTCCCGGGCACTCGAACCTGGCGCCTCGAAGAGAGACGGCGAGCACTACCACCGCGACTGCTATGTGCGTCTCGACGGCGATGAGCCCGTCGTGGTCTGAACGCGTGCCACGGCCGTACAAACGAGCCAACCTCTCCGTAGTTTTCCGTTCACGACGGCGGTTTTTTGCGGCTGGCGCTCCTGACGCGGAGGGTTAGCTTTGGGGCCATGACAACACATGACTCTCACCCCAAACTTCGCGTAGTGATCGTGGGCGGAGGAGTGGCCGCCCTGGAGACAGCGCTGGCGCTGCACCAGCTCGCGCCCGAACAGACCACCACAACGGTGATCGCACCCAACGACGAGTTCGTCTACCGCCCGATGACGGTACGCGAGCCGTTCGCATACGCAACCGCCCGCCGCTACCCGCTCACACAAATCGTCCACGACGCAGGCGCCGGTCTGCTCGCCGACGAGCTGGACTGGGTCGAGCCCAACAAGCACACTGTCCACACCAAGGCCGGTGAGGTGATCGAGTACGACGTACTCGTGCTGGCGCTCGGCGCCCGCGCAGTCCCGCGCTATGAGCACGCGATCACGATCGACGATCGACGCATGGACGAGACGCTGCACGGGCTGATCCAGGACATCGAGGGCGGCTACGTCGACAGCCTCGCGTTCGTAGCGCCCGGACGTATGGCCTGGCAGCTGCCGCTATATGAGCTCGCGCTCATGACCGCCGGGCGCGCCTATGACATGAACATCGACCTCTCGACAACGATCATCACCCCGGAGGACAGCCCGCTGGCGATCTTCGGCCCCGAGGCAAGTAGTGCGATCGCGCAACGGCTCGCGCAGGCCCATATTCAGACGATCAACTCCGCCTATGTCGAGGTCCCCACCGCAGACGACGTCGTGATCAACCCTGGCGACCGTCATTTGCACGTTACGCGGGTGATCGCTCTACCTGAGCTCTACGGCCCCGCGATCCGCGGCATCCCGCTCGGCGAGCACGGCTTCATCCGCGTCGACCCGCACGGTCGGGTCCGGGACGTGGAAGGTGTCTACGCGGCAGGCGACGCGATCGACTTCCCGATCAAGCACGGCGGCGTCGGCTCCCAGCAGGCCGACGTGGCGGCGCAATCGATCGCGGCGTTGGCGGGTGCACCGGTGACGCCCGAGCCGTTCAACCCCGTCATCCACGGCATGCTGCTCACCGACGACAAGCCGATGTACCTGACAGCGAAGCTCACCGGCGGTCACGGCTTCAGCTCCGAGGTCACTGACACACCGACGTGGTCGCCGCCGAGCAAGATCGCCGCGAAGTACCTCGCGCCATATCTGGAGGAACTCGACCGCCGGCGGGTTCCGGCATGAGCGCTCGCCCCCGGCAAGCGAGCTCGCCGATCCCCCACCGGGTTCACGAGAAGCGTGACGGGCCGTGCTTGGTGGTCGGTTATGACGGAAGCGAAAGCGCCCGCGCCGCCGCAAGCTGGGCAGCGGGCTCACTCCCCGGGGACGGGAGGCTCGTGCTGGTGTACGCCTGTCGGCCGCTGCACGCGCCGCCCTCGCCCCTCGCCTCCGCGGATGAGCGCTACGGGCTCGGCCGGGCGTTTCTCGACGAGCTGGCTCTGGATGGTGAGGATGCCTTGCTCGACGCGCGTACGGAGGTCTCGGATGAAGACCCGGTGAGCGCGTTGACCGAGGCCGCGCGGCGCCACCGCGCGAGCGGGATAGTCGTGGGCTGCGAGCAGCACTCCCGGATGCACAAAGCACTCGGGACCGTCACCAGCGAACTGCTGATGCGCTCGCCGGTTCCTGTCACAGCCGTGCCGCGAGCCACACCGCCGAAAAGGAGGTCAGTGACAGCTTTGCCGAGCCGCGTCGGTGAGCGGCGGCCGGTGTTGGTTGAGGGAGCATGGATACCTTCGGACTGAGGACTTGCGCGAGGCGGGCTTTGACCCTAAGCGCCTGGTGGACTATGAGCAGCGTGGCATGGCCGAACGCGTGTCATACGGCGTCTACCGGATGAACGCGATCCCTACGGATGAGCTCGACGGCTGCACGCGGACAAGATCAAGCTCGACCTCCGGGCTCCACGACTCCCGCCACACCGCCCTCTCGCACTGGCTCGACGCCGGCATCAGCATGGACGAGGTCAGCAAGTACATGGGCCACGCCTACATCACCATCACGATCGACCGCTACGGGCACCTGCTGCCCGGCGGCAAGGCCGAGGCCGCCGAACCTCCTCAACGAATACGACGCGCGCCGCCGCTAGGCTCTCCGCCGATGACCGACGAGGAACTAGACCAGCCGATCCTGAGCCGGCTTCGGAGTCGGCGTGAGCAGCACGACCAACACAGAGTCCAACGGACTTGGCGGCCTCGTTCAACGAGCCCGAGCCCCGCGTGGACGCCCGCGTGCTCGCGCTCGCCGGTGAGGGCAGAATCAAAGAGTCCGCCCGCCATGCCCGGCCGCTGGATGATCGCCTGAGCCCTCCCGCTCGGCTGCTGGCGGATCAACTAGCCTTCCCTTCGTCGCGCTCGGAAGGGTGGCAGAGCGGTTGAATGCACTGGTCTTGAAAACCAGCAAGCGGGTAACCCCCGCTTCGGGGGTTCGAATCCCCCCCCTTCCGTCTTTGCGCCCTCCGAGTAGCTCACGGATACCGACCTCGGGCTTCGGCGGTGGTTTATGTAGCGTCATCTGCACGAGGATAGACGCTACTTGGAGAGGAGAGGGCGGCCCGGGCCATGTCGATGAACGCATTCTCATTCCACGCTAATGGTCGGCTTATGACCGCGGGGGTACGTTTGGGTTGTGCAGGCGCGCCAGCACAACCCGGGCGGACGCGGTGGGCTGGAGGACACGACTGACGGTGTCGGTGAGAGCGCTCGTCCGGGCGAGAGCGATTCGCCGGATGCGGTTGACTCGCCGAGAGGATCCGATCCACCCGCCCTCGTCGCGGCGCGCCGCGAGCGTCGGCGCGAGGCCGCTGCCAGGCACGGGCGGCGACGGCGACGCCTCTTGTTCGCGACGCCTGTCGTCGGTCTGCTCTGCTGGGCGATCGTCGCGTACGCGATCTGGATGCTTGAGCCAACGAGCATGCGGTTCGGGCCGCGCAGCGTCGAGTGGATCAGGGCCGAGGTGCCCTTCGGCAACTCGCTGGTCGACGACGTCGAGCACATCTACTACAGCGCGAACGCACCGAAGAAGGGCGGACCGGCGCCGAAGAGCCTGCCGGCAGTCGGGTTGAGCCTGCCGCGACGCAGGGTGCTCGCAGCCTGGCCGCGGCCGATCAAGCCGGTCTTCGCCCACCGGCTACCTGGCGAAGGGATCTGGAAACCGAGCGGGCCGTCGATCGACGGCGGCCCACCGGTGCTGGTGACGAGCTTCCGTCCCGAAGCCGAATATCCGGAGCTTCTCGCCTACGTGGCCTGGTTCGACCACACGCGCACCGCGATCGGGTACTACCCCGGCCGCTACGAGCCACCGAACGCGGCCCTCCGCGGGCCGATGATGCTGCCCTACAGCGAGCGTTGGCGCCTGCTCGCCACCTTCAACGGCGGCTTCACCTACGAAGACGGCGAAAACGGCTCGAACGTCAACGGCCACGTCAACGAGCCGCTCAAGGACGGCAAAGCCACGCTGCTCGGGTATCGCGACGGTCGGGTCGGGATCGTCAAGTGGAACGGCGGCCCGAACGCCGGGCCGGAAGTCGCATGGGCACGCCAGAGCCTCGCTCCGATCGTCTGGAACGGACGCCTGAACCCCGAGTTGAACGAAGATCCGAACAGCCCGGAATGGGGGTTCACGCTAGGGGGCGTCACCCGCGTCTGGCGTACCGGGGTCGGCATCGATCGTCGCGGCAACCTCATCTTCGTCGCGGCCGAAGGCCAGACGGTCATCAGCATCGCGAAGATCCTCCGGCACATCGGCGCCGTGCGGGCCATGGAGCTCGACATCAACCCCGACTGGCACACGCTGATCACCTACACCCACCACAACGGGCTCATCCCGCGGATGGTCGAGCCTCAGCCGAACCAGTCGCCCGATCGCTATCTGGTCCCCGACGACCGTGACTTCTTTGCCGTCTACAAGCGCCTGCCCGGTCCGGTCACGGATCCCCTCAAGTAGGCGGCCCATGGCTTCCCGCTCTCCGCTACAGCCCCCCCTCCGCGGCCGTCGCGGAGGTGCCCAGCACTTCCCCGGCGGCGCCGAGCGCCTGCACGGCGACGTACGGGCCGACGGTCCCTTCCGGCACCGGGATCGCTGTCTCGAAACCACTGCGAGGCACCTGCGCGGCGGTGATGAGGCTCGCGGCGCTCGCCCCCGCGAGCAGCCTCCAGGAGCTCACGAGCGTGGCGCCGTTCCAGCTGGCGTACACCGTCGTGCCGATGGCGCCGGCGTCCTGGATGGCGAACACCGGCGGGTGCGCCGGCGTCCCTGCCCACGCGAAGCGGAAGTCGCGATAGGACTCGTCGTGCGCCGGGAGGTGCGCTTCGAAGAGCAGCTGGCCTTCTGGACCGAACTCCGAGAAGAACGGTTCCTGGCCCCAGCCGACGAACCAGTCGCCGTTCGCGAGCGCCTGCACGTCGCCCTGGCTTTCGGCCAGTACCGGGGGGGTGTGTGTCAGGCGTGTGACAAGCGTCGCCGTCCCGGGCGGATCGGTGAGGCTCACGACGATGGCGCGTGATTCGGTGTGAGCCTTTGGCGAGGAGCCGTTGTCGAACACGCTGATCGACCCGTTAGACAGTTCGCGCGGATCGTGCTGCCACGCGGTGCCCGTGCCGGCGCCCATCTTGAAGCTCGAGTGCTTCCCGCCCAGGCGCCAGACGATCTGGCCGGTGCGGCCGTCGAGCTTGTACACGGTCCACGTGTTGCGGCTCGAGATCATCAGGCTGCCGTCAGGATCCGGATTGACGGAGTTGAGATGGAAGAAGTCATACGGCGAGACGGTGTTCGAGCGACTCGCCGGTTCGTAGGATTCGCCAAGCGCGACGTGATCGATGCTCGTCCATTCGTACATCACCAGCCCCGTGGCGACGTCGATCTCCTGGAAGAGGCTGTCGGTGACCCCGGCGTAGCTCGGCCCGCCGACGGACGACAGGTTGCACAGGATCGGGTCATACACCGTCACCAGCGCGGTGCCCTGCGGGGTGAGCTGGAACTCGTGCAGATCCACCTGATGGCCGTTGCCGGCGCGCACGTGCGCGATGTCCGTGTAGGTGTCGTCGGCGATCATGCCTTCGCCGAGCCCGAAGCCGTGGACGGTGACGTCTCCCTGCCACCACGTGAGCACCGGTTTTCCGTCGTATTGCTGAACCTGAAGATCGGTCGCCGAGGTGTTCGTCGGCAGCGGCTTGAACCACAGCAGCGCGCCGCTCGGGTCGAGGATCATCGGCCCGGCCTGCCCCGGCCCGGCGTATGGGGCTAGGAACAGATCCCCGGGCGCGACCGCCGGCGACTGCGCGGTCACGGTCACCACCGGCGGCTGCAGTTCGGGCCGCGAGTGAAAACCCTGGATCTCTGCGGCGGTGCCCGGCTGTATGGTCTTCGGCGTCGTCGTGATCGGGTCCTCGTGCGCGATCACGAACTCGTCGAGGATGCTCCGAGTCGAGCGGCCTGCCCGCAGGCGTGCCCGGACCGTCACCAGCTCGCCTGCGGCGAACGGTCGCGACGGCAGGAAGCTCGCGCCATCCCCTTGCGAGTACGGAGCCAAGCGACCACTGTGAACGCCGGTCTGCGAGCCGACGACGCTGATCGCGCCGAGATCCCCGACAGGCGCTCCGAGGAAGCTGATCTGCGTCTGCGGCGAGGCGTCGCGGCTGCCCGCCAGCGGCGAGACCGTCAGCGATCCGGCCTGCAGCGCGGAGTTGTCGAGCGCCGCCGGGGCGCACGCAGGAGCGGTCTGGCCAGCGACGGCGGGCTGGGCCACGAGCCCCAACCCCACGACCATCGCAGGCCCTAGGATGAGAGCGCTTATGGACCGCATCGACGCAGCGCAGCATAGGAGAGTCGACCGACGCACGTTCTTGAAGGGCACCCTGATCGGCGGTGCGCTTGCGGGAGCGGGGCTCGCGATCGGCGCTGCCGCCGACCCCGACGGCGGCTCACCAGCCCCCAGCACACGCCCCAGCCCCAGCGTGGCGCCGACCGCGCCCTCGAGATCGGACAAACCGAACATCCTCGTGATCCTGGTCGATCAGCTGCGCTTTCCGCAGTGGTTCTCGCCCGACCCGTCCGGCATGGGCCTGCCCCCCAACCTCCGGAGCCTGCGCCAGGATGCCGTGTCCTTCGGCAGGCACTACACCGCCTCGAACGACTGCTCTCCCGCGCGTTCCACGCTGCTCACCGGCCTGTACACGCACCAGACGGGCTGCATGATCACGGGGGGCAGCACCCTCGACCCCGGCTTTCCCACATGGGGCACGATGCTGCGCGAGCACGGCTACGCCACCCGCTGGCTGGGCAAGTGGCACCTCACCCATGGCGACAACCATTGGACCGAGCTCACCGGTGAACAGGCACTCGAGCGCTACGGCTTCGATGGCGGCGTCTTCCCGTCGCCCGACGGCGCCCCCGGTCAGGGCTGGAAGGTGGACCCGCACATAACGAGACGGTTCGCGGATTGGTTCGCGAGCGAGGGCGGCGCCGAGCCGTGGTGCACGACCGTCTCGTTCGTGAACCCCCATGACATCGCCTGGTGGTACAAGTGGAGCGACCGCGTGCCCAGCGAGGCGCTTGCCGCGCGTGTCGTACCGCGGCTGCCGCCCAACTTCGAGACGCCGGAGCTGCTGCTCGAGCGCCACAAGCCACGGCTGCAGCGCTCGTTCCAGGAAACCGCAGCCGCGTCCTTCGGGGCGGTGCCCTTCAGCGGCCCGGAAGCCGCCGAAACTTGGCTCGGCTTCCTCGACCTCTATGTTCAGCTCCAGCTCGAGGTGGATAGGCACGTCGGCCACGTGCTGCGCACCCTCGAAAGCCGTCCGGAGGTGGCAGCGAACACCGTGATCCTGTTCACCTCCGACCACGGCGAGTACGGCGCCTCGCACGGCCTGCGAGGCAAGGGCGCGAGCGCCTACGAGGAGGGCCTGCGCGTGCCGCTGCTCGTGAAGGACCTCCGCGGGCAGCTGACGAGCGCACCCGAAACGACGCGCACGCAGCTGACCTCGAGCGTCGACGTCGCGCCGCTGCTGCTGACGATCGCCACCGGCTCCGATCACTGGCGCCAAGATCCGCACTACGCGCACATCGCCGGGCGGCTCGACCTGGCGGGCATCCTCGCGAACCCCGAAACGCCGGGCCGGCCGTTCGTCCTGCACGCCACCGACGAGACCGTCACCGAGTTCGCGATCGAACCGTACGCCGCCGACGCGCCGCTGCACATCGTCGCGATGCGCACACCGCAGGCCAAGTTCGCGACGTACTCGAACTGGCCCTATGAAGGGATTGCCCCGCTCGCGGAAGGCCAGGAAGTCGAGCTGTACGACTACACCACCCAGAGCGGGCGCATGGAGCTGCACAACAGCGCCGGCGAAAGCCCGCTCGAGGAAGCCCTGCGCGACGAATACGAGCTCGCGTTCAAGCAGGAGCTCCGCGGACCGCTGCCGCCGCGCCTGGTGAGCGCGCACGCGCGTGGCTTCGCCGACTACTTCTCCACCGCCAGGCACGCCGCCGTCAGCGCCGCCCTGCGCCGCAAGCGGCGCAGCGAACGCGAAGCCGGCGGCGTAACGCAGGAAGTGCCAGAAGACGCGCTGCCGCCGAGCTCGTCCGTCAGGCCGAAGCTGTTCTGAGCGAAGGCGCTAATCCTTGACGGTGGCCGATGTGCCGATCACCGCGCCGGAGGCGTTGAGCGCCTGCACGGCCACGTACGGCCCCGCGCCGGGTACCGCGATCGTCGTCTGAAAGCCTGTCCGCGCGCCGCCGCCGGCCGCCACGAGCGCGCCCGGCGATGCTCCCACGAGCACGCGCCACGATGCGACTTCGCTCGCGCCGTTCCAGCTCATCGACGCGGCGATCGCCCCGCCCACGCCCGGCCGTGCGACGACCGCGGGCGCAGTTGTCGGCTGGCCGCTCCACGGGGTTATGTAGGTCCTGAAGTCCTGCACGCTCTTGCCGAGCGTGCCGTCGAGCAGCACGTGGCCGGAGGCGTCGTACTCGGTGAAGTTCGGCAAGCCGCCGTAGCCCATCAACCAGCCGCCGCCGGGCAGGCCCAGCAGGTTGCCCTGGCTGCTCGCCAGCAGCGTCCTGGACGGGTTGACGAACTGCTTGACGAGCGTGACCGTGCGCGCGCCGACGTTCGGGTCGAGCAGCAGGCCGCGCGACTGCTTCTCCTTCGGCGGGTCTGAGCCGTTGTCGAACACCGAGATCAGCCCGCCCGGCTGCCATTCCGCGTCGTGCTGCCAGTACGCGTGGGTACCGGCGCCGAGCTTGAAGCTCGAGTGCTCACCGCCGATGCGCCAGCGCACAGCTCCGCTGGCGATGTCCACGTCGTACAGCGTCCATGTGTTGCGGGAGGACAGCAGCACGTCGCCGGCCGCCCCCGGGTCGACGGAGTTGATGTGCACGTAGTCCCATGGGTAATTGGCCTTGGGCGCCGCGTTGTGCGATTCGCCGATCGGGATGTGCCCGAGCGCGTGCCACTCCCACATGACCAGGCCCGTCTTGACGTCGACCTCCTCGACGATCGAGTCGTTGATGATCCCGGCGGTCCTGCCCCCGTATGGGGCGAGGTTCATGTCGATCGGATCGAACGCGTCGATCCAGGCGGTGCCTTCGGGAGTCAGGCGGAATTCGTGGAGGTCGGCGTCGTAGCCGTTGCCCGCCCTGACGCCTGCAACCTTCTGGTAGGCCGAGTTGTAGATCACGTCTTCGCCCTGGCCGAAGCCGACTTCGAGGATCCGCCCCTGCCACCAGGTGAGGACGTTCTTGCCCTGGTACTGCTGCAGTTTGAGGCTGGTGGCCTGCTCGCCGGCGGGCAGCGGATGGAACCACACGAGGTTTCCGTTCTGTTCGGCGATCATCGGGCCTGGCGTTCCGTCGCCCTGGTAGGGCGCGAGCAGCAGGTCTCCCGGCGCCGCGCCGGCGTGGGCAGGAGTCGTGATGTGCAGCGCGGACGGCGTCAGCGTCGGCGCTGAGCTGTAGTGCTGGACTTCGCTGGAGTTGCCCGGGTTCAGCGGGAACTCTTTCTGGCTCACGCTCGCCTGATGCGCGACGGTGAAGCTGGTGCTGACCGCGTAGCTCGCCGACCCGACGCTCACCCGCGCGCTGACCTTCACACGCTCGCCCGCGGTGAACTGATGCGCCGGCAGGAAGCTTTCGCCGGTCCCGGTCGAGTAGGCGCGCAGCACGCCGGTGTGGACGCCGCTGTGCGAGCCGACGACGTGCACTTCAGCGACGTGTGTGCCCTGCGGGCCGAGGAAGCTGATCTGGGTGCTCGGGGACGCGTCGGGCGTGCCCGGCTCCGGGGACACGGCCACAGGGCTCGCCGCGGCGCGGTTCGCCGATGTGTCTTCGAACGCCGACGACGCGGCCGGAGAGGCGGTCCCGCACGCGCACAGGCCGACGCCGATCGCGAGTGCCACGACCGATCGAAGACCGGCCAGCACGGTCACGCGGATCATCATCGAGTCGAACCCGGGAACCCCCGGGAAGTTCCGATTACCTTGCCCGCAGCGTCCAACGCCTGGACCTCGAAGCTCGCGTAGCGCTGCGGCACCGCGATCGCCGTCTCAAAGCCGGCCTTGGCGGCGGTTGCCACGCGGGCCATGCGACTCGCGCTCGTTCCGCCCAGCACCCGCCAGGAGACGACCTGCGTGGCGCCGTTCCAGCTCGCGTACACCGTGGTTCCGCGACCGCCAGGACGGGCCACCGCCAGCGGCGGCGACAGCGGCAGGCCGACCCATTGCTCGAGCGTCGCCCGATAGCTGAGGTCGGGGCCGGGGAATTCCCCTTCCAACAGCAGCTGGCCGGAGCCGCTGTACTCGGAGAGGTACGGTTCCGATCCCCATCCGACGAACGCCCTGCCGCCAGGCAGCGGCTCCATGTCGCCCATGTATTCCGATTCGAAGCCGCCCCTCGCGCCGTACTGGGCCACCAGCGTCGCGGTGCGCGTGCTCTGGTCGAGCTTCAGCACGAGCCCGCGTGAGGGTCCCGTCGCTTTGACGGAGGTGCCGCCACCGGTGAGCTGGCAGCAGTGGTCGTCGAACATCGTGACGGTCGAGTTCGGTCCGAGCGCCACGTCGTGCTGCCACTGGAACGCGGCGCCGGGGCCGAACTTGTAGCTCGAGTGCTTGCCGCCCAGCGTCCACTCGATCTTGCCGGTGTCGATGTTGACCGCGTAGGCGCCCCACGTATTGCGCATCGAGACGAGGAATGAGCCGTTGCCGATCAGTTCGAGCGCGTTGACGTGGTAGGCGTCCCACGGGAAGCCGTTGGTCGGAAGCGTCGCGTAGGAGTCGCCCAGCGGGATGTGTTCGAGCGCGTCCCAGGTGTGCAGCAGCTTGCCTGTCTTGATGTTGTACTCCTGCACCGCCGAGTCGATCAGCGCGCCGTTGTAAGCGCCGCCGTAGCGCGACAGGTCCAGGGGGATGTTCTTGTTCGCGGTCACCCACGCGTCATCGCCGTTGATCGCGAGCGCGTGCAGGGTCAGAACCCAGCCGTCGGCGCCTTTCAGGCGTGCCACCGGCTGGTAATGCTGGTTGACGACCACGTCTTCGCCGCTCTCCGTCGCACCGGTGTTCGTGACGACTCCCTGCCACCACGCCAAAGCGGGCTTACCTTCATAGGTCTGGAGGCTGAGGTTGGCGGCGGCGACGCGTTCGGGCACCGGCTGGAACCAGACGGGCTGCAGCTTGTCGTCGAGGATCAGCGGCCCGCTCTGGCCGATGATCGGCGGTTCGTTGAGGTCGAAGAAGTTGGCCGTGAGGATGTAGCCGGGGGCGAGACCGCCCGCGGGCGTCTGCTTGCCAATTCGGATCTCGGGCGGGTGCAGCGCGGGCTCGGTCACGTAGCTGTAGGTGTCGCGGGTGCTGTACGCGCCGATCGCGGGGCCGTGAGACCCTGCCAGGGCGACGCTGACGACGACGAAGCCCGCGAGCACCGCTGCGATCGCCACGCCGAAGCGTCGCGCCGCCGGTGCCAGCTCGCGCGCTGGCCTGGGCATCAGCGTGAACGTCATCAGGCACGCCGCCGCCGCCAGTCCTGCGCCGATCAGGAAGGCGAGCCGGAAGCCGTCTGTCAGAGCCTCGGGCACCTGCTGACCGGTGCCGATCAGGTGGCTCGAGCGCTGGGTTGCGAGCGTCACCAGAACCGCGAGCCCGAGCCCGCCGCCGATCTGTCGAGAGGTGTTGACGAGACCGGACGCGAGCCCGGCCTGCCCCTCCTTGGCCCCCTGCGTCGCGGCGATCGTCGAGGGGACGATCGACATCGCGATTCCCGCCGCGGTGAGCAGGCCCGGGATCAGGATGTACACGATCGGGCTGCCGCTGGAGCCGATTTTCGCGAGCAGCAGCATTCCGCCCGTCAACATGATCAGGCCACCGCCGAGCACCGGGCGGACACCGAAGCGGCTCACCAGCTTGCCCGCGCGCGAGGCGACCGCCATGATCATCAACGTCATCGGCAGGAAGATCAGCCCCGTGTGCAGCGGCGAGAGGCCCAGCACCTGCTGCAGGTACAGAGAGCTCACGAACCACATCGGGAACAACGACGCGCTGAACAGCAGCACGATGTTGTTGGCGACCCGCAGCGGCTTGGTCAGCTCCTTGAAGGGGATCAGCGGGTTGGACGCAAGCCGCGCCTCGATCACGCCGAAGACCGCCAGCAGCGCCACGCCGCCGATGATCGGCCCCAACGCGGCGAGCGTGTCCCAGCCCTTCAGGCCGGCTTCCACCACCCCGAACACCAGCACCATCTGGCCGATCGTCAGCGTCACCGCGCCCGCCAGGTCAAAGCTCGCGCCGTCCTGGATCCGCCGGCGCTCGCTGACGACCGCATAAGCCACGAGCGCGGTCGCGATCGCGATCGGCGGATTGATCAGCAGCACCCAGCGCCACGTGAGCTCCTGCGTGATGATCCCCCCGAACAGCACCCCGGCGGCGCCGCCGAGGCCGTTCATCGCCGCCCACGTTCCGATCGCGCGATGCAGCTTGGGACCGGGCGCGAACGACGACGTGATGATCGCCAGCGAGCACGCCGCCATGAAGGCGCCGCCAAGGCCCTGCACCGCGCGCGCGCCGATCAGCATCCCGCGACTCTGTGCGGCGCCGCCCACGAGCGAGGCGACCCCGAACAGGAGCAGCGCCGCGACAAACGTGCGGCGCTGGCCGAAGTGGTCGGCGACGCGGCCGCCCAGCATCAGAAAGCCCGCGAACGTGATCGCGTACGCGTCGACGATCCACTGCAGTTCGGGCGAGGAGAAGCCGAGGGCCGACTGGATCGAGGGCAGGGCGACGTTGACGATGCTGAGGTCGAGGATGACCATGAACTGCGCCACGCAGCACACGACCAGCAGCCACCTCGACGCCGACCCGGCCTTGGACTGGTCCTCGACCGGAGGTGTGTTCGTGATGCCGGGAGTGGCGGTCGTCTCGACGCTCATGCGGGCCGAAGCTCCTGCGATCGGGCCCGCCGACGCCTGGTAGGGTGAGCGCCCGAGCCCTTCAGCGACGATTGGAGCCCGGCCGATGAGAAAGTCTTCACTGACCGCCATGCTAACGAGCCTGGCGCTCCTGACGAGCGGCGTGGCGGTGGCGGGATGCGGCGGCAAAAGCTCGAGCTCCACCACCAAGCAGACGACGAGCACGCCGACCACTGAAACGACGACGAGCGGGAAGCACAAGTCAAAAGCGGGCTACTGACGGTCATCCATGTCCCCTCGCGCTCGGTAGCGAGTCGGCGTAGCTGACAACGTGCACCGGGGGCGAGCTCGCGAGCAGGTGGTGGTGCGAGTCGAGCGCCTGGACCTCCACGCGGGCGTACTTCGCGGGCAGCATCACCGAGCTCTCGAAGCCACTCACCGGGATCGTGGCCCGCGCCGCGAGCGACGCGCCGTTCGCGCCTGCGAGCACTCGCCACGCGGCGACTTCGGTGGCGCCGTTCCAGCTGGCGTGCACGATCGTCTCTTCACCTGTGTTGTTGAGCGAGGCGAACGTCGCCGGCGCGCTCAGCGGGTGTCCATTCCACGGGTAGCGGAATGCGCGGTAGAAGGTCATGTCCAACGGCAGCTCGGCATCGAACAGCAGCGAGCCGTTGGTGGCGTACTCACTGATCTCGGGAACGGCGCCGTAGCCCACGAGCGTGCTCCCGTCGGAGAGCGTTTGCGCGTTGCCCTGGCTGGCGGCAAGCAGCGGCGGATTCTTGTGCGTAAAGACGGCCGCGAGGCGCGCTTCGTGGGTCGCGAAGTTCAGCGCGATCCTGACCGCGCGCGACTGTTTGTGAATCGGCGGGTTCGACCCGTCGTCGAACAGCGTGATTTCGCCGTCCGGAAGGATGCGCGCATCGTGCTGCCACGCCGTTTCGGTGCCCGCCCCCATCTTGAACGAGCTCTTGAGGCCGCCGAGGCGCCATAGGATCTTGCCGGTTCCGCGTTCCAGCTCGTACGCGGCCCACGTGCTGCGGGCGGAGATCAGCAGGTTCCCGTCGGGCTCGCGGTCGATCGAGTTGAGGTGAAACCAATCCCACGGAGTATCCGCTTCCGGTTCCACCTCCGACTCAGACGCGGCCACGTGGTCGAGGCTGTGCCATTCCCAGCGTACGAGGCCGGTCTTGATGTCGATCTCCTGGATCGCCGTGTCGGTGATGACGCCGTTCGCGGCTCCTCCTTTCACGGCCTTCAGGTCGCAGCGGATCGGGTTGAACGCGGTGATGAAGGCCACACCGTGAGGTGCTATCTGGAAGTCGTGGAGGTCGGCGCGCAGGCCGTTGCCCCCGGCGACCCTCGCGACCGTCTGATAGTCGGCGTTCATGACGACGTCTTCGCCCTGGCCGAAGCCAAGCGAGAGCACGCGTCCCTTCCACCACGTCAGGTCGCGCTGTCCGTCGTAGGTCTGCTCGTTCAGATCCTCCGCCGCTTCGCCGCCCGACAGCTTGTCGAACCACACGAGCCGGCCCTGGGGCGTGTAGATCAGTGGTCCGTATTGACCGGGGCCGGGGCCGTTGGTCGTGAGGATGTCGCCCGCCCCCGGGTCGCGATCGGGCGCGGTCGGCGTCAGGATCGGAGCCTGCACAGCCGGCAGGGTGTAGAAGCTCTGGTAGTCCGCCGGCGCCGCCGACGGGTTCGGGAACGGCGGCACGTGCGCCGTCGGATACGGGGTGTCGACGCGAAATCCGAACTCGACTCGCTTGCCTGCACCGCCCGCGCCGATCACGGCGCTCACGGTCACACGCTCGCCGGGGTCGAACGGCTTGTCGGGCACGAAGCTGCCGCCGCCGCCCTGCGAGTAGCCGGCCAGGTGGCCGTCGTGGCGCCCTGACTGCGAGCCGACTACCGTCACCTGACCGATATCCGCGGCGTTCGCACCGAGGAAGCTGATCTGCGTATGCGGATTGGCGGTGCCGCTTTCCGGCTCGGGCGAGACCGCGACGCCGCCAGCGAGCATCGCGCTGTGTTCGAGCGTCGTTGGCAGGCAGTCCGGCGCGGCCTTCGCCGTCGCGGGCGCGCTCCCGTCCGAGAGCCCGAGATCGAGCGAGCCGCTGACGAGCGCCGCGACGACCCATGCGAGGAGCGCGACCAGCAGGACGATGTACCCGTTGCGTCTCATGTGTGCTCTAGGCCCGACTTCCCGACACAGGCGACGATCGCGGCCGGCGGCACGAAATCGAGCGATGCCCAGGCTGCTGGCGTAGGACCTCCCCCGGGCGCGGATGGAGAAGCCCTTTCGACGCCATGACAATACCGGGGAACCCCGCGGCAACCTGCAGGGATGCGCCGCTCGCTCGCATCCTTATCAAGTTTTTCGTGGCGCCCGCGCCGCGCGCATGGCGTACGCTCCAGTCGATGAGGGTATGCGTGCTGCTCGCCACGCTCGCGGTCACCGGGGGCTTTGCCTTGAGCGCGACGCCTGCGCTCGCGAGCTCGAACGCCGCCACCACGCAGAGCTACGTCCAGGACAACTACGCGCTCGTGCGGGTCGCGCGGACACACCTGGCGACCGCCGAAGCCGGACCGCTGCATGTCCTGGCGCAGGTGCGCGCGGAATGCCCGCGGGCCGGCGCCGGTTCGCCGCAGAACCCGGACTCGACGCAGATGAGCGACGAGGTGATCGCCGCGATGGTGGTGTCCGCGTACAAGCCCGACCTGTCGGCGATGCGCACGTTCATCAGCGCTGCCGGCGCTCTGAGCTGGGGCAACCACGGCCTCACGACCGCCGTGCACGGCTACGTCGCCGATCTGAAGACGATCCTCAGCCTGCCGACGCCGAATCTGTGCGGCGACGTCAAAGCGTGGGCCGCGAGCGGGTACACCACGCTGCCCGCGAGCACTGTCACGCTGGTCGCCAAGTTCATGCCCGCATGGGTGGCGCTCGGTTATCTGCCGGCGCAGCTGGGGCCCTTTGAGAGCGCGGCGGCCCGGAGCCTCGCGCGGCGCTCGGCGCCGCTGGAAGAAGCGCTCACCGAAGGCGAAGCGCGCGCCGTGGAACATTGGGGCGCGATCATGGACACGCTCGAGCTGTGGCCCTGAGCGGCACACCGCAGCGGAGCTCAGGCGACCGCGCGCAGGTGCCGGTAGGGCGTTGATCGCAGCTCGCGCACGAGCGCCTCGAGCACGCCCTCCTCGTCCTCGTCCAGACCGTCGGTGACGGCGCCGATGAGCGCGCGCTTGCGCTCGAGCAGCGTGGAGATCGTCTCGTCGATCGTGTCCGCCGCGAGCAGGTAGTACGCGTTGACTGCGTCCTGCTGGCCGATCCGGTGGCAGCGGTCCTCGGCCTGATCGTGCTTGGCGGGCGTCCAGCCGAGCTCGAGGAACGCCACGTTGGAGGAGCGCGTCAGCGTCAGCCCGTGCCCGGCGACCTCGATCGAGCAGACGATCAGCTGGTTGGCCTCGCTCGCATCCGGTGCCTGGAACGCCCGCAGCGCCGCGTCGCGGGCCGCCGGCGTGTCCTCGCCGAGAATGTGCAGCGCCGTGGGGAAGCGGTCGAGCACCGCCCGTTGGATCTCGCGATGACCCGCGAACACGACGAGCCGCTCGCCCGAGGAGCAGAAGTCGTGGATCCAGGCGAGCGCGGCATGGAGCTTGCCACGCGCCGCCAGCAGCTTCAGCGCGTTGCAGCGCACGAGCCGCTCGGCGCGCAGCGCAGCAGCGACCTTTGCGTCGAGCTCGCGCAGGTCCAGCGGCTGACTGCGAAGCCACGCGACGAGGTCGCGCTCCGCGAGCCGGTACTCGGCTTCGTTGTCGAGCTCGACCGGCACGACCGCGCGTGTCTTGGCCGGCAGTTGGGGGAGCACGTCGGCCTTCAGCCGGCGCACGAAGCAGCGCGCGCGCAGATGCCAGTGCAGACGCAGATGGGCATCGGGGCCGCGAAAGCGCGCGCCGAAGCGCGCACCCGAGCCGAAGTCCTCCAGCCGTCCGAGGATCCGAAGCTGGGAGATCAGCTCCGCCGGGCGGTTGGTGACAGGGGTCCCGCTCAGCGCGAGCACCAGGCCCTCGCGCGGGAGGACCGCCGACAGACGCTGGACCGCCTGCGTACGCTTGGCGGCGGCGTTCTTGCAGTAGTGCGACTCGTCGAGCACGAGCGCCTGCGGCTCGAGCGCGCACAGCTCCTGCAGGCGTGCCGCCACGATGTCGTAGTTGACGACCGTGATGTCTGCGGCGCCCGGCGCTTGACCGGCAGTGCCGTTCCCGGAGAGCGCCACCGCGCTGCGCTGCGGCAGCCAGCGCTCGAGCTCGCGCAGCCAGTTGAGCTTGAGGCTCGCGGGGCACACCACCACAGCCGGGTACGCACCCGCCGCCTCGACAGCTGCGAGCGCCTCGATCGTCTTGCCGAGGCCCTGCTCGTCGGCGAGGAACGCGCGCCGGCGCTCCAGCAGGTAGCTCACGCCCGCCCGCTGGAACGGCTTGAGCTCGCCGCCGAGGCCGGCGACATGCAGCGACGCGTCGGTCGCGCTCGACAGCGCCACCAAGCCGGCCGCACGCGCGTGCTGCTCACGGATCTCCTGCAGCAGCGCGAGCGCGTCCGGCTCGACCCACACCGCACCGTCTGCGAGGAAGTCATCGAGCTGGGGCACGCAGAACGGATCCGCGCGCAGCGACGCCAGCAGCGCGTGCTCGCGTACGCCACCGCGACGCGCGACCGGCGCCAGCACCCCTCGCAGCGCCGCGAACCGACGCACGCGCCCCGGATCGTGGCCCTCGGCCAGGACGAACGTCGGCTCCTCGTGCACGCTCGAGCGCTCGAGCACCGCCGCCGGTGCCGGCCGTCCGTCCTCGAGCGCCGCGATACAGCGCTTCGCCGCGGGGCTGAGCCAAGCGTCGAGCGTCGAGATCTGCCGCCAGGACTGCAGCGTCAACGGCACCGTCGCGCCACCGGGAGCGCTCGTCGCGACCTCCCGCAGCGCGCGCGGCAGGCGCCGCTCGTCACCGAGCAGCACGAACTCCGGCGAGCTGCCCGGGGCGGGCAGGGTGGGTGGGGTGGGTGGGCCCCCAACATCGACGTTGCCGCGCCAGGTGGTGGCACGCGTCAGCCACGCCGTCACCCGCGGGTCGACGGTGACGTCCTCGACGTGCTCGAGCAGCTCCGCCAGTCGCTCGGCGTCGTGCTCGATCGCCGCCAGGCCGAGCGTCCCGGCGGGACCGTCGAGCGCCCGTAGCCCTGAGCGCGCGGCGAGCACGCGCGCCAGACGAGCGCGCTCGGGCGCGATCAGGATCCAGTGCTCGCCGCGGCGGTCGCGGCGGAACTCGACGTCATAGGCCTGACGCGCGCCGCGCGCGTCAGGATCGCCGCCGCCGTCCGCGGGTCTCTGCGTATGGCGCTCGCGGCGTGCACCAAGCGCGCGCCGCACCTCCTCGCTGAGCCTCAAGGAGCCACTTCCCCCGCCACCCTCTCCCAGCAGCGCCGCCGAACGGTCGTCCAGCGGCACCACGGCGCGTCCGATCGCTGGCAGCTCGCGCGCCTGCGGGTGCTCGAGCAGGCTCTGCACGGAGTCGGCGGAGCCGTCGGTCGCGAAGCTCAGCCACCAGTCCTCGTCCGGTCGCGCGAGCTCGACCACGCACTCGTCGCGGCGACGCCGCGAGCGCCGGCGTCTGATCGTGCGCTCCAGCTCATCGCTCACCTCCGGCGCATGCTCGAGGGTCGCGAACAGCTGCGCGAGCGCCTCAGCCTGGTCGGGGCCGAGCGGGACGCACCACGCGCGCTGCGCCGGGTCCCAGCGCCGTCCGGGGATCGCGCGCAGGAGCTGGCGCAGCCCCTCGTCGTAGGGGAAGCGCAGCACGGCCTCGTCGCGGGCGATGGTTGCGGAGAAGGACGCCGAGGACATCGAGCACGGCACGATAGGCGGCGCGGGGGATGCTCGCCGTGGTGCTCTAGCGCGCCAGAGCCCGTCGGCTCAGAGCCAGCTCGCCCGGTCCGCGCGCTCGGCCTGCGCCGCGCCGTCCGCGCGGGCGGCCATCCGACAGGCCGTCACGACAAGCGCCGCGACGGCCAGCCAGACGAGAGGGAGGAGGATGATGAGCATCGAGGTCAGCTTGCTCGCTGTTGCTGAAGCGCAGCTAGGCCGTTGCTCAGCGCCAGCTTAATTCCTACACAGCTCCTACACACGGGTACACCAGTCCTTAGCTTCGGCGCGGATCATCACCTACATTGGCCCTGCACACTCCACCGGGAGGCTTCAAAATGCACAACTCGAAGATGCTCAGCGCGGCAATCGTCACGGGCGCGCTCGCAGCGGGCGGCGCGGCGGTCGGGATCGCCGGCGCGTCGGCGGCGCCGACGAGCTCCACCCCCACGACCTCGACGCCGAGCACGACGAGCCCGGCGCCCTCAAAATCGGCACCGACGCCGCAGAAATCTGGCGCGCCCCCGAAGGGCAACTGCCCGAACATGGGCCAGGGTAAGGGCCCCGGCGCGAGCGGAGGCTCCTACAGCGGCCCCGAACCAGGGTCGGCCCCTGTCCCCAGCTGAGACCGGCGGTGACCGGCGGCATGCGAGCCGGGGTCGACTGGCGCTGGTCGCGGCCGCCTCGTGCGTGGCGCTTGCCGGCTGCGGCGGCTCCGCCGCCAACAGCCGCCACAGCGGGGTCCTGGTGTCGATCGGCGCCGGCCTGCACGGCCCCGCCGGCTTGCACGCCAGCGTCTACGCCAAGGGCCCGCCGACGACGGCGGCGTTCGCTTTCGACGCTCAGGGCCGCCTGTGGCTGACGGCTGCGGGCCTGGAAGCGCACACGCACGACGGGGTCTACGTGATCGCCAAGCAGGGCGCGAGGCCGGTCGAGGTCGTCTCGGGCCTGGACGACCCGCTCGGCCTGGCGTGGTACGGCGGTCGCCTCTACGTCGCCTCGGTTGGGCGAGTGGATGCATACGGCGGCTTTGACGGACGGCACTTCACGCAGCACAGCAGGATCCTCGACGGTCCGGCCGCGGGCGCCGAGAACAACCTGCTCGTGATGGGCCCCGACGGACGCTTCTTGATGGGCATCACCGCGACCTGCGACCACTGTACGCCGAGCTCGCGGTACGCGGGCGCGATCGTGTCGTTCCGGCCAGACGGCAGCGGACTGCGACTCTATGCGTCGCGCATCCGGGCGCCGTTCGGACTCGCCTACATACCCGGCACGAGCGATCTGTTCGTCTCGATGAACCAGCAGGACGACCTCGGCAAGCGCACGCCGGGCGACTGGCTCACGCTCGTTCGCGAAGGCGAGGACTGGCGCTTTCCGGGTTGCTACGGACAGGGTGACTCGAGCTGTGCCGGCGTGCCGAATCCGACGGCCGTGCTCGACGCGCACGCCGCGGTCGGCGGCGTGGCGATCGTGACAGGCCAGCTCGGCGCGCGCGTGGGCACCGCGGCGATCGTGCCCGAGTGGCAGCTCGGCAAGGTCCAGCAGGTCGCGTTGCGCAGGACCGCCTCGGGCTACGACGGCTCGGTGACGCCGCTGCTGACAGGCATCAAGAACCCGCTGGCGGTGACGCTCGCGCCCGCGGGATCGCTGCTCGTCGGTGACTGGGCGACCGGCACGATCTACCGGCTCACGGCGCAATCTGGCTAGCCCAGGTGCGGTTGAAAGGATAGATCGATGAGATCGATCGAGATCCTGGTGCTGGAGCACGAGCGCGAGGTGCCGGCGGCGCTGTTCGGCGACTGGGCGCGGGCGCGAGGCCACACACTGCGAACGGTGTCGGTGGCGGAGCTGACACGCTTCCCCGACCCCCACACGCTCGACGTCGTGGTGAGCCTCGGCTCGGATCGTTCGGTACCGGCCTCGCACGAGCCGTGGATCGCACCCGAGATCGAGTTCCTGCGAAGCGCCCACGAATGCCATGTGCCGGTGCTCGGCATCTGCTTCGGCGCCCAGGCGCTGGCGAGCGCGCTCGGCGGCGAGGTCTCACACGCGGCTCAGCTGGCGCTCGATTGGACGACGCTCGACACGCACGACGGCGCGCTGATCTCAACTGGCCCGTGGCTTCGCTGGCATGAAGACATTCTCACCGTGCCGCCCGGCGCGCGCGAGCTGGCGAGTGTCGGCAGCGTCCCGCTTGCATTTGTGCACGGCAGCAGCGTTGGCGTTCAATTTCACCCGGAGGTCGACGCCGAGCTCGCCCACGCGTGGATCGAGGACTCCCGGCGCATGCTGAGCGACCGCGCGGTCGACCTGGCGGCGCTGCGCCGCCAGGTGGCGCACGCCGCACCTGGCGCGCCCGCGCGGGCCCACGAGCTGTTCGATCGCATCGCGCGTCTGTGGCGCGAGCGGCCCTATTCGTAGGTGAAGGTGTCCCCAGGGGGGCTGCTCGCGCTCTTGAGCTTGCCGACCGCAGCGATCACCGTAACCGTGCCGGCGCCGGGCGGCGTCGTGGCCGTGCAGCTCGTGCTCGACGCACATTCGACCTGGCTTGCCTTCTTGCGGGCGAACCTGAAGCCGGTTGCGGCCACCCCCGGCGCGAACCCCGTGCCGGTGATCGTCACGGTCGTGCCGCCGCCGGCTGGGCCGCCACCGGGCGTGATGCCCGTGACCGACGGCGTGTAGCCGAACTTGTCGTGCTTGGAGATCGCGCTGGTGCCGCCGAGCGTCGTGACGGTCACATCCACCGTCCCGAATCCAGCGGGCGCGACAGCGGTGATCTGGGTCGCGGATTCGACGGACACGCTGGTTGCGGCGTTTGCGCCGAAGCTGACCGACGTCGCCCCGGTGAGATTGCTGCCCGTGATCACCACTGACGTTCCGCCCGCGCCGGCGCCGCCCTTGACCGACAGCTTCGCGATGGCGGGTGCCCCCGCGTAGGTGAATCGGTCGGACGTCCCGGTCTGGCTCGTGCCAGCGGCGGTGGAGACGGTCACGTCGACGGTTCCGGCGGCGCCTGCCGGGACGACCGCCGAGATGGTTTCGGACGATTCGACCGTGAAGCTGGTGGCAGCGCCCGAGCCGAAGTGGACAGCGGTGGCTCCTTCGAACGAGGAACCCGTGATCGTCACTTTCGTGCCCCCCGCGGCCGGCCCGCTGGCTGGACTCACGCCGGTGACCGCCGGGACCGGTTCTGTGAAGGCGAGGTCGTGCATGCCGCCCGCCGCGATGCCGTGGACCTCGCCGAGACCCGCGACCGCGACCGGCACGTCGCTCGGTTCGCCGGAGCTGCCGTCGCCGAGCTCGCCATGCCTGTTTTCACCCCATGTATCGACGGTGCCGCCGCTCAGCAGCGCCATGCTGTGGTTGCCCCCGGCGGCGATCTGTGCGGCTTCCGCGAGACCGCTGACCGGCATAGGTCCTTCGCTGCTGGATTCGATGGAGCCGTCCCCCAGCTGCCCCTCGCCGTCTGCACCCCACGCGACGACCGTGCCACCGGCCAAGAGCGCCAGGCCGTGGCGGCCACCGGCGGCGATCGCACTCGCGTCGTCGATGCCTTCCACCGCAACCGGCGCTTCGCTGAAACGTTCTTCCTCCGGCCCGTTCGCTTTGACGCCGCTGTTGGCCAGCTCTCCGAACTGGTCGGCGCCCCAGGCCATCACCTGGCCGTCGCTGAGCAGCGCCAGGCTGAACTGTTCGCCCGCGGCGATCGCGATGACGCCGGTCAGCCCTTTCACAGGCACGGGCACGTCACTGTTTTTAGTGACGCCGTCTCCGAGCTGGCCGTATTCGTTTTCTCCCCACGCCATCACGGTGCCGTCGCTCAGCAGCGCCAGGCCGTGTTCGCCACCGGCCGCGATCGCGGCGACGCCGGTCAGCCCTTTGACCGCGACTGGTGCTTCGCTTTCGGTCGTGCTGCCGTCGCCCAGCTGTCCCGATTCGTTCCCGCCCCAGGCCATGACCGAGCCGTTGCCGAGCAGCGCCATGCTCTGGTCGGCGCCTGCCGCGATTGCCGTGGCTTCGGTCAATCCGACGACCTGCTCGGGCACGTCGCTACTGACTTCTTCTTCGTCGCCGAGTTGCCCGGACGTGTCGGCGCCCCATGCGACGACGCTGCCGTTGCTGAGCAGCGCGAGGCTGTGATTCTTGCCGGCGGCAATCGCAGAGACGAAGTTCAAGCCGCTCGTCAGCACGGGCGTGTCGCTCTGGGCGGAGTTGCCATCGCCCAGTTGCCCGAACGTGTCGGCGCCCCATGCCACAACGCGATAGTGGTGTGTGGCGACCGTCAACCTCGCCGCTTCGCTGACGGCTTTGCCGGCTGTGTTCGTAAACGCCGCCCGGTACTCGTTCCCGTTTTGCGCGGACTGCACGTCTTCGACGGTGAGCTGATCGGCGGTGGCGCCGGCGAGCGCGCCCCAGCTGGTGCCGCCGTTGCTCGACACTTCCCACTGCACGCCAGGCGTGGGGAAGCCCGACGCCGCGGCTTCGAAGTGCGCGCTCTGGCCGACTTCGACGGTCGTGGCGACTGGCTGTCTGGTCACCACCGGGAACGTCCGAACAGTCAAGGTGGCCGCGGTGCTCGTCGCGCTGCCGGCAACGTTCGTGAACACGGCGCGATACTCGTCACCGCTTTCCGACCCGCTGACGCTGGCGATCGTGAGCTTGTTCGCGATCGCTCCCCCGACCGGGGCCCAGCTGCCACCGCCGTTGGTCGAGAGTTCCCACTGCACGGTCGGCATGGGGAAGCCCGTCGCCGTCGCTTCGAAGCTCGCGGAATGACCTTCTTCAGTGACCACGCCGGCCGGCTGCTGTGTCAGCTTCGGAATGTTGTGGACGGTCAGCTTCGCCGCTTCGCTCGTGACGTGACCCGCCACGTTGCTCAGCAGGGCGCGGTACTCGTCACCGTCTTCGGAGGTTTTGGCGCTCGCGATCATGATTTCGTCGGTGGTCGCTTTTTTGAGGAGAGCCCACGTGCTGCCGCCGTCGGTCGACAGTTCCCACTGCACGCTCGGCGCAGGAAAGCCGGCCGCCTTGACTTCGAACACGACACTGTGGCCTTCTTCGACGGTTACGCTCGCCGGCTGCTGCGTCACCGCCGGCGCACGCTGCACGGTGAGCACTGCCACCTTGCTCGTCGCCGTGCCGACGGTGTTGGTGAAGACAGCGCGATACTCGTGCCCGCTTTCGGAGGTGCTCACATCCGCGATCGTGAGCACGTCGGATGTGGCACCCGGGACCTGGCTCCAATGCGCGCCGTCGGTCGAGAGTTCCCATTGCACGCTCGGGGAAGGGACGCCGGAGCCGGCGGTTTCGAAGACGGCGGTGGCGCCTTCTTCAACGGTCACGCTGGTCGGCTGACGGGTTACTTTGGGAACTTTCGTCGAGCCCGCATCGGGGGTGGCCGCGCCGGCGAGGTGTGCTCCGGCCGGAGGGGTTGACAAGCCCGCCACGAGCAGCACGCTCGCGAGGCTCGACGCCGCGAGCAGGCGCGTGGCGACCCGCGAACGCCAAGTCCGCCCGCTGGCGATGAAGGCGTTGCGCTGTAGCACCCGCTCGGTCATCCTTGCCATCTCCGCCTCTCCCGTATCACCCGTTGAAAGCGCTCTCCCTACGAGCGCTCGGCTGTCCCTCGACTTGCCAACCGGCCGACGCAGACTACCAGTCGAACGGCGGCCGGCAAACGGCTGCTAGCCGATTTGTCATGCGGGGTCGAGTGCGCGCTCACGCTGGTACCGGCGCCATGTCCTGCGCGCGATGGCGAGCGCGGCGATGACGAGCGCGACCGGCACGAGCGCCGCGGCAGCGATCAGGATTGCGATCAGGGCGACCGTCAGCACCCGGAGCGCGTCGTGAAGTCCCCGGTGCAGGGTGAGCCCTTCGCTCGCCGCGGCCTTGCCGGCGGCGTTGCCAAGCACCGTCACTTCGATTTCGGCCGTGCTCGCGCGCTGGGACACCGACTGCACAGCGGCTTGATCCTGGGTGATCGCGTTGCGCGCCTGCGTCAGACGTTCGCGCAGGCTGTCGATCTGGCCTTCGGTCGTCGCGGCGGCGAGCGCCCTGAGCAGCGCCCGCCGTTCGGCGCGCGCATCCGCCAGTCGCTGATGCGCCGCTTCGTAGGCGTTGGTGATGTCCTGCAGCGACTGACTCTCAGAGCTCACCGGCGCGAGCCGTGCGATCGCCGCCAGCACCGCTGCGAGCCGCGCGCTCGGCACCTTCAAGGTCAGGTTCGCTTCGCTCGGGCCGTGCTGCTGCACCTGCACGTGGGACTGCTGCACGTAGCCTTCGTCGCCCGCCGCCACGCGCGCGACGCCGTCGGAGACGTTCTGCACGTTGCCCGGGCTCGCGCTGAGGCCGACGGACGCCGCCAGTTGCTGCACACGCCCCGTTGCGCCCGCGGGAGCGCTTACCGCGGGCGCCAGACCCTGGGCGTTTGCTTTGACTTCAGTCGGGGTCGCCGCGGAGCTGGTCTGCCCCGCCGCGCCGGCGCTCGCGTGCGCCTGCGGCGCCGCGTTCACGCGCTCGGCGCCGCTCGGCGCTTGGGAAGCGAGCTGCGGCACAGGGTGCTGCGGCCGCTGCTCGCCCAGCCCAACGACGAGCGCGACCAGGGCGCCGGCGACGACAACGCTCGCCATCGCCGCGAGCGCACGCGGGCGCACGAGCGCTCGCGCTCGATCGAGGCGCCGGTGACGGCTGGGTCGGGCATCCCGCTCGGCGAGGCGCTCTGCGAGGCGCTGCTCAAAGGCGGGCGTCATCGGCGGCGCGAGCGCACGCACGTCCTCACGCAGCTCACGCCAGGACTCGGCGGCGGGTCCTTCGGACTCGCCGTTCAACGCGGCCTCCAGCTCGAGCACCCACGTGCTCTGGGGGTCTGCGGAGTCCCCGCCCGGGAAGCTGATGACCCTCATGCGACCTCCTGTCTGTCGAGATCGGCGCAGCGCTCGCGCAGGCGCGTGAGCGCGCGATGCAGACGCGTGCCGGCGTTGGACTCGCTGATACCCAGCGCGCGCGCCAGCTCGCCGTTGGTGAGCTGCCCGTGGAACTTCAACAGCACCAGCTCACGCTCGCGAATCGGCAGCGCCGCGAGCGCGTCGCGAACGGTGGCCAGCCGGGCGAGGCGCTCGAGCTCCTCACCGGCGCTGGACTCGCCGGCCAGGCCCTCGTCGAGCTCGAGCAGCGGCCTGCGTCGACGACTGCGCAGCTCGTCGAGCGCGGCGTTGCGCGCGATCGAGAACAACCACGCGCGGGGCGTCCCACGGCTGAGGTCCAGCCGCGCGCGCGAGCGGTACAGGCGCTCGAATGCAAGCGCCGTCACATCCTCCGCAGCCGAGCGCTCGCCCAGCAGCGAGATCGCATACGCGTGGACGTCGGCGGCGCACTCGCGGAAGAGAACCTCGCACGAGCGCGCGTCCAGTGGGCCACGGAGGCGAGGCGAATCCGGCGGCTGGGGGAGCTCATCGGAGGCGGGCACGAATCTGTGCATCACCTTAACTACGCCCGCTCCCGCGATCCATCACAGATTCGAGAAGGCGAGCGCGCAGCGCTGCCTCGCGGTGGAGCGCTGCACGCCGACCCGCGGTCACCGGCGAGAGAGCCGCGAAGCTCCCCCGCCGGATGCCTGTTCCCCGGTCGTGGCTCGCCTAGGGCTTAGCGGTCAGCCACGGCGTGTAGGCGACCGTGCCGACGGCGGTGTTGCAGTTGCCGCCACCGTTCGGGCCGCGCGCGCATCCCCACCAGTTGTTCTGCGCATTCACGACCGTGCCCGCTTCGCCGTTGGCGCCGGTTCCGTCGTGCTCGAACAGGTTGCCGGACGCGGTGACCGTCGCCTGGCCGCCTACGGGCTGTCCGGGTGTGGGGCTCGTCTGCGTCACCAGCATGCCTGTCGTGGCGCGTTCGAGCCGGTTCCCCGTCAGCGTGGCCGTCAGGTCCCCGAATGCAAAGCCGAGCTGGTCGGTTGTCAGATAGGCGGCGTAGGTGCCGTTGGGGTCGGTGGTGGTTGCACCCGTACCGCTGACGTGGTTGTCGGCGAACGTCGGCCCCTGGCCGGAGACGCTCCCGCCGAACGCCGCGAGGCCGATGTAGCAGCCCTTCACCTTGTTCGATTCGACCGTTGCCGAGACGTACGGGGCGAAGACGAAGATCCCGTAGCCGTTGGAGGTGCAGCCCTTGACGGTGTTGCCCTGGATCAGGTCAGCCACGCCGCCGAAGCCGCCGTTGTTGTCGGTGTGGATGCCACTGGCGGAATTGGTGATCTTGTTATCGAGGAACTTCGTTCCCGTCGACCAGTTCGCCGAGATGGCGTCGCTCGCGTTGCTGACGGTGTTGTCGGACATTTCGCCCGAGCCACCGTAGTTGAACATCGCGATCGATTCTTCACTGCCCTGCACGTTCTCGACGGTGTCGTGGTTGAAGTTGAATGTCCCTTCCGAGCCCGCGTAGATCCCGCGCAGGTAGACGCCGATGACGTCCACGTCCGAGACCGTGAGGTTGTTGAAGGTCCCGGCTTCGAAGTTGACGATGATCCCGTTACGCGCGTCGATGTCTTCACCACCGACCGTCACGCCCGAGAGATTGGGGTTGTCGCCCTTGAGTCGGAGGTTCGTGATCGTGACGTCGTTCGCTTCGACGAGGATGATGTTGCTGGCGGTGCCGCCACACAGCGACCCCGACGAGCAGACAGGATTCGAGACGGACGGGTAGATGACGGTGCCCTTGCCCGCGCCTTCCAACGTCACCGACTTGTTCACCACGATGTTTTCGTCGTAGCTGCCGTGGCCGATCGTGATCGTGGCGCCAGGCGAAGCCGCGGTGATCGCCGACTGGATGCTCGTGTACGCGCAGCCGGTCCGGCAGACGGTCTGTCCGGAGGCCAACGCCGATCCCGGAACCATCAGACAAGCAGCTATTGCTGCGCAGGCCGTCGCGGCCTGGATCAGACGTCTCATACTCCATCCCCTCGCTCTTGTCCCCGCCTCCATACGCGGACTTGTGCGCCATGTTACAGGGCGGGGGGCCTCACTGCAGTTTTGACTTCCCTTTGACCTGATTGCCCGTGTCGGTGACTGAGCCGCTGTTGCCGGTGACGGTCAGGCTGCCGGTCACTTTGTTGGCGGTGACGGTTGTCCCGCCGGAGTTGCCGGTGACCTTGACCGCTGCGCCCAGCGTGTTGCCTATGACCGAGACGCCCGCTTCGTTTCCTGCGACGAGTACTTTCCCGGAGATCGTATTCGGCGCGCAGCCGCTGCTTTCTCCGATCACGACCGAGCCAGTCGAACCCTTCACACTCTCGTGACCGTGGACGGTGGCTCCGCACATGCGCAGCAACGCCGCTCCCGAGGAGGTGAGCGAGCCGGTGATCGAGGCTCCCTCGACGTCCAGCGCACCGCCGGGCTTGACCTTCACGGAGCCGCTGACTTTGGCCGTCGAGGTGAGCTCGACGGCTTCGCCCGAGCGGACGGTGAGGTTGCCGTTGACCGGGCCCGAGACCACCACGTAGTAGCCGACCAGCGTCGAGCACGACTTCGTGGTTTCAAACCCGACGTTGGACACCGCGGTCGTGCTGACCGTCTTTGTCCCGGCTGTGGAGGTGTTGATCGGGACCGCCCCGCTCGCGGGAGTCGCCAGACCCGAGTAGGCGTCCGAGGCCGAGTAGGTGGCGCTCGCCGAGCTGCCGATCGCGACCATTTCGGGACAGCTGATTTCGAGCGTCGGAGGCGTCGCGTCGACCTGCACCGTCTCACAGCCCGGTGAAGAGACGTTGCCTACGTAGTCTTCGACGGTCCCGCACGCCGTGTGCGTCCCGCTCGTGTCGAACGTCTGCGGCGATGCGCTCGACACGAAGCTGAACGGGTTCACGCCGCTCCCCAGACTTCCGTCTGAGAGGTTCGGGTCGCCGTTCGAGCTGAACGACACTTCGACGCTGTTCTTGTACCAGCCTCCGCCGCCCGCGTAGTCCGGTGCGCGTGAGGCGCCGGCGGTCGGAGCGTACGGTGCGGTCTCGTCGACCTTGACTTCGCTCGAGGGACCGGAGAATTCGCTTTCAGGGCTTTCGTTGCCCGCCGAGACCCGGAACGTCCACGTGCCTTCCGCCTCGGGTACACCGTTCGTGAAGGCGTATTCGGGGCTCGTGAGACCGCTCGCGACCGTTTCCCAGCCGCCAGCCGCGTTCTTCTGCTGCAGCGTGTAGGTGGTGGCAGTCGCCGCCTGGGCGGGTTCCCACGCCAGCGTGAACACACCGGTCGCGTTCGGCGTGGCGCCGCTCGAGAGGCGCGGTGCGCTCGGTGGGGCCGGCGTCACGTTGCGCGACAGGGTGTAGTCCGGCGGCAGGTACTTCGGCTGCGGTTTTTCGATGAGTCCGCCGTCGCTGCCCGGTTTCTGGATCGTCGGCACCCGCAGTTCGAGATTCCTGACCTTGATCGAAGCGGCGCTCGAGGTCGCGCTCGAGGAGTTGCGCGCATAGCCGGAGTCCGAGATCAACAGCTGCAGCTTCAGGACGTGCCCCGCCGCCACGTTCCACAGCTGCGGGTGCAACTGGAAGACCTGCTTGGTGAAGCCGCCTTCGGGGTTGATCGGCCGGTAGATGGCGCGCCCGACCAGCTGCTGTTCGCCGTTTTCTGCGACGTCCATCAGTCGCGCGATGACCTGATCGTTTGTGATCGGCGTAGAGAATTCACCGATCACCGTCGAGGAGCCGGCGATCGTGAAGCCTTCGGAAGGCGCCGGGCCCAGCTTGTACGTCGCTGCCGAGGCGTTTTCACCGGCGGCTTCCGTCGTGCAGACCGTCCCCGAAGTGAATGCGGTTTTCGGTGCGATGCCGGGCGCTTCGATCGTCTGTTCGGCGGCGCCCTGGAGGTTGATTTCGCCGGGTGCAAGGCTCGCCCAGTTGGCCGCCTTGTATTCGGTCCCAGATGTTGCAGACGTGGCGGGGCAGTGGCTGGAGATGGCGACCACGCCGCCGCGTGCGCCTTCGGGTTCACTTCCCTGTCCCTTGACGAAATATTCGAACCACGCGTTCTGCGCGGCGGCCAGCTTGGCGAGATCGGCCGTCGAGGGCGTGCTCGCGGATCGCGGGTTGTGGCCGAGGTCCATATCGAACAGCTTCATCGCCGCGTTCGGGTACATCGAGCGGACCTTGTTGTAGTAGTCGACCGTCTGGTCGACGGGGAACAGGTCGTCGTTCCAGCCATTCTCCATCAGCGCGGGCGCCGGCGGTTCAGACAGGCTCGTGTAATAGGCGCCGTGGTTGGGAAGATGTTCTTCCTCTTGGACGGCGAGCGGCTGACCGTTGTACGGGCCGCCGGTGTTGGCGAAGTTGTACCATTCGGTGTTGTTCGCTTCGGGGTCATCGATCGACGTCGGCGCGTAATAGCCGAGGATCGCACCGGCCTGGTAGAGCTCTTCGTTCCAGAACTTCTTCTGGATCCCGAATTCGTGGTTGTCGAGCATGCCGCTGTAGGGCGCTTCGGCGACGTAGTCCAGGTTGCTGCCGTTCGGCTGCAGCGACTGGGACAGGTCCGACCACGGGTATTCCGGGGCGATCGCCGCAGTTTTCATGGGGGTTCCGTTTTTTGTCGTCCATGGAACCAGTTCGCCGTTGGTCAGCTGCACACGACCGTCGAGCGAGCCGAGCTGCATCGACATCCCGCCGCCGTTGCTGCCGCCGGTGGCGCCGATCTGCTGCGGGTTGATCACGCCCTCTTCGGCGAGCAGTCCGAGCAGGTATTGGACGTCGTGCGGTTCGTAGGCCCTGCCCATCGTGTGGATGTATCCGACTTCACAGGGCGGCGCCTTGAGCGTGTTCGCCGGTTTGGAGGGACTACCGCACGAAGAGCCCCAGCCGCGGTTGCTCTCGCTGAAGACCGCGTAACCGAGTTTCAGCCATCTTTGGGCAGCCGCGCTGGACGGCAGCACCTTGGTGCTGCCCCACGGGGGGTAGATGCCGACGACCGGATAGTTGGTGTCCGAGCCGGTCGCGGGGGGGAACGCGACGGCGACGTCGATCGGCGTGACGCCGTCCCAGGTTTTGACCGTCGTGCCGGCCGTGCTGCCGCACCAGCGCTGACCTTCCTCGCCGGCCGCGGCCTGGGTTGTGCATGTGACGGTCCCGCCGAACACAGATGTGATCGCGGCGCTGGCGCTCGCTGGCACCAGCAGGCCAAGGATCAGGCCCGAAAGGATCAACAGCCGGCGCACGGCGACACGATCGGCCACGGCGGTCCCTCTGAACATTCCCAGCTCCCCTCACCCGGCTGACGAGCAGCCGGATAGACACACGATCTCGCGACCGTGTCAGCAACCGGATCTTCCTGTCAATCCTCGCGTCCAGCTATTTACCGCACTTTGCGGGCATTCACGCCGCGCAAAGTGCTTGTGCGAGAATGCACGAGTACTTAACTCCCGAAAGTGTCGCGCCCTAGTGGCGCCGGTAGGTCAGGATCAGGGGCCATTGCCGCCGTACCGGCTGCTTCAGCGAGGGCGCTGTCGCGGTTATCTTCAGGGTGCAGACGAGACGCCGGTGCGAGTGAAGCAGCGCGAGGCCGGCGCGGGAGAGCCGTATCTTGAATCCCGAGGTGTGACCCCCCGCGACGCTCAGCGTTGCCCCGCTGATCACCTCTGAGGTTGTCTTCGGGCCTGAGCCTTTTTTGAGCAGCGCCGTGACGACGGCCCTGGCTTTGCAGCGAGACAGCGACTTTGAGCATCTCATCTTCCAGCCGCCGATCGCCCCGAGCGGCGGTTCCAATTCCCGCGGCTTGGCTTCTTCTTCGGCGGGAGTGGGCTTGGTGGGCGAGCCGATCGGCTCGTTATGACCCGGAGAGTAGGGCGGTGAGATCAGTTCGATCGGCGAGGTCGGCTCGATCGGCTTCCCGTCGGGAAATTCCAACGAAAGTTGCGAGAGCGATTTGGTGTCGAGTGTGATGTCCGAGTGAACTTCGACCGTCGAGTTCTTGCCCTGGACGAGCGGCGGGTTCGAGAACGTGTAGGAGTACGGGAACTGCTTCGTGAAGGGCTGTTCCTCTACCCGTTCGGTCAGCGAGGGATTGTAGGCGGCGAGGTATTCCGCGAACTGGGGGGCGGATTCGGGAGGCGGAAAGGCCTGCTTGCCGTCGACGTGAATGGCGTTGGCGGTGCAGAAGCTCGTTTCGGGGGCTTCGATGCTGGACATGAACGAGGGCGCGAGGAACGGCGCTTGGGCCTTGAGCGTGAGCGTGAGGAAGCCCGCGACGTCGGCGGCCTGATAGCCGACCGGTTCGCTGAAACCGGGCCGCGGGGAGAGCGTCGCGGTGCATTCTTCGGCGTCCGGCGCGACGGGGTCGCCGTCCTGGTCCTGGTGGACTTTGCCCGTCAGCGATTCGAGCTTCCAATTGGCCTGCGGCTTCTGCCCGTTCCCCAACAGGGAGTCAACTACCGCGTTCAGATCGAGCTCCGCGGACTCGGTCCAGTTGATTTCGATGTTGTAGTTACCGAACAGCTGCTGCGCCGACCCGGTCGGGCGGAACGAGACCATCTGGCCCTTGTAGGTGATCTTCATCTCGGCCGCCGCGCCGGCCTGGGCCGGGAGCGCCAGCAGCGCGAACAGCAGCGAGCCCCCGATCAGGCCCACGGCTCGCCGCGCAGCTCGCTGGGACCGTTTTCCAACCCGATCAGCCACATGTGCCTCTTTCGTCGTACCTGCCGGACCGCGCTGAGGCTACAGGATCGTTGAGAGCCGACGCGGGGACTCGAACCCCGGCCCCCTTCATTACGAGTTTGAGCGCATGGCGTGGTATCAGCGTCTCTGAGCTGATTGTTGAGGCAGCCTCGAAGAATTGCTCAGCCTTGCGCAGCCGCCCACGAGTGACGGCGTCGTCGCACCGCCGCGTACGGGGGGTCACGTTTGCGACCTCGAGCCGACGAGCCGTCGGAGCTCACGCCGTGAACCGAAGAGCTCGACCCCCTCGCGCAGGACGTCTTCCAGGACGGTCTCGATTCGGCTACCAGAAATGCGTTCTAGCCCACTACTCTGCCTTCACACCCCCCGGGACGACCGGCGCGCGCCCCGGGGAGCGCGTCTTGAACCAGATGACAATGTTGTCAATGACGAAGTCATCGTAGTTCCCGAACTCATCAGCCGTGGAGGCGATATACAGGACGTTGTCCTCGCCGAGCACGCCCGCCTCGACCAATTGCGACTGGGTGTTCCACAGAGAGATCTTTGGATCGATGTAAGGCCAGAGGGGTCCAACGCTGATCCCGCCCGGAACGGGCACATCGTTGACTTGGATGACGTTGTCGTAGCCAGACACGCCAACCGCATTGAATTGCAGGACGCCTGACTCGGAAGTGTCGATCGAGGGGCACTTGAATGGGAATTGCTTGGAGACGCCGACGAACGGCGCGTTGGTTTCGGCCGGAAACTCGTCCCAGTCGCTCTTGCTCCCGATGGCTCCGCTGGGATCGTCGCCGAACCTCTGCCGTACGGGCTGTATGACCGTGAAGTCAATCGCCATGCGATGCTCCTAACCGTCGTGTTTACCGGATCGCTCACGGGATCTGTGCCGCAAGTCGAACCTACAGCGGCACGAGCTGTCAGTGTGTGCGTGTTCGCACAGCGACCGTGAGCGGGATCAGGGGATAACTCGAGTAGCGGAGACGAACAACTGGCGTCACCCGCCGCGAGCCCTCGGATCTGCTAACACGCTCGCATCCCGCAGCCGAGCGAGCGTGCACGGGACCTAGCCCAGCGCTGCCGCTCAGGACGACAACCGACACTCCGTCGAGCGGGCCGGCCAGCTAGCGCGTTGCCCGAGAAGCGGCATGGACGCCATCGGAAAGGTAGACCTCGAACATCTCGAAGCCGACGCGGGGACTCGAACCCCCGGACCCCTTCATTACGAGTCTCAGGAGGTCGCGGTAGCGTGCCAGCCAGCTGGGTGCGACGTGGGGGATGCCGCTGTTAGCCGCCCGGGAAGGCGAGCCGCAGGATCTGCAGATAGACCGATCGGTACTGGCGCCCGAGGCGCCCACTGTTGTACGGCAGATCGTGGCGCTCGCACACGGCGCGGATTTGCGGTGCGATCTCCGCATAGCGGTTGCTCGGCAGGTCGGGGAACAGGTGATGCTCGATCTGAAACGACAGGTTGCCGGTCAACAGGTGAAACAGCCGACTGCCCTCGAGGTTGCACGAGCCGAGCAGCTGTCGCCGGTACCAGCCACCGCGCGTCTCGCCGCGGTACTGCTCCTCGGTGAACGTCTCGGCGCCCTCCGGGATGTGTCCGCAGAAGACGACCGTATGTACCCACACGTTGCGAACGAGGTTCGCGACGACGTTGCCGGCGAGCGCCCGGCGCGCGCCGCGGCGACCGGCCAGCGCGGGAAACAGCGCGTAGTCCTTGAGGAGCTGTCCGCGCGCCTTGCGCAGCAGGGCGACGATCTCTCGGCGCGCCCTGGCCCGGGACTTCTCGCCCCGGCGCACCGCGTCGAGCTCGATGTCGTAAACGGCGATCGCCCACTCGAAGACCACCGCCATGAGGAAGAAGTAGATCGGCTGTGCGAGGTAGATCGGATGCCAGGGCTGCTCGGGCTCCACCCGCATTGCCGAGTAGCCCAGGTCGCGGTCGCGACCGAGGACGTTCGTGTACACGTGGTGCTTGAAATTGTGTGCGTGCTTCCACGACGCAGCCGTCGATGCGGCGTCCCACTCCCAGGCGTTCGAGTTGATCGTCGGGTCCCGCATCCAGTCCCACTGTCCGTGCAGCACGTTGTGGCCGATCTCCATGTTCTCGAGAATCTTCGACAGCGACAGCAGGGCGGTGCCAGCGATAGCCGCGGGCGCGAACCGTGCCCCGAGGAGAAACGCCCGCGCCGCTAGCTCAAGCTGGCGCTGAGCCAGGATGACGCGGGTGATATATGCGCGGTCGCGGTCGCCCAGATCGACGCGCACGGCGTCGCGAATGCCGTCGAGTTCGCGAGCGAGCGTCTCGAGCGAATCGGACACGGAACCGGGGAGCACCACCACCGGCGTCGCGGTGGCGAGCGGCATTGGAGAATCGTACGCGCGATCCGCCCTCCGCGCTGCATCGGAGGGCGCCGTACACCACCGTGGCGCGCCCAGGGCGCTCACATGGGTCAGGCGGCGGCGCGAAGCTCTTGCTCGCGCGCCTCGGCGACGGCCTTCTCCCGATCCGGATCGCCGCCGCCCCGGCCGGGCAGTGACGGCAGCGCCAGCTTGCCGATCTTACGCACGACGCTGCCGAACTGCTTGTGCAACGGGCCGGTGTTGTAGGGGATGCGGTAGCGCTCGGTGATCTCGCTGACCTCGGTCGATATCTCGGCGTAGCGATGGGCGGGAAGGTCGGGAAACAGGTGGTGCTCGATCTGGAAGCTGAGGTTGCCCGCGAGGATGTGAAACAGCTTGCCGCCCGTCAGGTTGGCCGAGCCGAGCAGCTGACGGTAATACCACTCCCCGCGGGTCTCGTTCTCGGCCTGCTCCTCGGTGAACTGCTGCGTCCCATCGGGGAAGTGGCCGCAGAAGATGATCGTGAACGACCACAGGTTGCGGGCGAGGTTCGCGCTCGCGTCCCCGGCGAGCACGAACGGGAGCGATGGTCCGGACAGCAGCGGGAAGAGCACGTAGTCCTTAAGTGTCTGGCCACGCACCTTGTGCCAGATGTCCCCCAGCATTCCCCGCTTCTCGGCCAAGCTCGTCTCGCCCGCAGCGAGCCGCTCGGCTTCGAGGTCGTGCAGCGCGACGCCGTACTGGAAGAAGATCGCGAGCAGCGCCGCGTAGAGCGGGTTGCCGAGGTAGTACGGATGCCAGCGCTCCTCCTCGGACATGCGCAGGATCCCGTAGCCGATGTCGCGGTCCTTGCCGACTATGTTCGTGTGGGTGTGGTGCATGTAGTTGTGGGAGTG
>DATHOH010000027.1:0-98616 GCA_035485155.1 Solirubrobacteraceae bacterium
CGTAACTGGGGGACGGTCGAGGAGACGGCCGCGGCGCTGCTCGAGCAGGAGACGCTCTCCGGGGTCGCGCTCGACGCGGTGCTCTCCACGGTTCAGGAGGTGACACTCGAGGAGCTCGCACAGGTGCGTCGCGCCGCGCCACCACGGTTCACCACCCGCGACCCCGACAAGACCCCGTGAACCCCCAGCCACGCCGCCCACGCCGGCTGCGGCTGCCGTCCCCCGCGATGCTCGTCGCGCTCCTCGCACTGGGGCTCTCGACGACCGGGGCCGCGGACGCCGCCCGCCAAGCCGTGACCAGCGCCATCAACGGCCACCCAATCAGCAGCAAACCCCACGCCGGCGGGATCCTGCTCCTCGGCAAGAACAGAAAATTCCCCGCCACCGCCATCCCCACCGTCGCCAACGCCACCCACATCGCAGGCCAGACCGCGGAACAGCTGGCGGGCACATGTCCGCCAACCACCGTCGATCTTGGGACCTGGTGCCTCGACACCGGCCCCTATCCGGTCCCCAAGGCTGATGCGGGCAAGAACAACTACATCTGGGCTGCCAAAGCCTGCGAGGCCGAAGGCGGCTGGCTGCCCACCGCCGCCGAACTGCTCGGCGCCGCCACACACGTCCTTCTGGAGTCGACGATCCACGACAACCCGACCACGGCCACCGTCTCGCTCGAACCGGAAGTTGGACTGCTCGACAAACGCGAGATGAGCTCGACGCTCGTGACCACGACGGCGGGCTCGGCCGCTGCGGGCTCGGAGGGGGTCAGCGAAGGCGCGATCGGCGACCCGGGTCAGGGTCAGCCCAACCCTGTGCCGGCGCCAGCCAACCCACTGCCGCGGACGCTGCAGTACGTCACCGTCTACAGCAACGGCCAGCAGGGCGGCTTTGCCGGTTCGGAGCCGGTGGGGCAACCCGAGAACTTCCGTTGTGCCTTCAACAAGGCCCCCGGAGCGGCCGGCAAGGGCGAATCGTGACATGCGCCGCTGCCTAGTGTGCGCCGCCCTCGCCGTCAGCGGGCTGATCGTCTTCGCGGCACCGAGCGGCGCGGTGATCCTGCCCGCGGTGACGCTCGACGGGCCGAGCGAGGACATCGTCGGCTTTGGCGGCGTCGCGATGGCCGAAGACGGGACCGGCGGCGCCGTTTACCTCAAGCGCGTGGAAGGCGTCGCGCACCTGTTCGTCGCGCGCTACGCGGAAGGACGTTGGCTGACACCGGTACGAGTGGACACCGATGAGCCTTTTGCCGCCGCCTGGCCTACGATCGGGGCCGCGGACGGCGGCGAGCTCGTCGTTGTCTGGGCTACCCCGTTCGCCGCCGAAAACGGTCATCCGGTGGATGACCTGTTGAGCTCGACACTGGCTCCTGGAGCGACGACGTTCGGCCCCGCGAGGATTGTCGATCCCAACATCCGCTCGGGCAGCGGCACGAGTCCCGATCTGGCGGTGAGCTCGACCGGCCAGGCGGACGTGGTCTATCGCGTCGTTGACGGTGAAGAAGGTGTGCCGTCGAGCATTCCTCTGTTGCGTCCCGACGACGTCGTCGAGGAAGTGCGTGTCGCACACTTCGAAGGCGAAACATGGGCGCGGCTCGGCGCGATCAACCGCAACCCTGCGGCGTCGATGCGCGCGCCGCTCGCGACCAACGCGCCGCAGATCGCGATTGGCCCCACCGGCAACGGCATCGTCGTGTGGCAGGAGCCAGACGCCGAAGGCGTCGCGCGCATCTGGGCACGACGCCTGTTCGGGCGGACGCTGGACTACGTCATGCCCGTGAGCGCCACGAGCGTCGGCTCGACGCCGATCACCGCGGACGCCGACGCTCCCAGCGTGTCGATCACACGCACGGGTCAGGCGGAGGTGGCATACAGGCAAAGCGCCGGCCCCGGCTCGCCGCTGCCGGGACCCCGCGTCTTCCTCAACAAGCTGCCGGACGGCATCGCGGACAACGGCACCGAGTTCGAAGGTGCTCAAATAGCGGACGCCGAAGTCGCCGGCGGTGCCTCTGCGGTGGTGGGGCCGCCGAACGTCGACAGCGACGAACTGCTCGGCGTGCGCGTGGTGTACGACGCCAACGGCACACCGCGCGTGATCGAGGACAACAACGGGGTGCTCTCGACGGCGCTGTCGCTGGGACCGCCGTTCGCCGGATCCGAAGTGTCCGCGGCCAGCGTGATGAACCCGGCCGGGGGTGGCATCGCGGCGTGGCCCAGCGAGGATGGAGAGGGTCGGCCGGTGGTGGCGGTACGCGAGGACTTCCCGAACGGCGCCGTCCAAACCGGGCTGGTGAGTGGCGGCAACGGCGGGCCGATCGGTGAGCTCGACGTCGGTCGCTCGGGTCTCGGTGACGGCATGGTCGCCTTCATGCAAGGCCAGGTCGGCGACGCATCGATCGTCGTCGATCAGGTCAGCGCTCCGCCCGTGCGGTTTCTCGCGACTGCGCCCGAAGGCTGGGTCCAGCCCGCGAATGCCGTTGTCTCCTGGGTGCCCGCCGAAAGCGCGGACGGCCCGCTGCGTTACACCGTCGTGCTCGACGGCCAACGTGTGGCGACCCCCGTGGGGGCGTTGTCGATCCATCTCAATCCGCGTGGTCTTGGCAGCGGCAGCCACTCCGTACAGGTGCTGGCGACCGACAGATATGGCCAGTCGACGCTGACACCGACGACTCGCATCGACATCGATGCGAGCCCCCCCAACGTCCGCATCACGCCGAGGCGTGGCGGTGTCGTGGTCGTGCGCGTGAGCGACGCCTACTCCGGCGTGGCCGTCGGGACGGTCCGGGTGAGCTTCGGCGACGGCGGCGTCGGACGACGGAAGAAGGCCGTCTCTCACCATTACGCGCGGCCGGGCATCTATCAGGTGGTGGTGCAGGCGCGCGACAAGCTCGGCAACGCCGTCACGCTGCGGCGGCTGGTGAAGATCGGATGAGCAGGCTCTGGCGGACGAGCAGGCTCTGGCGATCTGTCGCGACACTCGTGCTGCTCCTGGCCTGCTCGCACGCGCCGGCGCGTGCCGACGTGTTCGGGCCGATCTCGCTCGCGTCGGAGAGCGCCGTCCCCGGTTCCAGCGAAAATCAACAGGTCGAGTACGCCCACGACGCGGTGATCTCGGCAGACGGGCGCTACGTCGCCTTCGACGGCTCCTACGCGGGTCTCACCGGCGTGTGGCGACGCGACCTGGAGACGGGCGCGGTCGAAGCGGTGGCCGCCGAGAACCCGCTCGATCCAGCGATCAGCGCGCCCGACGCGGACCTCCCGTCGATCAGCGCCGACGGACGCTACGTCAGCTTCACCACCACTGCGGCGCTCGATCCCACGGACGACACCAATCCAGGCCCCGACGTGTACGTGCGGGACATGACGATCCCCGCGACCAACGCCTGCGAGCCCGGACCGGGCTCGCCGCAGCCGTGTGCGTACGTTCTCGCGTCGGCCGTGAACGGCTCCACACAGGGCCTGACCTATGAACCCACCGGGCGGCTCGCGCATGAATTCGAAGAAAGAAACTACGGCTCGCTCGCCGCCGGTCGCACGGCTTTGAGCGCGGACGGCCAGAAGCTCGCCTTCGTCACCACCGCAACGTCCAACCTCGCGGGGCCGGGCACGCCCGCGATGCAGGTCGCCGTGCGCGATCTGCAGACCGACACGACCGAACTCGTGAGCGTCGCCGCCGAAGCGAGCGGCGCGCCGATCCCGGGTCAGCCGGTGTCCGGCAGCGAAGGCAGCAACAGCTACGGCGCGGTGTACTCCCCGAGCGCGGGCCAGCCGCCGATCTTCGCGGATCCTCAACCCTACGAACCGCCCGCCCCGGTTGGCGCGTCGATCAGCGCCGACGGGACAACCGTCGCATGGCTCGGTGTCGACGTCGCTCGTCAGGCGCGGATGCTGTCCGGCGAAACGCCTCTGGACTCTTACACGGAGCCCTTGTGGCGGCGTATCGCCGACGGTCCCGGCGCGCCGACCCGGCGTATCACCGGCGGCTCGGATCCGAGCAACCCGGCCTGCATCGCGAGCAGCGAGACCGTCCTGTCGTCAACCCCATCGTTGAGCGACCCCTGCCAAGGGCCGTTCGCCTCCTCCCAGCTCGGCAGGACCACCGGAACGTGGAGCGCAGGCGCGGGCGACGTGATCCCGCAGCTCAGCGGCGACGGGTACACCGTCGCCTTCATCTCCAACGCGCCGCTGGTGGCGTTCGGCACCGGCTTCGCCTCCTCGGAACTGAAGAGCGACCTCTACGTCGTGGACATGCACGAAGGCATCACCCGCCTCGCTGCGCTGCGAGCACTGACCGAGCTCGCCGGCGCGAACCAGCAGGACATCGCCGAGGACGGTCCGATCGAAGATCTGGCAATTGCTCCCGACGGGGCTCAGATCGCGTTCACGACCAAGCGCACGCAGTTCCCGCTCGGCTCGCCTGCGTACGTGAGCGCCCCTGCGGCCGCACCCGGGATGCTCGAGCTGTTCGACGTCAACCTCCTGGATGACACGCTCACACGGGTCACCGAAGGGTTCGAAGGATCTCGCAGCGAACATCCGCACAACCCGGTCGCGACCGGCGAGGACCCCTACCTGCGGGCCGACGACGGCGCGCTCTCGCCGTCGTACTCGGGCGACGGGAACGAGCTGGCGTTCACCTCGACGGCGTCCAACCTCGCGTTCGGCGACGGCAACACGCCGCCGCTGGGCAGCGACAGGTTCGACGGGAGCGACGCGTTCGTCGTGTCGCGGGTCGTGTTCGCCGCCCTGCCGACGCCCCAGTCGCTGACTCCCCAGCCTCCGCAGCCGGCGATCACGCCGGCGTGGCGGATGGGGCTCACGGCCCGTGCGCTGCCCGACGGGCGCGTGCGCTTGTATGCGACAGTTCCGGCCGCGGGGATACTCCGCTCCGCCGCCAAGAGCGCCGTGCGAGTGCGAAAGCGCCGGCACGGACACGTGAGCACGACGCTCGCCAAACCCAGCGTCGCCAGCGCCCGACAGACCGTCACGGCGCCCGGTGGAACGCTCGTCACGCTCACGCTGACGCTCGCACCGCGCTATCGCGCCCTCGCCGATCGGCACCTGGGCGTGTCGAGCTCGGTGACCGTGACGTTCGCGGCGGCCGGTCACCCCACGCCCAAGCAGAGCTTGAACGTCGTGTTTCGGAAACTTCCCGAGCACAGGCACGCCAAGCACGCGCCGGCGCGGAGAGCCGGTCCACGGTGAGCCCACGAACGCTGAGACTGGCGGTCCTGACGCCGCTGCTCGCGGTGGTGGCGCTGCTGCCGGCAGCGACGCCCGCCGCCGCTGCCTCCGCCCAGGAAGTGGAAGAAGGCGTCGCCTGGCGCCTGGAACAACCGCCGCCACCGGTGCCGCCCGTCGGGGTGACAGGTTCCTCGACGCCGATCGGGCTCGGGGCGGTGGGTGACGTCGAGTTCGAGGCGCGCAACCGCGCCGTTCTCATCACGGCGGGCAACGGCAGCACGATCCCAGCGGGATTGTGGGCGTACAACGGCCGCGAATGGCATGAGCTGGCGAACGTCTGCGGCGCCACCGACGGCCGCATCGCGTGGGCCGGCCCGGAAGAATTCTGGACGATCTCCGACGGGCGACCGGGCCAGGCGGCCAACCCGCGCACCGGCGAACCGGCGCCGCTGGCGGATCGCACGCTGTGCCGCTTCGCAGGCGGGCAGGTCGTCGGCTCCTACGCCTCGCCGGCGTTCCAGGCCAGCTCCTACCAGGCGATGCATGCTCTCGGCTGCATCAGCCCAGACGACTGCTGGTTCGCGGGCGGGCCGCTCCCCGACGACACCGGCGAAGCGTTCCACCTGCAGTGGAACGGCAGCTCGCTGACGGCCGAGCCCACGCGTCAGGGCCACGTTGTCGAGGACATGCGGCTGTTCGAATCGCGCTTGTACGAAAGCGCGCTGCTCGCACCCGGCGATGCCGAAGAGGAACCCGAGACGCCGTTCCCGTTCGCGCTGCACACGATCAACCCGGCCGGCGTCAGCCCGACCGTCGAACCGGTGCTCGGGATGCCCCTGTACTCCGCACAGGAGTTCCCGCAAGCGCTCAACTTCCTGCACCTCGGCAGCGACGGGCAGTCCCTGTGGGCGGCGGCCGGGCCGGTCGCAGAACCGCCCGCGGGATCGTCGCCCGCGCCGGTGACCGTGCTGCGCACCGAAGGCGGTGAATGGACCCAGGTGCTGGGCCCGGAAGCCACGCTGCCCGGTGCCGCGGCGATCGCAGGCGACGTCGTCAACTCGATCGCTCCGGAGCCCGGCACCGACAGCGCCTGGGTTGCTCTCGACACACCCACCGACGCCCAGCAGCCGAGTCCGAACGCCGCCGCCGTGGTCGCCCACATCACCCCTGAAGGCGAAGTCGAAACGCAGACCCTGCCGGCGGCGGACGCGGGCATCGGTCCCAAGGGCGCAGCCAAGCAAATCGTGTGTGCGGCGTTCAACGACTGCTGGCTGATCACGACGCAGGGATGGATCTTCCACCTCGCGCCGCAAGACGAACGGCAGCTGTCAGAAGATGAGGCCGATCACTCTCAGGCGTTCTCGAGCTTGATCACGTTCCGCCCGAAAGATCTCGGGCTGCCGCCTGACCAGCTCGACGCGCCTCCGCCCGACGACTCGGGCGAACTGCCTCCGCTCGTGCCAGAACTGACGCCGATCACGCAGGCCGAAATCGCCGCGACCGAAGTCCCGGTCGCACTGCTGACCAACGTGCGCTCGCGGCTGCTAGGAAGGACGACGCTCGAACTGCGCTTTCACCTCGCGGTCGAGGCGCGTGTGCGGTTGGTCGCAAAGCGCAAAGCGACAGTCGTCGCGAGCACGCCCAATCGTACGCTCGCGGGCGGCGACCGCCGGCTGCTGCTGAGATTGAGCCGCCGCAAGTGGCCGACCAAGCTCGATCTGCAGACCCATGCGCTGGCGCCGCTGCCGCTGCGACCGCGGGGAGCGTTGGGGGACGAACCGATCACGATCTCCGGCCTGAGGGTGCTCCCGCCGACGCCGACGCTCGCGCAGGCGGACTCACTCACCACGAGCCCGTTCTCGAGCGCACCGTGACGAGCCTGCGATCCCGAGCGCGTGCCGGGCGCGCTCACCGATGGTCGTCGCTGCGCTGCGCGCTCGTCGCGGGCGCGGCGGTGTCGCTGGTGGGCGCGGCGGTCGTCCTCGCCGGCGTCGGCTCGCGCGCAGCCGCCCAGACGAGCCCGGGCGAACCGACGGCGCAGACCGACGACTCGGTGCCGGCCTCGCGCGTCACGCTGATCGGCGCTTCGCCGCAGGAGGGGCCCGACGAGACGTGGGGAATCGGCAGCAGCGAAGAAGGCGCCGCGCAGCTCGTGCGTTATCTCGCCGGCAGCGGCTGGTCTCTGGGGCCGGCGCTGCTCGATCACGCCGGAGATCAGCTGTCCGGGTTCAAGCTCGACCAGCCGGGCGCCGACGCCCCGAGCCCGCTCGCCGGGCAGATGACGCCGAGCGGAGCAGGCGTGCTCGTCGGCACGGTCCCCGCGGCTGAAGGTCCACGCGAGTTGGTGCTCGTTCGCGATCCCGGCGGCTCGTTTCAGGAAACCCTGCCGGTCCCGACGGAAGGGCCCGCCGCGCTCGCGCCGGGCGCGCTGGCGTTCGCCAAAGCCAACAGGGCGCCGCTGATCGCCCCGCTCGACGAATCGGGCGGGCGCGCGGGGGCCCTGCTGGTGCCGACCTCCACCAAAGGCGAACCCGAGAACGTCGTCCTGCACTGGGACGGGGCCGAATGGACCGGCGAGCCGATCGAAGTCCCGGCGAGCAGCAGCGGCGAATTCCATGTCGTCGGCATCGGCGCGAGCTCCCCTGCCAACGCCTGGCTGCTCGGGGAACTGTCCTCGGGTGGCTACGCCTTGTTTCGACGCCACCTCGGCGCTGGTGGAGGCACGACCTGGAAGCCGGTCGCGTCTGCGCCCGGCGGTGCCGCGGGCGAACCGTTGGCGGTCCCGCTGGCAGGGGGCACGTCCGCAAGCTTCACGGTGCCCGACGCACCCACGGTGCTCACGCAGGTGCTCACCGTCACCGGCGAAGGCGTGTGGATCGACGGCGAACGCACCGACGCCCACGAGTCGACGACGATGTTCCTGCGACCGGCAGGCGAAACCGGCGTGACATCCCTGACGAGCTGGTGTCAGCCGCCCTCGAGCGTCCCGGCGTGCGACGACGAACTGCCCGAAGGACTGCCGCTGAACACGCTGCGCAGCATCGCCTGGGCCGATCCCTCGAGCCCGTTTGGCCAACGCGTCATGACCGGCTTCAGCAACGGCGTCAGCCTGCGGCTCGACGGCACAGAATTCACCCGCGTGCTCGCGCTCGGCGCCTCAGTCACGCCCAACGACGTCGGTGGGACCTACGGATCGGCGTTCTCCAACCCGCGCGAGGGCTGGCTCGGCCAGGCCGAGCTGCCGGTCCATCTCACGTTGAGCCCGGAACCCACACGGCTGGCACCGTGGCCCGTCTCGTTCCGCCACGCGCTGCTGTCGATCGCGCCGGAGCCGGGCGTTGCCGTGGGAGCGTTGTCGAGCGAAGCGCTCGCGGTCGGCGACCAAGGCGAGATCGCAAGGTATGAGCCGGGCAAGGGCTGGATGCCGGAAAACCTGTTGAGTGCTTCTGGTCGTCCTATCCAGCCTGCGCCGGTCCTGCGGTCGGTGGCATGGCCGATGCCATCTACCGCGTTCGCCGTCGGCAACGAAGGGCAGATGTGGTTGTGGCGCGGCGAAACCGGGCTCTGGGAACCAGATCCGGCGGCGCCTGTCGACTTCCAGGGCAACCTGCTCGGGGTCGCGTTCGACCCCAACAACCCCGAACGCGGCTACGCCGTCGGGCAGGGCGGCGTGCTGCTCGGATACGGCAAGGAATGGACGCAGGAAGCCGTACCGGCACAGGCTGCGGGCGCGAGCTTCACCTCGATCGCGTTCGCGGGCTCCGAGGCGATCGTCGCCTTCAGGAAGCTTCCCGACCCATCCCGCAACCGCTACACCGGCGGGCTGCTCGTCAACGACGGCTCGGGTTGGCGCGTCGACGAAGGCGCCGCGGCGGCGGTCGGCGCCGACGTCCCCGAGATAGTCGCCGGCCTGCCCGACGGAGGTGCGGCGTTCGCGGCCAACGGCCCAGAACCGGCGCGCGTGTTCGAGCGGGGCGGACCGGAATCGCCGTGGCAGCCGACGTCGACGCCGCTCCCAGGGGGGCGCGAGCCGGGCTCGCTCGCGCTCTTCCGCGAAGGCGGCCAGCTGCGCGCGATCGCGGCCGGGAGCGGCCTGAACACCTTCGGCGTCGAAAGCGCGACGCCGTCTCCGCCGGGAACCCCGCCGGTGCTGATAAAGCCCTATCCGCTCGAAGACAGCCCGGAAAGCGGCGTGCTGCGACAGACCGCGACGGGTTGGAACGACGAGGAGCACGACCTCAACAACGCGCACGAACCGCCCGGTCACTACTCGTTCTACGACACGGTGTTCCAGCCCGACCCGATCTCGGGCGTGCTGATCGACCCGACCGGCACACAGGGATGGGCCGTCGGCGGGTTCGTCGAACCAGGGGACGAACACGCCGGCGCACTCGACACAGCCGACATCGACCGCTATCCCGCGGACGGCTCGACGCCGCCCGGAGTGAGCGAAACGCCGGTGACGAGCACCGGCGCGACCTTCGCGATCGGCGGCGGGGCGCAGTGTGCCGCCCCGTGCGCCGATCGTGCCAACGCGGGCCTCGGGCCGGACGTCTGGTTGTCCTCTGCGCTCTCGCGCGCCGGCACGATCGCCGGTGTGCGCGCCTTCCTCTACACCGGACCGCGCGTCAGCTCCGGCGAAACCGACGGCCCGCCGACGGTCACGATCCCCTACGGTCGCGAGTACGCGCGTTACGCGCAGCTGCTCGGCGGCAGCCCGCTGGCGGCGTTCGCGGCCCCATCGCCCACCGATCTTGCCGGAGGCGAAGGCGAGTCGTTGTTCGAGCAGGCGTTCGCCGGATTTCCGAGACCGTTCGGCACCGCGCCTGCGCGCGAAGGCCTGACCCGCACCGGCGGCGCGCAGGAAGAATGCGGGATGGCGCCCGGCTGCCAGTCCTACTACGCGTTCGACTCCGCCGGTCAGGCTGGCTCCGTGCGCGTGATCGTGCTCGACGACAGCAGCCGGGTCGGTGCGACGCAGCAGGCGTGGCTGTCACGCGAACTCCTCGCCGCCATGCATGCGGCGAGCCCCGAGCCGGCGATCGTGATCGGCAACGCCGATCTGTCCACCGCGGTCGCCGCAGGCGACGCCGACGCCGGCGAAGTCGCGCGCATCCTGCTCGGTCAATGCCCCGAAGGCTCATCCACCTGCATCAACTCCGGCGCCCGTGCGTCGGCCTACTTCTTCGACGCAACCGAAGAAAACGTGACACGACCACTGCGCATGGGAAGCGCGTCGATCCCCACGTTCGGCTCGGGGACGATCGGCTATGTCAACTTCCTCAATGAGAGCAGTGGAGACTTTCTCGGCGCAGGCGGGTTCCTGCTGGCGGAAGTGAACACGGCGGCGAGCGCGCGCGACGCGAACAACGTCGCCCCCGTGACCGTCCGGCTGATCCCCAACATCGGCGAACTGGCGCTCGAAGCCAAGGACGGCACGCTGCTGCGCCGCAGCGAGGTGTCGCAGTTCGCCGGCTTGGCGCGTCGTCCTCGCGCCGGCAACCGCTCGCCCAACCAGCAGACCCAGCCGGAAACCGACCCGTACATACCGATCCCCTCCAACTGTGTCGGCGCGGCCTGCGCGAGCGGCCTGCTGCCGGAATATTCGTTCAGCTCCTCGCGCCCCGACATCGGTGACTTCGTCGAACCGGAACTGTCCTCGGCCAACCCGGACGCCGTCGCGGTCGGTGCCAACGGGAAGCCGACCCACGATTCGAAGTCGGGCCTGTTCTGCGCCTACAACGCCGGAACGACGATCGTCACGATCACGGCCGGCGGGCTGTCCTCGTCGCTGCCCGTGACCGTTCAGGCGGGCAGCGTGCGTCAGCCGTGTGGAACGGTGCCGCTGGCGCAGGTCCCGGTGCGGGAGTCGAGCTCGACGCCGGCGCCCGCGCCGGCACCGGCGCCGGTCGGGCCGGCCGTGGCAGCGAGCCCCGCTCCGCTGACGCTGCCGGTGCCGTCGCTGCCGCCGGTCGTTCCCCAAGCCTCGTCAGCGCCGTCGCCGCCGCAGCGCCCGACCTTCTTCGCGCCCCCGGTCGAGACGTCCGCGGTGCCCGCCTTCTTGCCTCCGCCGCCTCCGACCCCCGCGCGACCGACGCCGCCGAGTGGCACCTCCGCCGTCACTTCACCGGTGGAGATGACCGAACGGGAAGAGGAGCGCGAGGAGGCCACCGAGTCGGTCAGCAACCAGGCGGTCGCCTACGACCCGCGCGAATCCGACCCGACGCCGGTCTACGTCCTCGGCATCGTGGTGCTCGCGGCGTTCGCCGGAGCGTCGCGCCGGCGACGCCCACGACGCGGCCGACGACGTGCGCAGGTCGCGCCGGCGACCGTCACGACCGCTCACACCCAGCGACGCATGTCGAGCAGGCGGCAGGGGCACCGGTGAATCGTGAATCCGCTCGCCGGCGTGTGCCGGCTATTCGTCACGCAACGGTGTGTCATCTACGCGCGATCCTCTGTAACGCATTGTAAGGAAGCGGTGAACAAATTTGCCACCGCCTGAACCTGCCTGCAAGCTTCAATCACACCTTTGACCGAAGGAACGGGAGAGTGATGTCACAGCCGCTGTCAAAACGCCGATCCTTGCTGCTCGCAGTGCTGGCGCTGGTGGTCGTGGCGACTGGCGCGCTGAGCGCCGCGGCCTACGGCTCATACGGTGATCTCAACAAATCCTTCGGCTCGAAAGGCAAGAAGAACGGCGACTTCAACTGGACCGGAGACGTACACGCGATCGGCGTGGATCCGACCGATAACAGCGTGTACGTCGGTGACGAACCGATCGAAGGAGAAGAAAGCGGCGCCGAATATCGCGTTCAGAAGTTCGAAGCCAACGGCAAATTCGTCGCGTCGGTCGGGTTCAAGATCAAACCCGAAGGTCCCGAAGGCGGGTATCCGGCCGGCCTCGAGGGCGTGGCCGTCGATCCCACCGCGCCCGGCGGAGGCCGCGTGTATGTGCTGGTGATCTACGAACGCGAGGAAGCAGCCGGGAGCAAACGGCTCAAAGAAATCGCAAAGGGAGAAGCGGTACCGCGGATCGATGGCGAAGAAGCGGCCGCGGGCATCCTCTACGCCTTCTCGACGACCCCATCGGGCGAAAAGCTCATTCCTGCGGAGAACGAAAAAGGCGAAGCGTTTCCGGAAGGCGTGTTCGCGAGCAAAGTAACCCTCAACGCGCAGTCCGAAGCCACCCATCAGCCGGCGGCGTCGGCGCTGCTCGAACCGGCTGGCATCGCAGTCGACCCGACCACCCACGACGTGATCATCGTCGGCCAGGAAGACCAGGGCGGCGAACATCTGCTCACCGCAGCCCAGCGGGTCAACCCCGACGGCACCCTCGGCCCGCGATGGGTCGACGTCAACGAATGCTTCGAAGGCGAAAACGAATCGCCGCTTTGCTTCTCCGAAGGCCCCGGCGAAGAGCTTCAGCCCGGAGACCCGCTGTCGCCGGTGGTGACTCAGAGCGGACGTGTGCTCGTGGACCTGCTCGACGGCGAAATCTGGGAAGTGCCGCAGAACTTCAGCTCGACGAACGTACCCAAGCCGGTCCTGCAGTTCGACGGCAATCTCCAGACGTTGCTGTCGTTCCCCGGCGGTCTCGAACCGAACGAGGGCGGATCGCTGTCGTTCGTCCACGAACCCTCCGAAGGCGCGGGAGAAGGCCGGCTCTATCAGATGGGCGAACTCGAGCCGGGCGCTGTGACCGACCCGCGCTTCCCCGCCGTGCTGTCCTTCAAGCTGTCTGAAGCCGAAGGCGCGCCGCACGTCGCGGAGCTGGGCTTCACGGGAGGACAGAACAAAAAGCAGCACCCGCTCTGCGCGATCAGCGCGTTCAGCCAACCCGACGTGGCGGGCGGCGAGGGCCAGGTCGCCTTCGTGTTCGACCCTGACGTCCCGCCCGGCACCTCACAGGAAACGCCGCAACCGCACGTGGCCGAGTTCGGACCCGGCGGATCGGGCTGTCTCACCGACACCGTCGAACCGCTCCTCGCCACCGCCAAAGGCACAGTGGTCGGTACAGCGGGCAATCCTGCGAGCGTCAACCAGGCGATCACGCTCTCCTCGGCGCTCGTGCTCGGTAACGCGCTCAGCGTCAACTGGGACTTCGGCGACGGCACGACCAATGAAGAAGCGGGCTACGAGTTCCAAACCACTTCGATCGAACACGCGTTTGCGGCGCCGGGCAAATACACCGTCAAAGAGACGATCCACACCGACAATCTCGCCGAACCGACGCTGACGACGCAGGCGAGCGTCGAAGTTGCCGCCAAACCGCCCACCGCCCAATTCACGACATCGGCCAACCCAGTCGCCGGGTCGCCCGTGAAGTTCACGAGCACCTCCGTCGATCCCAACAAAAGCGCGCTGGTCGAATACGTCTGGAAATTCGGCGACGGGCATGAAGCGACGACGACGACCCCGAGTGTCGAACACACCTACGCGGCCGCGAGCAAGTACACCGTGTCGCTGGAGGTCATCGACGCGCTCAAGCTCAGCGGCTCCACCAGCAGAGAACTGACGGTCGCGGCGGCCACGAAAGGCGGGGAAGAACCGCCGACCCCCACCCCGACACCGACGCCGACCCCCAGCCCCACGCCGACGCCGACGCCGGCACCGACACCGACGCCGTCCGGAGTGCTGCCGTTTACCGAACACAGCCCGGAAGCGGAGCTGGCGGCCACATCGCTCAGCGTGACGCCGGCGGGAGCCTTCTCCGTCAAGGTGAAATGCGCGGCCGGAGCTTCCAGCTGCTCGGGCACGGTGACCTTCAAGACGCTCGGTGCCGTGAGCGCCGGCAAGAAGAAGAGCGTGCTGACGCTCGCGTCAGGATCGTTCACGATCTCAGGCGGCGCGGTCAAGACGCTCACTTTGCACCTGTCAGCGAAGGCACGCGCCCTGCTGGCGCACTCACATGTCCTGCGCGCGAAGTCCACGATCGTGGCTCGAAACGCGAGTGGCGCGTCAGCCACGTCGACCGCGACAGTGACGCTCAAAGCCGCCAACAAGCACTGAGCGCGCGCGCCAACCGCGCGAGCGACCTGACGGGTGTCGCCGTGCCGGTCGCTGCGTGCTCCACACACGCGGGGCCGGCCCGAGTTTCTCTGTTTTGGTCACAGGTTTGAAACGCCGCCACGCCCATGCAGCGCATATAATTCGCATCGACTATATGAGGAATGTGGTCATCGCGTCGGCGTCTGCAGTCGCAGCTGCCCACCGCAATGGCAAACGTCAACGAGGAGGTAGTGTGCAATGAGGCTTTTCTCAGCGCTGCGGCCGGCGGCGGTCTGCGCCGTGGCAGTCATGGCAGTGATCGTCCTGGCCGTGCCCGGCACGGCCGGTGCGTCGCTTGGTACGCAGTGCTCGGGTGCAAACATCACCGGGCAGGGCGCCAACGTCCTGAAGAACGCGCATGCGGTGTGGGATACGGACTTCAACACCTCAAGCAGCAAGCTCGCGTGCGCCGGGGCCAAAAACCAGGGCACGGCGCAGAAACCGACAGTGTCATACACGACATCGAGCGCGGCGACCGGTCTGGAATCGTGGGGTGCCAACGGACATCTGGCCACCAACTTCAGCCTGACCAATGCGTTCATCGGCGCATCGGAACCGCCGAACGTCACGCAGAAAGGCGAAATCGAAAAAGCTGAGAGCACGTCGACGCCCAACACGCTGCTGTCGATTCCGACGGTGCAGACGGCGATCGCGGTGATCGTCGACCTGCCCACGGGTTGCGTCGCGACCAGCGCCAAAGACCCGGGGCGGCTCGAGCTCAACAACGTGACGCTCGAGGGCATTTTCCGCGGCACGATCACGAAATGGAGTGAAATCAAAGACGACGGCGACACGCTCTCCGGCAGCGGATGCAACGCCGCGTCGTCGATCATCCCGGTGGTGCGTCTCGACGGCGCGGGTACGACCCACATCTTCAAGAAGTACCTCAGCCTGATCAACTCGAGCACGTTCACCGACGAAAAAGAAGCCAGCGAGAGCTGGAACGGTACCTCAGAGGGGACGCTGAACACCGATTGGCCGAAAGCCGCGAACGTGGTCAGGCCCGCGAAAACGGGCGACACCGCGATCGACACGAAGGTCGCCGAAACGCCGGGCAGCATCAGCTACACGACGTTCGCCGAAGCTCGCGCCAACGGCGGATTTGCCCCCAGCCCGGGTACCGGCGGTCCCGGCACGGCCCGCTTCTGGGTCCCGATCGAGAACACGGGCCTGGAGACGAGCGGCAAGAAGATCAAGTACGCCGACCCGTCGAGCAACGGCGACGTCGCCACGCCCGCGAACGCGAACTGCGCGAAGACCGAATACACCAACGGCGAAGTGGCGTTCCCGCCGTCGAGCGCCCAGAACGCGTGGGACGAAGTGACGACGAGAACGACCGAGAAGGCGTATCCGCTCTGCAGCATCGTCGTGGAGCTGGCGTTCACGAAATACTCGCTCTACTCCGGGACCAGCATCGAAGAGGCGACGACCGTCGCGAACTTCCTCAGCTGGGTCGTCAACGCCAAGAGTGGCGGCGGCCAGAAGTCCGTGGAAGGCCACGACTACTTGCCGCTGCCGAAGGGCAAAGTGCTCGAAGAGGCACAGAAAGGGGCCGCGCTGATCGGCTTCTGAGCACACTGCTCGGCGAGACCGACGGCGCGCGTTGGCGCGCCGTCGGTCGCCGAGCCTCATCCCGGCCGGGCACCGGCGGCCGAGTCGCCGGTGGTTCTACTTGCCGACGTAAGTGACGTAGCCCTTGTCGTTGTGGATCGTCACGAGGAACCCCGTCTTGACTTCCCTGTGCGGCTTCTTGGGGGCGAAGGTCGTGGCGATGCAGGCGAACTTGCCTGGCTTCTGCAGCACCTTGGCGGGGCAGTCGATCTTCGACTTGAGGTGGCGCTGGTTCATGATGCTCTGTTCAATCGCGCGCTCGACGCGGGCTACGTCAAGGCTCTTGGTGGTCGTGCCCGAGGTACCCGAAGAGCCGCACGCGCTGATGAGCCCCACGCACGTCAGCGCAAGCGTAATCGCGGCCGCGGGCGGCACGTAAAGTCGCTTCGACGTCGCTTTGCGCCCCGCCACCGATTTATCCCCAGCCGCCGCTCGACCCCTCCACACGCGCCTATCCTAGCGGGATCCCGTCCTGGCGGATCGGCCCGCGCGCACCCGCATGAGCAGAAACATCGACCGGTCCCGCGCACAACCCGCTGGGCGCGCTTATGGTACTTTGTCGCGTCGGCTTAGTCTCAGTCGTCCCGTTGGGAGCCATTGAGGGCAAGCCACGAGTGAGGGGCAAACACTGACAAGGAGGGGGAGACGGATGCGAGAGCATCGGTGGACTGGTCGGCTACGCCGGCCTCGACACGGCACGCACGGCAGCGGACTGGGGGGTCGACGAATCAGCCTCGTGGCGAGCGCGATCGGCGTCCTGGCATTTCTAGGCAGCGCACAGGTCGCCTCGGCGAACGTCGAAGTGACGAGCATCTCGCCGTCCTCGGGGTGCCCGGGGACTGTGGTGACGATCACCGGCAAACACTTCGAGCCGATTGGCTTCCGTTATCCGGGTACATCTCAGCTCAACTGGTGGGATGGCGCGGTCGGCGCCGAAAGCTACGGCGAAGTCACGATCCAGAGCGAAACGAAAGCCACGGCGATCGTCCCGATGATTCTGCAGACGCAGGGGAACGGGGCCGGCCAGCTGCGCTACAGCGGTTGGGATGGCAGCAAAGCGACGCCCAGCTTCACGTTCCTCAACATCGTTGTCTGCCTGGAAGGCAAAGAAGGCAAAGAAGGAAAAGAAGGCAAAGCCGGCGCTGAAGGTAAAGCAGGCGCTGAAGGTAAAGCCGGCGCCGAAGGCAAAGCGGGCGCTGAAGGTAAAGCCGGCGCTGAAGGCAAAGCGGGCGCTGAAGGTAAAGCCGGCGCCGAAGGCAAAGAAGGCGCTCAGGGTGCCGAAGGTAAAGAAGGCAAAGAAGGAAAAGAAGGCGTCGAAGGCAAAGAAGGTAAAGAAGGCAAAGAAGGCGCCCAGGGCGTAGAAGGCGCGATTGGCGCTGAAGGCAAAGAAGGGAAAGAAGGTAAAGAAGGCAAAGAAGGCAAAGAAGGGAAAGAAGGCAAAGAAGGCTACGAAGGCGTCGAAGGCAAAGAAGGTGCGGCGGGCGTAGAAGGAGCCGTGGGCGCAGAAGGCAAAGAAGGGAAAGAAGGCAAAGAAGGGCAGGAAGGTAAAGAAGGCAAAGAAGGCAAACAGGGCGCGCCTGGGCTGGAAGGCAAAGAAGGCCCCGAAGGTAAGGAAGGCAAGCAGGGCGCGACTGGAGCGGAAGGCAAAGAAGGAGCCGAAGGTAAGGAAGGCAAGCAGGGCGCGACTGGCGCGGAAGGCAAAGAAGGCGCACAGGGCGTCAAAGGCGAAACCGGTGAAAAGGGCGCAGCAGGTTCGCAAGGACCGAAAGGCGAAACCGGTGAAAAAGGTGCGACAGGCGCGCCTGGAGCCGAAGGAAAAGAAGGCAAGCAGGGAGCCGCCGGAGCGGAAGGCAAAGAAGGTAAGGGGTTCAGCGTTGGCACCTACTCCGCGAGGACGGCGCGAAGTGTCGGCACGGCCTACGAACCGTCGGCCACCGAAGCCGTCGAGGTGATTCTCGAAGCGAAGGCGAAAGCCACGAAAGAAACGACGATCAACGTAGAAGTGGGCGGTGGGCCTGGCTCGGAAATCCTCGATGTCATCAAAGCCAACCTGGCTCACGAAGGAGTGGTGTACACGTTCATTGTTCCGCCCGGGAGGAAGTGGGAGGTCAAGGAAAACTCGGAAATCGAAACCCTGACGACCCTGTATCTGCCGCTCGGATGAGGAATGTGAGTAGCGGTCGCGCGCGAACGAGCAGTTCGACACGCCCGGCACTCGCCTGGTAGCGGCCAACAATAGAGAACCGAGGGGGCCCTGTGGAGGGGCCCCCTCGGCGGTTGGAAAGTTTCGAGGCTAGGGTGACTATTTCGAGGAGGGAGAAGGAGCCGTGGAGAAGATGAAACGGATTAGAACTGTGGGGATATGCATCGTTGCCATCTCGGCGTTCAGCGTGGCAGCGACGTCGACGGCGCAGGCGGCGGAAGTCGCGTCCTGCGTGAAGGTGTCGAAGGTGACGATCAAATACATGAAGGGCACCAAAGAAAAGCAGAAGGGGATACGTGAGGGAAGGTATTTGAACAAGGGCTGCACGGAAGCGGCACCGGAACACACCGGGCGCTACCCTGGTTACGAAGGGCCCGAAGGCAAGTACGAACGCGGTGCAGCTGGAGCGAGGTTCGTCACGGGCAGTGGCAAAGGCGACAAGCATCCGCAATTGGAAATGGCAGGCGAAGGCGGCCGAAAAATCGAATGCATGGGCAGCCACGGTGAAGGGGAATGGACCGGGCCGAAAACAGGCATCGAAACGGTCGTGTTCAGGGGCTGCACCCTCAACACCAACAAAGCCGCGTGCACCAGCGACGGCCGGGAACCGGGGGAAATCGCGACATCCACGCTAGAACTCACGCTGATCGGTGCCGGGGAAGAACTGGAACAGTTGTACTATGGCGGTGAAAACGAAGTCGTGGCACAGCACCCGAACGGACCTCTCGAACACGAAGTGTGGGTGGAGTCGGCCGCCAAAGCCGGCAGCAACTACGTCGAATACTCGTGTGGGTCTCTGGCATTTCGGACGCTTGGCTCAGTTGCAGGCCGAGTCGAGTCCCCTCTGAACGTCCCCGAGAAGAAGATGGAATGGGACGTTGACCCAGGCAAGGACATAGGGAATCTCTATTCCGAATACTCCGAAGAAGGTGGGGCGTACAAACCCGTTGGTGGAAACACGAACGAGTCCTATGAAGCCGCCGCGTCTGACACCGGCGGGCTTGAGGTCATTGAAGCCGGATAGGGAGCAGCGGTAGCAGGCGGTACGGGTGTGGGGCCGTGTGGCGGGCGGGCCCCACACCCGGGCGCCGAGCAGTGCGGGCCCGAGCGCTGCGGACTGCGGCGGCTAGCCCAGCGCCGCGCGCACGGCGTCGACGACCATGTCGACTTCGGTCTCGGTCGTACTGGAGCTGAGCGGTAGGGCGCAGTGGCGATCGGCGACCTCGCTGGCATGCGGCAGGCCGTCCGGCGGGGCAAAGCGCTGATACTCGGTGAACGTGTGCAGCGCCGGGTACCAGGTCGTCTGGATGCCGTCCGCTTTGAGCGCGTCGCGGAAGCGGTCGCGCGTCTGACGGTCGGCGAGCAGCACCGGAAAGGCGAAGTGCGAGGAGCGCTCGACGGCCTCGTCGCTGAACGGGAGCTCGATGCCATCCACGCCGGCGAGACGCTCGCGGTAGGCGTGGACCGTGGCGCGGCGGCTGGCGATGCTGTCCGACAGGCGCGTCAGGCGGCTCAGTCCGAGCGCTGCGCGGGGCTCGTCGAGGCGGTAGTTGAAGCCGATGTCGACGACGTCATAGGCGGGGTCGTGACCGCGATGGCGGTCCCAGGTGCTGCTCGTCATCGCGTGCGAGCGAAACAGCCGCACGCGCTCGGCCAGCTGCTCGTCCGCGCTCGTGACCATGCCGCCCTCGCCCACGCACAGCTGCTTCTTGGAGAAGAAGCTGAACGCGCCGAGCTCGCCGACGGTCCCCACCTGGCGTCCGTCGCCGTCCAGGCGCGCGCCGATCGCCTGCGCGCAGTCCTCGATCAGGACGAGCCCGTGCTCGTCGCAGAGCGTCCGCAGCGCCGCGACGTCCGCCGGGTAGCCGCAGAAGTGGACCGCCACGATCGCGCGGGTGCGCGGCGTGATCCGGCGGGCGACGTCGTCGGGGTCGATGTTGAAGTCGTGCGCGCTGCGCACGTCGCACAGCACCGGCTCGGCGCCCACGTAGCGGGGGGCGGCGGCGCTCGCGACGAACGTGAACGCCGGCACGATCACCTCGTCGCCGGGGCCGATGCCCGCCGCCAGGCACGCGAGGTGCAGCGCCGCGGTGCCGCTCGACACGGTCACCGCGTGCGGCGTGCCGACAAAATCGCTCAGCGCCTGCTCGAACGCTTTCGTGCGCGGACCCATCGTCAGCCACCCGGACTCGAGGCAGTCGAGCACCGCCTGCACGTCCTGCTCGGGAACTGCAATGTCGGTCAGCGCCACCCGCCAGTCGCTCATCGCGCGACCGCCTCGGCCAGCGCCGTCACGACCCGATCCTGGTCCTCGTGCGTCATGTGCGGGTAGAAGGGCAGCGTCAGCTCGGTGCGCGAGGCGAGCTCGGTGATCGGCAGCGAGACGTCGGGGAAGCGCTCGCGATAGGCGCTGAAGCGATGAATCGATGGGTAGAAGATGCTCGTTTGGATGCCGCGCTCGCGCATGCGGCTCGATACCTCCGCCTGACGCCCGTCCTCCTCGATCATGATCGGGATCACGTAACACGAGGAGCCCGGGACGTCGGCGTCCTCGAACGGGACGATGATCCCGTCGACCTGCGCGAGCAGCGAGCGGTAGCGGAGCGTCAGCTCGCGCCGACGCTCGATTTCGGCCTCTAGTCGCCCGAGGCGCGAGAGCAGCAGCGCCGAGCGCGGCTCGTCGAGGCGATAGTTGAAGCCGAGGCCGACGACGTCATAGGTATCCGTGCGCCCGCTGTGGCGATCCCAAGTGCCGCTCGTCATCGCGTGCGAGCGGCGCGAGCGCACGAACGCCGCGACCTCGTCGCTGTCGGTGCACAAGAGGCCGCCCTCGCCCACCGACAGGACCTTGTTGGAGAAAAAGCTGAACGCGCCGGCGAGCCCCCACGTGCCCAGCTTGCGCCCGCCGAGCGTCGCGCTCGGCGCGTGCGCGACGTCCTCGATCAGCGCGATGCCGTGTGCGTCGCACAGCGGCTTCAGGCGGTCGACGGCGGCTGGATAGCCGGCGTAGTGCACCGCGCACACGGCCTTCGTCCGCGGCGTGATACGCCGCTCCACGTCATCGGGGTCGAGGCTCGGATCCTTGCGCGAGACGATCTCCGCGAACACCGGCGTGGCGCCGCAGTAGAGCGCAGCGGCGGCGGTCGCAGCGAACGTGAACGCGGGCACGATCACCTCGTCGCCGGGGCCGGCCTGTGCAGCGAGGTATGCGAGGTGCAGCGCCGCGGTGCAGCTGGAGACGGCGATAGCGTGGCGCGCGCCGAGATGCTCGGCGAACGCCTCCTCGAACGCGGCCGTGCGCGGACCGAGCGTCAGCCAGCCCGAGCGCAGCGTCTCGGCCACCGCCTCGAGGTCCTGCGGCTGCAGCTGCAGGTCGAACAGCGGGAGCTCGGGGAAGGTCTCGGTGCTGGCCATCTGCGGGGTCGGGCGCGCGCTCGTGCCGCTCAGGGAATGTTCTTGTAGCGCGGGTCGAACGGGTCGCCGAAGCTCTTGGCGTCCAGCGCCGTGATGATCTCGGCGATCCCATCGGGGACCGTCATCAGCGTCTCGAAGCCGAGCTCCGCGCGGATCTTGTCGAAGCTCACCTTGTAGTCCCGCGGGTCCTCGTCGCGCTTGACGTAGGAGACGCTGCCGCGGTCGATCTGGTTGCCGATCTCCTCGACGAGGTCGAGCTTGCGGTAGTTCTCGCCCGAACGGCCCGCGTTGAAGACGTTGCCCGCGACCTTCTCCGCGGGTGCTTCGAGCACCGTACGAACGGCTCGGCCGGCATCGCGCACGTGGATGTAGGGACGCCAGAACTGCTCTCCGAACACTTCCAGCTCACGGTCGGCCCACAGTTCGCGCGTGAACTCGTTGACGGTCAGGTCGAAGCGCATGCGCCTGCCGACGCCGTACACGGTCGCGAAGCGCAGGCACGTCGGTTTCACGCTGCCGGCGCCACCGCCGAGGATCAGCTTCTCCATGCTCACCTTCTGTTCGGCATAGAGCGACACGGGGCTCAGCTCGCCGTCCTCGGTGATCGGCACCGTCGGATCGGCCATGCGTCCGTAGTTCGAGCACGTCGAGGCGAACACGAGCCGCTCCACGCCGGCCTCGCCGGCATCGGCGACGAGCCCGCGAGTGGCCTGGACGTTGACCTCATCCGAGAGCTCGGGATCGCGCCCGCACGCAGGGTCGCCGACGATCGCGGCGAGGTGGACGACGTTGTCGACGCCATCGAGCGCGCGCCGGCGTGCGTCGGCGTCACGAATATCGGCACGGATCACCTGGACCGCGGCCTGCTCCTGCTCGGCCGCGATGTCCTCCTGGCCGTGCAGCAGCGAGTCCAGCACGCGAACCTCGTGTCCGTTCTCGCGCAGCTCCTCGACGAGGAGCGCACCGATGTAGCCGCTGCCGCCCGTGACTAGGGTCGTGTTGCCCACGTGAACGTCCTCTCTGTCAGTCATCGGCCTGCCGTCCGGGTCACGCCGACGCGACGAGCGCTCGGGGCGGGCCGCGAGTTTCGATGTTGCGATCCGGAGCTCGAATCGTACAAGCGCCATCGGCATCCGCCCCCCGGCGCTTGAGCGGAGGCGGCTGCATGGTTAGCTGTCATTCTCGATTGCAGGAGCAAACCGTCCGATACCTATGTCGGACACCGCGTCCCAATGTCGACCCTCGCTCGCCACACCACCAAGCAGCGCGCCGCACGCGACATCGTCATGCAGGTCGTGGTGCGCGTCGCCAACCTCGCGCTCGGCGGCGTGGTCACCGCGCTGGTCGTGAGGACGCTCGGCCAGTCCGGCTACGGGCAGTGGTCGACCGGCTTCGCCTCGCTCGCGCTGGTCGGCTACTTCGCGAACTTCGGGATGGAAGGGGTCGCGTTGCGCGAAGCCGCCCGCGAACCCGAGGAGGAACACGAGTGGATCGGCGCGGTGATGCTGCTGCGGCTGATGATGCTGCTGCCGGTGATGCTCGTCTCGCTCGCCCTGATCCTGGCGCTGCAGCGCAGCCACGAAATGCTCGTCGCCGGCGTGATCATGATCGTCGCGACACCCTTCGGCGGCGTCGGGGCGCTCGGTTTGATGTTCAGGTTGCGCGTGGACAACCGCGTGCCGATGTTCATCCTGACGCTCCGCAGCATCCTCTGGGGGATAGCGGTGCTGATCATCTACCTGGAGCACGGTGGCATGGTCGCGCTCGCGGCCGCGCTGGTCGCCACCAACGCGATCGGCTCGCTCGTGCAGGCGGGGTTCGCGTTGAAACTCGACGCGCGCATACCGCGGCCGTCGCGCAAGCACCTGCGGGAGGTCGTGCGCGTCGGGCTGCCGATCGGAATCGGGGGGCTGCTGATCATCGCCTACGCGACCGTCGACCAGATCATCGTCTACACGATCGCCGGCACCAACGCGTCGGGGCTGTACGGCTCGGTCTACAACCTGCTCAACCAGGCGCATTTCGTCCCGATCTCGATCCTCACGACGTTGGCTCCCGTGATCGCCGCGTCGTGGCCGTCGGACCGGGCGCGGCTGCTGCGCACGTCGCGTCGCGCGGCGGAGCTGCTCGCGGTGACCTCGTTCGGTGGATTGGCGTTCGTGATCGTGGCCGCCACGCCGGTCGTGCGCCTGATCTTCGGCCAGACCTTCGTGCCGGCGGCGCCGGCGCTTCCCGTGCTTTACGCCGCGTTCGTGTTCATCGCCTTCGGCTACCTCAACGGCCAGTTGCTGATCGTCCTCGGCTTGCAGAAGAGCATGGTCTACATCAGCGTCGTCGCGCTGGTCGTGAACGTCGCCGGCAACCTCGTGCTGGTGCCGTTGACGGGCTTCATGGGGGCGGCGTGGATGACGCTGGTCACGGAGATCGTCGTCTGCGTCGCCAGTCTGGCTCTGATCCTGAAAGCGCTCGAAATGCGGCTTCCACGGCCTGGGCGAATCGGCCGCGCAGCCCTCGCGGCGGCGCTGCTCACCGGGGTGCTGGAGGCGCTGGCGCTCGCTGGCGCGCCGCTGGCGCTGCTGATCGTGGCGGCCTGCGTGACCTACCCGGCGCTGCTGTTCGGGTTGCGGGCGCTCGAGGTCGAGGACGTGCGCGTGGTGCTCGGGCGCGGCTCGCTCAGCTGAGCTCGCGCAGGCGCTCCGCCAGCCGCGCGAACTGCTTGCGCGCGTCATAGCGATCCTCACAGTGCTGCCGTGCCCGGCCGCCAAGCTCGAGGCGACGCTGCGGGTCCGCGAGCAGCGCGCGCAGCGCCTCGCCCAGACCGCGCCGGTTCCCGTGCTCGACCAGCACGCCGGCACGCCCGTCGTCGAGCAGCTCGGGGATTCCGCCGACGCGCGTCGAGACGACGGGCGTTGCGCAGGCCATCGCCTCGAGCAGCGCCCACGGGTTCGTGTCCGCGTACGTGGGCAGGCACAGCACGTCGGCCTGCTGCTGCAGATCCAGCAGCTGCGGGTCCGACGGGGCGAGCCGGTGGACACGCACTCCTGGCCGCTCGGGCACCGGATCCTGCGTGACGATGTCGAGCTCGAGCTCCTGCCCGAGACCGTCGCCGAGCGCCTCAACGAGATCAGCGCCGCCCTTGTCGGCGAAGCGGCCGCCGATGAAGAGCACGCGTGGCCGCTCGCGCTCGCGGCGAGCGGCCGGCCGGTAGTGCTCGAGATCCAGGCCGGGATGGTGCTCGAGGACCAACGCCCGAGGGGCCTCGCGTTCGACGTCGCGCCGTGCCCAGCCGGTCCACGCGAGTACCAGCGCCGCCGCACCCAGCGCGCGGCGCTCGAGCGCCATGCTCGGCGCGATCGTGATCGACGCGTAGCTCTGGCTGAGCGGCCATCCGGGCATCGACCACCAGCCGCGCACGGTCGCATCGAGTGACAGCACGACCGGCAGCCGGCGCGTGATCGCGCCCATCGTCAGCGCGATCGAGTGGCTGTGCACCTGGACCACGTCGGCGGGCCAGCGACGCAGCTCGCGACCCAGCTGAGCGCGTGCGCGCTGCGCCTGCACGAGATGCCAGCGCAGCGTTCGGAAGTCAAGGCTCAACCCGGCCAGCAGCGGCACCGGGCGCGTCGCCAGCGCGCGCTCGAAGCGGCCCAGTGGCGCAAGTCCGACAAAGCGTGCCTCCACGTCGGGCGCGGCGGTGAGGCCGGCTCGCAACGCGGCATCGAGCTGGCCCTGCCCGAGGATGTATCCGCCGAGGTTGCCCTCGTTGAAGAACAGCACGCGCATCGGGCGATCCGCTACGGCCGCGACCAATGTTGCGGGCCGGCTCCGCCATCCCAGCCGAAGCCGTTGGGGTCCGTCATCATCGCCGGCTCCTCGAGGATCCAGCGCTCGTGATGGGTGGCGAGCGCGCTGTGCAGCTCGGCGGCATCCGCGTACCCGCGTGCGTCGAGCGCCGGCGCCACCTGCACCCACACGCGGCTCCCGATCCGTCGTGCGCGCAGCGGCACGACGAGCGCGCCGGTCTCGACTGCCAGCCGCGCCGTGCCGTCGGCGAGCATCGCCGTCTTGCCCAGGAAGTGCGTCTCGTGCGAGCCCGGCATGTCGTACAACAGGTATACGAGCTCGCCCCGGGCGAGCAGCGCAGCGAGGATCGGGAAGGACCCACGCGCCGGGACCGGACAGCCCCGCGCGCCTTTGCGCCAGCGCGCAAGACGACGCCCCCAGTAGTCGTGGCTCGGCGTCTCCATGAACCACGCGCCGACGACGCTGTACTGCTTCGGGTGCCCGGCTGGGAGCGAACGCATCGAGAGGTAGTGCGCGCCGCTGTGGCACGCGCTGAGCACTACACCCCGGCCGCTCGACAACGCCTCGCGCAGCAGCGCAGCCGACGGATCGTCGATCTTGCAGGACCACCGCCGCCAGAAGAAGACCTTGTCGACCTCGCGCTCGATCAGGTGCTCTCGTGCGAGCGCCTCGACCTCCCCGGCGCGCTCGGTGCCGGCCACGATCGCGCTGATCGTCGCGATCGCGTTCTCACGCTGCTCGGGGCTGTGGTCCCACAGCGCCTGTGCCTTAAGCACGGCTCTCTCCACCAGCGGTCGCGCCGGTATCAGGCTGCGCAGCAGCGGTGAGGTTTTGACGCGCATCTTCAGCCCGACGGGCGGCATCCGCGGCGGGCGCGGGCGCCGGCCCACGCGCTCCAGGGCCGCCGACAGGTCAGGGTCACCCGGCAGGCCGGCGCCGGCGGCGGGTGCGGCGCCGGCGGACAGGCCGGGATTCGATTGTGTGCTCATGTCGTGTTCAGCTCGTCCCTGCGCCCAGCGAGTCTGGCGCACGATGCCTGCGGGCAGTCACTCCGGTTGTTCGGCACGCCACCGCTACCTTTGACGCTCGTGCGCATCCTCGTCGTATCCGCGCTGTACCCTCCCGTCGCCTTCGGCGGCTACGAGGTCGAGTGCTCGGGGGTCGTCGAGCGCCTGGGCGAGTGCGGCGAGGTGCTCGTGCTCACCAGCGACCTCGATCGCGACAGTGTCGCGGCGCAGATGGGCGTCCGGCGCGAGCTCGCGCGCCTGACCCACGACGCGCGCGGGGCACGCCGCGCTCCCGCGGCGGCGCTCCGTGCAGCCCGTGCGGCGCGCAACGCGCTCGCGTGGGAGCCCGACCTGGTGTACGTCTGGAACGGTGCCTCGATCCCGCAGGCCGCGTTGCGGGTGCTGGCAGACAGTCAGGTGCCGCTTGCGTTTCGCGTGTGCGAGCACTGGTTCGGTGGCCTGTTCACCGGCGACCAGTTCATGCGCGAGCTGCTGCCCGCACGCCGGGGACCGGCGCGCGCTGCGTGGGCGGCAGGCTGTCGCACGCTGAACGCGCTGCCGGCGTTGCGGCTGGACCCGCGGGCGCCGCTGCGCACCGCGATCTCGTGGAACTCGGAGGCGATCAAGCGGATGGTGCGCGTGCAGCCCTTCGTCGAGCCCGTGCTCGAGCGCGTGGGTCACTCGGTCCCGCGCTACGGGGACGTATACGACGCCGTCGTGCGCGCGCCCGCGCCCGATCCGGAGATCATGTTCCTCGGGCGCGTCACGCCCTACAAGGGGCTGTTCGTCGCGATCGAGGCGCTGGCGCTGCTGCGCTCCGAGCACGGCCTGCCGGCGCGCATGGTCGTGATCGGCCCCGAGGATCCCGAGCACGGCGCCGAGCTGCGCGATCTCGCCGCGAGCTTGGGCGTCGCCGACGCGATCGACTGGCGCGGTCCGCTGGCGCCGGAGCTGGTCGCCGCCCAGCTCGCGCGCGCCCACGCGCTGATCGTCTCCTCTGTATGGGACGAGCCGTTTCCGCTCGTCACGATCGAGGGCGCGCTCGCACGCGTGCCGCTCGTCGCCTCCGACGTCGGCGGCATCGGCGAGGGCATGCACAACGAGGAGCACGCGCTGCTGTTCCCGCGCGCGGACGCCCCGCTCGCCGCGGCGGCGCTCGCCCGCACGCTGCAGGAGCGCGAGCAGACCGACGCGCGCGTCGAGCGCGCGTACGGGCGCGCACAGAGCTTTCGACTCGGTCCCTACCTGGACGCTCAGGAGCGCTTCGTCCTCGACGCTCATTCGGCGCTCACAGGAACTCGGCCAGACCGGCCGGGTCGACCCCTGCTATCGCCAACGCCCTGATCAGCCGCTCGGCGACCTTGCGCCATGTGAACAGGCCGGCGTGGCGGCGGGCGAGATCGCCGAGGCGCTGCGCGGTCTGCGGGTCGGCGAGCTCCAGCATCGCGCTGTAGATCTGCTCGGGGTCCAGCGGGTCGACGACCGTCCCGCCGGGTCCGATCATGGTCGCGGCGCCGCCGTCGATGCTGCCGATCGACGGAACACCCGCCGCTCCGGCCTCCACGTAGACGATTCCGGCCGGCTCGTGAAGCGAGGGCATCACGAAGGTGGTGGCCGATCTGTAGAGCGAGGCGACGAGCTCGCGCTCGGCCGGGTTCGTCCGCGACAACGGCCCGTGTCCGACGACGCCCGGCGCGCCCAGGCGCGGGTGGCCGCCGACGACGTCGAGGCGGGCCTCCGGGTGCTGCTCGCGTACGCGGCTGAACGCCGCCACGACGGCGGGCCCGTTCTTGCGCTCCCAGTCGACGCCCACGAACAGGTAGCGAGGCACGCTCCAGTCGCGTGGCGAGAGCTCCGCCGGCGGGTGGTTCTGGCCGAGCCCGACCACGAATACCCGCTCGGCGGCGATGCCGTAGCTGCCGGTGATGCTCGCAGCCGCCCAATGCGTGCATGCGCAGCAGGCCTGCGCCAGGGCATAGACCCGGCGCTGACGCGCGGCATAGCGCTCGACGTCCGCCGCCGAGAGGCCCTGCAGGTGCGGCCACGGATAGCTGAGCGCCTGCGCGACGGTCGAGTCCTCATACGTCACGAACCGCTGTGTGCTCGGCAGCAGCATCTCGCAGCCGCGCTGCACGATCCCGTCGAGCGCGCCGGTGCGCGCCAGGCGCCGGCGCATCATGCGGTTGCGCGCGGCGATCGTCGGGCGTCCTAGCTGAGCCGCGCTGTGCGCGCGTGTGACGGCTGCGCGCGGATCGCCGAGATCGCCCGGACGCAGGCGCGTGCCGACGCTGCTCAGGTGTGCCAGCCGGCGCAGGCGTGGTGGCAGCGCCCCGCTCAGCGGGACGGCTTCCGCGACGATCTCAGCCATCGCCTGCAGCACGGCGCCCGCGGCTCCGGAGTCCGCCTGCATGTCGCGCGGATCGAACGCCGCGGCGATACCGATGCGCAGGGATGCGGGCGCCGCGCTCAACCCCGCAGCCTCCGTAGCGCCTCGAGCTTGTCCGCCGGCAGCGCGCGCTCGGCGGCATCGCTCGCACGGCGACGCAGCAGCGCCGGCAGCGCACCGCCATAGGTCCGGGGCAGGCGCGAGGAGGGTGGCATGAAGATCGTCCACGCCACAGGGTCGTTGCCATTGGCGAGGCGCAGCTTGTTGGCCTTCTCGCCGACCCCGAGGTGGACGCGCTCACAGCCACGCTCGTAGGCGCCCTGGACGACGCGCAGCACCGCGAGCTTGGCGGGCGCGAGCTTGGCGTAGCGCTCGTCCCAGCCGGAGTTGACCGCGGCCAGCTCCCTCCCGGCGAGCAGGCCGAAGTCGACGCACACGGGCGAGCCTGCGACCTCGAGCACGCACATTCGAAAACGACCGCTGTCGATCAGCGAGCTGCCGAGTTCCTCCAGCCAGTCGGGCAGGCGCTCGCCGAGGTCGGCGAGTCGCGACCAGCCGCGATCCTTCCAGCGGGCGGCGTGCAGGTCGGCGAACGCCTCTGCATCTGCGCGCAGCGTCGCGCGCGTGCTCCAGCGGGTCGTGCCGCCGGCCTCTGCAAACGCGCGCTCGCCACGGCGCAGGCTGTGGCGCAGCTTCGCACTGAGCGTGGCGAACCAGGCGTCGAAGGAGGGCTCGCGCAGCACGATCACCGGCGCGCCTTCGACGCGGTACTGGCGCGATACGCCGAGCAGCGGGCCCGGCCACTGCATCCGCAGCGCCGTGGCCCAGTGCGAGGCGAGCGCCATCGGCCCGAACGCCACGACATCGGGGCGCGGCCGCGAACCAGCGAGCACCCGGCCGATGCCCTCCGCGAGGTCCCACTCGCGAGCGCCGAGCGCGAGTGGCTCCATGCAGACGCCGAAGTCGCTGCCCATCAGGCGCGCTTCACGTATGCCGCCTCGACCCTGCGTTAGGTAGAAGGCGGCGACTCCGATCAGCACGCCGCGCTCGCGAACCGCGACCACGCGCGGCTGAAACTCCGGCGCTGCGACGTGGCGCCACCACGACAGCGCCCACGCCGGGGCGGCCACCGGATTGGAGGCTGCCACGGCGAGCTCGTCCCACTCGGGAGCGAGCGCCTGCAGGCCGGCGACGTCGGTGATCAGCTCAGCGTCGGTCACGGTGACGCGCACTCTAGTGCGCCTCCCAGAGCGCTCTGTCGCGCGCGGCGCCCGGGTGCGTAGTAGCTTCTGCGCGGACTTGCAAGCGGCCTCGGTCAAGCGCTCGACTGTGCGGGATCCGATCTGGATCGCCCGCGGCGTGCTCAACCTGCCGCTTTACTTGAGCGCGCGCGCCTCCCCGGTGTGGCCCGCCGTGGCTCGCGACCTCGCGCGTTTCGTGCAGCCGCGGATGGACCTGCCGTTGCCGGACTCGCTCGATTGGCCGGAGACGGTCAAGGGGTTGCGCCACCCGCCGCTGCGCACGATCCTCTACACCCGTCTGCGTGGCGCGGGTCTCGCCTGGAAGCTGCTTGCGCGTGTGCTCGCGCCGATCTACCGCGGCGCGGTGGCGCTCGAGATCACCTGCGCGGAGATCGGCGCCGGCATGTTCTCCTACCACGGCTTCGCCACGATAATCATCGCCCGCAGCATCGGCCGCGACTGCCTGTTCGCGCAGCAGGTCACCGTCGGCTATGACGATCGTGGCGGCTCCCCGAGCATCGGCGAGCGCGTGCGCATCGGCGCCGGGGCGATCGTGATCGGCCCGATCACGATCGGCGACGACGCGGTCATCGGCGCCGGCGCCGTCGTCGTCAAGGACGTGCCGGCGGGCGCCGTCGTCGGCGGCGTGCCCGCGCGCGTGATCGAGCACGCGGCCGACCGCTATGGCGCGCGCCGACCTTAGTTCGTCAGCGCGCGCCGGGCTTGACCGCCTGCGCGCGATCAGCTGGCCAGCAGTTCCTCGACGGCTTCGGTGTAAGCACCCTTCGACTGCAGTTCCGGCCCAAGGGCTCCCATGTAGTATTCGCGGTCGTTGCTCGCTCCTGGGAGCGCTTGGTCGCGGTCCTTGTAGAGCATGAACAGACCCGATCGGCTGCCGAGCAGCGCTCCTATTTCGTTCACGGTTTTGCGTGCGGTTTCCGCGGCCTGCGCGTAGGTCATGCACGTGCTGTATTCGAAGTTGTCATCGACGCAGCTCGTGTTGTCGGAGGAGAGTCCCCACTCGGTGATGTCGATCGGGATCGTCGATGGCGCGCCGTGGGCGGCGGCCTGGCTGATGATGTCGTCGATCTTCGTCCGCCATCCCGGACCGTAGGGGTGACTGACCCACCCGGCGACGTAGCTGGCGAAGTTGGGCACGGCGGAGAACATCCCGTTCATCCAGTTCCCGGTCCAGTCTTCGGAGACTGCCAGCAGGCCGACTTTCATCCCGCTCGCGCTGATCGCTTCGGCCGCTTCCTTGAAGCGCACCGCGTAGGTTTTGGCGCGCGTCTGGTAGGACGGTTCTCCGGGGTTGTCGCCGTACTGGTAGCCGCCCGAGGTCTCGTTGCCGAACTCGATCGTCTGGATCGCCAGCTGTCCGTTGCCGTGCGCGGCCCAGAAGCTGCCGCCGGGGCCGTACGCCCTGGCCCAGCCCGCCAGACCCTGCGCTTCGGCCGGCGTCGGCATGCCGCCGTAGAAGCCCGCCAGCGGCGCCACGCGGATGCCCCTGGCGGCGTACCCCGCGATCACCGGTTCCATCTGCGCGGCGGTCGTCGTGATCCCGAAGTCGATCCTCACGACCTTGGCGCCGAGCTTGGAGGCGGCTGCGCCGTCGGTCGGTTCCATGCCCGCGTTGATCCCGAACTGGAAGCTCCCGGGGCCGGGTGCAGGCGATTCTTTGGGGGGAGTCGGTTCAGTCGGAGGCGGTGCCGGCGTGGGCGGGGGAGAGGGATAGGAGATCGCCACTTCCGCGGACCAGGCGCTGCCGTCGACAGCGGTGCGCACGCTGTAGTACACGGTTGCGCCCGGCACGGCCGGCGGCGTGACCGACGTGCCACTCACCGAGGTGAACTTTTCGGCCTGGCCCGTGACCCTGCTGACCAGTACGTACGTGCTGACCCCGGCGATCGCGGTCCACCTGAGCGTCCGGCCCGAGACGGTGATCGTCGGTGCGCTCTGAGTGTCGATCGTTTCCGGGGGAGAAGCGGGGGGCGCGGGCGAGGTGCCCCGCGGTGAGGGGTAGGTGATCGTCCTGTGGCTCGACCAGCTCGACCAGTCGACTGCGGTCCTGACCGCATAGGTCACGGTCGCTCCAGGCACCGGCGGGGGTGTCGTCGAGGTGCCGCTGACAAGCGAGTACTGGCTTTCCTGGCCCGCCACGTCGCGCATCAGCACGTAGCTCTTGACGTGTCCGACGCGTGTCCACTTCAAGCGCTCGCCGTTGACCTTCAGGCGCGGCGCGCGCGAGGAAGACGCGGCGACGGCGCGGGCCTTTCGCTGTGCTCGTGCGACGCTCGCGAGCTGACGCTCGGAGCGCCTCAGGTTGGTGCCGGCCAGCTGCAGCACGTTGTGCGCCGCGCGGCAGCCGGTGGGGGTGCGTGTCGCCCGCACACACGCAACGAGCGCCTTCGCGTCCGCGACCAGCGTGCGGTCGGCCCTGGTGGCGCGCACGGCAACGGCGCGCAAGGAGCCGGGCCGGCGGGTGGGGGCGTGCCGGGTGGCGGCGGCCGCTGCGGCCGTCCCGTCGATCGCTGTGAGAAGCAGGCACGCTGCGACCAGGAGCTTGGCCTGCGAGCGAGCCCATGCCGGAAGTCGGCGGCTCTCGAGTGTCATTGCTCTCATCTCCTTCGGTGGCTGGGCCGTCTCCGCTCGGGAGACCCCTGGCTTTGCGAACCCGTCTCGCGACGGGGGTGCCTTTGTCGGGGGGTGGGCTGATGAGAGTCGGGGGCTGACCCCGAATCCCTCTCTTGCGGGTACGGCTCGTCTCCGCTGGACTTGAGTCCTGCGAGGAATCTTTCGGGTGCGTCAGGCGTTGGCGTGAACGCCAGAGGGGAACCTGGACACATCTCCTGCGCCGGGCGATCCAGTCGAGAAGGCCCGCAATCACGGCGCCAAGTTCAAGTGCGCGCAACGAAACGACGATGATCGTGCTGTGAGCGCGACCGCAGCTATCCCAGCGTCGGCACAGCTATCCTGTCGTCAAACATGACGCGGTCAAGTCCGCACGAGGAGATCGCATGAACCCCCAGGAGCAACCGCGGGCTACGGCTGCCAGCGACGCCCTGACCAGCGCAGCACGCATCCTCCGCCGACGTTGGATCCTGATAGCCGGCGTCATGATCGCGTGCGTCGGCGTCGCGGTGCTCAAGCACGAGCGGGCCGTGAAGCTCTACGAAGCGACCTCCAGCGTTCGCTTCCAGAGCGGAACGCTGTCGGACGCCGCCCTGCAGGTGTCTCCGGGCGGCAGCGGTGAACCGCAGCGCGAAGCCGACACCGAAGTGCTCGTCGCGCACTCGCCCGAAGTCGCTGAGGGAGTGCTGAAACAGCTGATTTCACAAGGCGTGCACATATCGGCCTCGGCGAATCAGCTCCTCGGCGAAGTCAAGGTTGAAGCTGCGCAGAATGCGGACGTCCTCAACATCATCGCCTCGACCAGCAGCCCGGCGCTGTCCGCCGCATTGGCGAACGCCTTTGCCCAGCAGTACATCGCCTTCCGCTCCAGCTCACAGCTGGCCGGCATACAGGTCGCCGAGAGCAAGCTTCAACAGCAGATATCGGGACTCCCGGCCGGCTCCGCCGAACTGGCGCCGCTGCAGCAGGAGGTGCAGCGCCTGAACGCCCTGCGGGCGGTCGCGGGCGGCGGTGCGAACGTGATCGCGCTCGCGACGCCGCCGACCTCGCCGTCGGGCTCGAGCCTTTCGACCAGCGTCGTGATCGGCGTGCTCGTCGGGCTCGCGATCGCTTTCTCGCTCGTGTTCCTGCTCGAATCGCTCGACCGCCGGATCAAGTCGATCGACGAACTGGAGACCGAGTACCGGCTGCCCGCGCTTACGGGCGTGCCACAGTCGGCCTTCCGCTCGCGCCGCGCCGCTGACCGGGGCGAGGACCTCGAGCCGTATCGAATACTGCGCAGCGCGCTCGACCTCGCCGCTGTCAGCCATCAGCTCGACACGCTGCTCGTGACGAGCGCGATCGAGGGAGAGGGCAAGACCACGGTCGCGGTCGATCTTGCGCACGCGGTGGCGCTGACGGGACGCCACACCGTCCTGATCGAGCTCGACCTGCGCCGCCCGACGTTCGCCCGGCACTTCGACCTCGATCCCAGTTACGGGATCACGACGGCGCTGGTCGGCGCCGCATCACTCGAGGACCTGCTTGTGAAGCCACTGCCGGACACGCCAAGCCTGATCGTGCTTCCCGCAGGGCGCCTGCCGCACAACCCCTCCGAGCTGCTCAGCTCGCCGCGGATCACCGAGATGATCGCCGCTCTCACCACCGAGGATGGGATCGTGATCATCGATGCGCCGCCGCTGAACCCGGTCGCTGACACCCAGGTTCTGCTGAACAACCCTGCGATCCACGCGAGCATCATCGTCGCTCGTGTGGACCAGACCACGCGGGACGAGGTTCGGCGCGCGCGCGGGATCCTCGACCGTCACGTGGTCAGCCCGATCGGTATCGCGGTCACCGGCCTGCGCGACGCGAACATCTATGGCTACAGCGCCTACAGAGGCCAGGATCCGACCCTCGACGTCGACTTCGGCATCGGCTCATCGGCCCCGACCACGGTCGAGTCCGGCGGGCTGCGACTTTGAGCGGCTGGCGATGGGCGCGCGACGGCTGCCGCTGACGGCGCTGCCGCGCCGAGAGCTGGCAGTGGCGGCGGTCGCCGCGCTGACAACGGCGCTCGTGGCCTACGCCGGCGCGCACAAGTTCGGCACGGCGGGCCTGCTCCTTCCGCTGATCGTACTGCTGGCGTTGACGCTGCTCGCCAGACCGCTGCTGGCCGTGTCGCTCGTGACGTTTCTGGTGATCTTCTGTGAGGGTCAGAGCTTTGGGCTACTGACCTTCACCTCGAAGCTCTACGAAGTCCACTTCAAAGACATCACGCTGCTTGACGGGTTTGTCGCGCTGGCAATCGCGTCCGTGGCGCTCGAGCTGGTGCGGACGCGCCGGCCCCTACAGGTGCCGCGCCCGTTGATCGTGCCGGACGTGATATTGGCGCTCGCGATGGTCGCCGGCGTCGTCGTCGGGCACGCCTCGGGCTCGAGCCTGAGGTACGCCGTCAGCTCGGAGCACGTTCTCGGCTACCTCCTGCTCCTGCCGCTCGCCGTCGCCAACCTCGACCTCGACCGCCGCAAAGTCACGTGGCTGCTCGGTTGCTTCGTGGCGCTCGCCGGCGTGAAGGCGCTGCTGGGGCTGGCAGAGGTGGCGCTGCACCGCGGCACCGGGATCGAAGGTGTCGCGACGCTCACCTACTACGAACCGACCGCCAACTGGCTGATCATGATGGGGATTCTGACGATCTTTGCCGCGGTGCTGGCGCGGGCGCGGGCACCGCGCTGGGTGCTCCTTACGAGCCCGCTGCTGATCGCGTGCCTGGTTCTCTCCTACCGACGGTCGTTCTGGATCGGTGCGGTGCTGGGACTGCTGCTGGTGCTGATGCTCGGCACGACGCCGGTCGGCCGGCGTCTGCTCGTGCCGACGAGCCTGGCCGTGGCCGCAGCGATCTGGCTGCTCGGGTCGCTGCATTTCCAGAACTCGGTTCCGATCGTGAAACGTGCCGCGTCGCTGAATCCCACGAGCCTCCAGGCGAATGCGGAGGACCGCTACCGCCTCGACGAGCGCGCCAACGTGCTCGCCGAGATCAGAGCGCACCCGATCACCGGGCTCGGCATCGGGATCCCGTGGGCGGCGACCGCGCAGACGCTTTCGCTGGAATCCGGCGAAGGCGAAGGTCGCGAGTACGTTCACTTCGCCGCGCTGTGGTTCTGGCTGAAGCTCGGCATACTCGGGCTGTTCGCCTACATCGGCGTGATGCTTGGCAGCATGTGGCTTGCATGGCAGGCGTGGAGGCGCAGCAAAGAGCCACTGCTGCGCGCGTTTGCGCTGGCCTCCGGGGCCGGGATCGTGGGCTTGGTTGTGATTGACACGACGGCCAGCTTCACGGGTGTGGACGCCCGTTTCACGGTGCTGTTCGCCGCCCAGGTCGGGCTCTTGGCGCTGATCGCCAAGACCGCCCCGTCCGCGCCGGTGGGCTCGCCGACGATCAGCGCGCTGCCCGCGCCGCTGCCGGCTGCTATGGCGCCAGCAACGCGCTGAGCGCGTCGATCGAGTACTCGCGCTCGACCAGCCGGCGACCGTTGCGCCCGAGCTCCGGAGCGCCGGCGTCCAGAACCCGTACGAGCGCCGCCGCGAAGCTCGCCGCGCTGTCTGCAATCAGGCAGTGCTCGCCGTCGCGCAGCGCCAATCCCGCGGCGGCGCGGGGGGTGGCGATCACCGGCAGGCCATAGGCGAGCGCCTCGATCAGCTTCAGCGGGGTACCGCCGCCTTGCAGGAGCGGCACGACGGCGCACGCCGCCTCGGCATAGGCGTCTCCAAGCTGCTCGACGAACCCACGCGTCTCGACGCGCGGGTCCTCGCTCGCCGCTCGCTCGAGCCCACCGCCGACGAGCGCCAGTCGCGCGTCGGGTAGCTGCCCCCAAACCAACGGGAAGACCTCATCGAGCAGGAACCGCAGCCCGTTGCGGTTGGGCTCGTAGGCGAAGTTCGCGACGAACAGGGCGCGACGCTCACTCGCGCGCGGCTGCACGGGCGCGATCGCAGCCACATCGACGACGTTCGGCACGTAGCGGAGTCTCGCCGAGGGGCACAGGACGCGCGCTCCCTCGATGTCGGGCTCGCTGACCATCCACGCCTCAGCAGCGCGCGCCAGCAAGCCTCGCTCAAAGCGCCGCAGCACGCGGGCGTGGCGCCGGCCGACGTCGGAGAGCTCGCCGCGAAACGCCGACTCGAGGTTGTGCGCGTTGTAGATGACCTGGCGCCTGCGTGCCAGCTGCGCCAGCGCGGCCGCGGCGATTGGGCCGTCGGCGATCACGCGCCCGCGCTGATCCGCGCCGGCGAGCACGCTGGCGCGGGCCGCGAGCTCGTAGGAGATTCCGCGCGCGAAGTCGCCAGGCACACCACGCACGCGCGCCTGCGTGTAGGCGCGCAGCCGCCGCGCGCCGCGCGAGGGCACCGCCTCGTGCAACGCAATCCCCGGGATCGCACGGAAGGCGGCGTCCGGCTCCTCCGCGCCGAAGCGAACGTAGAGCAGATCCAGTCCACGGTGGCTCGCCAGCGCGCGTGCGACGCCGTAGGTGCGCACCGCCTGGCCGCTGCGCAGCACGGGCGTGTGCGTGGTGACGAGCAGGTCCCTCACAGCGCGTCGATCGCCGCTGCGATCTCCTCCAAGCGCCGGTCCCAAGAATGCGCCGCCGCTGCCCGCGAACGCTCGTGGCGGCGCTCGGGAGAGTCTTCGGCGAGCGCCTGCTCGAGCAACGCCACGATGCCGCCCGCGTCGGCCGCGCGCATGACCTCCTCGACGCCGGCGAGCGCGGGCAGCGGCGTGGCGATCACCGGCAGTCCGGCGGCCAGGTACTCATACACCTTCATCGGAAAGATGCTGTCGGTGAGCGCGTTGCGCGCGTAGGGAATCAGGCCGGCGTCGGCGGCGCGCAGCACGTCGGGCAGCTCTGTGTAGCTGCGGGGGCCGAGCAGGTGGATGTTCGGCTCGCGCTCGAGCGCCGATACATCCGCGTCGGGCTCGCCGGGACCGATCGGCCCGACGAGCGCAAACGACCACGCGGGGCGCAGGCGCGCGATCTCGACCAGCAGCGGCAGATCGAGCTTGAGCGTGACGATCGCGCCGGTGAACACGATCCGCGGTGCGGGCAGCGCCGCCATCTGCGCGTCCCGCGCGGCCGGCGGGCTAGGCGTCAGCGCGCTCGAGAAGAGCTCGGTGTCGGCGACGTTGGGCGCGTCGAGGACGTGCTCCGAGAGCGTGCGCATCCGCGCAGCCAGCACGGGGGCACTCGCCAGCACGAGGTCAGCACGGGCGGCGAAGCGCTCCTCGGCCGCGCGGAAGCTGTCGGTGTCGATGCGTTCATGCGCGGCGATGTCATCGACGCAGTGGTAGACCACCAGCGACGGGCGCAGCGCGTCGATCAGCACCTCGGCCTGCGGCACGTACGCCCACAGGATCGGCGCCTGCAGGCCGAGCCGGCGGGCGGCGCGGCGCACCAGCGCCGGCAGCAGCCGCGCGTTCAGCGCGCGCACCAGCCGGCTGCGATGCAGCGGCACGACCAGCGGCGAGAGCACGTGCAGCCCGTCGACGGCGCGCGGCGGGGCGAGTCCCCGCCGCAGCCGGCGGACGATCCGCGCGAGGTCACGCCCCGCAAGCTGTGGCTGGCGTAGGCCGAGCGACTCGACGAACAGCACCCGGTTCGTACGCGCCAGGCGTGACATCAGGTGCTGCTGGTTGGTCCACAGCTCGGTATCCCAGTCGGCGAAGCCGACGCAAACTATGTCGCGGCCACGCAGCGCGGGCGAGTCTGGCATCGGCGCCATGATCCCAGGCCCCGGGGCGTGTAGTCTCGAAACGGTGGCGACAGACGGTCAAACGGCCCGCACGGACGAAGCGAGCGGGCTCGACGCGCTGCGCGCGCGCTTCCCCCGCGTGGCCGTCGTCCACGACTGGCTGACGATCCCAGGCGGATCCGAGCAGGTCCTGCTGGAGCTGCTGGAGATGTTCCCGCAGGCCGAGCTGTTCACCTCCGTGTACGACCCGGCGCCGTGGCCGCCCGCGATCACCGAGCGCGTGGTGCACAGCTCCTTCCTGAACCGTATCCCGGGCGCCGTGCGGCATTACCCGAAGCTGCTGCCGCTGATGAACCGTGCGTTCCGCGCGTTCGACCTCGACGGCTTCGACCTGGTGCTCTCGAGCAGCCACGCATCTGCGAAGAACGTGCGTGTGCCGAAGCGCGCGCTGCACGTCTGCTACTGCCATACGCCGATGCGCTACGCGTGGGAGGAGGGCTTCCTCGAGGGCGAGGAGGTTGGGCGCGGCATGCGTCTGCTGCTGCCGCCGCTGCTGGCGTGGCTGCGCCGGGTCGATCGCGCGGGTGCCGCCGGCCCGGATGTGATCGTGGCGAACTCCGAGCACGTCGCCGAACGCGTGCAGCGCTACTACGGACGCGCGGCGGAGATCGTGCATCCGCCCGTGGACGTGGAGCATTTCCTGGAGCTCGGGCACGAGCCTGGGGATTACTACTTCGTGTTCGGGCGGGTCGTCCCGTACAAGCGAGTCGACCTTGCGGTCGCGGCGTGCGCGCGACTCGGTCGGCGGCTGCTGGTCGCGGGCGACGGCCGCGCGCTGGACGGCGTGCGCGCGCAGGCGCCCGACGCGGGCGTCGAGTTCCTCGGCAAGGTCTCCGGGGCCGAGCGCGATCGCCTCCTCGGCGGTGCGCGCGCGCTGCTGTTCCCGGGCGAGGAGGACTTCGGAATCGTGCCCGTCGAGGCGCAGGCCGCGGGAGTGCCGGTGATCGCCTACGGCGTCGGCGGCGCCGCCGAGACCGTCGTCGAGGACCGCACGGGCGTCCTGTTCGCCGAGCAGAGCGCCGCCGGGCTCGCGACGGCGATCGAGCGCTTCGAGAAGCTGGCGCTCGAGGACCGGGTGGTGCGCGAGAACGCGCGCCGCTTCGGCCGCGAGCGTTTTCACGCGGAGATGGCCCGTGTGATCAAGCTCGCTGCGGACACCCACGAGGCGGAGCGCAAGCGCTAGATGCGCGCGCTCGTCACCGGCGCAAGCGGTTTCATCGGGGGCGTCCTATGCGAGCAGCTGCGCGACCACGGGCATGAGGTGGTGGCGCTCGTGCGTCGCGAAGGATCGGCTCCCGCCGGGACGCGTGAGCTCCTCGCCGAGCTCGGCGACGGGCCGGCGCTCACGCGCGCGCTGATGGAGACGAGCCCCGACTGCGTGTTTCACCTCGCCGCCGAGATCGCCTCCCAGCGCAGCGAGCGAAAGCTCGAGGACGTCAACGTCGGGGGCACGCAGCGACTGCTGGGCGCGTGCATCGAGCTCGCGGGTTCTGACGCAGCGAGAGGGCCGCGGGTTGTGTTCGCCTCGACGGTCGTCACCGGTGACGCGCACGGACGGCTGCTCACAGAGCAGGAGCCGCTGCCCGTGGAGACTCCGTACGGGCGCTCCAAGCAGGAGGGCGAGCGCCTGGTCCTGACCTCGGGCCTGCCGGCGGTCGTGATTCGCCCTTCGCACGTGTACGGCCCGGGCGGGTGGTATGTAGACGAGTTGATCTCCCAGCTACGGCAGCCCGGCCGCTTCGCGGTGATCGGCAGCGGCGAGAACCTGTGGGATGTGGTGCACGTCGAGGACGTCGCATCAGCGCTGCGCCTGGCGGGGGAGCGCGCGAGCGTCGGTGAGATCTACCACGTAGCCGACGACGAGCCGATCAGCTTCTACGACTTCATGGCGCTGACTGCGGAAGAGCTCGGTCTCGGGCCACCGAGGCGCATCCCGGCAGCGATCGCGCGCGTCGTCGCCGGAGGCAACGCGGTCGCCGCGGCGACACGCTCGGCGCGCTCGTCGAACGCGAAGATCAAGCGCGAGCTCGACTGGCAGCCGCGCTTTGCGAATGCCCGCGCGGGCGTCGCGGACGCCGTCGCACGGCTGGCGCGAGCCTAGGTGAGCGCGAACGCGCGCTCGGCCTCGTCGGCGACGTGGCGCGCGATCGCCAGCGAGGAGGTCGCGGCGGGGGAGGGCGCGTTGCGCACGTGCAACGCGCGCTCGGTCGCGGAGAAGACGAAGTCGTCGACCAGCCTGCCGTCGCGGGCGAGCGCCTGGGCGCGCACTCCCGCGAACGCCGGCTGCACGTCCTCGAGTCGCAGCTCGGGGACGTAGCGCGCGGCGGCGCGCACGAACGCCGAGCGCAGGAGCGCGTGACGCAACTCGGTGACGCCGGTCGACCACCAACGGGCGAGCATTCGCCACGTGCCCGGCCAGGCGAACGTGTCGAGGAGGTCGCGGCGGTGCACGGTGCGCAGGCGGTATGCGTCGCGCGCGCCGGCCATCAGTGCGGTCGGACCGATCAGCACCTCGCCGCTGACGTGCTTGGTCAGGTGCACGCCGAGGAACGGCAGCGACGGGTCGGGCACGGGATAGATCAGCGAGCGCACCAGCTGGCGGCGCTCGGGCACCAGGCGCAGGTAGGCACCGCGGAACGGCACGATCCGAGGGTCGGGGTCGGCGCCGGCGGCGACCGCGAGGCGGTCGGCCCACGCGCCGGCGCAGAAGACCGCGTGCGTCGCCTCGGTGACGCCTCGCGCGTGCCCGAGTCGCAGGGTACGGCCGGCGACGCGCACGTCCTGCACGCCGCAGCCGGTCGCGACGGTGGCGCCCGCGTCGAGCAGGTCCTGCGCGTAGGCGCGAGCGACGGCGGCGAAGTCGGCGATGCCGGTGCCCGGCGAATGCAATCCGGCGATGCCGCGCGCGTGTGGCTCGAGCTCCTCGATCTCCGCAGCGTCGATCCTGCGCAGCCCCGGCACGCCGTTGGCCCTGCCCCGTCGCTCGAGCTCCTCGAGCCGATCGAGCTCCGAGGGCTCGGTGGCGAGGATCAACTTGCCGCAGCGCTCGTTGGCGATCCCGCGCGCGGCGCAGTACTCATACATCTCGCGCGCGCCCTCCACGCACAGGCGTGCCTTGAGCGACCCCGGCACGTAGTAGACGCCAGCGTGGATCACCCCGGAGTTGTGTCCGGTCTGGTGCGTGCCGATCTCGGCTTCGCGCTCGAGCACGCACACCGTCGCGCGCGGGTTGCGCGCGATCAGCTCGCGCGCAACAGCGAGGCCGACGATGCCGCCGCCCACGATCGCAAGGTCACAGCGCTCCGGCGCACGCTCTCGCTGTTGGACGGCGCTCGACATCGCCGCCAGGCTATCTCGTCACGGCGCCGGGCCCGCCGGGCGCCGTCGCCGCGGCCGCGTTCACCAGCCCGGCGCCGTACAGGCGTTCGTCGCCGTCTCCGCCGAGCTTGGTTGCGGTGGCCTTCAGGCGCGCCGTGATCTGCGCCGGGGTCGGGTGAGGGCCGAGCACGCCGCTGGCAATAATCAGCGCGGCGGTCGCGGTCACGTGCGGAGTGGCCATCGAGGTTCCTTCATAGCCCGATGGCATTCCGAACTTTTTGTAGGAGCTCCCGGTGAACGTCACCTGGTAGACGTCCGGCCCAGGTGGCTTTTCGGGAAAGCAGTTGGGATCGCCGGGGAGATTCGCGTCCGCGCCGCCGCCCGGTGCGACCAGCGTGAGCCCCGACCCGTCGTTGGAGTAGTCCGCCAGACAGCCGTGCTCGGTGGTCGCGCCGACCGAGACCACATACGGCGCGCGCGCCGGATATGCGATCGCGGCATGACCCTCGTTGCCGGCGGCGGCAACCACGAGCACGTTGTGCCGGTGCGCGTAGACGAGCGCGCGGATCAGCTCGGGGATGTCGGCGGCTGTGACCCCCGGCGAGAACTCGAGGCTCAGGTTGATGACCTGGGCGTGGTGCTTGACGGCGAACACGACGCCTTCGGCGATCGTCGAGGCTTCGCCTTCGCCCTGGCTGTCGAGCACCCGCACGGGCATGATGCGCGCGCCGTAGGCGAGGCCGGTCAGGCCGTAGAGGTTGTTGGTGTCCTCTGCGATCGTCCCCGCGACGAACGTTCCATGTCCGTTGCGATCGTTGGGGTGGGGATTTTTGGCGACGAAGTCATAGCCCTTGACGAACGTGTAGCGGCTGAAGTCCGGCGAGCGTCGAAACGGCCCGCGGTTGGCATATGCCACGCCGGTGTCGAGGACCGCGACGGTCACTCCGTGCCCGCCCGGGGCGCCGTCGGCGGCGACGTTGGCCCACGCTTCCGGAGCGTTGACGCTGAACGGGCCGACGAAGTTCCATTGCAGCTGCTGCCAGTCGCTGGGCGCGTGCCCCGCCCCTTCGTCGTCCGGGATGAAGCTGCCGGTCATGTGCGCGCGGTAGTCCGGGACCGCCCACGCGACGTCGTGCTGGGCGCGCAGACGGCGAAGCGCACCCGTGACGCTCTCGCCGGGCGCGAGGTGCAGCACGCGGGTGTCGACGCCGGATGCGCTCTGCGGCGTGGCGTCGCCGACGCGGGCTGCGACGGCGCGGGTCGACGCTGTTGCGCTGCGGAAGCCGACGACGACCTCGTTGGGCGCATATGTGGTCGGCACCGACGCCAGCGCCGGTGCCGCACCCGCGGACAGCGCCGCGGCGGCTGCGAGCGCGGCCAGGAGCGAGATGCGCGCCAGCGCGCGGCACGCTGTTGAGTGGGCTGATGGCGGGCGCATGTGCTTTGGTAATGATGAAGCGCCGGCGCTTCGGCGGGGGAGGCACTGTCGCAGACGCCGCGGGCGAGATCGATGAGCGAGCGCTTCTTCCCACGTGACGACTACTTCATGCGCATGGCCCTGCGTGAGGCGGAGCGTGCGTTGGAACACGACGAGGTGCCGATCGGCGCGGTGCTGGTGCGCGAGGGCGAGCTCGTTGCGGGCGCGCACAACGAGCGCGAGCTGCGCCAGGATCCAACCGCTCACGCCGAGATCATCGCCCTGCGCGGGGCTGCCCGCGCGCTCGGCAGCTGGCGACTGCTCGACACGGTGTTGTACGTGACGCTCGAGCCGTGCGCGATGTGCGCCGGCGCGATCGTGCTCGCGAGGGTGCCGCGCGTGGTCTACGGTGCGAGCGATCCCAAGGCGGGCGCCTGTGGGAGCGTGCTGGACGTGCTCAGCGAGCCACGTCTGAACCATCGCCCCGACGTCGCCGGAGGCCTGCTCGCGCTCGAGTGCGGCGAGCTGCTCAGCGAGTTCTTCGCGTCGCGCCGGTAGTCGAGCCGCTATTTCGCCGCACTGGCGCTGAAGCTCCTGTTCTGCGAGCACGGCTGCACGGCCTGCCACACGCACGATGCATTAGCCTTGGCGGGCCCCTGGAGGGGTGGCAGAGCGGTTGAATGCGGCGGTCTCGAAAACCCCAGGCCCCGAAGAATCGCGTCTTTTGCCCGCGCCGAGATTCTTGGCTTTCCTGAGCCGTTTTCCGCATGGTTGAGCGAGATTCGGCGGGGTGGTCGCTGCGGATGCTCGGCGCCGCGAAACCGCTGTTAACCGCCTGAGACCGCTCGATCCGCGGCCGGACTGGCGCGAGTTTGGCGCGAGAATAGAGAAGTTGGTTGAGGGTTTGTCCGGAGCGTCTACCGCAGGCCTTCGGGCTCTCCTCGCGTCGCCAGCAGCACGGCGTAGGCGCGTCCCACGCGGGGCGAAGCCGCGTGCCGCGTCGCGCGAGAGCTCGGGTGACTCCCGACCGAGCACATCGGTAGAAATGCGGCGTGCTTCGCACGCAAGCCGTCTACTATCGCGCAGCGGATGGGTCCGAGCCTGTCGACGACTTCGTTGCGGGGCTCGACGAGCGCAAGCAGCCGACGATCGACCTGCAGATCGATCGACTGAACGATCAGCCAAACACGGCACCGCCGCCGCCATTCCCGCACTCGAGCCAGGTGCGCGGCCAGTTGCGTGAGCTGCGCTGCCACTACGGCTCAGAGCTCTATCGAGTTCTCTACCGGCGCTCCGGCAACCTGCTCGTCCTGCTTCACATGCTGCGCAAGGACACGGCCGCGATTCCGGAGGCGGACATCGTCATCGCGGAGGCGCGCTGGGAGGACTTCAAGCGAAGAATGGACGCGCCTCGACGGCGACCGCCACGCGCTGCGGGACACGACGCTCCCTAGCGAAATCGTTTAGCAATAATGCTAAGGTCATCCGCGGCTCGCTCGATAGCTATCGATGGAGAGGACATCGTGCCGAAAACCAAGTCAATCCCAAAGAAGACCGCAATCGCAAACGCGATCGTCTCGCCGGTGGGCTCGACTCATCGGGCCGCGAGCCGGCGCCGTGCGCAGCGAAGCGCCGTGTACCGACAGGAGCTCGCACGAATCGCTCCGTACGAAGGGATCGCCCGGATCGTGATCGCGCGTCGCCAGGCGCTCGGTCTGACCCAGCAGGAGCTTGCCGAGCGCGTCGGCACAAGCCACTCGGTGATCTCCCGCATCGAGAGCGGTCAGCACCCGACGAGCGTGACGACGCTACGAAGGCTGGCGGAAGCGTTCGGGACGCACCTGGTCGTCGGATTCGAGGACCAGCCAGAGAAGGCATCCGAGCTGCAGCTCGTCGCCGTCTCCTAGCGCGTCATAGGGCGCCATTCGCTGTGGTCCAGCGCGCGCAAGTCGTCCGCAACGTGCCCCACACCAGTTCGTGCAGGACGCGCGAGTAGATGATGTCTGCGTCAAGGATCGCGCGCGGATTGGTGCTCGCGCCGCGCCCACGAGCGCTCTGGAGGTAGCCACGATGCCAGCTCAGGCCGCTCGGCAGATGCTTCTTGTGCCGAGCAGCCGGTGTAGATACGGAGGGGGGGAGATTCGAACTCCCGGTACGCCAATCAGACGCACAACGCTTTTCGAGAGCGCCGCATTCAACCACTCTGCCACCCCTCCAGGGTGACCACTGCCTGGTCGATCCTAGATCGTATAACGCCCTACCGAGGCATACGCTTCTGTCGAGACAGGGCTGGTCGGTAAGGGTCGGACGTACGACGACGCGCTCGCCCATGACGGAGTTCCGCTTGCTGCCGGAGCCAGCCCTCAAGCCCATGGAGAGCGCCGACTCGGAGCCCATATAGGACAGTATCAGTAGATTAAGTACATTAATATCAATCCATCACGGATGGTTGACACTGGTCTTGCGTCGTCGGCGGCGCTGCAGCTCGATGGTCCCGCGAGCCCCGCTGTTGCGCTGTGGCGGCTCGTTGGCGCGTTGACGCAGGAGCAGACCGACACCCTTGCGAGCGAGATCAAGCTGCTGGCCGGCGCCGCGTGGCCAGAGCAACCGCCAGGAGCACCTCGTTCGCGAACGGCAGAGGGCGTACGGGCGAGACATTCCCAGTGGTGCTCGAGCCATCAGGGAGGAGCATGCGAATGCTCCCCGCGATGGGAGGCATGGGTGTACTCGCGAACGGACGAGGCCAAGATCCGAAAGACGTTCTCTGAGCGTTGGCAAGCGAAGGCGTGGCGTCACGAGCAGCTGGATCTGGCGAGCATCGAGCGGCTGCGAGCTCCGAGCCGCTGCACACTCAACGAGGCCGTATCGCTATGGGTCAAGATGGCCCAGGAAGGGCGCATACGCAACCGCTCCGGGCGCCGCTACAAGCCGAGCGCACTCCGCACGATCGAGATAGACCTACGCCTACACTTCGTGCCGCGCCTGGGCGCGAGGGCCATGATCCATATTACTCGTGCCGATCTGCAGCGGCTCGTGGGTGGGTGGCTCGCCACGGGGTCAAGCCCGAGCAAGGTCCGCTCGATTGTCAACGCCGCCCGAGTGCTCTGGCGAGACCTTGATCTCCTGACCGGGCACGATGATCCGCTGGTGATCGACCCGACCCGCGGGCTGCGCCTACCCGCCAGCACAGGAAGACGAGAACGAATCGCGACGCCCGATGAAGCTCGCTGGCTGATCGAGGCGCTCCAGCCAGAGGACCGCGCGTTGTGGGCGACCGCGATGTATGCCGGACTACGCCACGGCGAGCTACGCGCTCTCCAAGCTCGCGATGTCGACCTCGAGCGAGGTCGAATCGATGTGCAACGAGGGTGGGACCAGCACGAGGGCGAAATCGAGCCCAAGAGCCAAAAGGGCACACGCACAACGATCATCACCCGCCCACTGCACCAGCTTCTCGCTGGATACCTACGAGATACCGGACGCGAGGGCCGCGATCTCATCTTCGGGCGTACCCCGACAAAGCCCTTCCAAGGCAGCTCCGTCAACAAGCGTGCTCGCAAGGCGTGGGCCACCGCGCGCAAACTAGAAGACAGCCAGGGAACCAGCCCAACAGCGGAGCAGATCCACCCGATCGGGCTGCAGGAGTGTCGCCACACCGCCGTCTCGCAGATGCTCGACGCCGGGATCGCGATCGACAAAGTCAGCAAGTTCATGGGCCACGCCTCGATCACGATCACGATCGACCGCTACGGACACCTCCTCCCCGGCGGCGAAGCCAACGCCATCACGCTCCTCGACGCCTACCACCAACAACACGAGCGTCGAAAGGCTCGGACTTAGCTTCCTGCAGCGGCATTCCCAAGCGACCGACTCCGGCTGGATCGGGCACTTAAGGGCCCATCAGGGGCAACCTCAAAGTTCAATGGGTCCGACTTCGTCTACGATGCGGCCCCAATGACGGCTCTTTCGGATAACTAAGGATTATCGGTGGCGGAGCTTGCCGAGCTCCTCGGCCAGAACAGAACGGCCGACGGCATCTGGGCGGATCTTCAGGAGCCGGACGTCAGGGTCGTCCGGCTCACCGGGCCATCCGGCTCCGGCAAGTCATTCATTGCGCGCCATATCGCGACCAGATGGCGCGAAGCGGGTGGCAGCTGCGTCGTCGCCGTGGGAGATGACGACAACTCCTGGCGGGAACTCTACCCACTGCTAACCGGACTCTCATCCGCCCACCGCGACTGGACGGATCTAGCAGTCACCGGCGCTAGGAGCGCCGTGAGAATAGCCGAGACGGCCACGGGAGCGCCGCCTGTGGGCACCTCAATCTTCGACCTCTTGAATGCGACGTTTCGCCAGCGAACGGGCCGTGCCCTCCAGCCCTACTCGGACAGCGAGCGCGCCATAATTTTGGACCTCAATCACCTGAGCCGCTCGCGGGACGTGCTTCTCGTGGCGGATAACGCTCATTGGTGGGACACCGATTCCCTTCAGCTACTGAGGTCGTTGCTGTCGGATCGGCTGCGCAAGACCTTGTCGTCGCTTGACTCGATGGTCGTTCTCGTTGTTGACACAGCCGACGAGCAGTCGGCCGTTGATGCCGAGAAGTTCGATGTTCTGGTGGCCATGTGCAAAGACCGAACCCATCGCACTGAACGGTGTGATCGCCGCCAATTCCGGGAATTGTTGGAGGTGTTTGCTTATAAGGGCGATCTACCGGACGATGCTCTGCGGCTGTTGTTCGACGTGACCGGCGGTCACCTTAAGTTGGTCGAGCAAGTCACGGCTTATGCAATGGAAAACGAGAACCTTTCGTTGCTCACGTCTAAGGACGGCGACTTTCTCGCTTCGCTTGCGCGCGCACGCTTCGCTTCTCTTGGTACCTGGCGACCAGAGGTGACCGAGTTGCTCGTCCAGGCAGCTGTGCTCGGGCTTTCATGCACTGAGCGCGACTTGCAATGCATCTCGGACAAAAAGCGAGCGGAAATACAAAACCTGGTGGAACTGGCCGACAAGATCGGGTTCGTCGCGCCGGCCAGCGGAGAAATCTCCTTCTGCCACGACATCATCCGAACCGCGATCCTTAGGGACCAGTCTCCGCAGCACCTGCGACCAATCTACGAAAAACTGACGCAGTGCCTGTCGATCCTGCGTCCGGGCGATTACTCTTCCCGTGCCCGAGCGCTCCTCGAAGCTGATGACCGAGAGAATGCGCGTGAGATGATCGCGCTGGCTGGCGTCAGCCAGATCCGGCGTGGCGTTGATAGCACCCGTGTTTGGCAGAGAATCACCAGCCGAGCACCGGCCGATACTGCCCTGCACACCCACTTCAAGGTCATTGCAGACGGCTATGCGGCAGTCGAGGCGGGGGACTTCAGTCGAGCGATTCCCGGTCTGCGGACTTCACTAGCCGGCGAGACGCCCTGCATGGCTGCGGAGCGGAACTACCTCGCGGCGATCTGTTCCATGGAGCTACAGACCACCGATGGCGCCGTCGATGCCCAGTCGATTCTCAAGTCCTGGTTGCCGCGACTCAGGAACGAGGCTGAGTTGCGAATCAGGTTCCTGCTCTTGCTTCAACAGGCCCAGGTGCTGGCCAATATGTTGGAGGAGGCGCGGAGAACCGAGAGCCGAACCGAGCAGCTCCTTCTGGAGCGGTCCGGCTACGACCCCGACGCAGTCGTCATGCTGCAGGTCCAGAATCGACGGGCCGGCGCTGTGAACACGCCTGAGGTGGCGAAGACGCGGATCGCCGAGGCCGTTGAGTTCTTCCGCCGGGGGACTGGCGATGGCACGCGTGATCGCCTGGAGCTGTTTCGAGCCCTAAACAACCTGACCTCCATGGAGATCAGGCTTGGCAGATTTGACGCGTCTTACAGACACGCCTGCGAAGCGGAGCAGCTGGCCGCAGAATCTCCCGACAGCGTCCACCGTCTCGATGTCTTTGCAAACAATTTTGTGCTGGCGGCGTACCGGAGCGATGCGATCAATCTGGACGAGGCAATAGTCCGGCAGCGGCAGATCATCGACAGCCCAGAGGGCTCAGGTGACAAGCTACTCCAACGAATCAACCTGGCCGGCTTTCTGCTCCTGGCGGGCCAGGATGACGAGGGTGTCGCCCGCCTCACCGATCTGGAAGAGGAGATGCGCACGGGCGATCTTGACGAGAGCTATCTCCACTTTTACGTGTACTCAACCGCCGTGTCAGGTGCCGCTTTCCGCGGTGATCTTGACGACGCCCAGCGCCGGCACTCTGAACGAGACAAGTTCGTCGAAGAAATACGGTGGCCAGGCGCGCCATATGTCCGCCGTCGCCATGAGTTGGTGGCCAAAATGTTGCCGACTTTCGACCACCATGGCGCTCGTGCGGACGCGGACGGGATGTTCTTGCAGGGCGGCCGAATCGAGATCGGGCCAGCCTGGAGCTACTATGGCAGGCTTGTTCCGCCTGGCAGCCTGAACTTCTGGTCAGACTCCTGAAATCAGACCCGCCTTTGCTAGGCCGATTCCGAGCCACACCGCCAGCATCTTTTGCAGTGGAAATCCGAGTTGCTCCATCGCGGTGCCATACGCGGTTTTGGCGAGCGGTGCTGGTGCCTCATTGGTGTCGAAGGCCCAAGCACGACCATCGGCGTCGACCCGGAAATCTACACGGCCGATGCCGCTCATCCCTAGCACGTCGAACGCAATCTTCGCCGCGCTCTGGATCATCCCGAGTTGCTCCGGCGCGGCGTGGTAGGTCACATGAACAACATCACGAAACACATGATCCTCGAACGTCTGCGGGAGACCGCCGAACCGTTCACCGTTGCCCCTCCGTACCTCGAGCACCTGAAGCGCATGAGTCGCATCTAGCTGAATGAGCGGAACGCCTACCTCGTCACCCGAAACGAATTCCTGGGCGATGACGGGCTGAGAGAACGCCGCGAACCGGGTACGGACCAAATCGGCAAATCCTGCATCTACTACTTGCACGCTTTCGTGATCGATTCCAATGCACATTGACTCGGAGGCGGGCTTGATGATCACGCGCGTCCCGGTGGTCGGCCTTCGCCCACCTGTCCAGTCGGTACCGTCAAACTGCCAGGTGTCCGGAACGCGTACGCCGAACATTCGTAGAACCGCGTTGGCGTGGAGCTTGTGCCTTGCCAAAGTGCTGGCGTGTGCTCCTGAGTTGAGCACCGGAAGCCCGAGCAGGCTACAGAGTGATGGTATGAGGGCGCGACGACCAATCCCACTGCCCCCCTCTGCGGTCGTGTACACGACTTCAGGGCGCTCTCTGGGCCGCCCATCGATCACGTGGGCGATGAAGTCACGCTCGTTGAAGAACGATTCCACGGTGACGCCGAGATCCTGGAAAGTACGTATGACCGCATCGGCCTGCTCTCGCGTGTAGTACTGCGAGACGTTCGAGATACCGCCCGGTCCGACATCGATGATCTCGCCGTCTCGAATGTTCGTGACGAACAGCAAGGTGAGGTTCGGGGCGAAATCGGCCGCTTGGTCCGCAAGCCGCGACATTGCCGCGACAAGCCGGGAGTCGACCATAGCCTCGTGTGCTCCCGCCACCGATAATCCTTAGTTATCGCTGGTCAAACACGCGGCGGCCTCAAAGCGCCATGGAGGCTGCGTCGGACGCTGCCTGACAGGACTCGGCCTTGACGCGCAGCCCAGCGACTTTCAAGCGCGAGCGGGGACGTGAGAGCTCTAGTTCAGAAGCTTCCCGACGACGTCGGCGTCGGAGACAACCCGCCTGAGCGCCCCGTCGGAGACGTGCGTGTAGATCTCGGTAGTGCTGAGACTTGCGTGTCCTAGAAGACGCTGGATATAGCGGATATCGACGCCCGACTCGATCAACTGGGTGGCGGCTGTGTGTCGCAGCATATGTGGCGTGACCCGGATGCCAAGACCTGCATCTCGTGCCGCGTTGACAAGCCTAGCTCGCATAGCAGGCGCTGTGAGCACCCCGCACTGCGCGTTGAACAGGAGGTTTGAGTGGACAAGTCCAAGCTCGGCACGCGTCTTGAGATACGCGCCAGTGAGACGGGTAATCCACTGGTTTGGCAAGAACACCTGCCGCTCTTGGCGTCCCTTTCCGACGATGCGTAGAGCCCTGCCCGGTAGGTCGATATCGTGGCACTTGATGCTGACGACCTCGTTCACGCGCATGCCTGTCGCCACCATCAACGTGACACCAAGCAGCGTGGTTGACTGATGGGGATGACGTAGACCCACAGAGAAGTCGTTCACGTCGTCGATGCCTGCCTTCTCCCGAAGGGAACAGAAGAGCTGCTCCAACTCGTGCGTGGGCACGACGCGGGGTAGCTTGCGTGTCCGACCCCCAGCCACCGTCGTGCCGATCCATGGGTCGTCATCCAGAAGGTCGCATGACTGCAGCCACCTACAGAAACCGCGGAGACCCGACGCCCGACGCCGCATCGTGGTTGAGGCGAGCCCAGCTACACGCTGCTCTTCTATGAAGGCGATGAGACAGTCGGCGTCGATCTTCTCGACGCTCGCGCGAAGCCCAAGGTGCCGCGCGAATATCGCGATATCGCCGTCATAAGCACGAATCGTGTGCGGCGATAGATCCTTCGTAACGACCAGCCAGCGTATGTACCGCTCGCGCGCCTGACAAACACGCATACATGGACCCCTTCTTTGCGCGTGGGCGATTCGACCCTAAGCTCTGTGGAGTCGGGATCGGCAGGCAGTCGTTGACTCTTTAGGCTAAGACTGTCTCGCTGAAGCCACCGCTGGCAGTCTTGCCCCGAAGGACTGGTGATCTGGCCTCCTTCGAGGCGGCAGCGGTTCTTACCGGCGGCGAACTGGGCCTATCGACGATACGCTGCGGGAGATTCGCGCTATGCGAACAAGCGGCCGTCGTAACCCTTGGACTACTGCTTTGCATGGCGTACGCGGGAGTCTCGGCGTGGTCGGCCTGCGCTATCGAGTTTCGTCCGGAGCGGGTATGTCGGCTCGACCAGCAGGGTGCCTGCTTTCGGTCGACGGGAGCAGTCTCGCATGAAGGCCCCGTGGAGCCAGGAGCGCCGCCGGAGTTAGATAACCGGTGACGCTATGGTCGCGGCTGCGCCCGCCAGTTCAATGTCTCGCCGAAGCTGCTCCCAGCCGCAGACTGGCGTCCCGCGGCGTTCCAACGCGCGTCGTAGGCGCGCATCCTCTGTCACGAGCATTAGCCCGTCCCACTCGGCTGTTGCTGCGATGAGCGCGTCCGCGGTCTCCTTGCGACGGCCTTTGCGAATGGCCTCGATCGGCCCGTCTGGCCCGAGGCGATCTACGCCAAGTTGGGAGTAGTCGAGGATGAATCCGACTGTCCCGACGACGCGTCGGGACACCGAGGCGATGCGGCCGCGCTTCGCCTCGTCCGTGATCGGTGCGACTTGGCGCTCGGTGACGCTGGTCACGACGAGTTCGAGCTTGCGATCGTCGGTGAGCCGCTGGACCTGATCGAGTAGCTGGTCGTCTTCCGCGATCTTGTCGAGGATCATCGTGTCGAGGAGGCAGCGAAGCGGTGCTACTGGGACGTTGGATGTCTGAAGGGCGCTCACCGGACGAGTGTTGCGAGCGAGCCGGACAAGAGCGCGAGACCGCCGGTGCGACCAGGTCAGGGCGTATCGTCGTCGGCGTGTTCGCCTGGCAGCGAATAAGGGTCTTGAGGGCACAGCCGCCTGCGCGCGTCGAGGGTGAGCGGGCGGGAGTGTTCGTGTCTGGGATTGAGCAGGCCGAGCAGCTTATGAACGCCGCGGCGGACGTTGGTCCGGCTGCTTCGCCTCTGTTGTTGTTCTACGCCCTTAGCCAGGCAGGTCGTGCGATCGCCGCCGCTCATTTGGACGACCCGTGGCGTCTCTCCGGGCATGGCTTGAAATTGCCTGCCCCAGGTGATCCGTCGGCCGGGCTTCTTCATCGTGTAGTCAAGCCAGAGAATGGCGAGGGATCTAAAGGGCGGCGACAGTCCTTCGCTGGCGTTGCTGAGGCGACTGGTTCGGGGCAACTCAGCTCGCCGCTCGAACTTGGGGCTGTGTGGGCTGCGATCCCTGAGCTGATGCCGCCGCTGCCGCAACCGCCACTCGAGGATGCGGCGTGGATACGACCTCTGCGCGTCTTCCGCCCGGTGTTCGACGCCGCGCATATGCGGCTCGCTGATATGCGACCACTTGAGCTGCTCATCGACGGGCTGCCAGATGCCGACCCGGACACGCTCCTTCAATGTCTCGGTGACTACCCCACGGCTGCGGGCGCGTACATGTGGCATACGCGGGGAATGCGCAAAGACATACTCATCACGCAACCGAGCGCAGTCGGAATGCTTCCTGTGTTCTGCTGGCCCGATGTCCCGACGAACGTTCAGCTTCGTGCTCGACACCTGAATGGAATTGCCCCTGACTACCGAGGTCTCGGCACCCGCCTGTTGCTCCCTCGGGTCGGCGGGAAGGATCCCCTTTCGCCGCTGATGTTGTGGTGGCTCCTGCTGTTCGGCCTGTCGAGCATTGCCCGCTACGACCCCGAGCTATGGATCGCGGCGCTCGATGCCAACAACTCGCGGCTCGCAGTACCAATCGAGGCCGCGCTGGGCGCTGCGCTCGACGCGCTGCCCGAGCTTGTCCTCGATGCCCTTGCCGGCCAGCCATGAGAAGCGTCTGCATCTAACCGGCGATGCTTCACAGACGGTCCTGGTGTTCCCAACGTTCGATCCGGTTGAAGCAGCCACCGACCGACGAGCGAGTTCGACTTCCGGGGCTCGTCCGACGCGCGCACGCATGTGGACCGGCTCCGCATGCTCGCTTGTAGCGCAAAGCGCTTGTCGTGAGCCTCATCCGAACGTCGGCCTGCGCTAGCGTGCGCATGTGTCCGGGACCGTCGCAACCTTTGTCGCCCTGGTTATCTTCGTTCTACCGGGGTTCATCACCGCCAGAGTCGCCAGCCGCCGTCGACCGGCACCGACAACGCTCGGTGATCTGGAGCTGGTTCTGCGAGCGCTCGGTTACTCCCTAGTGCTTCACGCAGCGTTTGCGCTCACCACGTGGACACCATGGCTTGTACGGAAATTGGATAACGGCTACGACTGGACTGACCACGTCGACGCGCTCGTTCTGTTTGCGGCGGCCGTGATCCTCGCGGCGTGGCTTCTCGGTCTGGCCTTGGGCTGGGGCCTCGACGAGCTTCAGCGTCACGCTGACCAAGGGTCCGGTAAGGGCACCGTTGCCTTGGCAGTCTTCCATGCGCTCGGCGGCCAGGACGTTCGCGATGGCTTTGACTACGTCTTCGCGCGTCGCAAGCAGGAAGGCAAAGACTTCATCGCGGCCGTCCATACGGTCGGCGCAGAGGGCGAGCAAAGACACTGGGGGCGGTATGGCGGCGCTTCCTATTTTGGGCTGAGCCCGCAACCGCACGATCTCTACCTCGAGGAGATGTGGAACGAGTCGGCCGAGGGTGTACTGAGACCAATGAGCCCGAAGCAGGAGGGTTGGTTTGCAGCCGAGAGCATTCGCGACATTTACTTTCGCGAGCTGCCGCTTGAGGACAAGACAAAAGGGGTGACGAGACGGGTTGGGATCGACGGCTTTCAGGAAGCGGTACGCCAAGAACACACGAGCGGGTGGCCGCTGAGATAGCCGAGGCGATCGCGACCGCCGTGGGAGATCCCGACGACGCCGCCGCGGTCGACACCGCGTTCACCCGCGCGCTGGACGTTGTGCGAGACCGCTACCTCAACGCGCCACCCAATAGTGACACCGATGTCGGTGAACAATATGTGTACTGGATGGAGGTCACTAGCCAGCTGGTGGAGCTCGGCGCAATCGCCACCGCTCTCGCCGCCGAGGTGAGCGCTCATCTCACGGCGAGGCACATCGCGTCTGCGGCGGCAATGGGCCAGCTCCACCTTCGAGTTCCGGGCTCACCAGCAGAGCGTTGGATAAGAATCCTCGACGAAGAAGCCAAGAAGCTGCGACGTCACAACGGTACGGCCGACCGCTGGGCTTTTCAGTCGTTGATCGGCCTCGTCGTCGAGCAGATAATCGATATTCACAACGCGGAGTGGGACTTCCCGGAGGAATGAGCCGTACCAAGCGCGTGTCTGCGGGACCGATTGTCAGTTACCGCGTGCGCGCTCTTCTTCGTCTTGAACGTGTCGACCCCATCCAATAGCCATATCGTCGAGGAAATCCTCGATCACCTGCATTGCTTCATCGAGCTTCTGGTAGCGTATGGTCAACGTACCAGCGTCACGAGCGGTTGACAGCCGCTCGCCGAGTCTCCTTGTGTGGGCGATACGGTCGAGATCGAGCTTGGGGACGAACTGACGCAGCATCGCTTGCACACGCTGGTTACGGGCATTCTCGAGTTCGTCGATTCGTGCATAGAGCACATCCCGCTTTTCGCGGGCGTCATCGCTCATCTCAAGGAGCCGGTGCCGTATCTCTGCGACTTCGCGGTCGACGGTGACGACCTCATCGTCCGTGCCGTGAGCTGACCAAAACTCACCCCACCGAAGCCCCCACGCAAAGCGCTCGGGCGACATCCCGGGTTCACGGAGTAGGTCGCAGATCACGTCGTCGGCCCAGTCCGTGCGCCACGCAATGTCTTCGCGAAGCGCGGCCTTTGCTGCCGGTAGCGTGGGTTGCAGGTCCGCCGTTAGGTGCGTGACGATCTGCTCGGCTGCCTCGGCTGGTGGGAAATAATCCTCCGCCCAGGATTCGCGCGAACCGGTGTAGCCGTAGCGAGCAAGGTGCTGGCGCATTCCGATGGCAATGGTGTGGGCGGTTTGCGTTGGCTGAAGCCGCACGAAGGCTCTGCCGACTGCCCCGGAATAGCTTCGTGCGATCAAAGGCAGGACAGCCGCGTTGTGATGGTCGGCGTGGTAAACGCGGTTACGGTACGCGTGCCCCGTGCGGAACAGGGCATCATCGAGCTCGTCGAGGATCGGTCTGAGCAGCCGATCTATCGACGGGTCTTCGCCCCCCTTTCGTCCGAGCCGTACTCGCGCCTCGAAGCGTGCATTGAGTTCCGCGGCATCGCTTTGGCTCACACGTGGAACACGATGACGCCGAGTTTCCCCGGCCAATTTCTGTATGTGGCGCTTGTGCCGATGCAGCACGATCTCGGCCAGATTGTCAACTGCGACGAGGGCCATCCGGTGCTTGGTGACATCGTCGGCGAGCAGCAGATCCCGCACCTCGGCAAGCTGATCGACGAAGAGAAGAAACTGGGCGTCGGAGCCGTACTGATCGCGCATGTGCAGGAGACTTCAAGCGTCTTGGTCTGGCAGCGTAGCCCCACGAGCGGGCGTCGGCATGCGCTTACCCAGTTCGATACCTGGCCGAGCGATTGCGCGGCGCCTTGGTCGTTGGTCGGCATGTCGGCATGTCGTCGTTGCTGTCGCGCAAACGGTTGGGACTAGCGGGGGTGACGCCCGTTTGGTGGCGGCGGTGCCTGGCGTGCGCTCGTGTTGCTTTGGCTGGTGGGGGTGCGGCGGCACCAGCGCGCCGACGACTGAGAAGACGCTCATAACGCCCAGGCGCAGCCACCCCGCGCGAGCGCACCTGGGCGTGGCACGCCTCCAGATTTGTGCTTTGCGCAGCAAGGAGGCGTCGTCGTGACGGCGCGTGCGCTTTCGGATCGGACGAGAAGGAGGCGTGTCAGCAGGACCGCCACCCACGCTCGGTCCTCGCGCTTAAGGACGGCGTCGCCAGCGGACGTTCAACGAAGAAGATGACTGGGGTTCGGTCCACCGCGCCTTGGGTCACAGGTTGTAGGTCTTTTTGGCGTAGTCGACCGCGGCCTGCAGGCCGTCCGGTTGCCCGCCTGCGCCCATCGACTCCATGCGAGCTCGCGTGCCTGCTGGCGCCCCGCCGACGACCAGGCCGGCGAGCGCTGTGCCCTGCTTTATCGCCGTATCCTTGTGCTGCTCGGCCGTGTTGGCGCGGGATTCGGCGGTGTCCGCGCGCTTGCGGCTGACCTCGCGACCGAACAGCCATCCGACGGCGGTGAACGCCACCGCCTCGGCGGTGCCGAACACGTAGACCCAGCGCTGCCACTCGGTCGCGTTGGTCGTATCGGCATTGAACACGAGGAACGCGGCAAACGCTACGAACGCGATCGCCAATCCGACAGCCACCACGGCGCGCATGACATTCATGTGCTCTCCTTTCGTCTGCGCGATCGTTTGGGCAGGCGCGGGGTGCGAAGCTTTGTGTCGTGTGTTGAGGCACCGCGAGGCAGGGGCTTCCACACGTTCTGCGCCGAAAAGGTCGTCACGGTCGCCGTGAGGTCGCACGCGATCGCGTACCGGGTCAGATCCTCCAGTGCTTCGACCATGCGGCGACCGCAAAGATCGGCGCGGACGTAGGTCCGCATCCGCGAGATCGCGAGCGCCAACGCGATGGTAAGACACGGAAGCCCGCGGTCCGAGAGGCCTTCGAGCGTGCTCGCGGCGTTTCGGTGATCACCCAGGCACGCCTGGTGCTCGGCCAGCGCGACGCCCGCGTCCGGGAGCCACTGGAACCAGTTCGAGAGGTTTGTTGTCCAATCGTGGAGCCGGTCGATGTCCCCGAGCGCCAGCAGCACGAACGCGCCGGCCGCCGCCGCGATCGGGTCGCCGCGCTTTTTTTCCAACAGCCGCTCGGCGTTCAGCGCGGCCGAATGCGTGAGCACCGCAGCGTCGTCGATCTGCCCGGCGGCGAGGTAGCGCAGCAGTGCATCGGCTGTCTCGTGCTTCAGCCTCGTGACCAATACCGGGCGATCCTCGAAGATCCTCACCTCCGGACGCAGGTATTGCCGAGCCTTCCGCGGTACCACGCTGCAGGATGGTGGGCCGCCTGGCGCTCGCAGACGCAGTTCCAGCGAGGGCTCAACGAAATGCGGGTGCGCGGCCGACGGCAGTTGCCACGCGATCGGTTTCGCATACAAGACCCATTTCCCCTCCCTCGTGTCGCCCGTATTGAGCACCATGAATCCTGGCGTGGGTTCGAGTTCGTCCGAGAGTCGCTCGGTCACGCCACCCTTGGGCCTGATTTCACCAATGCGATCTTTCCAGCCGAACTTAGTCTCGCGGTCCTCCAACCCAGCCTCGAGCATGGCCTTGGGAACTTTCCGCGGCGCCAATCCAACATAGTTATGGCTGCGGTGGTCGCCGAGGTCTGCCACGACTGGGCGTCCGGCGGGCACGTCGACCGTCGCCTCGAGCCGGTCGCCGCCGGGTAGGCGCGCGATCACGTAATAGTGGCCGGCATCGACCGTCATCCGCTCGGAGCTGAGGACGCGGTTCAGCAGCGTCAACCCAGAGTCGTAGACCTCGATCGGGAGCTCGGGCAACTCCGACTTCACGCGGAACGTCAGCTCGCTCACGGCAGGACCTCGCCCACCCAGGGAAACTCGGGGGGCAGTACGGGCAGGTGTCCGTCGATGAGACCTCGGTCAGACGGAGCCGCGTCGAACCGGTAGACGCCGGCCGGCCAGCGATCGCAGAACGGGTTGGGATTCAGCGGGACGGGAACGGGCATGGGGTTGCCTTCTGGGCAGGTGACACGCAGGCTCATTTCATGCGCGCACGAGCTCGGGCGCAGTTCAAGGCTCACGCGGACGTCGGGCACCCCGGGGGCGGTCACGATGCGGGCGTCGGGGCGCGTCGTCTGTCCGCCCGTCCAGGCTTCCTGGGTGCCGCCGGTTTCGGTGTTGATCGATCGCACGACCGGGCCGAGCGCTTGTGAGAGCGAGCCGACCGTGACATCCCACACGCCACTGCCGGGGCGCGACACGCTCGCCGCCCCGTCCAGGCACTCGATCAGCGCTTTAGAGAAAATTGTCTGCTCGTCTGGCAGCGCCAGCGCTTCCCCTCCGGGCAGGCTGCCGAAGTACATCGGGGCACAGCGATTGTCACGATCGGACAGCGTGACATCGAAGACCTCTGTCGCGCTCAACCGCTCGAAGGCATCGAACTCAGATGGAAAAACGCGGCAGGAGTCGATGAACCACAGCTGCGTGCGCGCCATCCCGGGACGCTTAACCGTCGGTGCCATGCCGTTGACGAGGTTGTTGACGTCGATAGCGTTGACGAGCGGATTGCCCGGGCGATCCGCGAAGTCGCGTAGCAGTAGAACCGCATCGGTGCGCGTCCGCTGCACCCCGTGACCGGCGAAGTAGAAGAACGCCACGTTGTCCAGATCGGACGCGCAGTCCTCCCGCCATTGCAGCAGAGCGTCGCGGACCGCGTCGCGCGTGGCGAGCCCATCGGTGGATTCGCTGAGCGCCAGCTCCCCAGGGGAGGGCGAGATCAGGGTCGTGCAGCGCCCGAGCGCCACGGGCAACCGGCTCGCCGAGGAGTCCAGCCAATCACGCACGAGCACCGCGCTACGTGCTGCGGCGGTCAACTGGGTCATACCGTAGTCATCGGGCGCGAGCGGTCCGTCTCCGTTCGGCAAGTGAGGATAGGCGCTGACGCCTATGATTAGCGCATAGAGAGCAGGTGCCACGGAGCAAAACGATACGCGAAGTGGGATCTTGCGGACAACAGCGGCCTAGCAGCTGATCCCAGCTAGTTGTCCATGCTCGCCTTCGGCGGGCACCCGCAGGGCAGTGGAATGCGCCGCCACGGCGCGTATTCCCCATCAGGCTCCCGCTGTTGCGTGAACGGAGTCGTTTCACCCGACAGCTCGATTGCTCTCCCAACGGACGAAACGGGAGCGTGGACGGCGGCGAAGCGGGCGCTTCTGCTTCGCCCGGCGCAAGCGGGCGTGTCGCGATCCGCGGTTCGCGTGCCTGCTGGTCGTCCGAAGTGGGCGTCTCGGGTGGCATTTGTCGCGCGCCACCGATACGTCATCGCTGACAAATATCGGCCAGGGCGCGAAACCGCCACGCGCTCCACTGTGGCGCAAGCAGCCAATATTTGGCTCTACGTGGCCGAACTGCGACGGTCTCAAAACTGCAAGGACGTACTGGCGCGAGAACTGGCGCGAGCAAGACGCATTTTGGCTCTAGCAAACCAAAAATACGGCCTCCAGGTCAAGGACTCGAAAACCGTTGTGCGCCTGATTGGCGTACCGAGAGTTCGAATCTCACCCCCTCCGTTTTCGCCGGGTGTGAGGTCGTTGTTCGAAACTCGCTCCGGTTCTACTCTGGCTGATCCTCATCCGGCTGTCGTTGGTCAGGGTTTGGCGGCTGCTCTGCGGTCTTGATCTCGCTTTCAGTCCACGTTCTGAGCTGTGCGACCAGGACGATGGCCGCAGATCGGTCCAAGGCGGGGGGCTCCTCACCCTCATAGCGGAACTCGACTGCCCATGGCGACAGCACATCGGCCTCGGCAAGCTCGTCCGGTGCCTCGATGTGGTTTTCCTCGACCAGCCCGATGAGGTAGCTCAGCGCGTGACTCTTCACGAACGTCACGCCGCGAGCGGCCAGTACGGCCTTGATCAGCTTCTCGGCGGCCTGCTGCGCGTGAAAGCCGACGATGGAGTCGGCCACGTCGGCATCTGAGCAGACCTTCCGCACCAGCGTCTCGTCATCAATGGCACGGGCGAGCAGCACCCGCGCCAAGTCAAGCCGATCATGCGGCGGCATGCAGCACTCGACCCTCGGTCAGTGCGGCGTGCACCATTGTCCCCTCTACGGCTCCCCAGTCCTCGGCATAGCGCTCGCTGACGACGATCACATCGAACGGCATCCCGAGGGGTCGTAGCGCACGACCGAGACGCACCATCTCGGCATGACGGTTGCGAGGGTCCCGCTCTACGACGAGGAAATCGAAATCGCTGTCTGGGCCTGCGTCACCGCGTGCCCGCGAGCCAAACAGCACGATCTTGACCGGATCGTCAGCAACAGCCGCCAGCATCTGGCCCGCAGCCTCGATGACCTCCTGGGCAACCATGGCGACACCGTAGCGAAGCCCGCGGACTAGGGCACAGAAGCGTCAGCCATCCATCCGGTCGCCAGCGATGCTAACCGGGTCTTGGCCCCATATCTCTCCTCGGGGAGTCTTCGGATCAGGGGCCACGGAGATTTCGAGAACTTTCCCGCCATCCCCGTTCGTAGAGCCGTATTCGGCGTTGACATGCGGTATCTGCATGCTCTGCGGGAGGATGAGGTGGATCAGCCGAGCGCAGCAGTGGCTGGAGAGCGGTCCTACGGGCGCTCGCTACCCCATGGCTACACCGTTCGGACTTGATCAAGGGGCCCGGAATCGGCCTCTGCATCGCCACATCTCGGCCGGCCGTTGGGGTAACGGCGGCCGTTCGAACCGAACGCGGCGCGTGCCAGCTGATCACCGGCGCGGCGGGCGCGACCGCCGCGCGCTCCCCGCCCGCGAGGGCTCCCGTGCGGCCGATGAACGGCGATTACGACGGCGGCCGCGGTGGGGGCGAAGCTGGATAGGACAGAATGCTTGCTCATCGGTCAAGCTCCTTTCAAGGTGGCGCGATCACGCGCGTTGATCTGGTGACGAGCCGCTCTGCCTGCTTACAAGCTCGGCCGCCGCGTCGAGGATCGGGCGGCTGTAAGTCGCGGCTGCGCCTGCGAATCGCGACGCGTGTCGCTGCCTCGCGGCCGGCGTGCGAGCGGTCGTTCCGAGCACGGGCGCAGCGGTGAGTGTTGCCGCCGGGATGAATGTGCAGATGTGTCTCATTGGATAACTCTCCGATCGAGCTCAGGCGCGGTAGTGGCGTCCGAGCTGGCTTTGGTGGGGAATATGCTCGATCTACGACGCATCGTAGCAGTTCGGGGCAAGCGTCTACTACGGCTCCTCGTAGCTACGCGTTTGGTGGGCTTTGGGCGGTCGCCCGGAGAGCCTCCTACACGATGTCGTAGAAAGCGGGAAGGTTCTCGCCCGGACCGGGGTCTGAACGTGTAACTACCTAAATCAGTCGCACCACCACCAACCCAAGAGCAGTACGCGACTTGATCTGACTTCAGGAGAGCAAGCCAATGAAACGCAACCGCGTCATATCCTCCGGCCTCGCAGTCGTCGTCACCGGCATCATCGTGCTCGTCATCGCCGTGAGCGGCGGGAGCGCGAGTAAGGCCAAGCCGACGCCTGTCGGCGGCAGCGCCGTGAGTGTCAAGCACACGTCGCTCGGCAACACGCTCGTTGATGCCAACGGACGCACGCTGTATCTCTTTCAGGCTGACAGGCCCAACGTCAGCACCCTCTCACGCGCGGGTTTCGCGGTCTGGCCGGCATTTACATCGGCCGGCAAGCCACAGGCCGAGGGCGGGGTGGTTGCGGCACACATCGGCACGATCGCCGGACCCAAGGGCACTCGCCTGGTGACCTACTACGGCCACCCGCTGTACTACTACGTAGGTGACAAGGTGTCGGGCGAAACCAATGGCCAGGGCTTGAATGAGTTCGGAGCTCGCTGGTACGTCCTGTCTGCGAGTGGCACCGCAGTGACCAGCGCGCCAGTCACTCCGCCGCCGGCCGCTGCAGAATCCTCGGGCTACGGTTACTGATCAGCGCCCCGCCGACGTTGATCCGCGCCAGATCAACTGGGGCACAGAGGAGGGCGCGCCGAGCACCCGGCGCGCTTTCCTCTGTGCGCCTCCCCGGCGTTACGCACGCGGGTCGCGCCGTGAGAGCAGAGCCAGCCCCGCCACGCATGGCGGACAGCGGTTCAGGGCTTGCGGGCCAGGCGCTGCAGCGCGCGCCGGCGCGGCGGATCGAGGCTCGCGACCTGCCGCGCGAAGTGGCTGAGCGCCACGTCGCCGTACTCCGCCACGAGACTTTCGACCTCGGCGGCTGCTCGCAAGGCCATGAACTCGTCGCGGTCGAGCTTCGGTGCGTAGAAGTCGGTCTTGCCCTCACGACGGCGATCGAGCACGCCCTTCTTGTGCAGGCGCGCCATGATCGTCATGTACGTCGTGTAGGCCCGTTCCTTGCCGGTGCCCTTGTTGAGTGCGTCCATGACCGTGCGCACGCTCGCCTCGCCGCGCGACCAGAGCTCCTCCATCACCTCTGACTCGAGTTCGTGCAGCGGCGGCAGTGCCGGCTGGGTAGGTGAACTCTTCCTCTTCCGCGCCATCTACGACGAAGTGTAGCAAGTGGGCGCAGAGTGCATTGTGTAAGGGCGCTCTGCCGCCGCGAAGCAGCACCTGGGGTCTATCTACGATCCTATGTAGTACCATCCCTGACTGATTATGTTCGGAGGCTCGATCCACTCGTCCGACGCCGGACATGCCCCCGCTGCACTTCCGAGGCATGCCTGGCATCGCGCACTCGATTGCCGGCGCCAATTGCGACTCGGGCGTTGTCAGACGAGGACTGCGTGCTTTGGCAGGCTCTCCGACGTCGACAAAGCGCTGATCAAAGGTCTTGCGGACAGCCCGGCGTGCTCACCGGCTCGAGGACCGCATCGATGTTGACCGGACGCCGACTCCGGGGGCCCGGAGCGACAGGCTTCACGGCGCGCTCAAGGTCCGCCTCCAAGCGCCGCCGAGGTGCCCACTCGTCTAGGATTTTCGCTAGGGAGATGATGGCTTCAAGCTCGCGTGCCCAGTCAACTCTTCGCCTTGACGGAGCCGTCATGGAACCTCGCGCGGCCGACGCTTCGCTCGTGCCCCAAGCACCGGCGGCGACGGCAGCCGGTCGCCTGTTTGGCGCCAGCGTGCTGCTCGGAGTTCTCGGCCTGGCATCGGCAGTGTTCGTGATCACACGGCTGTTCGAGTCCTGGCGGGTCACTTCGGGCGCCGCCTCCCATGTGGTCTCGGTCTTCGGACAGCGGCTCAGCTATCCGGCGGCGAACACCGGCGCCGTCGTCGTGACGGCGCTCGCCGGGCTCGGCCTGCTGATGGTGGGAGCGGCTGCATGGGGCCTCGCACGTGAGCTGCTCGCCGAGCGAAGCTTCAGGCGGGCCCTTCAGGCTCGCTCGCCGACGGCGCTCCACGGGGCCCGCGGAGCGTCAGTGTTCAACGACAAGCGCCCGCAGGCATTCTGCGCTGGGCTGCTGCGCCCACTCGTGTACCTCTCGACCGGCGCGCTCGAGCTGCTGGACGGCCCCGCGCTGGAGGCCGTGCTCGCACACGAGCGTCATCATGCCAGCCGCCATGATCCGCTGCGTCTAGCGTGCGGCCGAGTCCTCGCGGCCGGGCTGTTCTTCATACCTTCCCTGGGTCGTCTGGTGGAGCGCCAGCATACGCTCGCGGAGATCAGCGCCGACGAGACCGCGCTGCGCACGAGCGGCGGGGACCCCTCGGCACTCGCAAGCGCGATGCTCAGCTTCTCGCAGGCAGGCGGCGCGGATGCCCTAGGGGTCGATCCCGAGCGGGTCGACCACTTGCTCGGAGAGCGCACTCAGTGGCGCTTTCCCGTCGCTCTGTTCCTTGCCACTGCGGCGATACTGTCGCTGTTGATCACTGTCGCGATACTGGCGGCCCACTTGGCTGCCGGTTCGGCGACGCTGGCTCCGCCGTTCCTCTCGAGCCAGCCCTGCATCGCGGTGATGGCGATGATTCCCGTGGCCACGGGCCTTACGGGGCTTGCCTACGTTCGCGCGCGGCGGGCCCCGCGGGCCGTGGCGCCCGCGAAGAAGTAGCGCCAGCCGGCCCTGCAGAGATGCGGCTGCGCGGCTCGCGGCTCGGGGGTAGCAGATTGACATCTACTACTTGCCGTAGTAGACTACCCTCCGATGTCACTCCGGTCGCAGCGAATGACCCTCCTCACCGGCGCATCCGGCTACGTCGGCGGCCGGCTGCTGCAGCGACTGCAGGCCTCGGGCCGACCGCTGCGCTGCCTGACGCGACGGGCGGAGGTGCTGCGGGACCGAGTTGCGCCGCAGACAGAGATCGTCGCGGGCGACGTCCTCGATCGCGCTTCGCTTGATGGCGCCTTCGACGGGGTGCACACGGCCTGCTACCTCGTGCATTCGATGGGGGGCGACGGAGACTTCGAGGATCTCGACCGCCGTGCTGCGATCAACTTCGCTGAGGCGGCGAAAGCCGCCGGGGTCGCGCAGATCGTCTATCTGGGCGGCCTCGGAGCCGACGATGACCTCTCGCCCCATCTCGCCAGTCGCCACGAGGTCGGTCGACTGCTGCGAGACCATGGCGTGGCAACGGCCGAGCTGCGTGCATCGATCGTGATCGGATCGGGCAGCGCATCGTTCGAGACCGTGCGAGCACTGGTCGAGCACCTGCCGGTGATCGTCGCGCCACGGTGGGTCGAGACGCTCGCCCAGCCGATCGCGATCGAAGATGTCGTCGACTGCCTGCTCGAAGCGATCGAATTCGAGCAACCGGTCGACGCGGTCTATGAGATCGGCGGCGCCGATCAGGTCACCTACGCCGAGGTGATGCGCGAGTACGCCCGCCAGCGAGGATTGCGCCGGCGTGTCGTCCGGATGCCCCTGATCACGCCACGAGCATCACGGCTGCTGCTCGGGCTGCTGACACCGGTCTACGGGCGCGTCGCGGGGGCGATGGTCGAGAGCCTTCGCAACGAGACGATCGTGACCAGTCGGAGCGCCGATGGGATGTTCACAGCATCTCGGCGAGGTCTGTCGGCCGCGATCGAACGAGCGCTCGTCAACGAGGACCGGGAGTTCGCCGAGACGAGCTGGTCCGACGCGCTGGGAGCAGAGCGCTCACGGCGCTGGGGCGGGCATACGGTCGGCCGTCGCCAAGTCGCCTCACGGGTAGTTCACGTGGACCGCGAGCCCGAGGACGCGTTCGCGCCGATCCAGCGCATCGGCGGGAACACCGGCTGGTATGCCGCCAACTGGTTCTGGCGGCTGCGGGGTCTGCTCGACACGCTCCGCGGCGGCGTCGGGTTGCGCCGCGGGCGCCGCGATCCGTTTGACCTGCGAATCGGCGACACCGTCGACTTTTGGCGCGTCGAGCGCTTGGAGTCGGGCCACCTATTGCGCCTGGCAGCTGAGATGAAGCTCCCTGGACGGCTGTGGCTGCAGTTCGAGGTCGATCCCGCGGGACGGGATTCGATGGTTCGTCAAACGACCGTCTTTGACCCGTTTGGATATGTCGGGCTCGCCTACTGGTATCTGCTCTACCCCGTCCACCACCGCGTCTTCAGACGGATGCTGCGCGGCATCCAACGGGCAACGCAGCCCGGAACGCAGGCGCGGACGACGAGCGATGCGGCCTGAATCGACGGCCGAGCCCTCGGCGGTCGCTGGATCGGGCCTGCGACCGCGGCGTGGTCACCGCGGTCAGCCGGCGATCGTCCTGTCGAGCAGCGCGAACAGCTCGGTGAAGTGCCGCTCGGCCGCTGCCTCGTCATAGGCGGCTGTGTCGCTCATCGTGTAGCCGTGGGCAGCCCCCTCGTAGAGCTCTGAGCCGTAGCGCACCCCGGCCTCCTCGAGGGCTTGCTCGAGCGCCGCCACGTGCTCGGGTGTCATGCTCTGGTCGTTGTCGGCGTGACCGAGGTAGAGCTCGGCGGAGATCGCGCCGGCGCTCAGGTGCGGACTGTCCTCATCGTCGCTCACGAGGCCCCCGGCGTGGAAGGCGGCGAGCGCCGCGACGCGCTCCGGGTAGACGGCGGCGATCCGCCAGCCCACGCGCCCACCCATGCAATAGCCCGTGATGGCGAACGGCGGGCTTGCGATCTCGTCGAGGTAGTCGAGGTAGGCCGCCCCGTCACTGAGGATTCGCTCGGGCGTCAGCTCCGCCATGGCAGGCCTCAGCCGCGCAAAGAACGGATCCCGCTGTGCGGGGTCCGCCAGATCGGGCATCTCCGGCGCCGGTCCGGCCCGATAAAGGACGTTCGGGGCGAGTACGACGAACCCCCGCGCTGCGATGCGGTCGACCATCTCCTCGATCCTGCGGCGCAAGCCGAAGGCGTCCATGATGAACAGCACACCAGGGTGACTCCCGTCGTCCTCAGGTGGCCGCGAGAGGTAGGCGTCCGCGACGCCGTCCTGAGTGCTGATGTTGACCATCTCGCCGTTCATCGCTGCCCGCTCCCGTCGTCGCTGGTCGGAAGGTGCAGCTTAGTCGTCTCAGATATAGCTCTTGCGAACGCTCCAAGCGTGGCGGATTGGTGCGTGAGGGTCAGCGGGGGCGGTAGACCTCGGCGCGATGGGCGACCGCAACAACCGTGACCGAGCGGGTCGCGTCATCGATGCGATAGATGATCCGGTAGGGCCCGCGGCGCGCAGACAGGTACCCCTCCAGCTCGAAGCGCAGAGGCTTACCGAGGCGTCTGGGGTTGGGTGCGATCGCGCCGAGCGTCTCCACGACCGCCGCGGCGATCGACATGGGCAGGCGGTCGATCTGGCGACGCGCCGGGGGCGCCACCAGCACGTCCCATGATGACTCGCTCACGCTGCAGCGTCGCCGCGATTCTCGAGCTCAGTACGCAGGTCGGCAAGTGTTGCGGCCTGCTCTCCCCCAGCGAGTGCCCGCTCACTCTCGTGGATCTGCGCCATGACTGCGGGGTCGGAGAGGATCGAGAGGGTTTCCTCGAGGCTTTCCAGATCGTCGTGACTGATCAGGACCGCGGCCGGCTTGCCGTTGCGGGTGAGCACCACACGGTCGTGCTGGTCCTCTACGCGGTCCACCAGCTCTGAAAGATGCGCCTTGACAGAGGAGAGAGGCAGAGTCTCCGACATGACCACTATCCTAGTCACCACAGCCACGGGCGTCAAGAGGGCTCCGGAGACGCTCCTTCTGAGCTTCCGGATCAGGGGCCACGGAGATTTCGAGGACTCTCCCGCCATCCCCAAGCATCGTCCTCGCGGCCCGCGGCGACCCAGCTCGCGACCGGCTACGCCTGCCAATTCCCTGAAGCGTCGCCGATCGAGGTGCCCCAGGCCGCCCAATCTGTCATCGGGCGCGAGCGTAGCGGGGGGGCCTAAGTCATCTACGCCAGCGCGCTCGGGACCTCCTCTTTGAGGATGCCTTTGATCTGATCGCGCAGCTCGGGCGTGTCCGCATGTCCGTGCGCCGTCACCGCATGGATGACTGCCGCGTTGAGCACGTGCTCGTCGCTGCCGGCCATCGCCAGGTCACAGCCGCTCTCGCTCGGCATCTCACGACAGTCGATGTACTTGCGAGACATCACTCTCTCCTTTGCTCGTCGTTTCGCGGCCGCCTTCGGCGGTGGCAGCCTCGCGCGTTCAGGTACACTACTTACTAGTAGGTAAGTAGTCAAGCTCGGATGCAAGAATGCGCCAATGGCCCAGGGAACGGACGACAAAGCGACACGGAAGCGCGCCAACCGCAACAGCCCGGGGGACAGCACCCGCTCGCGCATCCTCGACATCGGCGAACGGCTCGTTCAGGTTCGCGGCTTCAACGGCTTCAGCTACGCCGACGTGGCAGCGGAGCTGTCGGTGACCAAGGCGAGCCTCCACTACCACTTTCCGAGCAAGGCCGATCTGGGCGAGGCGATCATCGCGCGCTACGCCGAGCGCTTCGCCGACGCGCTCGCGAGAATCGATGCAGACGGCGCTGCCGCGCCCGCCAAGCTCGCGGCGTACGCCGACCTCTACGCCGAGGTGCTGCGCGACGAACGTATGTGCCTGTGCGGCATGCTGGCCGCCGAGTACGAGACCATCCCGAGTCCGATTCGCGGCGCGGTCGTGCGGTTCCTCGACGACAACGAGGCGTGGCTGACGCTGGTGCTCGAGCAGGGTCGCCGGGAGGGGAGCCTCAGCTTCGTCGGCTCGACCGCCGTGCTCGCCAGGAGCATCGTCAGCGGCCTCGAGGGCGCGCTGCTGATCGCGCGGCCCTACCGCGAGGTCGAGCGCTTCGAAACCGCTGCCGCACAGCTGCTCGCGAGCCTCGCCGGCGCCGCGTAGGTGCGCGTCGCGTCGAGGCGGCTATCGTCGCCGGCCGTGCCGGGTGAGCCTCAGCTGGTCATCTTCGATTGCGATGGCGTGCTCGTCGACAGCGAGGTGATCTCCAACCGCGTCCTCGCCGAGAGGCTGACCGATGCAGGCCTGCCAACGACGGTCGCTGAGGCGCGGCGCGACTATCAGGGTCTGCCGAGTCGGTCGCCCGTGGCAAGCCGGCACCCGACCTGTTCCTGTACGCGGCCCAGGCTATGGAGACGCAGTCGGCCGAGTGCGTGGTCGTGGAGGACACCCCGTTCGGTGTCACCGCCGCGGTCTTGGCGGGCATGCGTGCCCTGGGCTATGTGGCCGACAGCGACGAGCCGGCGATGCGCGACGCCGGTGCCGAGACGATGCGCTCTCTCGCTGAGTTGCCCGCACTCCTGGGCCTCGACTGAGCCCAGGCTCAGCGTCCACTCACGGGCCAAGCTCGTCGAGGTCGTCCTCGAAAGCGGTTGACTCAACGTCGGCCGGACGCACACCGGGGGTGTTCGGGCCGAATCGGTCGTATCCAGCTGCACGCCGGCCGCCGGGCGCAAAGCGGACAGTCGCTGTGACGAAGTCGATCACGCGAGCCGCGTAGTGGCGGGAGATCCAGCGACGGACGAGCCGCCGACTGGCTGGGAGCAGCAGCAGTACGCCGATGGCGTCAGTGACGAATCCGGGGACGACGAGCAGCACGCCTCCGAGGAATCCGAGTGCGCCGTCGATCGCGGCGCGGGCAGGAGCGCGTCGGTCTGAAATCGCGAGCGAGACGCGCGCCAACGCTGCCCGTCCCTCGAGGCGCATTGTCTGGATGCCGAACACGGAGGTCCCGATCAGCAGCACGAGCGCAGGAAGCCAGCCGATCGTGCGTCCGACCTCGATGAAGACGAACAGCTCGAGAGCGGGCACACCGATCAGCACGAGCACGAACATCCACCCAGCGTAGGCGGCGCGACGCGGTGTCCCGACACCTGCACGCTCGGGGCGAGTGCCAACAGGTGCGCGGGCGGACTCTAGACTTGCCCGGTGAGGAAAATCGCGGTCTCGCTGTCTGGTGGCCTGCGCGGGGGCTTGCTGGCGTGCCTACGCCCGTTCGGCTACCTGGCGTTCGTTGTCGCGCTGTGGGCGCTTTCGGCGGCGGCGCGCCTGCTCGGCGACGAGCACGAGCTGGGGTTCTTCGCGGGGAGGCTCAACCGGATGATCTGGCGCTACCCCGAGGTGACGCGCCGCGGCGTGCAGGTGGCGTGGCTGACCTGGCTCGTGCTGTTCGTCATTGCGGTGAGCCCGTACGACCCGCTTTCTACTACGTGGGACGAGATCGTGCTTGTAGTCCTGGCTGCGGGTGTGCTTTGGCGCCAGCGGCTCGGTCGCCGAGCCGGTCGTTGAGGTTCTCGAGCGCCTGCTCGAGTCCGACCTCGGCGGGGTCGAGCGCGCGCATCGCCGCCGCCAACCGGTATTCGGCGAAGTACTCGGGCTCGATCTCGCATGCGCGTGCGATCAGCTCCATCGCGCGCGTGGAGGGCTTGTCGTGGCCGTTGGCGAGCATGTTGATGTGCGCGTGCGTCATGCCCCTGCCGTCGAGTTCGCGGGTGGCGTCCGCTAGTGCCCGGTAGCTGAGAGCGCGCTCTGTCATGAGCGCGCGAAGCGCGTCTCCAAATGGCTTGTCGCTGGTGCGCTCCACGCTTGTCTCCTGCAAGAGGACCGGTTCTACGGTGTGGCCTTCGGCAAGAGCCTACCGCGGCTAGGATGCGCTGGCTCAAATTTCTCCCGGAGGCTCGCTGAACGCCATGACAACCAGAGAGGCCGTAATCTGTCAGCCGCTGCGGACGCCGGTGGGGCGCTTCGGCGGCGTGCTGCGCGATGTCAGCGCCGCGACGCTCGCATCGACGGTGATCCGGGAGCTGGTCAGCCGCACCGGCCTGCGCGGCGAGGATATCGACGACGTGATCATGGGCCAGTGCTACGCCAGCGGCGAGGCGCCCGCGATCGGGCGCGTCGCGGCGCTCGACGCCGGGTTGCCGGTGGAGGTGGCGGGTCTGCAGATCGACCGGCGCTGCGGCTCAGGACTACAGGCGGTGATCTACGGCTGCATGCAGGTGCAGACAGGGGCCGCGGAGCTGGTGCTGGCGGGCGGGGCGGACAGCATGAGCCAGGCCGAGTTCTACTCGACGAGACCGCGCTGGGGCGTCAAGAGCGGAGCGATCAAGCTCGAGGATCGCCTCGAACGCGCGCGGGTCAACGCCGGTGGCGTCAACCACCCGGTGCCCGGCGGGATGCTCGAGACCGCCGAGAACGTGCGGCGCCAGTACGGCATTCCGAGGGCTCAGCAGGACGAGCTGGCGTTGAGCTCGCACCAACGCGCCGTCGCCGCCCAGCAGAGCGGTGCGTTCGCACAGGAGATCGTGCCGGTAGCGGTTCGCGACTCGGTCGTGGAGATCGACGAGCACCCGCGGGCTGACACGACGCTCGAGGCGCTCGGGCGGCTGCGGGCGATCATGGGCGCGAGCGACCCGGAGGCGACGGTCACCGCGGGCAACAGCAGCGGTCAGAACGACGGCGCGGCTGTCTGCATCGTCACACACGCGGAGAGGGCTGCCGAGTTGGGGTTGCAGCCGCTCGCGCGCCTGCGCTCGTGGGCTGTGGCCGGCGTGGCGCCCGAGACGATGGGCATCGGGCCGGTGCCGGCGACGAGGGTCGCGCTCGAGCGTGGCGGGCTGACGCTCGAGGAGATCGACTTGATCGAGCTCAACGAGGCTTTCGCCTCACAGGTCCTCGCGGTGCTCAGCGAGTGGCAGCTTCACGACGGCCTCGAGCGCGTCAACGTGAACGGATCGGGCATCTCTCTCGGTCACCCCGTCGGCGCGACCGGGGCGCGTATTCTGGCCACGTTGCTGCACGAGATGCGCAGGCGCGACGCGCGTTTGGGACTGGAGACGATGTGCATTGGCGGCGGTCAGGGCCTCGCCGCGATTTTCGAGCGCGTCGAGGCATAGCGCGGCCTAGGACGCGACGCCGACGCTGTGGGTGGGCGAGCGGCGCTCGCTGCGCTGGGCGTTGTGTTCGGGGCAGTACACGCCGCGAACGCCACCGTTGCGCAGGCCGTACCCGAGCCACTCGGCGCCACGCCAGATGAAGCGGAAGAACTGGTCTTCGAGCGCGGGTGCGTGCTCGAGCTGGCGAGCCCACGCCGCGTCGGCGACGCTCCCGGGAACGGTCTGCTGGCAGGAGCAGCCGCCGGACAGGTAGCCGGAGGACACGCACCGGAGCAGACGGTCGAGGTTCGTCTGGGGGGAGGTGGTTGTTGTCGGTGCTTGAGTTTGCATTTTGGGGTTCGTTTCGTCGAGGTCGAGTCGTTCCGTTGGGGCGACAAGCGCCTGCCCTTTTCGGGCAATTCATGTCGTCCTTTAAGGGCTGTGTCGCCGAGTTTGTCCTCAGACGCCGCAGATCTCCACAAACTTGGACGCTTGTTCTACGGATGCGAAGGCCGCAGATCCTCGGTCAGCCGCGCCCGCGCGAGGTGCCGCGGCGCATGCGGTTGACCCGGCGCAGTTCCTGCACGGCCTCGTCGAAGCCGCCGAGCGCGGCGCGCGGGCCCTCACCGAGGAGTTCGACATCCAGGCGCTTGCGCAGGAGCTCGCCTGCTATGGCGTCCACTCGCTGTGCGCCTGCGCCGGGCCGCGAGCTGACAGCGCGCTCGGGCCGCTCACCGCGGAACAGCAGGCCGACGCCGTCGTCGAGCGCCCATCCGCCTGGGAGCGTGCCGTCCCGTACGCTGGCCAGCCACACCGGCAGTCGCTCGGGCTCGCCGTCGGCGTGGACGGTGAGCGAGCCTTCGAGCAGGCCGAGACCGGCGATCGGCTCTGGCGGCCCGCTCGAGCAGCTGACCCCACCCTGGAACCAGCACATCGCGCCGGCGCTCAACCCGGCGAGCACGGTGCCACGCTCCCACGCGTGCACGAGCAGGCGGTCGAGCCCGTGCGCGTGCCACAGCGCGAGCAGGTTGCGCATCGACCCGCCGCCGACGTAGACGATGTCCTGGCCGAGAACGATCTCGGCGAGCGAGCGTGTGGAGTCGCGCAGGTGAAACAGCGACAGGTGCTCGGGGATGCACGCCCGCTCGGCGAAGCGGGCCCTGAACGCGTTGATCTGGGCGTTGGTGTCGCCAGAGGCGGTCGGCAGGAACAGGATCCGTGGCTCGCCGACGTCGGCGAGCGACAGCACGAAGTCGTCGAGCAGAGGGTTGTTGGGCTCCATCGTGAAGCCGCCGCCGCCCATCGCGAAGATCTGGCGCTCCTGCACGTCGACGACGGCCCGGTCGGTCATGCTGCGACGGGCTTCGGTTTGACGTGAACGGCCGTTCGCCGCGTGGCGGAAGCAGGCGCCGTCCTGCCCCTGGCGGGCGTCGTGGGACGTGTGACCGGCGTGCCGGCGCCGAGCTCGACGGGCGGCGTCGTCGGTGCGGCGTCCACGGGCGCGCTCCTCGCAGGCCACGCCCCGGCGCCGCCCACCGGCCCGGCGTCACCCAGCTGCTCGACCTCGAGGGCCGTCTCGCTGACGCGATCGCCACATGGCTCGACCAGGTAGGCGCCACCGTCGGCGCGCGAGCTGACGACTCGCTCGAGGCTCGTGCCGCGGAAATGCAGTGCGACGCCGTCGTCGACGGCGTATCCGGGGCGCATACCGTCGGCGACGAAGCGGTGGTACTCGGCGTGGCGCTCCGGCTCGGCGTCGTAGTGGACGCAGTTGGAGTACGGCAGCAGGCCCAGCCCGCGCACCATCCGTGGCGCGCCGTGGAAGGCGCTGAGCGCCTGCTCGAACCAGCACAGCGAGCCGGCGGACGGCCCGCACAGGACGATGCCGCGCCGCCACGCTCTGCGCAGGATCGCGTCGAGGCCGTGCGCGCGCCACGCGCCGAGCATGCTCACGACGTTGCCGCCGCCGACATAGATCAGGTCCTGGCTCAGCAGGTGGCTGGCGAGGTCGTCCTCGACGCCGCCGGTCCCCTGGTCGCGGCGGAACAGCGACACGTGGCTGGCGTCGCAGTCGGCCGAGAAGCGGCGATAGAAGCGCACCACGTAGTGATCCGCGTCGCCCGAGGCGGTCGGCAGAAAGCACACCCGCGGTCTCGCGGCGCCAGTGAGCGAGAGGACGTAGTCGTCGAGCAGCGAGCCGTCTCTCTCCATCGAGAAACCGCCGCCTCCGAGCGCAACGATCTGTGGCGATCTGCTTGGCATTACCCTCTTCCTCGGCCGTGACGCAATACGCACCGCTTGCGTCAGCGTGGCGCAGAACACCCCAAGGGGGTATGGACCGGCGTCCCAGATCGGCCGGTGCTGCGATCGACATCCGCACATAGGGCCGTCGCCCCTTAGGAAACTCTGAGATTGGCCACACGCTGCTCCTACACGCCGCGGCGAAGCTGCCCGCATGAGCTTTTCATGGCGCCCACGCACAGCCACGTCGCCGACCGGCTCGGCGCCCCCGGTGGCGAGTGCAGCCGGCGTCGAGTGGGCGCCGCGCGTGCGCAGGTGGACTCGGCCGCTGGCGGCGCTGGCGCGCTACCCGGAGCTCGCGTCGGTGATGTCGCTCGCCGCGATCCTGAACCTGTGGGCGCTGTCGCGCAACGGCTTCGCGAACCAGTACTACGCGGCGGCGGTCAAGTCGATGAGCTCGAGCTGGCACGACTTCCTGTACGCATCGCTCGACCGCGGCGGCATCATGACGGTCGACAAGCCACCGCTGGCGCTTTGGGTGCAGGCGCTTTCGGCGCGCGTGTTTGGCTTCGACTCGCTCAGCATCCTCGTGCCGCAGGCGCTGATGGGGGTGGCGAGCGTGGCGCTCGTGTACGACCTCGTGCGCCGACGCTTCGGGCGCGTCGGCGGGTTCGTCGCGGGCCTGTCCCTGGCATTGACGCCGATTTCGGTGGCGATCTCGCGCCACAACAACCCCGACAGCCTGCTCGTTCTCTGTTGCGTCGCGGCCCTGTGGTGCACGGTTCGGGGTCTCGATGCAGACCCCGCCCGCCGGGGCACCCGCTGGCTGGTGCTGGCGGGCGTGTTCGTCGGCCTCGGCTTCGAGACGAAGATGGGCGTGGCGCTCGTCGTCGTCCCCGGCATCGTCGCCGCATGGCTGTGGGTCGCTCCGGCCGCGCGTGGACGCCTGCACGCGCTGCGTCAGCTGCTGGCCGGGGGCGCTGCGATGCTGCTGGTCGGCGGCGCATGGCCCCTGCTCGTCGAACTGACGCCCGCGGCCGACCGCCCTTGGGTGTCCGGCACGAGCAACAACAGCGTCCTGTCGCTGATCTTCGAATACAACGGCCTCGGGCGCGTGGAAGGCCAGACGGGCGGGGCGGGTGGGCCCCCAAACGGGGCGAACACGATGTTCGGTGGCACCGCGGGTCCTCTGCGTCTGTTGAACTCCGCGCTCGGCGGCCAGGCCGGCTGGCTGCTCGGCTTCGCCGTGATCAGCGGGCTTGGCATCCTCGTCGCGAGTCGCCTGCGCCGCAGCGACACGCGCAGCGGTTGGCTGCTCGCGATTGGCGGCGCGTTCGTCGCGACCGCCGTGCTGTTCAGCTTCGCCGGAGGCATCTTCCACCCCTACTACGTCTCGCTGCTGGCGCCGTTCGTGGCGGCGCTCACCGGCGCCGGCGCCGCGCAGATGCTCCGCGGCGGGCGCGCTGGGCGCGTGATGGCAGCGCTCGCTGTGGTCGCCGGCGTGGTCGTCGAGTTCGTCGTCCGCGCCGACTACCCCGGACAGCTCACGTGGCTGCCTCCCGTGCTGATCGTCGTCGGCGCGCTCGCCGTCGTGGCGCTGCTGGCGTTCAGCTCGAGGGCGGTGCGGATCGGTGCCCTCGCGGCGGTGCTCGCGGCGCTGCTCGCAGCTCCGGCCGTGTGGGCGTTCGACACACTCGGCCACGCGACCAGCGGCACCTTCCCAGCCGGCGGACCGGCATCCGTCGAGGCGGGCGGTCCGGGCGGTCCGGGCGGCTCGGGCGGTGGCTTCGGTGGAGCGCGTGGCGTGGGCGGCTCGGGCGGTGGCTTCGGCCCCGGCGGGGGCGCTGGGGGTGGTCCGCGAGGCTTCGGCGCCGGCACCCCACCGAGTGGTGCTCCCGGCGCGGCCGCAGGCGCGGGCCCTGGCGGCACGCTGCTGTTCGGTTCGGGCTCGGCCAGAGCGGGTGGCATCCCCGACGGCGCAGCGAGTCGAGCCGGCGGCCAGGGCGGCGCGATGGGCGCCCCGATCGGTGGCAGCGTGACCACCAGCATCCTCACCTACGTCAAGCAGCACGGCGGCGGCACGATCGCGGTCGCGAGCCAGTCGAACGCCGCCTCCTCGATCCTCATCCAGAACGCAAACGTGGCGGGCATCGGCGGCTTCTCCGGACGCGAGAGCGACGTGAGCGTGTCGTGGCTTGCGAGCGAGGTGCGCGCGGGCAAGATCCGCTGGGTACTGGACGAACAGGGCTCCACCGGGACCGCGCGGGGCTTGCCCGGCGACACGCGCACTGGCGCGAAAACGGCGATGAAGGCCGTCGCGAAGGCGTGCGTGGCGGTGACGCTGCCGTCTAGCGGCTCCGGCTCTGGCTCCGCCTCCGGCGCGGCCAACGCGTCGAGCGCTGCGGCGACGCTCTATGACTGCCAGGGTCGCGCGAGCGCGCTGGCGAGCGTGGGCACGTAACAATCAAGCCCGTGAGAATCCTCGTGGTGGATGACGATCGCGCCGTGCGCGAAGCGTTGCGGCGTGCGTTGTCGCTGGCCGGCTACGAGGTGCAGCTGGCCGAGGAGGGCGAGAGCGCGATCGAGCAGACGATTCAAGCGGTCCCCGACGCGCTGGTGCTCGACATCGGGCTGCCGGGGATCGACGGCCTCGAGGTGTGCCGGCGGGTGCGCCGGCTCGGCAACCGGGTGCCGATTCTGATCCTGACCGCGCGCGACGCGGTGAAGGATCGCATCGACGGTCTCGACGTCGGCGCGGACGACTACATGGTCAAGCCGTTCGATGTCGGCGAGCTGCAGGCGCGGCTACGCGCGCTACTGCGCCGCGCCAACCCGGATTCCGATCCCGACGCGCTGTCGTTCGCGGAGCTGCGCCTGGATGCCGAGCGCCACGGGGCGTGGGTCGGCGAGAACTTCGTCGAGCTGACGCGCACCGAGTACCAGCTGCTCGAGCTGCTGCTGCTCAACCCGCGGCGCGTGCTCTCCCACAGCCTGATCTATGACCGCGTGTGGGGCTACGACTTCGGTCCGACGTCGAACGCGCTGCGCGTCTACATCGGCTACCTGCGTCGCAAGCTCGAGGACGCGGGCGCGCGCCAGCTGATCCACACGGTCCGCGGCGTCGGCTACGCCCTGCGCGAGCCGTGAGCGAACCGCCGAGACCGCCCGGCAGGCGATGACGCTGCGCACGCGCATCGCGGCGGTCGCGAGCCTGTCCGTGGCGATGGCGGTGCTCGCGGCGGCGATCGGTCTGTATGTGGCGGTGAGCTCGGAGCTTCATGGCCAGATCGACAGCGCGCTGCGTGCGCGCGCGCAGACGCTTGTCGCGCATGCAGGCGCCGGCGCACCGACGCCGTCGGGCGGCGGACTGCCCGGCGGCGGCCCGGGCGGGGCCTACGGCGGCCCGCCGGGCGTCGGTCGGGGGGCGGGTGCGGCGGAGGGGCGAGCAGAGGGCTTTCCCAACAGGGTCGAACCGGAGCCGTTCGGTGCGGCGTCGGGCTACGTGCAGTTCGTCTCCGCGAACGGGCAGCTGTTCGTCCCGGGCGGGCAGGGGTCCGCGCCGAGCAGGATTACGCTGACGGCGGGCGACCATGCGATCGCGCGCCGCGGCAGCGGTGCGAGCCTCACCGATCGCAGTGTCGCCGGGACGAACCTCCGGGTGCTTACGCTCGGGACGCCTCCGGGCGGCGCGGTGATGGTCGCCCAGCCGCTGACGCAGGTCAACAACGAGCTGAGCCACGTGTTGCTGATTCTCGCCCTGATCGGCGCGGGCGGGGTGGTGCTGGCGGCGCTGCTCGGCGCGCTGGTGGCGCGCACGGCGCTGGCGCCGATCGCTCGCTTCACCGAGCGCACTGAGCAGCTCTCGGGCAATCTCGACCTCTCGCACAGGCTCGAGGTGGAGGGGCGCGACGAGCTGGCGCGCCTGGCGGAGAGCTTCAACGGGACGCTCGACGCGCTCGAGCGTTCGCTGCAGGCCCAGCGCCACCTCATCGCAGACGCGAGCCACGAGCTGCGTACGCCGATCTCCTCGCTGCGGGCGAACATCCAGGTCCTCGGAGAGGCGGACCGGCTCGCACCGGAGGAGCAGGCGAGCCTGCGGGCGGACATCGTTGCGGAGCTGGACGAGCTGACGGCGCTCGTCGGCGACGTCGTCGAGCTCGCTCGCGGCAGCGCAGCAGATGGCTCCGTGGATGACGTGCGGCTGGACGAGGTCGTGCTCGGCGCGGTGGCGAGCGCGCGCCGACGCGCCGATCGAGACGGCGAGATCGGCTTCGAGCTCGCGCTCGAGCCGACGATCGTCCGCGGCCAGGCCGACCGCATCGGCCGTGCCGTGTCAAACCTGATCGACAATGCCCGCAAGTGGAGTCCGGCGGGTGCGAGCGTCGAGATCGCGCTCGCCGACGGGGTGCTGAGCGTCCGCGACCATGGTCCCGGCTTCCAGGAGGCGGATCTGCCGTTCGTGTTCGACCGCTTCTATCGTGCGCGCGACGCGCGCAAGCTCCCCGGGTCGGGTCTCGGGCTGGCGATCGTGCGCCAGGCGGCAGAGGCGTGCGGTGGCTTCGTCGAGGCGCACAACGCGCCCGGTGGCGGCGCCCTGCTGCGCGTCGGCTTCGGCCCGGTGGTGCAGCTCGAGTCCGCTTTGCCGGTCGCTTAGCTGCGCCGTTCTAGATGGACGCCGGCCGCGGCCGGCGGCCGGCGTCCGAGGATTGCGCGCGCGCCTCCACGGGCTAGAACAACATGCGTCGAGTTCGGCCGGGAGGGTTCCCAACCGGCCCTAGTTTGAAGGAGTTGGGGTTGGCGCGTCTAATAGATCGACCAGTAAACCGCAACTTTTTCGCCTGCGCGGAGTCACTGAGGGGTGCAGGCATGTCTCGATCCAGCCGAGTTCCGATAGGGGAGGTAGCAGTGAGGTCCAAGGTCCGTATTTCGCTCGTAGCGCTCGTGGTGAGCGCGCTTGGGCTCATCGCCCTATCGGCTCCGGCTGCTCAGGCTGCCACCTTCGGCGTCGAACGGTTCGTTGCGACGAACTGCAAAGAAGCGTTCGAAAAATGCGGCGGCGAAGAACTCGTCAAACCTGCCCCGTCCCCGTTTACATATACTCGTCCCAAGCCCGAAGTCACCGTCGCGGAAGCGCACGAACAGGGCTTCACTGAAGCCGGCGGGCGTGTACCCAACGGCGTGACCGACTTCGAAATCAACACGATCGGCAAATACCCGAACGCGATCCCGACCGGGGTCGTGAACCACGTCAGGGTCGATGTGGCCTCGGGCCTGGCCACCGCGCCGGTCGCGGTGCATGAGTGCACGTTGGCCGAATTCGACGAACACGAAATCGCTCCTGGCGCTGGCCTGTACGCGGCGGAACCAGGGAAATGCACCCAAATCGGCGTTGAAAAAATAACCGTGTACCTCGGCAAAGCATTCGAAGAAGCGGAGGGCTTCGGCGATGTGCCGATCGAAGCCAAGGTCTACAACGTCGTGCCGCCCGAAGGACTCGCCTCCTACTACGGCGTCGTCCTGAAGCTTCCGGAATTCATCACCGAACCCAAAGTTGGTCCCGGCCAGTTCTTTGCGCACTCCTTCGTCGAAGGTAACGTCGAATGGGGCAAAGAATCAGAAGGCACCGAAGCGGGGGACTACCACGACTACTTCACGGTCAAGGTCAATCCGGAACTTCCGGTGATCAGCTCGCGACAGATCTTGTTCGGAAAGAGTGGCGAAGGTGACTTCATCACAAACGCCACCAGCTGCCCCGGCGATAACACGACCTTCGTCACCCTGAAAGACACGGCCGGCGAAACAAAGCGTGGCTCGTTCACGACCCCGATCGGGCTCGAAGGCTGCGGAGCCCTCACGTTCAAACCGGGTTTCGAATTCATGTCGGGGTCGACCACCAGCGACCAGCCCAACCAGCTCACGACCGAAGTCTCTGACTTCAACGAACCGGGGTCGGGCGCCAGTGGCACCAACGCTCCGACGAAACGGGCGCCCTCGCAGGTCAAAACGGCCTCGATCGTCCTCCCGGAAGGGATGACGCTGAACCCGTCTGCCGCCGCTGGGCTCGAAGCCTGTACGCCGGCGCAAGCGAGGATTCACAGCGCCGTATTCGGTACGGCGTGTCCGGTCGGCTCAGAACTCGGCTCCGTCAGCCTCGAAGTACCGACGCTGCCCGCGGGCTCGCTTACTGGGAGCATGTATTTGGGCGGTCCGGAATCGGGTCCGATCACAGGTCCTCCCTACATCGTCTACGTGGTCGCGAACTCGAAACGCTACGGGGTCTCCGTCCGCATCAAAGGTGAAGTTGTGCCGAACGAAGCGACCGGCCAGCTCACCACGGTCTTCCAGGAAAACCCGGAACAGCCGTTCAACAGCTTGAAGCTCAGCTTCGACCGAGGTGTCCTTACCTCGGTCGCGAACCCGCTGATCTGCGGGGAATACCATGGCGCGGCGAGCTTCTCGCCGGTTGCGGCTGGGGTTGCGGCGACGGCGGATCCGTTCCCTATATCAATCACCGGGTGCGCCGGTTCGATTCCGTTCTCGCTCAGCCAGAGCACCGCGTACGAACCGCCGACCGCGGCCGGCCACAGCTCCTACTCGTTCAGCCTTGCCCGTGCGGAAGGCCAGCAATACCTGCAGAAGGTCTCAACGACGCTGCCTTCGGGCGTCGTCGGTGAGATCCCGGCTGTCACGCTGTGTGGTGAACCGCAGGCGGCGCAGGGTACGTGTGGATCGGCCAGCAAGATCGGCACCGCGACCGTCACGGCCGGCTCGGGTAGCTCGCCGTACACGTTCTCGGGTCCGGTGTACATGACCGGGCCCTACAACGGCGCTCCGTTCGGCCTGTCGATCGCGGTTCCTGCGGTCGCCGGTCCGTTCAACCTCGGAACGATCGTGACGCGCTCGACGATCAACATCAACCCGACGACAGCGCGAGTCACGGCTGAAAGCGTGTTGCCGACGATCGTCAAGGGCATCCCGATACGCCTGCGCTCGCTTAACGTCGACGTCAACAGGCAGGGCTTCCTGCTGAACCCGACCAACTGCGCGGTCGAGGCGACCGAATCGACCCTGACCTCGACGTTCGGGGCCCTGCAGACCGGGCTCTCGAGTCCCTTCCAAGCCGAAGGCTGCAGTGGCCTTGGCTTCAAGCCCGGATTCACCGCGTCGACGGGCGCCAAGCACTCGAAAACTAACGGTGCGAGCCTCGTCACGACGCTGACGATGCCCGGCGGTAACGCGAACATGAAATCGGTGTTCGTGCAGCTGCCCAAGCAGCTGCCGTCGCGTCTGACGACGCTGCAGAAAGCGTGCCTGGCGAAGGTGTTCGAAGCGAACCCGCTCAACTGCCGCAAGGAATCGCCCGGATCCGAAGTTGGCTCGGCAACGGCGAACACGCCGGTGCTTTCGGTGCCGATGAAGGGTCCGGCCTTCCTGGTGTCGCACTCCGGCGAAGAATTCCCGAGCCTCGAGCTCGTGCTCGAAGGCCAGGGTGTGCGCGTGATCGTCGAAGGCAAAACCAAGATCAAGAACGGGATCACGACCACCAACTTCGCGTCCACACCGGACGTGCCGGTCTCGAGCATCACGGTGAACCTGCCAACGGGGCCGCATTCGGCTCTGACGACGGTGAACCTCAACACGAACCTGTGCACGGCGAAGCTGATCATGCCGACGACTCTCACGGGTCAGAACGGCAAGGTCGTCAAACAGAACACGACGATCAGCCCCACTGGCTGCGGCGTGCAGATCACCGGGCACAAGGTGGTGGGCAACACGGCCTACCTGACCGTGCGGACCTATTCGGCCGGGCGCATCAGTGGTAGCGGCAAGAGCCTGTCGACGAAGGCGCGTACGCTCAACGGGGCCACCAAAGCGGCGACGCTGAAGGTCCCGCTCTCGAGCGCCGGGCGCAACAGGCGCAAGCCGTTCAGCGTCAAGGTGCGTGTCGGCTTCGTGCCCAAGAAGAAGGGCGCGCACTCGACCGCCTTCGTCACGGTCAAGTTCCGATAGCACACAGAGACACCCTGCAGTCAAAGGGGCGGCCTTCGGGCCGCCCCTTTGCGCGCTTCAGGGCGACGTGGTGAAGCTGGCCGACGCGCGGTTCTGGCCCACGCCGGGCGGCCCATGGCGTACATTGTCTGCATGAATGTCGTTGGAGGTACGGATACCTCGACATCCTCCGGGGGCATCGATCGCCTGCTCAGCGGCATCCGCCATCTGACGGCGCTCGCCGACAGCGCCGGCAACGCTGACGCGATCTACAGGTTGCTCGCGAGCGAGCTCCTGTCAGCGCCGGGCGCCGACGAGGTCCGCATCCATCATCTCCTCGTCGAAGGAGACGTGCGTGAGGAGCTCGTGGCGGTCTACATGTTCGGCGGCATCGGACGGCTCAGCTACCTGCAGCCAAGAGCCGAGCGCCCGCCCGGCGTAGCCTGGGTCGCGAACACCGGCAGCAGCTTCGTGGCCGCCGACCCGCAGGGGCTGGCGGCGAGCGTGCCGCGCCTGGCCGAGACCGGGCCCGTCACCTCGGCGCTGCTCGTCCCGCTCGCCGAGCGCGGTGAAGTCGAGGCGGTGGTGCTGCTCGTGCGACGAGGCTCAGACGCGTTTTCGCCGGCGGAGGTCGAGCTCGCCGCTGCGCTCGTCGAGCAGGGCGCGACCGCGCTGGCGCTCGCGCGCGCCCGAGCGGAGGCTGGCACCGACGCCGTGACGGGATGCATGAACCATCGTGCGATGCGCCGGCGCCTAGACGAGGAGATCGGCCGCGCGACGCGGACCGGCGGCCCGCTGTCGGCGATGCTGATCGACCTCGACGACTTCAAGCTCGTCAACGACCGCCACGGCCATCAGGCCGGCGACGCCCTTTTGCGCAGCGTCGTGCAGGCACTCGTCGGGGAGTTCCGTGCGTTCGACCGCGTCGCGCGCTACGGCGGCGACGAGTTCGTCGTGATCCTGCCCAACGCCGACCTCGATGCCGCTGCGGCGGCGGCGAGCCGTGCGCTCGAGCGTATGCAGGAGATCCCTGGACACGACGGACAGGGCGGCGACGGCGTGTCCGCCTCGATCGGCGTCGCGCAATGGCAGGCGCCGATGAGCACCGATGAGCTGCTCGAAGCTTGCGATGCAGCGCTGCTGCGCTCCAAGCGCCAGGGCAAGCGGCGCGTGACGCGCGCCTCCGAGCCCACGCGATAAGGACAGCTCAGACGCATGCGCGCTTTTGCGCGCTCGCGCCGGTCGGCCGCCGGCCGGATTGGCTCGGCGACTCTGCGAGACTGCCGGAGTCCCTGTAGAGACACAGATCACACGGGAGCCAGGAATGTCAGAGAACAGCTTCGGCGCCAAGGACACGCTCGTCGTCGGTGAACGCAGCTACGAGATCTTTCGCCTCGAGGCGCTGCAGGAGCGCTTCGACGTGGCCCGGCTGCCGTTCTCGCTGAAGGTGCTGCTCGAGAACCTGCTGCGCAACGAGGGCTCGGGCGCGGTGCGCGCTGCGGACATCGAAGCTCTCGCCGGCTGGGATGCGAAGGCGCAGCCGAGCAAGGAGATCGCCTTCACGCCCGCGCGCGTGCTGATGCAGGATCTCACCGGCGTGCCGGCGGTCGTGGATCTGGCTGCCATGCGCGAGGCGATGGCGAGGATGGGCGGCGATGCAGCCAAGATCAACCCGTTGGCCCCAGCCGAGCTCGTCATCGACCACTCCGTGCAGGTGGACGCGTTTGGCACCCGCGACGCCTTTCGCGTGAACGCCGAGCGCGAGTTCGAGCGAAACCAGGAGCGCTACGTGTTCCTGCGCTGGGGCCAGGGCGCGTTCGACGACTTCGCGGTGGTGCCGCCGGATACCGGCATCGTCCACCAGGTCAACCTCGAGTACCTCGCGCGCGTGGTCTTCGGGTTCGATTCCCACCCTCCCTCCGATTCCCGCCCACCCCAGGCCTACCCGGACACGCTCGTCGGCACCGACTCGCACACGACGATGGTCAACGGACTCGGCGTCCTCGGCTGGGGCGTGGGCGGCATCGAGGCCGAGGCGGCGATGCTCGGCCAGCCGATGTCGATGCTGATCCCGCAGGTGCTTGGCTTTCGCCTGCATGGAGAGCTGCCCGAGGGCGCGACCGCCACCGACCTCGTGCTCACCGTCACGCAGATGCTGCGCGAGCGCGGCGTCGTGGGCAAGTTCGTCGAGTTCTACGGCGCCGGGCTCGCCGGGTTGCCGATCGCCGACAGGGCCACGATCGGCAACATGTCGCCCGAGTTCGGCTCGACCTGCGCGATCTTCCCGATCGACGCCGAGACGCTCACCTACCTCGAGCTGTCGGGGCGCCCACGCGAGCGGATCGCGCTCGTGGAGGCCTACGCCAAGGAGCAGGGGTTGTGGCACGACGAGAGCTCGGAAGAGCCGACGTTCAGCGACACGATCGAGCTCGACCTCGCCACCGTCGAGCCGAGCATCGCCGGCCCCAAGCGTCCGCAGGACCGGATCGCGCTCAGCGACGCCCAGGTCTCCTTCCGCGACGCGCTCGGCGGCTACGTCCAGCACTACGACGCCCGCGACGAGGCCGACGCGGAGAGCTTCCCCACGAGCGATCCGCCCGCCAACGGCAACGACCACCCGCGCCCCGCCGACGGCGGCCCGAGCTACGTGCAAGGCGGAGACGGCGGGGCTGTGACGGTGCGCTCCGCGACCGCCGCGCGCTGCACGCTCGCCGACGGGACCGTGGTCGAGCTCGACCACGGTCACGTCGTGATCGCGGCGATCACGAGCTGCACCAACACCTCCAATCCCTCGGTGATGATCGGCGCGGGCATCCTCGCGCGCAACGCGCTCGCTCGCGGCCTGCGCTCGCAGCCGTGGGTCAAGACCTCGCTCGCGCCCGGCTCCAAGGTGGTCACCGAGTATCTCGACCGCGCCGGCCTCACCGAGCCGCTCGAGCAGCTCGGCTTCAACCTCGTCGGCTACGGCTGCACGACCTGCATCGGTAACTCCGGCCCGCTCCCCGACGAGGTCTCCCGGGCGGTCAACGAGGCCGACCTCGCGGTCGTGTCGGTGCTGTCGGGCAACCGCAACTTCGAGGGGCGCATCAACCCCGACGTGAAGCTGAACTACCTCGCCTCGCCGCCCCTCTGCGTCGCCTACGCGCTCGCCGGCACGATGGACATCGACATCGTCGGCGATCCACTCGGCCAGGACGAGCACGGCCAGGACGTCTACCTCAAGGACATCTGGCCCTCGGCGCACGAGATCGCCGAGACGATCGGCGAGGCCGTCCGGACGGACATGTTCCGCAAGAGCTACGGCGAGGTGTTCGCGGGCGATGAGAACTGGAACAGCCTGCCGGTGCCGGAGGGCGAGCGCTTCGCGTGGGATCCCGACTCGACCTACGTGCGCCTGCCGCCGTATTTCGAGGGGATGCCCGCGGCGCCCGAGCCGGTGCGCGACATCGACGCTGCGCGTGTGCTCGCGCTACTCGGGGACAGCGTCACCACCGACCACATCTCGCCCGCCGGATCGATCAAGCGCGACGGCCCGGCCGGCCTGTATCTGCAGCAGCAGGGCGTCGCGCCGCGTGACTTCAACTCATACGGCGCCCGCCGCGGCAACCACGAGGTGATGATGCGCGGCACGTTCGCGAACATTCGCCTGCGCAATCTGCTCGGTCGTGACGTGGCCGGCCTGGAGCCGCTCGCGGAGGGCGGCAACACCTACTACCTCGCTGATGGCTCGAACGAGCAGCTGTCGATCTACGACGCCGCCGTGCGCTACATCGAGGCGGGCGTCGACCTCGTGGTGCTCGCCGGCAAGGAGTACGGCACCGGCTCCTCCCGCGACTGGGCGGCCAAGGGCACGAAGCTGCTCGGCGTGCGCGCGGTCATCGCCGAGAGCTTCGAGCGCATCCACCGCTCGAACCTGATCGGCATGGGTGTTCTGCCGCTGCAGTTCCGCGACGGTGAGAGCGCCGCCTCGCTCGGGCTGACCGGCGAGGAGACGTTCTCGATCACAGGCCTCGCCGAGGCGATGGCCGACGGCGGCGGGCCGCCGGCGGAGGCTCGCGTACGCGCCGAGCGCACCGACGCGAGCCCGATCGAGTTCGACGCGCGCGTGCGGATCGACACGCCGCGCGAGGCCGAGTACTTCCGCCACGGAGGCATCCTGCAGTACGTCCTGCGGGCGCTGCTGGCGGAATGAGCCCCGCAGCGCGCAAAGCTCCGGCGAAACGACGCGCACGCCCGGCCGCCGGCGTGCCCGCCGTTCTACGCGACCTGCTGCTCGCGCGTGGACCGTCGGGTTATGAGACCGCTCCCGCGCGGGTGTGGCGCGACGCGGCGAGTGAGTTCGCGCAGGCGAGCATCGACCTCGTCGGCACGCCGCTCGCGCTCGTCGCGCCCAAACACGGCTACGACGCCGCGCCGCGCCGGCTGCTGATCGTGGGCCACATCGACGAGATCGGGCTGATCGTCACGTACATCAGCGACGACGGATACCTGTGGTTCAGCGCCGTCGGCGGCTGGGACGCGCAGATCCTCGTCGGTCAACGTGTCGTCCTCGACACGCGCGGCGGCCCCGTCGTGGGCGTCGTCGGCAAGAAGCCGATCCACCTGCTGCGCGATGAGGAGCGCAAGAAGGTCGCCGAGATCCGCGACCTGCACATCGACATCGGCGCCCGCGACGGCGAGCAGGCGCGCGAGATGGTGCGGATCGGCGACGTCGCGGTGATCGACGCGCAGCCGGTCGAGCTCCCCAACGGCCGCCTGACTGCGCGCGCGCTCGACAACCGGCTGGGATCCTTCGTCGCGCTCGAGGCCGCGCGCCTCGTGGCCGCGGCCGGCGGCGGGCAGTGGGAGATCGCGGCGGTCGCCGCCGCGCAGGAGGAGATCACCTTCGGCGGCTCGCGCACGAGCGCGTTCGCGCTCGAGCCCGACGCTGCGATCGTCGTCGACGTCACGCACGCCACCGACGCCCCCGGAATCGACGTCAAGGAGGCCGGCAAGCACGAGCTCGGATCCGGTCCGGTCATTACCCGTGGCTCGACGCTCAACAACGCGCTGTTCGAGCTGCTGTTCGAGGCGGGCGAGGCCGAGAAGATCCCGTTCACGGTCGAGGCCTCAGCGCGCGCGACCGGCACCGACGCGGACGCCGTGCACATCAGCCGCGCGGGCGTCCCCACGGGCCTCGTCTCGATCCCGATCCGCTACATGCACTCACCGGTCGAGCTGGTGGCGCTCGAGGACGTGCACGCGAGCGCGCGCCTGATCGCCGCCGCGGCGCTGCGGCTCACGCGCGAGACGTCGTTCGCACGCTAGCGGGCCGTTGCGCGCGCGCACTCGAAGCGTCGAAGCCCTGCGGAACTCGCCTAAGCGAGGACCCGCGCCTTCGCGCGCTCGAACTCCTCGTCGCTCAGCACGCCGCGGTCTTTGAGCTCGGCGAGTTTGGTGATCTCCTCGGCCGGGCTGCCGCCCGCCTGGCTGATCGCTTGGAGGTGCACCCGGTCCTCGGCCTGATGTTCGTGCATCGTGTGGCCGCGCACGATCAGGTATCCCAGCACCCCGAGCAGCGGGAGCACGAAGATGAACAGGAGCCACAGCGCCTTCGCCCAGTTGGACAGGTCGTGGCTGCGGAAGATGTCGAACACGACGCCGACCGCAATCCAGATCCAGAGAAACAGGAACGCGAACTCGAGCGCCGTGAGCAGCGCGTCGCCGAAGGTGAAGGTAGCGATCAACATCCGGCGCTGCGCCTTAATTCGTGGAGCTCAGCTCGCTCATCGCGGAGACAGCGTACGGCTGACCGGGGCAGCCGCCGATCACCAGCATGCGCAGGCCCTCGGGGCCGGCATGGACCTTGCGTCGAGTCTCGGGGCCGACCCGCACGAACGTCTCGCCGTCGAGCTCGACGCGCTCGCCTTCGACGTCCATCCAGCCCGAGCCGCCGAGCGCCAGGAAGACCTCCTCCTGACCACTCTCCGCGTGATCGTGCTCGGGGTAGTCCTCGTAGCTCGGTGGCAGCTGGATCACCTGAAAGCCGAACGCCGTGACTCCCAGCTCGGCGCGTGTCTTGATGAAGCCGCCGCCGAAGCCGGCCTCCATCTCGCTGAGCTTCTTGGCGGTGTAGTCAGCCATGCGCCGTGCACATTACCGCTCGAGCGGCGCTCACGAGCGCTCGGCGAACGGAATCACGATCGCGAGCTGGCGCGACTTCGCCAGCAGCGTGCCGTCGGGCGCCCAGATCGTGCCGTCCTCGACGAAGAAGCCCTCGTGCACGAGCTCCGTGCTGGTCCTCGCCAGGCACAGCGCGCCCGGATCCGGCACGTGGCGCTGAGGGTCGTGGGTGTGGAAGTGGACCGTGAGATCGACCGTCGGCACGGCGACCGTCTCTCTCACGCGCATGTACGGCGCGGGAATCAGCGCGTCGCTGTAGAAGGCGAGCGAGAGCGCGTCGAGCGGCCGCGGCGCGGCGAGGCCGATCCAGGTGAGGATCTCCATCGGCTGCTCCTCGCCGGACAGCGGGACCCCGGGCATCCGTGGCTGCAGGACGATGTGATGTGCGAATTCCGGGCCGCCGCGCTCGATCAACTTGACCCCCTCACGCGAGGGATCGGCCGGCTCGACCGTGGGCATCCGCACGTCGGAGATCTCCGGGCCGCCCCACGGGACCGAGAACGCCGCAAGCGCTAGCGCGATCAGCTGCCCGTCCTGATGCATCCGCGCCGAGAGCGTGCTCAGCGAGCGCCCGCCGCGCTCGAGCGTCGTCGTGATCTGCACCGGACCCGGCTCGGGCGCCCTGGCGTAGTGGATCGTCAGCGATCGCGGCGCTCGCGCCGCGTCCGCGACCGACTCGACCAGCGCGCGCAGCAGCATCGCCGCGAGATAGCCGCCGTGCGGTCCGCGACCGGCGCGCCAGTCGGGCGCGACCACCGCGCCGAAGCACCGGCGGGAGCCCGCTCCGCTCTCACCGTCGCGTTCGGGCGAGCCGTCCGGCCCGTCCTCGAGCCACACGGCCGTGTCGCGGTCGAACTTGCCGGCCTCGTTGTCCGGCAGCTCGGCGAGCGACTGCTCGCCTGCCTGGCGCTCAGCCACGTACGAGCCGCTTATAGGTGATGCGGTGAGGTCGCTCGGCGGCCGCGCCGAGCAACGCGTGGCGGTGCTCCTCGTAGGCCTCGAAGTTGCCCTCGAACCACGTCACCTGCGAGTCGCCCTCGAACGCCAGCACGTGCGTGGCGACGCGATCGAGGAACCAGCGGTCGTGGGAGATCACGATCGCGCAACCGGGGAACGCCAGGAGGGCGTTCTCGAGCGCACGCAGCGTGTCGACGTCGAGATCGTTGGTGGGCTCGTCCAGCAGCAGCAGGTTGCCGCCGCTGCGCAGCAGCTTGGCGAGGTGTACGCGGTTGCGCTCGCCGCCGGAGAGCTTGCCGATGCGCGCCTGCTGGGCGCTGCCCTTGAAGTTGAAGCCGGCCGTGTACTGGCGTGAGTTGACCTCGCGCTCGCCGACCTTGATGTGCTCGTAGCCTTCCGAGATCTCCTCCCACACGGTCTTCTCCGGATTCAGCGAGTCGCGCGACTGATCGACGTAGGCGAGCTGGACGGTGTCGCCGAGCTCGAGCTTGCCGCTGTCGGGGGTCTCCTCGCCCGTGATCATCCTGAACAGCGTCGTCTTGCCGGCGCCGTTGGCGCCGATCACGCCGACGATCCCGGCGCGGGGGAGATCGAAGGACAGCGACTCGATCAACAGCCGGTCGCCGAAGCCCTTGGCCAAATCGGTCGCGGTCAGCACTTTCTCGCCGAGGCGCGGGCCCGGCGGGATGTGGATCTGGACCTCGTCGAGCTTGATGTTGGTGTCTTCGGCTATCAGCTCCTCGTAGCGCGCCAGACGCGCCTTGGACTTCGTGCGTTTGCCCTTCGGGTTGGTGCGCACCCATTCGAGCTCCGCCGCGATCGTGCGCTCGCGGCCCTTTTCGCTGCGCTCTTCCTGGGCCATGCGCGCCTGCTTCTGCTCGAGCCAGCTCGAGTAGTTGCCCTGGTAGGGGATGCCCTTGCCGCGGTCGAGCTCGAGGATCCAGCCGGCGACGTTGTCGAGGAAGTAGCGGTCGTGCGTCACCGCGACGATCGCGCCCTTGTACTCGGACAGGTGCTGCTCGAGCCACGCCACCGACTCGGCGTCGAGGTGGTTGGTGGGCTCGTCAAGCAGCAGCAGGTCGGGAGCGCGCAGCAGCAGCCGGCACAGCGCCACGCGGCGGCGCTCGCCGCCGGAGAGCGTGCTGACGTCCGCGTCAGGCGGCGGTAGGCGCAGCGCGTCCATCGCGTATTCCAGCTGCGTGTCGAGGTTCCACGCGTCGGCCGCTTCGATCTTCGCCTGGATCTGCCCGAACTCCTCGGCGGTCTCGTCCGAGTAGTTGGCCGCGAGCTCGTTGAAGCGGTCGAGCAGCGCCTTGGTCTCGGCGACGCCGTCCTCGACGTTGCCCTTGACGTCCTTGCTCTCGTCGAGATGCGGCTCCTGCTCGAGCATCCCGACGGTCGCGCCCGGCGCGAGCGCCGCCTCGCCGCGGTACTCCTGGTCGATCCCCGCCATGATCCGCAGCAGCGTCGACTTGCCCGCGCCGTTGTAGCCGAGCACGCCGATCTTGGCGCCCGGATAGAACGCCAGCGAGACGTCGTCGAGCACCGTTTTGTCCGGCGGGTGCAGCTTCGACAGCCGGTGCATCGTGAAGATGTACTGCGAGGACATTCGCACGCAGGATAGAGACGAACCGAATCCCGCCCAACCCTCGCTAACGTTGTCGGGTCATGCCGACCACGGTCCTCGACGTCGAGCAGCATCTGCTCCTGCTGGAGCTCGAGGCGCCGTTCACCAAGCGCGACGTGCAGCTCGCGCGCAGGCGCATGGCCAAGCGCTGGCACCCCGATGTTGCGCCCCAGGGACGGCAGTTCGAGCACGAGCGCCACCTCAAGGCGATCAACGAGGCAGCCGACCAGCTCGAGCGCCTGGCAGAGGGCTCGCGCGGGGGCAAAGTCTCGGCGAACGCCGTCAAAGTCAGCGCCGCTGCCGCCCGCCGTGAGCGCGCAGAGGCCGGCAGGCGCAACTACGAAACCGAACAGCGCGCCCGCGCCGCCGCGAAAGACCGCGCCGAAAACGACCCCTTCGGCAGCAGGGTCCCCGACCACTCGGTCGTGCACCGCTACGCGCGCTGCCTCACCTACCCCGAGTGGGGCGTCGGCACCGTCGCCGGCATCTACTTCTCCGACGGTGCGGCGGGGGCCGATTCAACCGGCGAGGAAGTACAGCAGTGGGCGCGCGTCAAGTTCAGCCACGGCATCCGCACGGTGCCGGCCGGCAGCATGAAATTCGTCGACTTCTCAAAGCCCGATCCCGCCGAGGAGCGCGTCGAACGTTTCCTGATCGCGGCCCAGCGCGCGATGGCCGAAGGCGAGTACGAGCTCGCCGCACAACGGCTGATCTACGCGCGCGACGCCGAGCCGCGCAACGTCGCCGTGCTGCGGCTGATGACGCTCGCGTTCTGGAACGCCGGCAAGCTCGACGAGGCCGCGCGCGCGGTGCGCGACTGGGCGCGTGTCGACGGCAGCCGTCCCGCCGCTCATCGCTTCGCAGCTCGCATCTACGAAGACATGGGCGCGACCGACCTCGCAGAGGAGGCCGCCGAGCGCGCGGCGCTGCGCGGCCCGTCGGACGCCGGCGCGTGGGAGCGCCTCGGACGCCTGCGCCTGCAGCTGATGGACCGCGAGGGCGCGCTCGAGGCGCTGCGGCGGGCGCTCGCGCTCGGTGCCGGCGAGGACGTGCACGACCTCGTCGCCCAGGCGCTCGCGATCGAGCCGAGCCTCGCGGGCTAGAGGATGTTGACCGCGCGCGAGACGATCAGCCCGATCGTGACGAGCGAGACGATCGACTGCACGCCCATGATCGCCTTCGCCTTCAGCGTCAGCGGCAGCGTGTCGGTGGGGGAGAAGGCCGCCGCGTTCGTCAGCGACACGTACAGGTAGTCGAAGAACTGCGGACGCCAGTAGCGCGGCTGGACAGCGTCGTCGTTCATCTGGGGAAACAGGAAGTCCGGTGGACCGTCGTGGCCGGCGGCGCGACGACCCGGGCCGCCGCGGTCGAGCTCCCAGTACCACAGGGCGAAGATCAGGAAGTTGGTCAGCCAGATCAGCATGCCCGCGACGATCAGCTCGTCGCCGTTGCTGGGAACTTTGTTGTGCAGCAGCGCGTGCGCCAGCGCGGCCAGCGCGTAGATGTTGGCGGCGCTGACGAAGGCGGTCAGCGCGATCGCGGTGCGACGTCGCGCGGTGTGCTCGTGCTCGAGCTGTCGTGGCGTGGCCAGCGACAGGCCGATGATCAGGATGCCCTCGAGTGCCGGCACCAGCCACGTCGGCCCCGCGGTGAGACGCGCGGGCAGCCCGATCTGCAGGCCGATCGCGACCAGCAGTGTGACCTGGACAGGCCAGAACGCCTCGGGGCCCGGCGGCGGCGGATAGGGACGGCCGGGCAGGGTCGCACTCGCTTGCTCCACGAGCCGAGAGCGTAGGGGGCGGGTCGGAGGTGAAACCGATCCGCCATACCCGCTAGGTTCCCGCGGTGCGCCTGATCGTCGCCCGCTGCGAGGTTGCATACGCCGGCCGTCTCAGCACCGTCCTGCCCGAGGCGGTGCGGCTGCTGATGCTCAAGAGCGACGGTACGTTCATGGTCTGGGCCGATGGCGGCGGCTCGAACGTCAAGCCACTGAACTGGATGGTCGCGCCGACCGTGATCGAGGAGCAGACGAGTGAGGACGGTCGCCTCGAGCGTTTGCTCGTTCGCAAGCGCGGTCAGGATGAGCTGCTCGAGGTGTCGGTGGCGGAGGTGCTCTCCGATGTCGAGCACGAGCTCGACACGCTGGCGTCGCTCGAGAAGGAGGGGATCGAGCGTGAACTGCAGGAGCTGCTGGCGGACACGCCGCAGTGGTGCGGCGAGGGGTTCAGGCTCGTTCGGCGCGAGTGGCCCACGGACATCGGACCCGTGGACCTCATGTGCAGGGACTGCGAGGACGAGTGGATCGCCGTCGAGATCAAGCGCATCGCAACGATCGACGCGGTCGAGCAGTTGACGCGCTACCTCGAGCGCATCCGCCTGGATCCGGCGCTCGGATCCTGTCGCGGCGTGCTCGCCGCCCAGAGCATCAAGCCACAGGCGCGGGTGCTCGCCGAGTCGCGCGGAATCGGCTGTGTCGAGGTCGATCTGGCGGTGCTGCGCGGTGAGCGCGAGCCAGACCTGAAGCTGTTCGCCGCCTAACGATCGGGCCGGTAGGCTGCTGTGGTCCCCGAGCAAGGAGCCGCGCACGCCATGAGCACAGATGTAGCCACCGCTGCCGAGCCGGTCCTCACCGAGCGGCGCGGCAACGTCCTGTTGATCACGCTCAACCGGCCCGAGGTGCGAAACGCGGTCAACGCCGCGCTCGCCGAAGGCGTCGGCAACGCGCTCGAGGACCTCGACGCCGACGACAGCCTGTCGGTGGGCGTGCTCACGGGCGCCGGCGGCTTCTTCTCTGCGGGCATGGACCTCGGCGCCTTCGTCAAAGGGGAGTCGCCGTGGTTCGGAGATCGCGGCTTCGCCGGCATCACGCAGCGCTCCGCGCGCAAGCCGCTGATCGCGGCGGTCGAGGGCTTCGCCGTGGCCGGCGGCATGGAGATCGCGCTGGCGTGCGATCTGATCGTCGCCGCCAGGGGCGCCAAAATGGGGATCCCCGAGGCCAAGCGCTCGCTGATCGCCGCCGGCGGCGCGCTGCTGCGACTGCCGCGGCGCATGCCCTACCACCTCGTGATGGAGCTGGCGCTGACCGGCGACCCGTTTCCGGCCGACCGCTTCTACGAGCTGGGCGTCGTCAACCGGCTCGTCGAGCCCGGCGCCGCCGTCGATGCCGCGCTCGAGCTCGCCGCCCAGCTGGCCAAGAATGGTCCGCTCGCGTTGATCGCCTCGAAGCAGATCCTGCAGGAGCAGTTCGACTGGTCGAGCGCTGAGATGTGGGAGAGGCAGGGCGCGATCAGCGGGCCGGTGATGATCTCGGAGGACGCCAAGGAGGGCGCGAGCGCGTTCAAGGAGAAGCGCGAACCCGTCTGGAAGGGTCGCTAACCGGAGCTCACGGGCGAGGGCTGTCCGGGGCCTGGTGCCGTCGCCGGGCCGCTTGCGGGCATCGGCTCTGCGGCGGGCACCAACGGTTGTGCCGGCAGCAGCGCCAAAGCCATTACAACGCCCGCGCCCGCGACGCCCGCGGCGACGAGGTTGCCCGCGCTGAAGCCGTGGAAGAACGCGCTGCTCGCCGCGTGGTGCAGGCTCGCCGCGAGCGCGGTGTCGTCCGCTTGACGGAGGTGGGCGGCTGTGATCAGGGCGGCGCCGGCTGAGCTGTGAGCGGCGCTCGCCAGCGACGCAGGTAGTCCGTGCGGGAGCAGGCTGGTGAGGCGGCTGGCGTACAACGACGCGTACACGCTGCCGATCACCGCCACACCGAGCGTCCCGCCGAGCAGACGCGTGGTGTCGTTCACAGCCGAGCCGACACCCGCCTTCTCGGTCGGCACCACGCCCATGATCGCCTCTGTCGCCGGCGCGCTCGTGAAGCCCATGCCGGTGCCGAACAGCACCATCTGCACAGCGATCGTCCCGTAGCTGAGGCTCGCGTCGGCGGTCGAGACCCACGCGTAGAAGGCGGCCATCATCGCCAGCCCCGCCGCCACCACGACCTTCGTGCCGAAGCGGACCGCGAGCTTGGTGCCGAGCACCGACGACACGCCCACGGCGGTTGCCACCGGCAGCAGGTGGATGCCCGCCGACAACGGGCCGTAGCCCTTGAAGAACTGGAAGAACTGGGTGATCAGGAAGATGAACCCGAACAGCGCGAAGAACGCGATCGTCACCGACGCGCTCGCAGCGGCGAAGCGCGGGTTGCGGAACAGGCCCACGTCGAGCATCGGCTCGCGCATTCCTCGCTCCCACACGATGAACGTCGCCAGCAGCACCGCGCCCGCGGCGAACCCCGCGATGCTGCGGGCGCTGCCCCAGCCGTGGTCGGGCGCCTCGATGATCGTGAAGATCAGCAGCGCGATCGCCGCCGTCGAAAGCGCGAAGCCGACGCCGTCGGTACGCGGGGCGTGCGGGTCGCGCGAGCTCGGCACGCTGTAGGCGACGAGCCCCGCGCCGAGCGCCGCCACCGGCGCCATCACGAAGAAGATGCTCGGCCACGAGGAGATTTCGAGCAGCCAGCCGCCGACGATCGGACCGAGCGCGATCGCCACGCCCGTGCTCGCCCCCCACAGCCCGATCGCTCGCGCCCGCTCCGAGCGGCCGGTGAAGATGTTCGAGATCAGCGACAGCGTCGCCGGGAACACCATCGCTGCGCCGAGGCCCATGAAGCAGCGTGCGACGATCAGCTGGCCCGCCGTCGCGGTCAGGCCGCCGGCGACGCTCGCCAGGCCGAACACCGCGAGGCCCGCGAGCAGCATGCCCTTGCGACCGACGCGGTCGCTGAGGCTGCCGCACACCAGCAGCAGCGCCGCGAACACGAGGTTGTACGCGTCGACCACCCACTGCAGCTGGCTGTTCGACGCGTGCAGCTCGCGCACCAGCGTCGGCAGTGCCACGTTGACGATCGTCGTGTCGAGGTTGATCACGAACGCCGCTACCAGCAGTGCCGCCAGGGCCAGGGACTTGCGTGCCATCGACGTACTAATAAATCATCAAGACAAAAAAGTCAAGCAAAAGCAAAAATAGTTCAATCGAGCGCTAGAATCGTCGCGTGCGCTCCTACGGCCAGTACTGCTCGGTGGCGAAGGCGCTCGACGTGATCGGCGACCGCTGGACGCTGCTGATCGTGCGCGAGCTGCTCGCGCAGGGACCGAGCCGCTACACCGACCTGCGCAACGGCCTGCCGGGGATCGCCACCAACCTGCTCGCCGAGCGCCTGCGCGAGCTCGAGCGGGCGGGAATCGTCGTGCGCGAGGACGCGCCGCCGCCGGTCGCCACGGCGCTGTTCAGCCTGAGCCCGCGCGGCAGGCAGCTGAAGGCGGTGATCGACGAGCTCGGACGCTGGGGCATGCCGCTGATGGCCGAGACCACCGCCGAGGAGGAGTACCGCAGTCGTTGGCTGTCGATGCCCGTCGAGCAGTTTCTCGCCGATCACTCCGGCGTTCCCACCACGATCGAAGTACGTGCCGGCGAGCAGCCGATGCTGATCGAGGCGCGCGAGGGCAGCGTCAGCACGCGTCCCGGGACGAGCGAGCACGCGGACGCGGTGCTGAGCGGCCCGCCGCAGCTCGTCCTCGGCCTGATCAGCGGCGCGATCGAGCACGACGACGCGCTCGGCCGCGGGCTCGGCTTCGAGGGCGCTCCCGAGGCGCTCGCGCGCCTTCGCCGCCGCGGGGCGGCGAGCGCCGGCTCCTAGCGGCGCATGCGCCGGCGCTGGCGGCGGATCGCCAGAAAGCGCCGCCACAGGGCCCGCATCTCAGCGCTCTCCCGGCGTCTTGCGCGGGTACTGCGAGATCGGCTGGCGCAGGTCGATCGCCGTCGTCACGATCCGGTTCTGTTCGTCGATGTGCGCGGCCGGGTAGCCCTCGCCCGGGCTGGCACGCTCGGGACGTCCGACGTAGCCGAAGTGCATGTCCTCGGGCATGATCTGCATCAGCCGCGGGAACATGTGGGCGCGCGCGCCCATGTTGCGCGGCTCCTCCTGCACCCACAGCACCTCTGTGAGGTTGGGGTAGCGGGCCATCAGCTCAAGGATCTGCCGTTCGGGGAACGGGTACAGGAGCTCAACGCGCGCCACCGCGAGACCCGTGTGTGACGCGCGCTCGGGGTGCCCGACGAGGTCGTAGTAGATCTTGCCCGTGCACAGCACCAGGCGCGTCACCTGCTCGTCCTGCACGCCCGGCTCGGCCAGCACCGGCTGGAAGCTCGTGCCCTCGGCCATGTCGGCGATCGCGCTCGCCGCCTGCGGCAGACGCAGTAGCGACTTCGGCGTCATCACCACGAGCGGACGCTGCTTGGCGATGCGCGCTTGACGGCGCAGCAGGTGGAAGTACTGCGCGGGCGTCGTCGGGCTCGCCACGCGGATGTTGCCCTCGGCGGCGGAGCGCAGGAAGCGCTCGAGTCGAGCCGAGGAGTGCTCGGGCCCCGAGCCCTCGTAGCCGTGTGGCAGCAGCAGCGTCAGGCGCGAGGTCTGGCCCCACTTGGCCAGGCCGGAGACGATGAACTGGTCGATGATCACCTGCGCCGAGTTGACGAAGTCCCCGAACTGCGCCTCCCACAGCACGAGCGTCTCGGGCGCCTCCTGGCTGTAGCCGTACTCGAAGCCCAGGCACGCGAGCTCCGACAGCGGGCTGTTGTGGAGCTCCAGCGGCGCCAGCGCGTCGGGTAGGCTCTGGATCGGGCACACCGTCTGGCCGGTCTTGGCGTCGTGCAGGACCATGTGGCGCTGGCTGAAGGTGCCGCGCTCGGTGTCCTGCCCGGTCAGTCGCAGCGGCGTGCCCTCGGTCAACAGCGACGCGAACGCGAGCGCCTCCGCGTGCGCCCAGTCAAGCTTCGGCTCCGACGTCTCCGCGAGCGCCTCGCGCCGGCGCTCCAGCTGCTTGACGAGCTTCGGGTGCACGGTGAAGCCGTCGGGCACGCGCAGCAGCTGCTCGCCCAGCTCGCGCAGGCGCGCCGCCGGCACCGCCGTGCCGACCTCCGGGCTCGGCGAGCGGTCGAGCTGGTACTCGCCCGTGATGTGCTCGCCCTCGTGCTCCGTTGCCGCCGCGATCTTCGCCTTCAGGCGCTGGTGCAGGATCGTCAGGTTGTCCCACACGTCCTGTGCCTGGCGGTCGACCTCCTCCTTGGAGACGACGCCGTCGGCGATCAGCCGCTCGGCCCACAGTTCATAGACGCGTTTCTTGGTCTTGATCTTCGCGTACATCTCCGGCTGCGTGTACGCCGGCTCGTCGGACTCGTTGTGGCCGAAGCGGCGGTAGCCGATCAGGTCGATCAGCACGTCGTGGCCGAACTCCTGGCGGAACGCAAACGCCAGGCGCACCGCGCTGATGCACGCCGGCACGTCGTCGGCGTTGACGTGGATGATCGGCACGTCGAAGCCCTTCGCCAGGTCTGAGGCCCAGCGCGTCGAGCGCGCGTCGTCGGGGTCCGTCGTGAAGCCGACCTGGTTGTTCATGAGCAGGTGCACCGTGCCGCCGACCTTGTAGCCGTCGAGCGCCTGCAGGTTGAGCGTCTCCGAGACGACCCCCTGGGCGGGGAACGACGCGTCGCCGTGGATCGTGATCGGGACGGCCGCGTTGGTGTCCTGGTGCGCGTGCGGCCCCTGGCGCGAGGTCTGCGCCGCGCGCGTCGCGCCCTCGACCACCGGCGAGACGTACTCGAGATGGCTCGGGTTGGACTCGAGGTTGACGCGGATCGTGCCGCCGTCCGGCAGCTGGTAGGTGCCCTGCGTGCCGTGGTGGTACTTGACGTCGCCGGTGCCGCCCTGCGGGATCGTCGTCACCGCCTCGAGCGTCGAGGCGCCCTCGAACTCGGCGAAGATCGTGTCGTAGGAGCGCCCCAGGTTGTGGGCGAGCACGTTCAG
>DATHOH010000028.1:0-159792 GCA_035485155.1 Solirubrobacteraceae bacterium
CCGGCGTTGCTCACGGTGTCGAGGACCCACTTGGCGCCGTCGGGAGAGCGTCCTGCGGCCTCCCAGTCGGAACTCCCGTCGGCCGGTGCGACGTATCCGTCGAGCGAGACCGACATCTTCAGGATCAGTGAGGTCATGCGCTACTTCCTTTCCCGGGTGGACGACATACCGCTATGAACTCCGCCGACTTCGGAAAGTGATCGGTGGCGAGCGCTACGGCGAGGCGCACGGGGAGACGACTGCGCCGCGACGTTCCGATCGTACCGAACGTACTGAATGGCATACGCGCGGAATCGGGACCGCAAAAGGGGGCCGCAGAGGGGGCAAAACCGGCTTAGGAAAGCCAACTAAACCTTACTCACCGATTTACGAATAGCTTGCAAATCGCAGCGATGAGCGAGACCCCTGGGAGGCCCCGTCGAGCTAACGGCGGAAGCTGTACACGGCTCCTTGTGCGCGGGTTTTGTTGACCTCGTGGTTGGGGGCGCTGAGGAGGATCGTTGCTTCGGAGAGAGCGACGGATAGGCCGAGCTTGTCTCCTTCGGTGCCGTCGTTGGCGATCAGCTCGTCGGTCTCGGTGGCGTTTTCCCAGCCTGTGGGGGGTTTTGCGAAGACGTATCCGGCTCCCTGTTCGGTGCTCTTGCCGGTTGCATGGCCGGGCGCGCCTACCGCGATCGTCGCGCCGGAGATCGCTAGCGCTCCGCCGAACTGGTCACCCTTGCCGGGGTCCGACGCGGCGAGCTGCGCGGTCTGTGTGAGCGAGCCGGCCCAGTCAGACACGGGCTTCACGAACACGTACGCTGTGCCTTCTTCGGCCGCGATACCGTCGTGGACGGGCGCGATGCGGTCGTGGTCGGGTGCGCCGACGACGACGGTGTCATGCGAGATCGCCACGCTTCGACCGAACAGTTCACGCGTTTGGCCCTGCTCCGCCGTCAGTTGCGCGGCCGCCCGGGCATGCGTCCAGCCGCTTGCGGGCTTCACGAAGATGTAGGCGGCGCCCTGTTGGACGGTCCCGACCCGGTGCAGGTCGGCGCCGGCGATGACTGTCTGGCCTGAGACCGCGACAGAGATGCCGAGAGCGTCGTTTGCCATGCCGTCGGGCGCGGTGAGCTGCGCGAGCTGTGTTGGGCTGGCGGTCCGCGAGGCGGGGATGGCGAAGACGTCGACGGCGCCCTGCCCGGCGTGTCCAGCTACCTGGCGCCCGGGCGCGCCGATTGTCACCGTGTTGCCAGAGATGGCGACCGATTCACCAAAGAATTCGTCCGTCTGCCCTCGTGCCGCGGTCAGCTTCAGCGGCGGCGCGGCGTGGCTCCATCCGGACGCGGGCTTGACGAACACGTACGCCGCGCCCTGCCCGGCATGCCCGTCGACGTCGCGGAATGGCGCGCCGATTACGATCGTACTGGCAGATATCGCAACGGAGCGTCCGAACAGTTCTTCGGACTGGTCCCTCGGTGCTTTCAGGATCGCCATCTGTCTCGCGTGTGCCCAGCCGGAGGCCGACGCGGTGAACACGTACGCGGCGCCTTGTTCGAGATCGGTCGATGCCGCCTTGTGGTTCGGCGTGCCCGCCACGAGCGTGCGGCCCGACACGGCGATCGCTTCACCGAAGTCTTCGCCGCTGGCCCCCGACTCGTCGGACAGCTCGCCCTGTTGGACGAACGGGCCGCTCCGCAGCGTATATGCCGCGCCGCCGAACGGAACCGGGAGGGCGTTCGCCTTCGACGCGTATGCCAGGACGCCCGCAACAAGGCCCACCGTCGTGGTCAGCAGGAGGATCGGCAGGATCGCCGCCGGCGTGGGCGAGCGCTTGCGCATTGACCGTCTTGCGAGGGTTGTCATCTAAGCTCGCCTCCACCGATGGACACCACGACCAGACGCTCCGAAACATACCATCCGAAACGGACTGTTAGAGGTTAGCGGATGCCCGACGAGATTGAGCTCACGCCCACGTCGCACATCGTGCTCGGCCTGCTGTCGATGTTCGGAGAGGCGACGCCCTATGACCTCAAGCGCATGGTCTCGGCGTCGGTCGGACAGTTCTGGACGCTTCCCCACTCGCAGCTGTACGACGAGCCCGCGCGGCTGGCGCGCGCCGGCTACGTGACCGAGGATCGGGAGACCGACGGCAGACGCCGCAAGCGCTACCGCATCACCGACCGCGGGCAAGCCGCCCTCGAGAAGTGGCTGTCGGTCCTGACCCCCGAGCCCTACGTGCTCCGCGACCCTGCCCTGCTCAAGCTGTTCTTCGGAGCCGACGCGCACGATCTCGCCGAGGCACAGATCGAGACGCACCGCCAGAAGCTCGCCGAATACGAAGCCCTACGCGAAGCCGATCCAGGAGACGGTCGGCGAGGACCCTGGCTCGCGCTCGAGCTCGGAACCAGACACGAGCGCGAGACCGTCCACTTCTGGGAAGAGCAAGCACAACGCGCACCCGCTTGACCCTCAGCGCAGATCCCGCCGCCCGACGATGCAAAGGCAGATCTCGCTGACGACGATGACCCCGGAACGCGGTTGCTCCGAAGCGCAGAAGGCGAGCAGAGGATGGACGCCGAGCGGTCGGCCGCCCGCGCCGCCGGCTGCGCCGGGAGTTCGAGCTCGCAAGCACCATGATCGCCAGCCGTCGATCGGTTGAGTGGCACGACGCGCCCCGTGGCGACTCGACGCCAGGTAACGACGGCGTAGCGGCCGGCAACGGCTGCGACGTCGCGCACGGCATCCTGGCTCGATGCCCGGTCTCATTGTTGGTCTCGTCTTGCTGGATATTTCGGGACTATGATGTCCGCTCGTAGCAAGCGAACGTATGTCCGGGGAACAAAATGAGCAGAGCCGGGCAGCACCGAGAAGCAGAAACCCAATGAATCCGGGCCTCCGTAACTCAGCCGCACCCCATTTGCTCGCTGGGTGATGCAAGCCCCACCGGAGGAGGAGCAGTGAGCACGAAACGCGTCAGGATCCTCGGGCTGTGCCTCTTGGTTGCGTGCGCATTCCTCGCCGTGTCCGTGGCGTCGGCAGCCTCGGCGGCCGAGTTCGGCGAGTGCGTTGGCTTCAAGCATGGCAGCTATCTGGAAAACAGATGCGGGGTTACTTCGGAAAAGAAGGGTCTCCCCGCGCACAAGGGTGCCTACGAATTCGAGCCGGCAGACAGCTGCTACGCGATGAAAAAAGGCAACTTCACCGAAAGCGGCTGCAAAACGGTCGCCGAAAAAAATGGCAAACCGGACCACAAAGGCAGCTTCGAATCCACGCCGAGCCCGTCCTATACGAGCGAAAGCGGTCCGACCGAATTGATCACGCCTGGCTTCGCCGCGGTCAAATGTAGCGCCAGCTCCGGTGCCGGCCTGATCGAAGGCGGCACGACAACCTCGGTGCAGACGAGCTTCACGGGCTGTGAATCGTCCGGCCAGAAATGCCAGAACACGGCGACCGAAGGTAACATCGTCACCTTCCCGCTGTCTGGCACGCTGACTGAACCGGAAACCGGCCGAGCGGAGACCGTCCTGAAACCGGCCTCCGGTGCGTACCTCGCCGAGTTCGCATGCACGGGCGTGGCCTCCATCAGGACCGGCGGCACCGTCGGAGGCAGGGACACCCCGACGAACATGCCGCGTACAACGACCTCGTTCGAGTTCGAGAAAGGCGTCGAACAGGGTCTCGAGACCGAATTCTCGGGTTCCGAAGCGTTCGGTGCCGGTGAAACCGAGGGCCCGTTCTCCTCGGAACAGGTCGGCGTCACTACGAATGCCTATTCCACTTCCATCGAGATCCTGGTCCAGTAGGTGAAGCTTACGACCACGACGCAGGTCTCCGTCGACGGAGTGATGCAGGGACCCGGCGGGTCGGAGGAGGATCGCAGGGGCGGTTTCGAGCGCGGCGGATGGAGCAGGGGGCACCCCGACAGCGAGGTGATGACGTTCATCGTCGAGCTCTACCAGCGCGCCGACGCGTTCATGTTCGGCCGGCGGACCTTCGAGCTCTTCGCCGGCTACTGGGGAGTAATGGAAGCGGGCAGCCACCCCATCGCAGATGCCTTGAACACGCGGCCCAAGTACGTGGCATCGACCACGCTCACCGCGCCGCAGTGGGCGGACACGACCGTTCTCTCCGGAGACGTTGCCGCGGCCATACGCGAGCTGAAAGTCAAGCCGGGAGGGGAGCTGCAGGTGCACGGCAGCGGGCGACTGGTCCGCTGGCTGCTCGATAACGACCTCGTAGATGAGATGAACCTGCTCATCGTCCCCGTGGTCGTCGGCGAGGGCTCGCGGCTATTCCCTGACACCGGCTCGGACATAGCGCTTGACCTGCTCGACTCGCGAGCCTTCCCGAAGGGGGCAATGCTCCAGGTCTACCGGCCCACCGGGCGTCCGCAGTACGCGACGACGACGGCCGACCCGCCGCAGGTGACATAGGCCCTCAGCGTGCGGCGTCCGCCGCCAGGGCCAGCGCGAGCTGCCGGCCGACCTCGACCAGTTCCGGCTCTGTGCGTGCCTCGCGCACCGACGTGATACCGACAAGTCGCGCGAGCCTGTCATCGAGCGAGTTCTGACCCGTGACGACGTGCAGCTCCACGTCGTGGCTTGCGCACAACCGCGCGAGTGCGCCGATCAGCTTTCCGTCGAGACTTTGCGCGTCGAGCCTACCCTCGCCCGAGACAACGGCCCGCGCCTGGGCCAGCGCGGCGTCAAGCCCGACCGCCTCGAAGACGAAATCCGTGCCGGTCACGAGCTGCGCTCCGAAGACTGCCCACAGTCCACCCGACAGACCGCCCGCGCACCCGGTCATGGGTATCCCGCGCGGGTCTCGTGGCAGTCTCGCGGCCAGCTCCTGCAGGCGCGCGGAGAGCAGCACAACCTGCTCGGGCGAGGCGCCCTTCTGAGGCGCAAAGACGGTCGCAGCCAGCTCGAACGGCGTCTGGACGTCGCACAGCACGGTCAGGGTCGCTCCGTGCAGCCCGCCCGCGGACTCGATCGTCTCGATGGCGCCGCGCCCGCCGTCGCTCGTCGCGCTGCCACCGGCCGCGACGTAGACGTGTGAGGCACCGGCCCGCAAAGCCGCGACGATCAGCTCTCCGGTGCCTGCCGTGCTCGCTGCCAGCGGATCGCGGCGCTCGACCTCGACCAGCGGCAGCCCGGAGGCGGCGGCCGAGTCGAGAACCGCGGTCGAGCCTCCTGGCAACAGCAGGAACGTGGCCTCCAATGGGACGCCGAGCGGGTCGTGTACCGCCGCGCGTCTGATCTCCCCGCCGCGTGCGCGATGAAGCGCGTCGGTTGTGCCCTCGCCGCCGTCGGCGAGGGGGAAGGTCTGCGCGGGAAGGCCCGCGGCGGCCACGCCGCGCGCCAAGGCCAGCGCCGCGCGTTCGGCCGTGAATGTGCCCTTGAACGAGTCGGGGGCGATCAGCACCCGACGGTCGTCCAGCGGGCCGGCCGGATCGCCGACCAGTCGCGTGTCGTCGCGGCGGCTCATGGTCGCATTCTCCCTTCGGGCCGGACAGTTGATCACAACATTCACGCTGGCATCGTCTGACGCTCTCTTTCGGCCGCGAGTGGATAGGACTCAGTAGTAGTCCGCCACCGTCATCGACCACCGCGCGGCGTCGTGGCCGCCCGAGACGCTCAGCCGGTAGAGGCCGGGTCCGCTGCCGTAGATGTGCGTTTCGGACGGCCCTTCACCGAGTTCGAAGGACCCAAAGCTGGAGCCCGTTTCAAGATCTTCCACTTCTGCGCTCGGCCCGAAGCACACCACCAGCAGGGTGCACGTGTCCTCGTAGGTCATGCTGTAGCTCACCCTCCAGCGGCTGCCGAGGATGCGAAACGGGACCGAGTGGCCGCTGTCGACGCCCGAGAAGCTGGTCAACGTCCGCCAGCGCGGCGCCTCGGCGACGCTCAGTGCGACGGTCGAGCCGCGCGGGATCCTCGCCGCCGCTCCGGGGGTCTGCTGCGTCACGACGGCCGGCTCCGCTCCCGGCACCGCCACGAGCTTCACGCCGTAACGCAGTCCCGAGCGCGCAAGCTCGTGCTCAGCCGACGCCGAGGACTGCCCGACCAGTCCGGGCACGCGCACCGTCGTCCGGCCCGCGCCGCGGCTGAGCACGAGCGCTGCGACCAGGACGCCCACGAGCACAACCGCGGCCGCCACGATCGCGGCGGCGCGCGGCCGCCGGTGCGTTGTGCCGAGACGTCTCGGAGGGGGTGCGCCGGGAGGCGGCGCCGGGGCGGGGCGTGGTAGCAGCCGTGTCACCGCGGCGGGCGTCTCGCGGCTACCCGCTCCTCTCAGATCGATCGTCCGCGGGGAGTCTGTCGAGACGGCGGCGTGCGGCGTTGCGAGCGCGCGCCCGCCCGCGCCGCTCCGAGGCGCGGGCGCCGCGTCCTCGACGGCTGCGACGTCGACGGCGCGCAGCGCCGCGGCCATCTCGGCGCCGTCGGCGTACCGGTCGGCCGGATCCTTCGCGAGCGCCGTGCCCACGATCGTCTGCAGCGCCGGCGGAACCTCCACGGGGAGCGCGCGCGGCTGCTCCTGCACGTGGCGCAGCCCCAGCTCCACCGCTGACCCGTGCGCGAACGGTGGCTCGCCCGTCAGCATCTCGTACAGGACGATTCCGGCGCTGTAGACGTCGGTCGCGGGTGTCGGCGGGCGTCCCCGCGCCTGCTCGGGTGACATATACCTGGGGGTGCCGGCCACGGTCGCCGACGGAGCCTGTGAGGTCGACTCGGCGAGCCGCGCCACACCGAAGTCGCCCACCTTCACGATCCCGTCGGCCGCGAGCAGGACGTTGGCGGGCTTGACGTCGCAGTGCACGACTCCCTGCGCGTGTGCTCCGCCGAGGGCCTCGCAGAGTTGCTCAGCGACCGACTTCGCCTCCGCGGTCGCCAGCGGTCCGCGAAGCAGACGCTCCGCGAGGCTCTCGCCCTCGACGAGCTCGGCCACGTAGTACGGGCCGTCCTCGGCATCGCCGATGTCGAAGATCTGCACGATCCGCGGGTCGGTGATCCTTGCCAGCAGCCGCGCCTCCCGCTCGAAGCGCTCGACCCACGCGCTGTCCTGGGCCCACCAGGGCTTGATCACCTTGACCGCCACCGCCCGCGCGAGGCGCCGGTCGACTCCCCTGTACACGCGCCCGAACGCGCCCTCGCCGATGAGGGCGTGGAGCTCGTAGCGGTCGTTCAGGGCGCGACCGGCCAGATCGGGTGCTCGCGGCATCGGCACGAGTATTCCGAGCGCGAGCCGCGAGCGCGCCATTTACCGCACCGAGCGGCCGGCGCCGCCCAACCGGCGCCGGCATGCCGCTCGACGTCGGCTTCGCCTCAGTGCAGGACGTTCAGCGTGTTTTCGCCGTCGTCCACGTAGTAGATGCTATTTGCGCTCGGGCTGATCACAAGGCCGAACAGCGAGCCTGCACCCGTCTTGGTGTCCGCGGTCTGCACGGCTACCTGCTGGCCTTGGGGCGTGATTTCGACCATGTTCCCGTCGCCACCGTTGGTGGTGATGAGGTTGCCGTTTGGCGCCAGCACCAGCCCGAGCGGTTCCTTCAGATGCCCGCCTTCGGTGACCACCGTGCCGCCGTGCGCCACGGGCGTGGTGCGGGTCGCCGCTTCGGAGATCGCGAGGATCTTGTCGTTTTGCGTGGAGGCCACGTACAGCGTGCCGTTGGAAGCAAGCGCGAGCCCTGTGGGGCCCAGCACGAGCGCTTCCGGCGAGTTCACCCACGGGATGCCTTCGGCGATGACCTGTTCGCTGAGGACCTTCGGTGGCTGTCCTTCGCCCGATTCGAGGTCGATGCGCAGCACCGTTGAGTTGTTGATCACTTTTTCGCCCTTCGCCGCGCCACCGTTCAACGCGTTGCTGATGAAGAGGCTGGTCTTCGAGCCTTCGCTCTTGGCGGTCGAGTCCCACGGGCCCTGAATGTTCTTGTTCGCGATCGTTTTGACCACCTTGCCTTCGCTGTCGAGCACGATCAGGCAGCCGTACTTCGCGGTCGCCGACTTGCCGTTGGTTGTCGGCAGGCTGCCCACCACCACGTAGCCGCCGGGGAGGATGTTGAGGGCCGTCGTCAGCCCGACGCCGCCGGGGCAGGGCCCGGGGAGGGTATTCGGGTTGATGCTCGCGAACAGTGTCGCCTTACCTGTGGTCGAGAGCTGCACGATCGTCGTGCCGGTTCCCTGACCGTTCTGCTTGGCGCTTTCCTTGGCGTTGAAGTTGCTGATCAGCATCTGCCCCGCCTTGAGCTTGCCGATGCTGCTTGGCACGAACGCGATGCCGTAGGGGTTCACGTCGCCGTTGGCCGGGACCGTCGAGCCGACCGTCGAGAAGGCTTTCATCGGCACGATGAAGGCCGTCGGCTTCGCTGGCGTCGTGGCGGCGGCCGTCGAGCTCGAGCTGGAGCTGGAGCTTCCGCAGCCGCTGAGGGCAAGGGTTGCGAGCGCTACGCCCGCGAGGGCAGGAATTGAGGTTTTGCGCACGGTGAGTTGGTCTCCTGTTGGTTCTGTGGATGGCCAGGCGAGCAGCCGACGGCGCTCCCCCCGGTACTGGTCCCTAAGGACTCCACTGGCAACGGAAACCTTCCGCGGGAAGGTTAGGGCGCCCGCGGGGTCTACTCGACAGGGCCGAACGACGACCCAAACACATCTCAACAAGGGGGGAACCCATGAAACGACTGTCCATTCTGCTGGCCTGCGTATTCGTCAGTGCGATAGGCGGCTCGGCTATCGCGACTGCTCAGGGCTCCGCGACGCGGGCGCACGCCGGTGCGGCCCCGACGGTCAAGCTGCGCCTCACACGACTCGGCTTCATCCTGACGACGTCATCGGGCCTCACGCTGTACATGTTCACCCACGACCAGGGCACCGAAAACAGCTGCCTGCAGATCTCCGTGTGCCCGAAATTCTGGCCCGCGCTGGAGACGACTGGAACCCCGACCGCCGGTTTCGGCGTCAAGCGCTCAATGCTTTCCACGATCGAACTCCCGGGCGGCGCCAAACAGGTCACGTACGCCGGACACGCGCTCTACACCTACGTGCTGGACACGCCGGGCTCGATCGGGTACGTCGGCGTGAAAGCGTTCGGGGGAAACTGGGACGCGCTGCACGCGTCTGGGCAACCAGTGATGTGACGATCGGCTGGAGATTGCCGCGTGCGCGGGCGTCGGCTGGGGCCGTTGCCCGCGCACGTCCCGCCGTCGAGCGGCTCAACGCCGCCACCCGGCGCGACGCGCGGCGGGGGCGAGCGCATCGTTTTGACGCGCGCGCCCCCGCCGGGGTTCGGGATATGTCCTGTTGGGTTACTGCAGCTTCGACCTGCCCGTCACCGCGTTCGGCCTGTCGACGACGGTGCCCGTGTTGCTTTGGACGGTGAGCCCGCCGGCGATCGTGTTGTTGGTGACGTAGGTGCCGCCGGCGTTGCCGGTGACCTTCAGCGACGCACCGAACCCGTTGCCGTCGATCGTCACGCCGGTGGTATTGCCGGCGACCGTGGTGGCGCCATGGATCGTGTTGGCGGCGCATTCGGGGGTGCCTTCTCCGAGCACGACCGAGCCTTCACCGCCGCTGACCTTCAGCTTGCCGTCGATCGTTGCACCGCAGACGCGAAGCAGCGCGGCGCCGGAGGCGGTCACCGAGCCGGACAGCTTCGCGCCCTCGACGTCGAGCGCTCCGCCCGGCTTGACGGTCACCTTTCCCGCCACGGTGGCGGTGGCGGTGGCGGCCAGCTCGACCGCTTCGCCGGAGCGGACGATGAGCTTCTGCACCGGTCCGGTGATCGTCACGAAGTAGCCGACGACGGTCGTGCACGACTTCGTCGTTTCGTGCCCAACGTTGTCGACCGCCGTACGGCTGATTGTCTGCGGTCCGGCCTTGCTCGTGTTGATCGCAACGGCCCCGCTCGGGTTGGATGCCAGGGCCTGACTGACCGTCGGCGGCCGTGACCGTCGCTTCGGCCTTGGCGCCGATGCCCGCAGAGGTGGGACACGACACTTCGAGCGTCGGCGGCGTGGCATCGACCTGCACCGTCGCACAGCCGGACGTCGATTCGTTACCGACATCGTCCTGGACCGTCCCGCACGCTGTGTGCGAGCCGCTCGTGTCAAGACGGAACGGGACCGCGCCAGTGCAGCTGGAAGCTGCCGGTGTTCGGCGAGCTCGCGCTGATCGCCGGCGTGGTCGGCTCGCGTCCTCGGGCTTGTGTTTGCTGTCCTCGTCAGTGCCCGGGGGGCACGATCCGCTGCGCCACGCCGTACTGCGAGTAGCTGTCGCTCATGAAGTGCCCGCCGGCGACCATGCCCACCTGGCTAACGCGGCCACTGCCGACATCGAGGTGCAGCCGGAACCACACGGGCAGCGTCGGGCTCATCAGCGCGAGATCGGCAGTTACACGGTCGCCGGTGTCGTGCTCGTCGAGCAGCTGGATCGACTGGTCGTACTGGCCCCAGTCGTACCAGTTGCTGGTCTTGAAGGGGCTGCTGCCGCCGCCGTAGACGCTGCTCTGCCAGCCGTGCCCGGGGGTCGAGGACCATTCCGTGCCCTTGACGATGATCACGCGCGCGCCGGTGTTCACCGAGTACGCCATGCGGTTGGGCGCGCTCAGCCGGTAGTGGATCTTCTCGATCTCGCCCGGCGGCCCGCTCGTCAGCGTCTCCTGCACGCTGACTCCAGGGAGGGCCTGCATGCTCGTGATCGCACGGTCGAGCAGGCTGCGCGCGAGCTCGCTCTTTCCCTGCTGCCAGCGGATCGGCAGCTGCAGCGAATAGCGATGGCCGTGCTCATGGGCCGAGAGCGCCAGTGTGGCCGGCGCACCTGCCAGCGCGAACGTCCAGCACCCCGGTCCGCACGCGCTGCGCGAGGAGCTGCCGGCGATCGTGACGGGGTCGGCGATCGGCCCCATGTTGGGGTCGAGCAGCTCGAGGCGGCCGTGCAGCCCGCTTCCGGCGGGCGTCACCCACACGGCGGCCAGGGCGGAGCCGAGCTCTCCGGCGACCGACAACTCGTTGGGGGCGGGGTGCAGGATCGGGCAGATCGACGCCGTGCACGGCCCACCTCCCGGTACCTCGCTGGCGCTGACGATCGGCGACATGTCCATCCCGAGCATCGAGTCTGGCAGCCGCGACGTTGGGCCGGAGGCGCTGAAGGCGCCGGTGAGGATCAACAGCAGGGCCCCCACGAGGATCAAGGGAGCGAGCACCCACAGTCCGTCGGTCGCTCCGCGCCAGCGAGGCGCCTGACCCCACGCTTCGGGTTCGGATCCGTCAGGATCGGGCCGCTCTGGCTTGGCAGCGCGGCGCGGTTTGTGCGTGATGCTCGAGGGGCTGGTCACGAGTCCCTCAACGCTAGCGGACCACGCGATCGGCGACGGCAGGACGGGCGCGCCACAACGCGCGCCCGCCAACCGTCGTCTCACACTTCAGTTCATTTCTTCATGCGTGGCGTGCGTCACCCCGCGCTTTCGGTGATTGTCAATTTGCCTTCCATCCCGGCCTCACGGTGACCCGGCACGGAGCAGTAGTAGACGTAGGTCCCCGCCGGCAGCGTCACTTTGAAGCTCTTCGTGCCTTTGACGAAGATCGGCGTTTGCCCGAGGATTTTTTCAGGACTCGAGGTCGCAATGACGACGTCGTGTTCGATCGGCGAGTTGTTGGTGAACGAGATCGTGTCGCTACCCGGCTTGGCGTGGATCGAGCTTTCGGTGTATTTGAGCAGGCCAGTCGGGTTGGCTTCGATTTTGATGACGTTCGAAGCCGTCGGTGCCGCTTTGCTCGTCGACGTCGTCGTGGACGGCGCGGTTGGCGTCGCCAGCGTGCCCGTCGCGCCAGGCCTGTAGGCGATGATCAACGCCTTCTGGCCCGCCGCCTGCGGGAAGCTGCCCGCGGTGATCAAGGTGTTCCCGACGACCGTCACTGGCGCGTTCGTCCCGGCCGACAGTTTCGTTTTCCAGAGTTCCTTGCCGGTCGTGGTTTCGAACGCGTAGAGATTGCCTTCGAAATCGGTCGTGAACACGACGTCGTTCGCGATCGTCGCCGAACCGTAGGCCGAGGTCGGAAGTTCTTTCTTCCATTCCAGTGCGCCCGTGGCGACGTTGAGGGCCACGAGTTCGCCTTTGCCGGCAGCGAATCCGCCGACGAATTCAGCTTCGGTGTCGCTCTGGCCCTTGTACTTCACCGCCAGGTTGTTGATCGCGAGAAACACCGTCTTGCCGTTCGTCGCCAGCTGCGACTCGACGCCGCCGAGGTCGCCCGGCTCGATCGTGATCGGCGTTTTGAACCTTGACGGTTCTTTTTCGACTTCCTGACCCCAGTTGTCTTTGCCGTTGTGGATACCGACCGATTTCTTCCACACGAGCTTCCCGGTCTGGGCGTTGACGGCGATCGCGATACCCCCCTTGCCCGCGTCGATCACGATCGGCGTGCCGTTCGAGATCGCGAGGATCGGAGAGTTCTCCATGTCCCAGTCAGAGATGTCGTGCGGCGTCAGCTGGTAGTACCAGATCAGCTTGCCGGTCTGTTCGTCGAGCTTGACGATCGAGTCGGTGTAGAGGTCCGCCCCCGGCCGGCTCGAGCCGAACGGATACTTTTTTGTCCCCAGGAACGGGGCGGGGTTCGAGACCCCGATGTAGAGGTTGCCTTTGCCGTCGAACGTGGGCGGATCCCACAGGCCACCGCCGGAGTTGATGTTCGTGTGTTCGTTGGACCACAGGTTCGCTGGCACGGTTTCGAACTTCCACTTGGCCGCGCCCGTTTCGGCGTTGAGCGCCCACAGGATTCCCTGGCCGTTGCCGGCGTAGAACGCTTTGGCGTTACCGGGGACTGTTGAGACGTAGACGGTGCCGTTGTAGTAGCCGGGGGCCATGTCGATGCCCTCGTTGCCGTTGCGGATCAGCGTCTTGGTCCACAGCTGCTCGCCGGTCGCCGCCTGCAGCGCGAATGCCGAGGTGGCGGTGGCGCCGTAGACGGTCCCGTTGGCCACCGTCACACCGTCCGGACCCTCGTTGGGCGAGTTGTATTTCTTTATCCACAGCAGCTTGCCGGTGGAAAGGTTGATGGCGTAGACGTTGGACGCCAGATCCTGCGTGTACAGGACGCCGTTCGACACTACCGGTGTCGTCGCGTAGGCGCCGAATGTGCCACTTGCCACGATCGGCACGGTCCAGGCGACGCCGAGCGTCGAGACGTTCGTCGAGTTGATCGGACCACCGACGTCACGCGTGTTTTGCGCGTTCGCTCCCGGCAGTTCCCACGTGGTGGGTAGGGCAGCGGTTTTCGCGGTACTCGTCGTGTTGTTGTTGCTGCTGCCGCAGGCCGCGACGATAAGGCTGATCGCTGCGATCAGGCCCACCACTGTGACCCGCCGCAGATTCGCACTTTTCATGTCTTGCCTCCCAGTCGGCTCTGAACAATCGACACGCGGTTGTTCGCTATCGTTCAAGTTGAAGCTTAGTTCATCTTATGCATTCGTCCTCTCTCTCCTGACCCGTGGCGCCGCACTCTGAAGCGGACCATGATCCCGGCGGCGAGCGAGCGCTGCGGCCTGTCGTGGCGAGCGTACCGCCGGGGGTCGCCGAGGCCTCAGATCCCGAGGCTTTCCGCGAGACCGCCCTCGCGATCGAACACCAGATCGGCCGCGCGATAGTGGGTCAGCACGAGGCCGTTCGAGGCGTGCTGATGTGCCTGATCGCGGGTGGACACGCCCTGCTGGAGGGCATCCCCGGCCTCGGCAAGACCTCGATGGCACGCGCCTTCGCCGCCGCGGTCGCGCTCTCGCACAACCGCATCCAGTTCACGCCCGACCTGCTGCCCGCCGACATCACGGGAACCACGGTGTTCACCCAGGACCCAGCCGCGGGGCTGCACTCGGAATTTCAGGCGGGACCGGTGTTCTGCAACTTGCTGCTCGCGGACGAGATCAATCGCGCCTCGCCGCGAACCCAGAGCGCGCTGCTGGAGGCGATGCAGGAGGGGACGGTGACGGCGGCCGGCACCACCTATCCGCTGCCGCGGCCGTTCTGCGTGCTCGCGACACAGAACCCGGTCGAGCTGCACGGCACCTATCCACTGCCCGAGGCGCAACTCGACCGCTTCATGCTGAAGCTCCGCTTCGGCTATCCCAGCGGCGCCGAGCTCGAGCAGATCGTCGCGCAGACCAACGACGGCGTCGAGGCGAAGATCGACGTCGTCGCAGGCGCCGAGCAGCTGCTGGCGATGGGTGCGCTGGCTCGCGAGGTTCCAGCCGCGACGCTGGTCCTCGGCTACATCAGCGATCTCGTCCTGGCACTGCAGCCGGGACCTGACGGAGCGGCGATGGTGCGCGAGTACGTGCGCCTCGGCCCGAGCCCCCGGGCAGCGCAGGCGCTGAGCCTCGCGGGACGCATCAACGCGCTGCTGGACGGCCGCCACAACCTCTCGGTCGAGGACGTCCAGGCGGTCGCGATGCCCGCCCTGCGACACCGGCTCGTGCTGAACTTCGACGCCGAGCGGGAAGCCGTCACGCCCGAGGCGATCGTCGCCGACGCACTCGCACGTGTCCGTGAGCGCTCGCCCGACTCAGGTTGAGACCGATCGCATGAGCGCCGGCGCCGAGCGAACCGCCCTGCTCGACCGTGGCGACATCGCCGCGCTCGAACAGCTGAGCCTCGAATCGCTCGACGCGATCCTCGCGGGACTCGTCGGCGAACGCGAGGCTTCGGGGCGCACCGTGGGCTTCGAGTTCGCCGACTACCGGCCCTACATCCCCGGCGACGACGTGCGTCGGATCGACTGGAACGTCTACGCGCGCCTGCACGAGCTCCACGTCAGAACCTCGCCGCAGCAGGCCAGCCTGTACCTGTCGGTGCTGCTCGACGCGAGCCGCTCGATGGACTCCGGTGAGCCCAACAAGCTGTTCTACGGCAGACGCCTGGCCGCCCTGCTGGGCGCCGTCGCGCTGCTGCGCGACGATGCCGTGGAGGTGCACACGCTGGCCGACGGCGCCAGCGCCGACAGCGGCAGCTTCGACTCCGGCAGCGACGTGCTCGGCGCGATGGTCGACGAGCTGGAACGGCTCCCGGCAGGGCGCACGACGGACCTGCGGGAGAGCATCCGGCGCGCGGCCACGAGCGGATGGCAGCCGGAGATCGCGGTGCTGATCAGCGACGGGCTCGTGCCGCGCGAGGAGCTCGCGGCGGCCGCGCTGGAGCTCGCCCGCAGCGCGCGCTCGGCGACGTTCGTGCAGGTCAGCGATCCCGCCGGGATCGTGGCCGACTGGGCGGGCAGCACGCTGCTGCTCGACAGCGAGACGGGGCAGCGCATCGACGCCACGATCACGCCCGAGGTGCAGCAGCGCTATGCGGAAAGCTATGCGCGCCTCAGCGAGGAGATCGCGCGGCAGTGCCGAGCGAACGGCGTGCGCTACGTGAAAGCCGACACGTCAGTCGACCCACTCGAGTTCCTGATCGCCCGCGCGCGCGAACAGAGCCTCGTGCAAACGGCGCTGGCGGGCTGAAGCTCGCCGGCGCTCAGTCCGCGCGCGTCGAGGTCCGAGCGGCGCCGGAGCTGGACAGCATCCGGCCCGCGACGCCGATCAGGAAGACCACCAGCGCGAGTAGCGCCAGCAGCCGCCACTCCGAATGCTCGCTGCTCCCGAGCGCGCCCAGATCGTCTGCGGGGACGATCCGTCCGCCGGCCTGCGCTACCAGCTGTGCCATCGGCGAGACGTGCACGCTCACCGGGGAGTACTCGGCCGGATAGCCGATCGCGAGCTCACCGGTCGCCGACTGGCTCAGGGGGCCGACCGTGTGGAGCGCGAAGCGGTAGACGCCAGCGGGGAAGGACGCGACGTTGGCGTCATACAGGCTCGGACCGACGGGCAGGAAGCTGATCGGGCGCACCAGGCCACGGTCGTCGGTGAGCGTCCCTTCGACCGCCCGCACGCCGAGCGCCTGCCCACCGGCGCCGGCGAGGTCGATCTGCAGTGAGCCCGATGGGCCGAGCGGCTCGGGGGTCAGCGGTGCCGGCGCGACACCGCGCTCGGTCCATCGCACGGCGTCATTCCAGAGCGCTGTCTCCGCGAGCCATTCACCCGCCCAGGCGCTGTCCAGGCCCGGCGTCCACGCCACGACGCGGCCTGTCCCGACCTGCCACTCCGCGAGCGCCGGATCGAGCTGTGAGCCCGTGTTGCTCGCGAGCAGGTCGGCCTGTGCACCGCTCTTGAGTTCGGTGACGACGTTGCCACCCAGCGCGGGCAGGCGCTTGCCGATCAACGAGCGCACGACCGCGCTGTCACTGGCGAGCTGGACGGACAGGTGACCGGTGACGCGCACCGGCTTCGCGCTCAACTGCGTCTCTTTGACGAAGATCCGCGGCAGTTCCTTGGCATTGTCGGTGACGTAGGCCCTGCCGCCGGTGCCGGCGGCGATTTCGGCGAGCAGGGTACGGTCGGCGTCGGCGCCGAGCGCAACCGTCGCGACAGTGATGTGCGCGCGGCGAAGCTGCGCGAGCAGCGGCGCGTAGTTCGCGGGCTGGCTGATGCCGTCTGTCATCAGGATGATGTGGCGCTGCTCGGCTTTGCTGGCGAGCAGCTGTTCCAGCCCGGCTTTGAGGCCGAGATAGATGTTCGTGCCGCCGTCGGCCTGCAGGCCGGCCACGGTGCGATCGACGCGGTGTTCGTCCGCTGCGCTCGTGAGCAGCTGCAGCGGCACCAGCGTGTGCGGCTTGATGTCGAAGTCGACGATGCCGAGCGCCTCCTGGTGGGCGCGCAGGAAGGCCGCGCTCTGGGTTGCGGCAGCGCGCGCCATCGCGATCTTTTCCACGCCGCCGGCGAGTTCGCTCATGCTCCCGGAGTGATCGAGCACGAGCGAGATCGCGAGGTTCCGTCGCTGCAGGTTTCCCGGTACGAGGCTCGACACGGGCAGCACCTGTTGCAGCGGCGAGCGCGCGTAGCCGCCGAGCGAGAAGCTGTGCTGCCCGCCGAGCACGACGAGGCCAAGGCCTTCGTCCCGCACGGCTTCGTTCAACGCCGCGATCTGCCCGGCGCCGAGCTGCGAGGCGGAGACGTCGTTCAGGACGACCGCGTCTTGGCCGGAATACGAGCTCGCGCGTGTCGGCAGCGACGCGGGTTCGACCTGGGTGACGCTCAGGCCCTCGTGGACGAGGAGCCCTGGCACGGCCGAGTGCGCACCGCCGACGCTCAGCACCCTGGGAGACGAGACGACATCGGTGACGGCGGCGAGCGAGTTGTTTGCGCTGACGGCGTCTTCCGCGAGCGAGATCGTGGCCTGGAAGGACTGCCAACCCTTGGCTGCGGCCGTGTACAGCAGCAGCAGGGGGTTGTCCCCGGAGCGCAGCGCGACCTGCTGGCTGGCGGTGTGGCCGGCGCTGCCGGTGCGAACGCTCAGCACCGCACGCGCGGCCACGGTGCTGTGCACCGTGAGCGTCAACGGCACCGTGTCACCGAGGTGCACGACGGGAGGTGTCGAGATCGCCGTGACCGCCGCGTCGGGTCGCGTCGGTTCGCCCAGCCTGACCCAGTCGACCTCGACGCTACGCCGGCGCGCCAGCGGCGCGGTCGCGAGCAGGTCGCCCTGCGTCTGGCCGCCGTCGCTGAGCACCGCCACGCGCCCGCCGACGGGCGCCAGGCCGATCGCCGCGCCGATCGCGCTCTGCAGGTCGGTCGCGCCCGCGTCAAGGCCGGGGGCGCCCGCGAGCGGCGGCGGCGTCGCAGCCGGCGTGCTCGCAAAGCGAACGACCCGGCACGGCGATACACAGTCGTCCTTCTGCACCTGCGCCGTCCAGCGTCGCTCCAGTGCCTGCATCGACGGATCGACGCTTGCCGATTGGTCGACCGCGAGCACCGTCGGTCGGCCCGAGCCACTGTGAAGCTGTGGCCCGGCCAGCGCGAGCACGAGCAGCGCCGGAGCCAGCGCCTGCAGCGCCAACCACAGCCACTCGCGCTTGGGCGAGCCGCTCGACAGACGGCGGCCGGCCAGCAGCGCGCCACCGGCCACGGCGAGCAGCGCCAGCAGCACGAGCGGGTGGCTGAAGCTGAGCGCGCTCACAGCCCGGCCCGCCGCCTGTGCGAGACCCAGTAGGCCCACTCGAGCCCAAGCACGAGCAGCGCCGCGAGGAGAAACCAGAACGCGCGATTCACGGGGGCTCGGCTGCCGCCGCCGACCCTCGCGCTGAGCAGATCGACCGGCGTCGAGGGGGCCGGCGACGCTTCGGCGGTATTGACCGCGACGACCGCGCTTCGCGCCGTTCCGGGGCCGGTCTCACGCACGCTGTAAAGGCCGGGTCTGCCGGGGTCGAGCACGACGGGCGCGCGCGTCACGCGCGCATGCACGGTCGCCGCGCCGGCCTGTTCGAGCGTGACCGTGCGGATGCCAGATGCCGCTTCGACGGCGAACGGCACGCCGGCGGTCGCGGCGGCCGGGGCCCAGCCCGAGGCCCAGCGCACGAGGTTGGCGGCGAGGATCGGGAGCGCGGGCAGCTGCGTCAGGTTCGACTGCCCCGGCTCGAACGCCAACGTCGCGACGCGTTGGCGGCCGTTGCTCCCGGCGGCCAGGAGCGCGCCGTCGGGGCTCCAGACGACGGGCGCCAGCCAAGCTGGCAGCGTGAGCCCGATGGCGGCGCGCGCAGCGATCGCCAGCGAGGACAGTTCGACGCCTTCGAGCAGTTCGCTGCCGGCGTCGGTGCCGCTGACGACGGTTTCGCCGAGCACGCCACGGACCCGCCCTTCGGGGAGGCGAGACGGGTGTATGAGCAGCACCGCCGGGCTCGCCGGCAGCCCGCCGCGGGGGATCAGGTGATCGAGCACGACCAGGTCGCTCTGCTCCACGTCATCGCGCAAGAACGTTGCCGGTGTCCGCAGCCGCAGCGAGACGCCGGGCACCGCCGCGAATGCCCGCGCTGTCGCGAGCGCGTTCGCGGGCGTGCCGACGAGCGTGACCACCGAGTGGGTCGGCAGATCGCCGGCCGCCGGCACCGTGACCCATGACTCGTCGTCGGCCGGTAGCGGATCGCCGCCCTGCAACCTCAGGCTCACCTGCTCGCCGGGCGCGGACACGAGGAACAGCGGCGCGCTCGCGTTGGCCGCGACCTGGACGTGCAGCGACACCGGCGGATGGCCCGCGGCGTCGGCGACGACGCGCGCGTCCACCGCGTGAGCGGCCGTGTTGCGCACCGTCGCGTACACCTCACAGGTGGCGCTCGCGCCCAGGCCGCAGCGGGCGCCCGCGTCGAAGATGCCCTGGTCGGCGATCGGCGGCGACAGCGTGAAGATCTGCAGCTCGCCGGGCGCCGAGCTCACCGGCGGCAACGGATCCTCCGGCGCGCGGACCAGCGCGAGCGAATCGTGAGCACCGCCGAGCAGCCCGGCGGCGACCGTCAGCGCCGAGGCGAGGTCGGCCGGCGCGGCGCTCGCCGTCACTCGCGCGAGCGTCGCGAGCGCCCCCGAGCGCCCACCGCGGTAGAGCACGTTGGAGCTGCCGTTGGCGAGCACGATCCGGACCGGGCTTGCGGGCGGGGCGGCGGCGATGATCCGCTCGGCCTCGCGCCTGGCTTCTGCCATGCGCCCCGGGGCCTGCATCTGCCAGGAATCGTCGAGCACGAGCACCTGCGCGGGCTTTGCCGCCGGCGCCCGGCTGCTCGGCTCCGCAAGCGCAAACACGAGCAGCGCCAGCGCCAGCGCCTGCAGCAGGAGCAGCAGCGGCAGCGGTGGACGGCGCAGTCCGCGCGAGCCCTTCGCGTCGACGAGCTCGATCTGTTCCCACAACAGCAGGCTCGGAACCTCGCGGAGCACCTGACCGCGCCGGCGCAGGTGGAGCAGCACGAGCGGCGCCAGCAGCACCAACCCCGCGAGCGCCCAGCCGGCGGCGAACGTCACCGAGCGCTCACAAGTTGCCGGGCGTCAGCTGGTTGGCCGATCCGAAGTAGCTCGACAGCACCCCCTGATCGAGCGCAGAGGTCGAGTTGAACGTCGGCGGGATCAGCCCGAGGCTCGAGCTGACGGACGTCTGCCCGCCGCCGCTGGCCTGCGCCGAGCGACCGCCGCTACCGCCGCCGTTGGGCGTCTGCGACACCCCCTCGCCGCCCGCCGACTGCCGCGCGCTGCTTGGCGCGTATCCAGCCTGCAGCGGCAGGCCGGAGGAGCCTGCGCCCAGGACGGGAACGAGACCGGCTTTCAGCGCGGTGCTGCCGGGGGCGGAGCCGGCGCCGTTGCCGCCTGGTGGGGCGTTGCCGATGCCCCCGGCGCCGGAGCCGGCGTTCCCCTTGCCCGTGCCGGACCCGGCGAGAGCGTTGGCGCTGGGACGGCCGGACAGTGGCGTGAGTGGGCCCGCTCCCGAGGCGGAGCCGCCCGCACGCGACGTCGGTGTGGCGCTCGATGTCCCGCCGGCGCCTGCTTTGCCGGCATCCGCGCCCGCGCTGGCGCCCGCGGTGCTCGACGCGGCTCCCGAGCCGGTGCCGCCCGCTTCGTTGACGGCGACTGCGCCGAGGGCCTTCGTGCCGAGGGACGGGTTCGCGAGGCCTTGGCTCGCGAGCTGCTTGGCTGAGAACGACACGCCTCCGTGACCGTAGGGGCTGAAGCCCGAGCCCTTCGGCGTCGGCGAGCCGTTGCTGGTGACCGCCAACGGGGGCCGGTTGACCTGTGCGCCCTGCGTCCCGGCGGCGAGCCCGCGTCGAGTCGCGGCCGAGCTGCCGTTGGACCTGGCACGCGTTCGTGCCGAGGCCCCCGACTGCGTGCGGGAGGCGCGCGCCGCCGCCCTGCCGTTGGAGCTCGTGCCGCCGATGCCCGGCAACGCGATGAGTACCGCGAGCACGGCCACGCATCCAAACAGCGACGCCCACTCGCGCCCGGGTTGCCGGGTTCTGAGGCGCACGCGCGCGAAGCTCGCGTCCACGGACGTCTGCGCCTCGGCCAGGACGAGCGCGCGAAGACCGAGCGGAGATCCCTGCTCGCGCTGGATCCCCAGCGCCGTGACGATTCGATCGTGCAGGCCGAGACGTCGGTCCAGCAGCTGCGCCACGTGCTCGACGCTCACCCTGGCGCTCGCCGCGACCGTCGCGTCAGCGAGCGCGAGCACGAGCGGCACAGCAAGCCACCACGCGCGGCGTTCGCCACCGAGCACGATCGAGACGGCCGTTGCGAGGATCGTGACCGTCAGTCCCGCGATCAGGTGGCGTCGGACCACAACCAAGGCGCGCCTGCGGCGGATCATCGAGGCCCATGCCAGCAGCCCGCCGCGCAGATCCGAGCCACCGCCCGCGGTGACGCGGGGCGACGGCGCGAGTTCCATGTACACAGCCTGTCCGTCCGCTCGAAGCCAGCCGTATGCAGCGGACGCCGCGCTTCGTATTCGCAAACGCGCGCGACCCGTCCACGCGCCCGGCGGCATCCGTCGGCTCCTCGCGGCGCCGCGGGCAGAGCCGGCGTGCGGGTAGCTGGCCATCAGCGCGGTGACGGTCGCAGGCCCGCGAGGATGATCTCGACATAGCGGTCGCGACTGCGGTCATCGAGCTGGATGTCGAGGACCCCGCGGAGCAGGACCGCGATGTCCAGGCGTGTGACGTCGTCGCGGACGACGCCGGCCGCGCGCGCGGCGTCGATAACGCGGTCGAGCGCGTCGAGCGTGGTGCTCATCTGCGACCCGGGTGCCGGTGGGTTCTCGGTCGGGCGCAAGGGGTTGGGGACTCCGAGCGACAGCGCGGCGGCCCGCAGTGCGCGGTTCTCCGAGCCGCGGCCCGCGATGCTGCGAAGCAGCGACGCGAGCTCAGCTTCTGGATCACCGCCGGCCTCGATAGCGGCATCGGTCGCGGTAGCCAACGTTGCGAGGTCGGCGACCGAGTGCTCGATGACGGCCTCGACGAGGGCGGCCTTCGTGTGGTAGTGGCGGTAGAGCGTGCCGACCGCCACCCCGGCACCGGAGGCGATTGCCTCCATCGAGACGTTCGCGCCCTGCGACGCGATCAGCCGTCGTGCCACCACCGCTATGCGCTCGCGATTGAGCTCTGCATCCTTCCTCATCTAGCACAATATGAACCATCGTTCATGATGTGTGGGAGGGGCAGGCGACCGAGAGGCAGACTCTCCGCCCTCAGGTCAGATCGCAGAAGACGAACCCCTCGCGTTCGACGACGGTGCCGATCGCACAGACGATCGGCCTGGCGAAGATCGGCCCGGCATGAACGAACGTGTGGAACTCGCCGTTCTCGCCGCAGGGATCGACGTTCGGGGGCAGATCGGCCAGGAGCTGCTCGTCATAGCGTCTGCCCGCGAAGCTGGGGTCGAGTGCTCGAGGATCCAGGCAGACGATGGTCGCCTGGAAGCCGGCCCCGATGAACTCGCGTGCGAGCACGCCGGTGTCGCGTTCCCACAACGGGAACAGTGCGCTCCTGTCCGCCGCTGTGAGCCGCGCCTCGCGGTAGGCGCGGACGTCCTCGAGGAAGAGGTCGCCGAACGCGACCTTCTCAATCACAGAGAGGGGCGGCGTGGCGAACGCCTGGGCCATACGTGCCTCATAGACGTCGTTGACGCAAGCCGGCGGGATGCGAACCTCGACGAGCGGGATGTCCGCTGCTTCGGCCTGCCTGCGGAGAAGCTCTCGGCGGACGCCGTGCATGCTGATGCGCTCGTACTCCTCGGTCACCGTCGTGATCAGCGCCTGCGGCTCCGTCCCTCCCCGGCGTAGGGTCCAGAGCGCCAGCGCAGAGTCCTTGCCGCCGCTCCAGGACAGCGCCAGGGGACCGTCTGCAGCAGCCCGGTCAGGTTTCTCAGGGTCACACGGACTGTTCACGAAAATTGGATCCAAGGATACGGACGGATGGCCTCGATCATGTGGAAAGCATCGCCAGCACCCGTCCTTCGATGCGCGCCCGCGCTCGCCACGGGTCGGATGGCAACCGGTCGAGCGCGATCGCGTGTCCGTCGCTGAACCGCTCGAACACCCTGGGGTCGATGTAGGACTGACGCGCGACGGTGGGGGTATTGCCGAGCGCAGCGGCGACGGCATCCGACGCAACCGTCGCGGCGCGCGAAGGGCGGGGCTCCAGCGCGGCGAGTGTCGCCGCGGCGATCACCGTGGCGTTCCACGTCCGGTACTCCTTTGCCGAGAACGGACCGCCCGACTCGGCCCGCAGGAAGTTGTTGACATCCTCACGATGGATCCGTGTCCAGGTGTGATCAGCCCGGAACACCAGCAGCTCGGGCGGGCCCTGCCGAGGGCGCTTCAGAGCTGCAAGCACGTCCAGCGATTTCGCGTCGGCGACCGCGAGTCGCTGACGCTTTCCAGCCTTGCCGACATAGTCGAACACCGCTTGCTCGGGACCGACGGTCACCTGCTCGCGCAGCAGCGTCGTCAGGCCGTAGTGCTGGTTCTCGCGTGCGTAGCGGTCGGAGCCCACCCTGAGCAGGCCGATGTCGAGCAGACGCAGCGACAACGCCAGCACGCGGCGATGATTCAGCGGTTCACGGTCGTCGGCGAGCCCGAGCTCGATCCGGCTGCGCAGACGCGGCTGAGCGCGGCCAAACGCCTCCATGTCATGGAACTTCAGCTCGTCGCGCTCGTGCCGCCACGCGGGGTGATAGCGATACTGCTTGCGGCCGCGGCTGTCGAAGCCCGTCGCCTGCAGGTGAGCGTCCGCGCTCGGCGCGATCCAAACCGTCGTCCACGCGGGCGGTATCGCCAGCCCACGGATGCGGTCGAGCACGACGGGGTCCGCGACCGGGTCGCCGTGCTCGTCGCGATACACGAAGCCCGCAGCCGCCCGCTCGCGCCGCAGCCCCGGCTGAAAGTCGCACGCGAAGCTCAGCGCAGCAGCCATCACGATCGGCTAGCGGCGAGCATCTTCAGCGCAGGTCGCAGGTATGGTGTCGACTCGTTCGAGGAGGTCCGCTCGGAAGATGCACGCGATTTTAATGACCGCGGTCGGTGGCCCTGAGGTCTTGCGGCTGGTCGAGCTGCCTGAGCCCGAGATCACCGCAGGGCACGATGTTCGGGTGCGTCTGCGGGCGGCCGGAATCAACCCGGTCGATTACAAGCTGCGCTCTGGCGGAACGATTGGGGGGTCGCTCCCTGCGATCCTCGGGTGGGACGGAGCCGGCGTCGTTGAGAGTGTGGGGGCCGACGTGACGCGGCTGCGTGCGGGCGATGAGGTCTATTTCTGCGACGGCGGCTTTGGCCCCACGCCGGGCACCTACGTCGAGCACAAGGTCCTCGACGAACGCTACGTTGCGCTCAAGCCGCGGCGACTGTCGTTCGTCGAGGCGGCCGCCGCGCCGCTTGTCACGATCACCGCCTGGGAGGCGCTCCACGAGCGCGCCCGCGTCAACAAGGACCAGTTCGTGCTGGTGCAGGCCGGCGCCGGTGGTGTCGGGCACATGAGCGTGCAGATCGCTCGATTGGCGGGGGCCCGCGTCGCGACGACCGTCACAGCGGGCGCGAAGGCTGAGCTCGCATCGTCGCTTGGAGCCGAGCTGTGCATCGACTACCGGCGCGACGACGTGGGGAGGTGCCTACGTGCCTGGACCGGAACGTACGGCGCTGATGTGGTCCATGACACGGTCGGCGGCAAGACCTTCACGGCTTGCTTCTCGCTCGTGCGCCCCTACGGCGATCTCGTCTCCAACGTCGAGAGCGCGTGGGAGGCGGAGGCGATCAAGCTGATACACGACCGAAACCTGCGTGTGTCGTTCACCTGGATGCCCGCGCCTTCGGTGTTCAGGTGGTCGGAGCATCGGGAGCGCCAGCGGAGGATTCTCGAACAGGCAGCGGCCTACTTCGACGCAGGCGACCTGCGGATCGCGGTCGGCGAGACGTTTCCTCTCGAGCAGGCGGCAGAGGCGCACCGTGCACTTGAAGCGGGCGTGATCCTCGGCAAGGCCGTCCTCACGTTCGAGTAGCGAGCTCGCAGACGCCTCGACAGAGCGTCACTGTCCGGGGATGAACTCCCAGCCGTGACGCGTGGCCGACGCCAGCGTGGCGGCGAGGTCGGTCTCGCTGGTGGCGGTGGGCGCGCCGGCCTCCAGGAAGAAGCGCTCCAGCCCGGCGGGGCTGAAGAGCACCACACGGCGCCCGGGCTGCCGGCCGATGTTGGCACTCGAATGGATCGCACCGCGGGGGACGTGAATCGTCTCCCCGGCGGACAGCTGCGACCGTTGCCCGTCGATCTCCATCTCGAAATCGCCTTCGATGATGTGGATCGTCTCGGCCTCGTTGTGGTGCCTGTGTGCGGGCAGCGACCAGCCCGTTGGGAGATCGTCCACGAGCAGGCAGAACGCGCCGCCTGTGTCCTGCGCGGCGAGGTGGATCTCAGTGCGGACGCCACCTGGCATCCATACGACCCGCGCGTCAGCTGCCATGCACGGACGATAACCGCGAGCGGCTACTGAAAGGTGGCCCCGGGGTCAGTGGGACCAGGCTCGTTGACGTCTACCGCTCGCGGCCTATGGAAACGAACCACGTGTGTGAGCAAAGCCACGCAAAGGGAGAAGAAAGATGGCGATAACGACCGGTGCCGCACACCTGCCGGCGTTCGGTATGCACGAGCGAGACGAGGTCGGACGTGAGCTGCAGGCGACGCTGCTCGAGCTGGTCGACCTGTCACTGCTTGGCAAGCAACTGCACTGGAGCGTCGTTGGGCCGTTGTTTCGACCGCTCCATCTCTACCTCGACGAGCTGGTCGACTCCTGGCGCGAGCTCGCCGACACCACCGCCGAGCGCGCCGTCGCGGTCGGCGTCTGGCCCGACGGCCAAGCGGGCGCCGTCGCAGCCGGCAGCGGCATCGCGAGCGTCGAGCGTGGGCCGTTCGAGGACGTCCAGCTCCTGCGTGAGCTGGTCAAACGCGTCGCCGAAGTCGCCGAGCGCGCACGGGGGCGCATGGATCGCCTCGCCGAGCTCGATTCGGCCTCTGAAGACGTGTTGGTTGAAGTCGTGCGTGTGCTCGAGGAGCAGCTCTGGATGATCCGCTCCCAGCTGCCGCTCGAAGGAGGGCAGCGGTAGGAGGCAGTCGCTCGCTGCGCCGCGAGCGCCGGCGCAGCGAGCTTCGTTGGCGATCGTCGCCCTGTTGGCGCTCGAAGCGGAAGCTGCCCCGGGTCGAGCGGTCGGCGGACCCGAGGTAGAAGCCCTGGCGCCGGCGCGATCACCCGCTTGAGGTGACGCCAGGCGCTCCACGCCGCCTTAGCGTGCAGCGGCAAGGTCGGGTTGCGTGTCCCGGCAGCTGCAACTCGATCGAAGGTGCCGGGATGGGCTGGACCGATAGCGAGCTCGCGCTCACCGCGTTGGCAGCGATGCTGTCACCGACGACGCTGTTCCTGTCGGTACTGGCGCTGGTGGTCGGTGAGCGCCCGATGCGCACCGGGCTTTGGTTCTATGTAGGCGCCCTTGGCGCGACCCTCCTCGTCGGCGTCGCAGCGGCGTTCGTGCTCGGCAACGCGGCCGCCTCGCCACACCCGTCCAGCCCGAAGACGTGGGTGGCGGTCATCGACGTCATCGCCGGCCTGCTCCTACTGGTGTTCGTCGTTCGCTTCCTGCGCCGCCCGCGCGACCCCAAACGGGTGCAGAGCATGATCGCGCAGATGAGCAAGGTGGCGGCCTCACCGGTGGTCGCGATCATCGCCGCCGGCGCCACGCTCGCCAACCCCGGCGCCTTCATTCCGCTCGCGCTGAAGGACATCTCAGAGACGAACCCGAATGCCGCGCAGTACGTGGCCGAGTGGGTGGCCTTCTCGCTCATCTCGCTGCTCCCGTTGTCGGTCGCGCTCGTTGCGCTGGCTGTCGCACCCGAGCGGGCCAAGCGCGTGCTCAATCGTGTTCGGGGCTGGCTCGAGCGCAACGCAAGGACGGTCGCCGCCGTACTGCTGCTGCTGCTCGCGGCGGTGATGATGCGCAACGGCATCGCCGGGCTCACCAGCTAGCACCGGCTCGCCGCGGCGGTTGAGACCTTGAACGGCCCGCCACGTCGCGTTCGAGGCGACAGGGAGCCTTAGCCCGCTGGGGGCCGGCCGATCACCAGCCTCCCGGCGGCGGCTATCGCAGCCCCAACCGACCGTAGCGACGCAATCGCCGCATGGACGGTTGGCATGACCATGCCGACTCCAACGGTTGTGGTGACGACCAGCGCGTCCGGGGCGCCCAGACCCGTGATGCGCCGCAGCGCCGCCGTCGGGACCGCGAGCGCGAACATGACTCCCGTCGACGACGGAGCGCTGGGTCGACGCGCTTTGAGCAAAGGCGCCGCGATCCGGCGCAGCGCGTTGACGAGCACCCCGAACGCGAACAGCGTCGCGAGCAACGATGAGCCTGGAGGGACACCCACAATGCGCCGGAGCGTCTCCCTCAGCAGGCGGTAAACCATGTAGAGCTCGCCCAGCATGGATCTAACCTAGGGCCCCACGGCGGCACGTTCATCATGCGATCTGGGTGTCGAGCCGCGGCCGTGGTGTTCGCGCCGCGCCATGCACATGCGCACCTCCTTGTTGGATGACGGGGGATGGGGGAGGCTTACACGGTGGCTGTATCCGGCCTTGCCCCTACGGTCGCGGGCCCCATTCGACGGCGCGAGGTCCGCGGCGCCCACCCGCTGTGGGCTCGGTGGAACGGTGAGCTCGATCAGCGCTACACGCTCGGCGCCGAGGAGGAGGTCATGCTCCTGGACCCGTCGCGGTGGCTATTCGCCCAGCCGACCGGACGTGTCGTCGCAGGGCTCTCGCGCCAGCTTTCACCGCACACCTCGTCTGAGACCGGTGCCGCGGTGGTCGAGCTCGCCACGGGCATCCACCGGGACGTCGACGGCGTCGCCGCAGAGCTCGCCTCGCTGCGGACTCGGCTGCGGCGCGAGCTCAACGCGATGGGGCTGACGGCCGCCGCAGCGGGAACGCATCCGCAGGCCGTGTGGAGCCAGCCGCAAGCGTCCGACGCGGCGCGCCACCGCCCGGCTGGCGACCGGATGCGCGAGCTCGCGCGACGCGAGCCCACGATGGCGTTGCACGTGCACGTCGGTGTGCCCGACGCCGAGGATGCCGTCAGGGTCCTCAACGGCCTGCGGCGCAACGTCCCGATGCTGCTTGCGCTGTCAGCCAACTCTCCGTTCTGGCAAGGGCGCGATCGCGGATTTGCCTCGTCACGCACAGCCATCTTCGGAGCCGTCCCGCGCACACGCCTGCCGCGTCATTTCCTCAGCTACTCCGACTACGTCGGCGCCCTCGACGAGCTGGCGGTCTCGCGCTCCGCGCCGATTCCGAACGTCTCGTGGTGGGACGTACGGCTGCGGCCGGCGCTCGGAACCGTCGAGGTGCGCGTGATGGATGCGCAGTCGACCGTCCGCGAGGTCGCGCCGCTGGTGGCCCTGATCCAGTCGCTGGCTCGGCTCGAGCTCGAGGGCGACGCGCCGTTCCTTACTCCGCGCACTGAGGTTCTCGAGGAGAACCGCTTTCTGGCGTCGCGCGACGGGATGGCGGCCGAGCTCGTCGACGAGAGGCTCGGTCGGCTGACCCCGGTGCGGGAGACGCTCGAGGCGCTGCTGGCCGAGTGTCGGCCCCATGCGCGCCACCTCGGGTGTGCCGACGCGCTCGAGGGAGTGCGGCGCCTGGCCACGGCGAACGGTGCCGATCGCCAGCGCGTGCTGGCAGCGAGCGAGGCATGCCTGCAGGATCTGGTCGCCGGCCTTGCCAGCCGCTTCATCTGGCCGGCAGGTCCGGCCGCAGAGCGTTTCGCGAGTGCCACCTCAGCTGAGAACTGACAGAAAGGAGCGAAAAATGTGCCGCTGGCTCGCCTATTCCGGTTCACCGATCTTGCTCAAGGAGGCGCTCTACGCGCCCGCCCACGGGTTGATCGACCAGAGTCTGCACTCGCGGCTGGGAGCCGAGACCACCAACGGTGACGGCTTCGGGATCGGCTGGTACGGCGCGCCCCCGATTCCGGGTGTCTTTCACAGCACCGAGCCGGCATGGAACGATCAGAACCTGCACGAGCTCTCCGAGCACATCAGCTCCTCGCACTTCTTCGCGCACGTGCGGGCAGCGATCGGCAGCGCCGTCCAGCAGACGAACTGCCACCCCTTCCGACATGGTCGCTGGCTGTTCATGCACAACGGCTACATCAACGAGTTCGAGACGATCAAGCGCGACCTCGTGCTCGCCGTCGATCCGACGCTGTATCCGAGGATCAGAGGGCAGGCAGACTCCGAGGTGCTGTTCTATCTCGCGCTCACACTCGGCCTCGAAGACGACCCACCGTCGGCGATCGAGCACGCGATCGGTCTGGTCGAGGCGGTCGCCGCCCGGCACCGGGTTGCCGAGCCGTTCCAGGGCACGATCGCGACCACCGACGGTGAGCGTACGTGGGCGTTCCGCTACGCGAGCTCCGGGGAAGCGCGCTCGCTCTACTACACGACCGACGTCCTCACCCTGCGAAAGCTCTATCCCGATCGGCAGCTGTTCGCTCAGGAGTCGGTCGCCGCGCGGCTGATCGTCTCAGAGCCGCTCGGCGACGTCGCGGGTGTCTGGAACGAAGTTCCCGAGGCCACCTGCGCGATCGTCGCGCAGGAACACGACGAGCTGCGGCCGTTCCGGCCCAGGCAGCCATCGAGAACGGTGCCGGTGGTGGCTTGAGGATCGCCACCGCGGTCGGTCGCTGCGCCTCCGCTTTCACCTCACTCGGATGATGCGTCGCGCCGGCGCGTCGGCGAGGATCATTGCTCGCGATGGTCAGGATCGTTCATCAGCCCAGCGTCGTTGCCGCTGCCGATGGCAGCTGACCCCGACGCAACACCCGCCGCGGCCCCAGCCGGCAACGGCGTGGGGGATGGGTCCGTAGCGCAACCGGCCCACCCGAACCGAATCTGGGTGCGCCTGATCCTCGTTGTCGCGACGGTATTGGCGGTCTTCGCGATCTTCGCGATCTGGGCCAATCGCCAGCTGTTGAACCCTGAGAACTGGTCCAAGACGAGCACGGCGCTGCTGCAGAAGCCGACGGTCCGCACCGCGTTGGCCGGATATCTGGTCAACCAGCTGTACGCGAACGTCAATGTCCCCGCGCAGCTGCGCTCGGGCCTGCCGACGCAGCTCGAGCCGTTGGCGGGCCCGCTGTCGGGCGCGCTGCACGGCGTCGCCGAACAGGCGGCCGAGCGCGCGCTGGCGAACGCGCGCGTGCAGGCTCTCTGGCAGAAAGCCAATCGTGCCGCGGATCAGAGCCTCGTCACCGTCGTCGACGGCGGCGGCTCGCGCGTGCAGATCAACGGCGGCACCGTTTCCCTCAATCTCCGCCAGGTCGTCGCCGACCTCGCCACGGAACTCGGTCTCCCCGCCGGGGTGGCCGAAAAACTCCCTGCTTCGGTCGCCGATCTCAAGGTCGTGACGTCAAGCCAGCTGGGACTTGTGCGCAATCTCGCCAAAGCCCTGCACGCGCTCGCTCTCGGTCTGACGATTCTCGTGTTCCTGCTGTACGTGATCGCGATCGGGCTCTCCCGTGGATACCGGCGTCGCACGCTGCTGTTTGTGGGCGGGAGTCTCGTCCTCGCCGGGCTGCTCGTCCTCGTCGGGCGCAAGATCGGCCAGGGTCAGGTCGTAGGGGCGATCACCTCTGACGCGTCGATCCAGCCTGCTGCGAACGACACGTACTCTGTGGCGACCTCGTTGCTCGTGCAGGTGGCCACCTCCTCGATCATCGTCGGCCTTCCGGTGATGGCGTCGGCATGGCTCGCCGGTCCAGCCGGCTGGGCCGTCGCAATCCGGCGGTTCCTCGCGCCGCACCTGCGGGCGCGTCCGGCTCTGGCCTACTGGGTGACCGCCGCGCTGCTCGCCCTGATCTTCATCTGGGGACCGATTCCGGCGACGCGAAACCCGTGGGAGATATTGCTGTTCACGATCCTGGCGTTCGTCGGCGCGCACATCCTGCGGGCGCAGATCGCGGAGCAGTTCCCCGACGCTGAACACGCCTCCGTGCGCAGCACGCTAGGCGAGAAGATCGCTCACGCGCGCGCTGCGAGCTCAGGGCGCAAGCCCGCGCCTTCCAGGGCCGCCGAGCTGGAGCGGCTCGTGGCGCTGCACGACCGCGCGGCGATAACGGATGACGAGTACGCGGCCGCCAAGCGGGAGCTGCTCGACAGCCCGGGCTAGATGGCGAGGAGACCGCGCCCGCTGAGCCGCGTCCGTGAGCTCGTGGACGCCGTTCGCGAGGGCGACGATGCGATGGCCGAGGACGCGATCCTGCGCCTCAGCCAGTCGCGCCGCTGGCTCGCGCCGCTGGCGCTCGCCGCGAGTGCCTTCGCGATGCTCTTCGAAGGTCTGAAGCTCGTGTTCTCGAACTGGCGCCTGACGCTCGTGCAGATCCTGCCGGCGATGTGGATCTGGCTCGCGATGTTCGACCTCAAAGCGCACGTCCTGCACGGGAAGTCCTTCCACGTGCTGCGCGGGCCCGTGGTGATCCCGATCATCGCGGCGATCGCAGCGATCACCGCTGCCGCATTCTTCCTGAACGCGGTGCTTGCGTTTGCGATCGCGAAACGCGGTCCGCCCAGGGTGAGAGCCGGCGTTGACGCCGCCAGAGCGCACCTTCCGGTGGTGCTCGGGTCCGGTGCCTTCATCGGTCTGCTGCTGGGGCTCTCGACGGTGGTCGTGACCCGATGGGGAAGGCCGTGGTTCACGATCTCGCTGAGCATCGTCATCGGCGTGCTGATGGTCTGTTACGTCGCGGTGCCCTCGCGCCTGATCGGCATGCGGGCGATTGGCTCGAAACGGGACAACCTGACCGCGAGCGCGCTCAGCGGCGCGATCGGGGCCGCGATCTGCACGCCCCCCTATGTACTCGCGCGGGTCGGGATCCTGATGCTCGGATCGCGCGCGCTCTTGATTCCGGGGATCATCGTGCTTGCATTCGGAGCCACGTTGCAGGCCGCCGCGACCGGCGCCGTCAAGGCGATCAAGTTGAGCGCCAAACTCGTCGCCGGGCACGGGCTCGTGGCAGGCGACCCAGTGGCAAAACCAACTGCGGCGGGATGACTCGATGAGATCGATCTGCGTGAGCGCCTCGCGGGCACATTCGTGCAACGGCCTGGGTTGGCTCGACCGTCATGCCTGAGCCCACGCTTACGCCTGAACAGCTCGCGGCGACGATCCGCAGCCGGCGTTTCGTCGTGCTGCTGCTCGTCGCGGCGATCGCGGGCGTCGTGGTGTCGCTCGCCGCGTGGTGCTTCCTCGAGCTGGTCAATCAGATCCAGAGGGGTGTGTACGTGCATCTGCCGAGCGACCTCGGCTACCACCACGGGCCACCGCTGTGGTGGCCGCTTCCGGTGCTCGTGCTCGCGGGCCTGATTGTCGCGTTCGCGATCGAGCGCATGCCGGGCGCGGGAGGACACGTCCCCGCTTACGGCCTGTCGTCGGGCGGTGGCCCGACGCTGCCGAATGCGCTGCCGGGGGTCGTGCTCGCTGGGCTCGCCACAATTGGCCTCGGCGTCGTGCTCGGTCCTGAGGCGCCGCTGATCGCGCTTGGCTCCGGCCTGGGCGTCCTCACGATCCGTCTGGCACGCCGTGATGCGCCGCCCGAGGTGGTGACGGTGCTGGCGGCGGCTGGCATGTTCGCCGCGGCGTCGTTCCTGTTCCAGTCGCCGTTGATCGCCGCGATCCTCATGATCGAGGTCGTCGGGCTGGGTGGCCCGAGGCTGACGCTGGTGCTGATTCCAGGTCTGCTGGCCGCAGGCATCGGCTCGCTGGTCTCGCTGGGGATGGGCTCGTGGACGGGGCTGAGCACGAGCGCGTACGCGCTCGGGTCCGTTGAAGGGCTCGCCCACTTCGCCCGTCCAGACATCGCGGATTTCGGTTGGACGATCGCGCTGGCGCTCGCGGTCGCCTTGGTCTGCGTGTTGATGGTCGGCGTCGGTCGGCGCACGATCGGCATCGTCGCCGCGAAGCGGTTCGTGATGCTGCCCGCCGTGGGTGTGATCGTCGCTGCGCTGGCGATCGCGTTTCAGCAGATCACCGGCAAGCCCTTCCAGGAAGTGCTCTTCTCTGGCCAGGCCGCGATTCCCGGGCTGAGCGACAAAGCGCTGACGTGGTCGATCGGCACGCTGGCCCTGTTGGTCCTTTTCAAGGCTGTCGCCTACGCAATCTCGCTCGGCAGCTTCCGTGGCGGCCCCACCTTCCCGGGGCTGTTTCTTGGGGCGGTGGCCGGGTTGATGGCCGGACAGCTCCCCGGGTTCGCGATCACGCCGGCGGTCGCCGTGGGCATGGCCGCCGCCGTGGCGGCTGTTCTGCGCCTGCCGCTTTCGGCGATCGTGATCGCGACAGTGCTTACGAGCGGCTCGGGCGCCGGCAGCGGGCCATTGGTGATCGTGGGCACGATCGTCGCCTACATCGTCAGCGTCACGCTCCTCGCTCCGCCGCCAACCGCCGCGACGGCTCCGACCGCGAGCGCGACACCAGCGCCGGTGCCGGGCGCCCCCGCGCCCAGCCAACCTGCCACCACTTAGGAGGAACACGTTCACAGCCCGTGGCACTGCTTCCACTTGCGGGCGCTGCCGCAGGTGCAGGGGTCGTTGCGGCCGCGCCGTGCGTCCTCGGCGGCGTAGACGCCGACGATCTCCGACGGCGCGCGGCCCTGCGCGAGCAGGTCGCACATGATCCGCATCGGCCGCTCGATGCACGGTCCCGTCGAGCGCCGCCTCGGGAACGCGCTCGATGATCGGGATGAACTGGATGAAGCGCGCGCCGCACTCATCGCGTAGGAACCGGTAGACCTCGCCGCCGCGTCCAGCGTTCGCTGCGTGCAGCGTCGTCAGCGCGTTGAACTCGACCCCGGCGTCGTGCAAATGCGCGAGGCCGCGCATCACCTGCTCGAAGCTCCCGCGCCCGCCCTTGGTGACGCGATAGGCGTCGTGGATGTCCCGCGGTCCGTCGATCGAGATCCCGACCAGGTAGTCGTTGTGCCTGAAGAACTCAGCCCACTCGGCGTCGAGCAACGTCCCGTTCGTCTGGATCGTATGGACGGCGCGCTGGCCCGGCTTGAGGTATGCCTGCGCGACCGCGACCGAGCGTCTGAAGAAGTCGAGCCCCATCAGCGTCGGCTCGCCGCCCTGCCACGCGATCGTCACCTCCGCTGCGCCTGCATGGGCCTCGATCAGCTGACGCAGGTATGTGTGCAGCTGCTCGTCGGACATCCGGAAGCGGCTGTCCGGGTAGAGCATCTCCTTGGAGAGGAAGAAGCAGTAGTCGCAGTCGAGGTTGCACTGCGCGCCCGTCGGCTTCGCGAGCAGGTGGAACGCCGACGGGGCCTGGGGCATCTCGACTCCATCATCGCCGAGGGCCGACGCGGCGCATCCCCCAGATCGGTTGACATCGTCGTCCACAGGGCGGACCGGCGGCGGGCCACCCCCTGCACGCACGGGTGGCGGACTCGTGGGCACCACATTGCGGGGTCGCACGTGCGGGCCTAACGTGTGGTTCGCAAGGCGGCCGGCTCTCGCCGCACCGACTTGCCCCTGACCAACTCCCAGAGGGGGTAGCCCATGTCCTCAGTCGGGACGCGCATCACGCCGCCGACGGCTCCAGCGCCACCCGCCGCAGGCGCGGGCTCGCGCAGAACACGCCAGAGTGCGGCCAACGGTGGCGCGCCGGTCACGCACCTGAGCGTCGCCGAGCGAATCGCCCGCGGCAAGGCCGCGCGGGCGGAGGTGCCACGCTCGAGCCACGCGGCGTTTAAGCCCTCATCTCGGCGTGGCGATCCGGTCAAGCTGCTCGAGCGCCAGGCGAAGACGCGAGTGCCGGAGCTGGTCCCGATCCGCTACGGGCGGATGCTCGTCTCGCCTTTCACCTTCTACCGCGGCGCCGCGATGATCATGGCCAGCGACCTCGCGGGAACACCGCGATCGGGGCTGACGGTGCAGTGCTGCGGGGATGCGCACCTGTCGAACTTCGGAGTGTTCGGCTCGCCGGAGCGGCGGCTCGTGTTTGACCTCAACGATTTTGACGAGACGCTCCCCGGGCCGTGGGAGTGGGACGTCAAGCGCCTCGCGGTGAGCATGCTCATCGCCGCGCAGTCCAACGGCTTTGACCCCGCCGATCAGGATCGCATCGTGCTCGAGGCCGTACGCGAATACCGCACGGCGATGCTCGGCTTCGCGACGATGAAGAACCTCGACGTGTGGTACGCGCGCCTGGACGTCGAGGGCTTCCTGGGCGAATTTCGCGCGCAGTTGACGCCGACGGCGGCCAAGCGGACGAAGAAGGCGCTGGCGAAGGCGCGCACCAAGGACAGCATGTCGGCCTTCTCCAAATTGGTGCGCGTGGTCGATGGTGAAGCCCGCATCGTCGCTGATGCGCCGCTGATCGTGCCGATGGCCGACCTCGTCGAGGGCAGAGCGCGCGACGACTTCTTCGAGGAGTTGCACGGGCTGCTGTTGGCGTACCGCAACACGTTGCAGGACGACCGGCGGATGCTGCTCGAGCAGTTCCGCCTGACCGACATCGCCCGGAAAGTCGTGGGCGTCGGCAGCGTCGGCACCCGCGCCTGGATCGCGCTGCTGCTAGGTCGCGACGGCGAGGATCCGTTGTTCCTGCAGATGAAGGAGGCCGAGGCGTCGGTCATGGAGGAGTTCCTCGCGCCGAGTGAGTTCGAGAACCACGGCGAGCGCGTCGTCGCCGGACAGCGGCTGATGCAGGCCAGCAGTGACATCTTCCTCGGCTGGGTGCACATCGAGGCGGGAATCGATGGCAATCGGAGGGACTTCTACGTACGTCAGCTGAAGGACTGGAAGGGCTCGGCGGAAATCGAGCAGATGGTTCCGGCCGGCATGACCGCCTATGGGCGGGTCTGTGGCTGGACGCTCGCCCGCGCGCACGCGCGTAGCGGTGACCGCGTCGCGATCGCCGCGTATCTGGGCAAGGGCACGACCTTCGACCGCGCGCTGGTGGAGTTCTCCCACGCCTACGCCGAGCAGAACGAGCGTGACTACAAGGCCCTCGCGCAGGCCGTCGAATCCGGGCGGATCGAGGCGCAGACGGGCGTATAGCTCGGTGCCGCGCGCGCCCGGAGCCCTGAACAAACCGAATCAAGGAGATCGAGATGGCCACAGAACCGACAACCAGCCCCGACGAGGCCAGCTCAGACGCGCCGGCCGGTGACTTCGAGGCGCTGTTCGTGCAGAGCGCACGCAGGGTCACGAGCTTCGATGGGGCGATCACGCTGCACGAACTCGCACCCTCGACGCTGATCTTCTCCGACCGGCCGGACCGGATCGTCGGCCATCTCACGACAAAGCAGTTCATCGAGGGGTGGGGGCACGGGGAGAACAGCTTCCTTGACGACCCGCCGAACGCCGTGCTCTCGTTCTCGATAACGACGAGAGTGCACCCGAGGATGTCGTCCTCACCCTCACCAACCCGCGGATGGATTGGGAGAGGCTGACATACGACATCGACATTCTCGAGGGCCAGTTGCCGGCTAGGACCGGTCCGTGCTCGCTGTTCATCGATCCGATCGGCAGGCCACTGAGCCCCGTCTCGGTAATGGGTGTGCGGCGGCGTGGGCGCCGACGCGCGAGGCGCATGTGAGCGTGTGAGCGGCCGGGGGGAATGGGCCGGACTGTTCGCGTCGGCCTTCAGGCAGTCTCGCAACGCGATGACGCTGGTCGACACCAGCCGCCATGTCGTCGACGTCAACGGCGCCTACCTCAGCCTGCTGGGATACACCCGCAGCGAGCTCGTCGGCCAGCCCGTCTCCAGATTTGTGATCGGCCCTCCGGCCCTGACGCCGGTCGAGTGGCGTGCGATGCTCGCGCAGGGAGAATTCGATGGCGAGGTGCAACTGCGGGCGGCAGACGGAGGCGCGGTTGCAGTCCAGTGGGGCGCCACCGTCGAGGTCGTGACCGGACGCCAGCTCGTGCTCGCCGTTGCGCTGAGCACCTCCAGGTGGGGGTCACGCTTCCGACGCGCGAGAAGCGTCGGGCCGCCATCGGGCTCGCTATCGCTGCGCGAGCGAGAGGTCGTGCGCCTGGTGGCGCTCGGGAACACCGGTCCCGAGATTGCGGGCGAGCTGCAGATCAGTCACGACACCGTGCGGACGCACGCGCGAAATGCGATGCTCAAGGTCGGTGCACGCTCCCGCGCGCACCTCGTCGCAAAGGCGCTCGGAGAAGGCCTCGTGCTCGAGAATCCGCACTAGGATCGCGCAGCCGCAGTATTCACTCTGCGCGCGCGAGCCAGCATCATCGGTATGTGGACTCCTTCGGCATCCATCCCCTTTCGTCCTGCGGCGTGGAAATCGAGCGAACGCATCTGCGCTGCTCCTTTCACGCCCGACCCTTCGCCAGGGAGCCGCTCTGGCGGGCCATCTCCGGGCGATAGCCACCTCGGTCCCGCAGATCCGCGCGGTGACGGCCGACTCCTCACCACGACGCGACGATCCGCCCTCTCAACGTCAGCTCGTGCGCGCATCGCTGCTGCGCCACCCTTCGGTCGTGCGCGAGGATGGCGCGCGTCGGCGGCCGACTCTGAGGTGAGCCTCTCATCCGCCCGCGCGTGTGTCACTCTTGAGGGGTGACACACCGACCGGGGCGACGGCTCACTGTCGAGGAAGGCGTCGCCCTTCCGCTTGGGGGCGAAGCACATGCGCGAGGTCAAGCCGGTACTTGTCACTGGTTCTGTGCAGTCACGCTGCCCCATGCCGCGCACAGCAGGTTGGAGAGCAGCACGAGGCTGTCCCCCTCGCTCTCTTCGTCGAGTTGTCGAACCAGCGCCCGTAGGAGTTCGCGCCTTGCGCCTGTATCTGGCGGCAAGTTCTCAGCTTCCATCTTCAGGCCTTGTCATGTTGGACGAGTTCACCATGTTCATGTTGCGCGCTCGCTGTGCCGCAGTCCATACCGCCGATGCGTGAGCCGCATGAGCGGGCAGGGCAAATAGCAGTCGTGGACACCGGGTCGCTCGCGATGGCCTGGGGCGGTCACGCCACGGCGCTGATCGAGCTCGACGGCGTGCGGCTGCTCACAGACCCCGTGCTGAGCGACCGCGTCGGCCCCTTGCGGCGTATCGCATCACCCGTCGAGCGTCAGCTCGGCGAGCGGATCGATGCCGTCTTGCTCTCGCATCTCCACGCCGACCACGCCGAGCTGCGCTCGCTGCGCAGGCTGGGTGCGCCGACGATCGTGTTCGCGCCGCGCGGCGCGGCCGGATGGCTGGCGCGGCACGGCGTGCGCAACGTCGAGGAGCTGAGCCCCGGCCAGGAAGCGCGAGTTGGCAGCGTGCGCATCAGCGCGACGGCTGCGCGACACGGGCGACGCAGGTGGCCGTTGGGTGTCCAGGCCGAGCCGATCGGCTTCCTCGCCGCGGGCTCTCAGAGCCTCTACTTCGCGGGCGACACGGATCTGTTCGCAGCGATGTCCGAGCTCGCGGGCCGCGTCGACGTCGCGCTGCTGCCGATCGCCGGGTGGGGCCCTACGCTGGGCCCCGGACACCTCGATCCGGAGCGCGCGGTGCAGGCGGCCGCGCTGATCGCTGCGCGGCTGGTTGTGCCGATCCACTGGGGCACGTTCGCGCTCGGGTGGCCCGTCCCGCAGAAGCTCGATCAGCAGCAGCCCGCTCACCAGTTCGCAGCCCTCATGGCGAGCGCGTTGCCGGCGGTCGAGGTTCGCGTGCTCGCGCCCGGCGAGCGTACCGAAGTGAGCCGTCCGAACCTCGAGTAGACTCGACGCCGGTGCCTGACGAGGCTGGCCCTGACATGGGATATACCGCCGGGGACGGGACCCGCCGTACGCTGCTCGCGTCGGAGCGGACGTGGCTGGCCTGGTGGCGCACAGGTCTTGCAGTGTCGGCCGTCGCGCTCGCCGTGGGGCGCCTGCTGCCGGACGTCGGCTCCGGCGCCCGCTGGCCACCGCGCGTGTTGGGAGTCGGCTACGGGCTGCTGGCGCTCTTCGTGTTCGTGATCGGCGGCGTGCGCCAGCGGGAGACCGCAGAGGCGGTACGCCGCGGATCCTTCGCTCCGCTCTCGCGGACGCTCGTGATCGTGCTGACCGCGATCAGCATCGTTCTGGTAGCGGGCACGTTGGCGATCATCGTGGCGACACCCTGATAGCCGGTTCGCCACCGCTTCTGCGGGCGGGACGCGACCCTGATCTCCGCCGCTGTCGGCCAGTGCCGCGCCGCTGATCGAGCTCGATCGCGGGTGGTGCCGACACCCGGCGCCCTGGGGGGTCCACAACCTTGTGAGCTGCTTGAGCTGCCGAGATCCTGTGCTTAGAGCGGCGCTGGTACGCGGCTCGAACCCGACCCACGAAATTCGCCATGGAGAGCGCCGCCGTCAACCCATCCCTCAAGCCGCCGTCTCCGGCGCGGGTCTCCAAGCGCCCGCAGCGTGGGCGGCGCAGGCAACCCTCACGGCACGGGACCGGTGCGTCGAGGTCGCTCCACGCCGTCGGAGCCCGCGATACGGGCGGTGAATGCCCGCCGCTGCACGAGAGCTTCGTTCGCCGGCCGCGACTGGTGCGCCAACTGCTCGATGACGAGAACACCTCGGTTGTGCTGGTGGCCGCGCCGCCGGGCTATGGCAAGACCAGCACGCTGGCCGAGTGGGGCGAGTGCGACGAGCGGCCATTCGCGTGGATCACGCTCTGCGAGAGCGATAACGACCCCCAGCGCCTACTCGCGTCGCTGACAGCCGCGACGGAGCAGCTGCAGGCGCCCCACCGACGGTTCGCGCTCGAGCGTTCCTCTCCGGGCTCGGTCGCGAGCGTCCTGCCGACTCTGACCGACGCGCTTGGGGTCACCAGCGCGGGAGCGGTGCTCGTGCTGGACGACGTCGAGCATCTGCACTCGCGGGAGTCGCTTGACCTGCTGGCCGAGCTCGTTGGTGCGATGCCGGCGGGCGCCAAGCTCGCGCTCGCCTCGCGAACGGTGCCCGTCCTGCCCCTCGCACGCTTGCGTGCCCAGCGCGAGCTGCTTGTGCTGGGGGTCCGCGAGCTGGCGATGACGACCGATGAGGCCGGCGCGCTGCTGGCGGGGGCGGGCCTCGACCTCGCGCCCGACCAACTCGAGCGCGCCGTTGCCAGGACGGAGGGCTGGCCGGTCGCGCTGTATCTGATGGCGCTAGCGCTTCGCGAGGAGACAGATATGGAGTGCGCGCTCGCGGGCTTCTCCGGCGATGACGAGCTCGTCTCGCAGTACATCAGGGAGGAGCTGCTGGCCCAGATGCCTCCTGACGCACTGACGTTCCTGATGGACACCTCGATCCTCGAGGAGCTGTCGCCTGAGCTTTGCGACGTCGTGCTCGCTCGGACCGGATCTGGTCTGGCATTGCGAGCCGTTGCGGGCGCCAACCTGCTGGTGGCTCCGCTCGACCGCGGCCACACGCGCTACCGCTGCAGTGCGCTGCTCCGCGAGGTGCTCCACGCAGAGCTCTTGCGCCGCGACGGCGACCACGCTGCGCGCCTGAATCTCGCTGCCGCGCGATGGTTCGCCGAGCGTGGCGATGTCGAGCAGGCGTTGCAGCACGCTTGCGCCGGCGGCGACCTGGCGAGCGTCGGCCGCGTGCTGTGGGCGCAGGCGCCGCGAGCGTTGCTGCAGGGCAGCGGCACGTGCCTCGAGCTTGCGTTGAGCAGCTCGAGTGCCGAGCAGACCGCCTCGGCGCCGACACTCGCGCTCGCGGCGGCACACCGCTCGCTCTGCAACGGCGACCTGCGACGCGCTGCCCATTGGACGCAGATCGCCTCGAGTGCACACGGCCCCGACTCAAAGCCGGACGCGATCCCGGGCTTCGCCGCCGGGCTGGCCGTAATCGAGTCAGCCGTCGGCGAGCGAGGCCTGGAGCACGTGTCAGCGGCGGCCAAACGCGGCTATGAGCTCGCGGAGGAGAACAGTCCGTGGCGTCCTGCAAGCTGTCTGCTGAGGGGTATTTCGGATCGCCTCAAAGGCGAGAGCGCGCGCGCTCGTGAGATGCTCGGCGAGGGAGCTCGCCGTGGCGCGATTGTGTCAAGCGGGATCCAGAGCCATTGCCTGGCGCAGCTGGCCGTGATGGCCGGGGAGGAGCAGGACTGGGACTCCGCCGCCGATCTCGTGGCACGCGCCGGCGAGGCGCTGCACGCCGCGCGCCTGGAGGATCGGCCGACCTCAGCCCTCGTCTTCGCGAGCTCCGCGTGGATCGGCTCGCAGCGGGGGCGCTCCGATGAGGCAAAGCGCGATCTCGCCCGCTCACTGCATCTGCTCACAGCGCTCAAGGACTTCATCCCGTGGTATGAGATCGAGACGCGTGTCCTGATCGCGCGCACCGCGATCCGCCTCGCCGACGTCCCGCTCGCGCGCACGCAGCTCTCACAGGCATCGCGCCTCGCCCGACGCACACCCGATGTCGCCGTTTTCCGGGTGTGGTTCGACGATGCGTGGGGCAGGCTCGATGGTCTCAGCGCCGCTGCTCTGGATGGACCGTCCTCGCTGACGATGGCCGAGCTCAGGATCCTGCGCTTTCTCCCCACGCACCTCTCGTTCCGCGAGATCGGCGGGCGCCTGCACGTATCGACGAACACCGTCAAGAGCCAGGTACACGCCGTCTACCGCAAGCTCGATGCCGCTTCGCGCTCTGAGGCCGTCGAGCACGCCTCTTCGCTCGGGCTCATCGACGTCTGTATCTGAACTGAGCGCGGACCAGGAGTTGGTGGGCGGTCGGGGAGGCCGGCTATGGTTCGGGCGGGGCGCCCGTGGTGTCCGTCTTCGTGGGCGTCGCTGGCTTCGTGCTTTCCGGTGCGGGCGCGGTGACCGTCTGCGCGGGCGCGGTGACGGTCTTCGCCGGCGCGGTCACGGTGGTTGTCTGCGCGGGCTTCGGCGCCTGGACGCTGACGCCGAGGCTGTTGGTCGTCGACTGATTGACGGTCGTCGAAGGCGAGCTCGATTTATTGTCCGAGGCGATCACGCCGGCGAGCACGCCGAGTGCCGCTAGCAGCGCGAACACCGGCCAGATCCAACCGCCACGGCTCTTCGGCGGGGGCTCCTGCTGACCCGGGCCCGGGCCGGACCCCGACGGCGGGCTGCCGCCACCGGGGTCCGGGGACGAGCCCGGAGCTGGAGGGGAGACAGACACAGCTTCAAACTACGGTCGCACCTGGATTGCCGCATCATCCGGTGGGGGTGATCATGCGGCTGAGGCGGCACACCCGGCCGCATATCCTGTGCGGACCGAGTGTGCCGAGGGCGCCGGGCGGGGAGTGCGCCCGAGCGCCCGGGGTACGCGTCTGCCGCACGCTGAGCGGCGGTCAAATCCTCCACGCCTGGCCCCTTTGTAGGTGTTGGGACGGGCCCCCCGGCCCTCCCACAGCGTTCCAATCACGCTAGAAGCGCGGCTCCGAGCGCGCATCACCCGAAGCGGATGAACACCGGTCGTGGGGGCGGTCGGGCGTCGCCGCCCGCCAAGCCCGTCGTGTACGGATGTGACGATGAGGTTGCCGCTGGTGATCCTCGCTTGTTGAACCCGCAATTTGGGTGTAGTGTGCGCCGTATCGCGGTTCGGGACGGCCCGCGTGCAGGCACCGCCGGTGGGGCCAGTTTGCGCAGGCGGGCAGACGGCGACGGATCTGTAAGCACTACCGGCGCGGACCACCCAACAATCTGGGAGGAGCCGTTGAACGACGCGGCTATCAGGGTCGGGTCGGAGCAACCGTCAGCAGCGCGATCGTTCGGCGTGTGGTCCAGCCCGTCGAAGCTCCAGTCGGAGCCGTCAGGATCACGTGCGACACCCGCGATGATCGTGATCGGCGGCGGGTCGCTTGCCTGCGCAGCCGGCTATCTCGCGGCTGTCGGCCCACGCCTGTCGGCCCGCGACGCCGCGCTCGTGTGGGTGACCGTCGCCGTCTCCGTGGTTGCTCTAGGGCTCTACGCGGCGGCCGGAAGGTCGGGGAGCCGCCCGGGCAGAGTGCTTACAGCCGCGGTCGTGCTGTGGCTGGTGTGGCTCCTGCTCGCCTCGAGGCGCCCTGGTGAGTTCACCCTCGGCGGCCTGCTCGCAGGCCTGACCGTCCCGATTCTCGGCTACGAGCTGCTCGCGTCGACCACCGGCGGTGCCTTCCTCAGATCGGAGCGCCTGCTGCTGCTCGCCAGCTCCGCAGTCGTCGCGATCTGCTGGGGCTATCTCGCCTTGAGCTCGCGCCACCTGCCGCTGATGACGGCAATGGAGAAGTGCCAGCCGGCCTGTCCACACAACGTTCTGTTCGTCGGCGCGCCGGCACGCGCATTCGTGACGGTCGCGCTGGAGGGATTGCGCGCGGGTTGGCTGGCGGCGGCGGTCGGTGTGGCCGCATTCATCGTCTTCCGCTACCGCGCGGCGGGAGTGGCCGAGCGGCGCTATATCGCCCCGGTGCTCGCTGTCGCAAGCGCGTATGCGCTGATCGTGGCCACATGTGTGGCCCTGGAGCTCGGCGGGTTGAACGCCAGAGCTCCGCTCATCTGGTGCTCGGTGATCGCCGCCACGGTGGTTCCGCTCGCGATGCTCGCCGGCCTGGTGTGGGAGCGGCTGTTCATGGGCGAGGCGCTCGAGGAGTTCGTCAACCAGCTGCGAGACACGGAGCCCGAGGATGTGCGGATGCTGATGGCGCAGATGCTGGATGACCCATCGCTGCAGATCGCATACTCTCAGCCGGCCGAGCATGGCTATGTGGATCCCTCCGGGACGAGCGTCGAGCTCCCCGGCTCAGACGCCGAGCAGGCCGTCACGGCCGTGCAGGACGAAAGCGGCCCGCAGGCCGTGGTCATCCACCGCGCCGCCGTCCCGGACGAGGAACGCTTCATCCGGGCGGCGGGGGCCGCGGCGTTCATCTCCTACGAGAACCACCGTCTCGAGGCGGACCTGTCGGCGACGGTGGTCGAGCTCGCCGCGTCGCGCAAGCGCCTGATCGAGGCGGCCTACGCCGAGCGCCAGCGGATCGAGCGTGACCTGCACGACGGGATCCAGCAGCGCATCGTCAGCGCGCGGGTCAGCCTCGGTCTCGCAGATGACGCGCTGGACACGACCCCGACCCGGGGGCGGCGGATGCTTGCCGAAATTGGGTGCGATCTCGAGGATGCGCTGGAGGAAGTGCGCGCGCTCGCACAGGGGGTCTATCCCGCGCTGCTCACCACATACGGCCTGCTCGAGGCCCTGCGCTCGGCGGCTCGTCGCTCACCGGGTCCGGTCACGGTGCGGGGCGACATTGCGCGCTACCCACCGGAGACCGAGGCGGCGGTCTATTTCTGCTGCCTGGAGACGCTCCAAAACGTCGCAAAGCACGCCGGTCGTGACGCGGCGACGACGGTGCGTCTGTGGGAGGACGGGACGACACTGTGTTTCCAGACCCGCGATTCCGGTGTCGGGTTCACGCTCGGCGCGACGCCCACGGGGCGCGGGTTGGTCAACATGCGGGATCGTCTGTCGGCGGTCGGAGGGAGCTTGACGTTGAGCTCGCGAGTCGGGGTTGGCACGGTCATTAGAGGCTGTGTACCGCTTCCTAGCCAGGCGCCGGGTCTCTAATCCATTTCGGGCGATGTCCAGGGGGTGTCGGCTGCCAGAATCAAGCGAGTGCGGCTGCGTTCATCGGCCGCCTACCACAGGACCGAGGTGACGCCAATGTCACATCAAGCAGCACGAGCCCTCAGAGCGCCTCGCGGCGACCGTCCGCCTGAGCTGCCGATCCGGGTGGTTGCGGCTGACGACTCCTACCTGATCCGCGAGAGCCTGACGGTGACGCTCGCGTCCGAGCCCGAGATCGAACTCGTCGGCATGTGCTCGGACGGCAAGGAGCTCGAAGCGTGTGTCGCCGCCGAGCAGCCGGCGGTGGTCATCCTCGACATCCGCATGCCCCCGTCGGGGGCCGACGAGGGCGTGCGCGTGGCGAACCGCCTGCGCGAGACCAATCCCGAGATCGGCGTGCTCGTGCTCAGCCAGTACGCCGAGGCTGCGTACGCGCTCGCGCTGCTCGAGTCAGGCTCGGCGCGGCGTGCGTACCTTCTGAAGGAGCGCATCAGGGACAAAGCGGAACTGGTGCGCGCCGTCACAACGCTTGCGCGCGGCGGCTCGGTCATCGACTCGCAGATAGTGGATGTCCTGATCGAAGCGCGTGCGCGTGTGGCGCGCTCGCCGCTCGCCGAATTGACACCCCGCGAGCGCGAGCTCCTGGGTGAGATCGCCGAGGGCAAGAGCAATGCCGCGATCGCCGAGTCGCTCGTCCTGTCAAAGCGCGCGGTCGAGAAGCACGTCAACGCGATCTTCGCCAAGCTCAACCTGCGTGATGCTCAAGACGTCAGCCGCCGCGTGAAGGCTGCGCTCGTGTACCTCGCCGAGGAACCAGATTAGTCCGACACCAACGTACGTGGGGCGTAACGCGAACTCTGGGGAAGACCGCGGGGTGCTAGTGGTGGACGACCAGAAAGTCTTCCGGGACGTGATGCGGGCCGTCGTCGAAGCCACCCCAGGCTTGAGACTCGTCGGCGAGGCGGGCTGCGGTGAAGAGGCTCTGCGCGCCGTCGACGTGTTGGATCCCGAGCTCGTGATCGTCGACGTTCGCATGCCCGGCATGGACGGCCTCGCCCTGACGCGAATCCTGCTCGAGCGCACCCCGAGGCCAATCGTGCTGCTTGTCTCGGCGCAGCCACCGCCAACGGAACTCCCGGCCGGCGCGGACGGCGCACCCGTCGCGTTCGCGGCGAAGGAGCGTCTGTGCTCGAAGATCCTCCTGGAGCTCTTCAACCGCCGCGCCCAGGCGCCGGCCGCGTCCTAACGGCGATCTGGTGCGGTAGCGCGCCCGTGCCCAGAGGTGCGAGCGGTCAGGTGCCGGCGAGGCAGCGCTGCTTCTGCTGCGCGAACTCTTCGTCGGTCAGGACGCCCTGGTCGTGCAGTTCGCCCAACTGCTTGAGCTGGGCGAGCATCGTCTGCGACAGGCCCGCTGCAGGCGCCGCCGCCGGTGCCGGCTGAGGCTGGTCTTCGAGTTCGCCGATGCGCTGTTCCTGTCCTTCCTCGCGCTGGCGGTTGTTCGCGGCGTGCTTGCCCGCGATGTAGGCGCCGCCGCCGACGGCGGCCGCGCGCAACAGGGGTCGTCTCCTCATCAATGGCATCGCGCGACCCCTACTCCACGCCGTCGGGTAGGGACAGACCGAGGGCGAGCATGATCTCGGGCGCGGCGGCGATCACCCGCGGGCCGCCGACCTGCGAGGCGACAGCGATCAGCACTCCCAGGATTTCCTCGGGGGTGGCACCGTCGTCGAGCGCGTTGGCGACCTGCCACGCGTAGGATGCCGGCGGCGCGTCGAGTGCCACGAGCGCGGCGATTTTGACGAGCGCGAAGGTGGAGGGGTCGAGGCCGCTCGCCTCGAGCTGGCCCTCGCGGATGCCGATCGCCGTCTCCAGCACCTGTGCGTCACCCGCGGAAATGCCCGCGAGCATGTCATGAGTGTCCTGCGCGACGGCAGCCATCACCGGCTCCTTTCGTTGGCTGGCGCGCCCTGCGTGGACGGGAGCGCCTTGCTCAGCGACGATACGGCCTGCACGGCGCCTTGACGATGGTGCGCGCACCCGAGTTGCGGTGTGGCCACCACGCTCACGGCGGCGGGCGGCGTGCGCGCCTCAGGTTCGCGACCAACAGCGACACGACCGTGACCAGGTAGATCTGCCCGAGCAAGGCCTCGGATACCGACAGGGTATGACCGAGGTTGGTGCGGGCGGTGAGGTCGCCGTAGCCGACGGTGCTGAGCGTTGTAAAGCTGTAGTACAGGCAGCTGGCGACGCTCGACGGCTGCGAGCCGGCGAAGAACGGCACTCCGCCGAGGTGACCGAGGGCGCCATAGAGGAACGCGAAGAACATGCCGATCAGCAGGTACACGCACAACACGCCGAGCACGGCCTGGACGGTGACCGTCTCGCGCGCGCGCAGGTCGCGCACGACCCCGACCACGATCGCAGGGGGGGCCAGTGCGACGAGCAGCGCGTTCGCCGCTCTCGTCGCAAGGCCATCGATTTCTCCGTTGAGCGCCTGCACCACGCTGGCGACAAGGACGACTACGACAAAGATCGTTGCCGGAAGCACGATCCGCTGCTGGGTGTCCGTTGCCCATAGGGCCAACAGCAGCGTGACGCCGAGCAGCGCGCACACGACGATCTGCTCGCCGGGGCCCGGATCGGCGATCCCCTGGACCGCGAACGTGAGCACGATCGCGCCAAGCAGGAGCCCGTAGCGCTCCCGCAGCCGGCGCGTCGCTGAGCCCCGCTCCTCAGGCGAGCTCCCCATCGCTCGCAAGCTACGGCGCCGTCAAGCCAACCACGGGCCGCGCCAGCTCCCAAACCCGGTGAGGAGATCGGCTGCGGCCGCCGGACCCCACGAACCCCGCTCGTACGGGATCACGGGCGGTGGCTCGTCGAGCAGGGGCTGCATGATCCGCCAGGTCTCCTCGACGCTGTCCTGGCGAGTGAAGCGCGCGCTGTCACCGCACATCGCGTCGAGCAGGAGCACCTCGTAAGGGGTCGGCGCCTCTCCGCCCTCGGCGGCGAACTCCATATCGAGCGTGATTCCGCGTGCGCCGGAGGAGTCCGCGCGGTGGGCGTCGAGCATCAGCCGCGTGCCGGTCGAGGGGTCGAGCTTGACGACGAACTGGTTGGGTTCAGGGGCGCGATGCCCGTCCTGCATGAACGCCAGGCGCGGAGGATTGCGGAAGACCGCGCGTATCTCCGTCTGCGTGGTGGGGAGCAGCTTGCCGGTGCGGATGAACCACGGCACGCCCGCCCAGCGCCAGTTGTCGATGTCCAGGCGAAGCGCGGCGTAGGTCTCGGTCGTGGAGTCAGGCGCGACGCCGTCGATGTCGCGATAGCCGTCGTGCTGGCCGCGCACGTAGTGGGCGGGCGAGGCGTCCTCGATCGATCGGAACAGCGAGAACTTGGCGTTCTTCAGCGTCTCGGCGTCGTCGCCCGCGGGTGCCTCCATCGCGGCGACCGCGACCAACTGCATGAGGTGGTTGACAACCACGTCGCGCAGCGCCCCAACCGGGTCGTAGAAGTGGCCGCGATCCTCGACGCCGAAGCTCTCCGCCATCGTGATCTCGACGCACGCAATGTGGTTGCGGTTCCAGATCGGCTCGATCATCGTGTTGCCGAAGCGCAGGTACAGCAGCTCGTCGGTGCCCATCTTCCCCAGGAAGTGGTCGATGCGGTAGAGCTGTGACTCGTCGAGGAACTGGTGCACCTGGTCGTTGAGCGAGCGTGCGGAGGCGGCGTCGTGGCCGAAGGGCTTCTCGACGACGACGCGCGCGTTCTTTGTGAGACCGGCTTCGGCCAGCCCCTTGATCACCATCCCGAACAGCGACGGGGGGATCTCGAGGTAGAAGACCGGGCTCTGCGCGTCGCCGATCACGCCCGCAAGCCGTTCGTAGGTGCCGGCGTCGCCGAAGTCTCCGGACAGGAAGGACAGACGCGCGGCGAGGCGCTCGAACACGGCCTCGTCGATCGTCTCGCCGCACGCTTCGATAGAGCTGCGCCCGCGCTTGCGCAGGTCCTCGACCGTCCAGTCGTCGCCGGCGACGCCCACGATCGGGCAGTCGAGCAGCCCGCGACGCTCCAGTCGGTACAGCGAGTGGAACGTCATCACCTTGGCAAGGTCGCCGGTGATGCCGAACACGACCAGCACGTCGGCTTGCCGCGTCTTGCCGGAAGCTTCCTGATTGGCCGGCGCCGGCGTCTTGGCTTGGAGCGTTGTGCTCATTCGAGTATGTCCCTCCGCCAACTACTTCTCGGTCCGCCAACTACTTCTCGGTGGAATGAGCCCTCGATCCTCGGCCCTCGGCGGCGGCCGTGCATCACCCGAATGTGACGATCTGAGGTGCGGTGGGTCGGCCGACTCACCGTCAGCAGGCCGATGTCGCCGGCGCCCGGTGCGGCCGGTGCGGCCGGTGGCTAGTAGCCGCCTTCGACCACGTTCTGCAGCGGCCGGTGTTCGACATAGCGATGAACCTGCTCGCCCACGAACGCAAACGCGCGACGCTCCGCCGCGGCGGTGTCACCCGCGAGATGCGGGGTGATCAGCACACCGGGCGCATCCCACAGCGGGTCGGTCTCAGGCAGGGGCTCCGGATCGGTCACATCGAGCGCCGCGCGCAAGCGTCGGCTCTGCAGCAACTCGCGCAGCGCCTGATAGTCGACGACGCCACCACGCGCGGCGTTGACGAGCAGAGCACCGTGTCGCATCCGCGCGAGCGCATCGCCGTCGAGCAGCTGCTCGGTCTCGGCTGTGAGCGGCAGCAGCACGACGACGATGTCGGCCAGCGGCAGTAGCGCGTCGAGCGCGTCGACCGAGTGCACACCGCTGCGGGCATGTCGCGCCACCCGGATCAGCTTCACCTCGAACGGCTCGAGGCGACTCGCCACGGCCGCGCCGATCGAGCCGTAACCGAGGATCATGATGGTGCTCCCTGCGAGCTCGCCGGTTTGCCTGGGCTGCCAGTCGTGCTTGCGCTGCTGCTCCAGCAGCGACGGCAGCTCCTTTTGGGCAGCGAGAATCGCGGCCAAAGCCCACTCGGCCACCGCGATGTCACGGCTGCCGCGGGCGTCACACAGCGTCACGCCGGGCGGAACGATCGCCAGCAGATGCTCGACGCCCGCGGACAGCGTCTGAATCACCCGCAGATCAGGCATATCCGCAAGCGCGGCATCGATGCGCCGGTCCCCCGCGCGCGGCACGAGGAACTCGGCTTCGAGAAACGCGTCGGGCAACTCGCCTTCACGCGGGATCAGCCCGAGCTCCACGCCGCTTGGCAGCGCCCCGGTCGCGTCGTGGCCTGGCTCATCGGGAATCCAGAGCTTCACGCGCCGGGAGTGTAGAGCGCCGAGATCCGCCGGGGCGCGGCGCACATCCGTCGAGCAATGCGCGGTACGCGGCGTTGCGTTTGCGGCGGCGCGTAACCCGAATCGGTGGATGTCCACGCTGTGGCGCACCCCTAGCATCGGCGTGCTGCGAGACAGCGGCTGAGAGCAGGACGCGCGCTCCAGGTGTAACGACGGCGCAAGGGAGATGTGCACGTGACGAACGACCTCGCTCGCTGGCAGTTCGCGACGACGAGCATCTACCACTTCCTGTTTGTGCCCGTGACCATCGGGCTGGCGTTTTTGGTGGCGCTCCTGCAGACGGCCTGGTACCGCAACGAGAAGCCCGAGTACAAGCGTCTGACGAAATTCTTTGGGACGCTGCTGCTGATCAACGTCGCGGTCGGTGTCGTGACCGGGCTGGTGCAGGAGTTCGAGTTCGGGATGAACTGGTCGGCCTACGCGCGCTTCGTCGGCGATGTGTTCGGCGGCCCGCTGGCGATGGAGAGCCTCGCGGCGTTCGCGCTCGAGTCAACGTTCCTCGGGCTGTGGCTGTTCGGTTGGGGACGGCTTCCCAAGCGCGTGCACCTGGCGTGCATCTGGCTCGTGGCGTTTGGGTCGATGCTCTCGGCGCTGTTCATACTCGCCGCGAACTCGTGGATGCAGCATCCGGTCGGCTACATCCTCAACGGCCACGGTCAGCCGGAACTGAACAACGTCTGGGCGCTGTTCACGAACCCGACGTTCCTGTGGGGATACGTGCACGTGATCCTCGCCTCGTTGGTCACGGGGTCGCTGGTGATGCTGGCGGTGTCGGCTTGGCAACTGCGCAAGGGCCGCGAAGTCGGGCCGTTCCGCCAGGCGGCGCAGCTGTCGGTGCTGGTGCTGCTCCCGGCGATCCTGGTGCAGATGTTCGTCGGCAACAAGCTCGGCGAGATCGAGGCCAAGTACCAGCCGGTGAAGATCGCCGCCGCGGAGGCGCAATGGGAAAACTGTCAGCCCTGCTCGTTCTCGGCGTTCCAGGTCGGCGGTGGCAAGAACGACGAAACGCCGACGCAGCTGATCGCGATCCCGCACCTGCTGTCGGTGCTCGCGACCGGGACCTTCGACGGGCCCGTCGAGGGGCTGAACCAGTTGCAGAAGGAATACCAGCGCAAATACGGGCCGGGGAACTACATCCCCAACGTCTTCATCCAGTACTGGTCGATGCGGGTGATGGCCTACCTGGGGTCGCTGATCGCGCTGTTCGCGTTGTGGGGCGGCTGGCTCATACACAGAGGAACGCTGGACCGCTCAAAGTGGTTTCTGCGCCTGTCGCTGTGGGCGGTGGTGACGCCGTTCCTGATGAACACCGCCGGCTGGCTCCTCACCGAGAACGGACGCCAGCCGTGGATCGTGCAGGGGTTGATGAAGACGATCAACGCCAACTCGCCCTCGGTCACCTCGACGGATATCTGGATCAGCCTGATCGCGTTCGTGGCGATCTACATCGCGCTAGGCGCCGCCGACCTGGTGCTGATGCTGCGCTATGGGCGCAAAGAGCTCGGCGACGAACATGACGACGGCAACGAGTCGGGGTCGGGCGCGACTCCGATCCCGGCGCTGACCTACTAGGAGCCGCGTGGAGCTTCACACCATCTGGTTCGTGCTGATCGCGATCTTCTGGGTCGTGTTCCTCGTGCTCGAGGGCTTCGACTTCGGCGTCGGGATGCTGCACACGATCGTGGGCCGGACCGATACCGAGCGGAGCGTGGCGCTGAGCACGATCGGTCCGTGGTGGGACGGCAACGAGGTGTGGCTCGTGATCGCCGGCGCGAGCATGTTCGCTGCGTTCCCGGGCTGGTACGCGACGATGTTCTCCGCCCTCTACCTCGCGCTGCTGATCGTGCTGGCCGCCCTGATGGGGCGGGGTGTCGCGATGGAGTTCAAAGGCAAACGCGAAGGTCGGCGCTGGCGGCGCAGCTGGACGTGGTGCATAACGCTTGGCAGCCTGCTCGTTCCGTTGCTCATCGGCGTTGGACTGGGGGACCTACTGGGAGGGCTTCCGATCAACTCCAGTCACAACTTCACCGGAAACTTCTTCAACCTCCTGACCGGCTACGGGCTGTGGACCGGAGTCACGCTCGTCGGGCTGTGTCTGCTCCACGGCGCGACGTTCCTGAAGCTCAGGACCACCGATCTCCTGCGCGAGCGTGCACGCGTCCTCGCGCGGCCACTGGGCTGGGCCGCGACAGCACTGGTCGTGGGCTTTGTCATCTGGACGCGCAAAGTCGCGGGCGGTGCCGACGTGCCGGGTCCCGTGGAGGCCCTGGCCGTGATCGCGGTGATCTTTGCCGCGCTGCTGGCGAGCACCGACCACGACGGTTGGGCCTTCACCGCGTCGGCGGTCGCGATCGCCGCGACGGTCGGCTCGATCTTCATCGACCTGTATCCGCGCCTGATGATCTCGAGCACGAACGCCGCTCACGACCTGTCGGTCAACAACTCCGCCTCAGGCCATTACGCGCTGACGGTGATGACGGTCGTCGCGGTGATCTTCTTCCCGATCGTGTTGATCTATCAGGGCTGGTCGTTCCACGTGTTTCACGCCCGCGTCACAGGTCCGTCTGCGCCAGCCGACCAACCGGCCGCGGCGGCGCCCGTCGCGCCTCCGGCGTAGGCGTCCGGTTCCCGGGCAGCCTCGCCGATCTACGCACGCTCGCGCCACCACTGCTCCGCGTAACGCCGGCCGAGCGCGAGCAGCTCTGCGTGCGTGCCCCGCTCGAGCACGCGGCCGTGGTCCAGGACGAGCACCTCGTCGATCTCCTCGAGGCCAGCGAGACGATGGGTGATCAGCAACGTAGCTCGCTCGCGCGTGCTCGCGAGGAGCTCGGCGACGATCGCATCGGCGGTCGCGATGTCCAGGTGCTCGCCGGGCTCGTCGACGATCAGCACGGGGAAGTCGGCGAGCAGCGCGCGCGCGATCGCCAGTCGCTGGCGCTGGCCGCCGGACATGCGCGCGCCGCGCTCGCCGAGCTCGGTGGCCATCCCCGCCGGCAGCCGCTCGGCCCAGTCGAGCAGTTGGGCGCGCGCGAGCGCTTCACGCAGCTGCTCGCTCGTAGCGTCCCGCCTCGCCAGTCGCAGGTTCTCCTCGAGCGTGCTGTCGAAGACGTGCGCGTCCTGGGAGACGAGCCCGACCACGCGCCGGCAGTCATCGCCCGCGAGCTCGGCGAGCTCGACGGTGTTGAGGGCGATCGATCCCCCCTGGTAGGGGAGAAACCGCAGCGCGGCGGCCGCGAGCGTCGTCTTGCCGGCGCCGCTGGGCCCGACGAGCGCCACGCGGCGGCCGGGGCGCAGATCGAGCTCGACTCCAGCGAGCGCCAACCGTGAGGAGCCGGGGTAGCTGACGCGGAGCCCACGGGCGCTGAGAGCGTAGGGGCCCGACGGCAGGGTACGGGGCTCCGCGGGCTCGTCTACAGGCGCAGCAGTGTCGATCACCTCGAGCACGCGCGCTGCCGAGCGGCGCACCCGCTGCAAGGTCTGGGTCGCGCCCGGTAGCACAGCGGCGAGCTCGAACGCCACGAGCGGGATCAGCGCGATCCCGGCGAGCAGAACGCCGTTCATACGCCCCTCGGTGATCGCCGCGACACCCACGAGCAGCGCTCCCCACATCGCAAGCCCGCAGCAGAGGCTCGTCAGTCCCCGGCCGATTCCCGCGGTGCGGGCGCTCTTGCGGGCGATCCACGTGAGCTCCGTGTCCGCTGCCAGCGCGCGTTGCAGCTGCGCCGGCATCGCGCCGTTGATCGCGAGCTCGGGCGCGCCCTCCAGCAGATCGACCACTGAGCTTGACAGCGTCGCGCGCGCTGCCGCCTGCCGGGCCTCGCTGCGCGCAGCCAGGAGCCCAGTGAGCCACGGCACGAGCGTCGCGGCGACCAGCAGCGCCGCCAGGAGGATCAGTGCTGCCGCCGGCAGCATCAACCAAACGACGGCGACCGTCGCCACGCCGACGCCGAACGCGATCGCGAAGGGTGGCAGCACCCGCAGCAGCAGATCCTGCAGGGAGTCGACATCTTCGATCAGGCGCGCCAACAGGTCGCCGCTCGCGAAGGCGGGCACGCCGAGGGGAGCGAGCCGCTCGAGCCGCTGATAGACCGAGACCCGCAGGTCCGACAGCACACGGAACGCGGCGTCGTGACCGACGAGCCGCTCCGCGTAGCGGCACAGCCCGCGCGACAGCGCGAAGAACTGCACGCCGACGATCGCGATCGCGACGGCCGACTCCTGCGGGTGCTGGGCCGAGCGCGAGATCAGCCAGGCCGAGGTGGCGATCAGGCCGATCGCGGCGAGCATCCCGCCGGCTCCGAACAGCGTGGCGAGCGCGAGGCGCCCGGCCGCGGGTCGTGCGATCGCGAGCGTCCTCGCCAGCGGTGCCTCGGGGCCATTGGTGTTCTGTGCGGGTGCTCTGCCCGGGATCGGCTGCCCGCGCCTCACGCCGGCACTCCGACCAGGGCGAGCGAGACGACCTTGTGGGCCACCGCGACGAGCGCGGGCCGATGCGCGACCAGCACCACCGTGCGCCCACGCGACAGCGTCACGATCGCCTCGACCAGCTCCTGCTCGGTCTGACCGTCGAGGTTGGCGGTCGGCTCGTCCAGCACCAGCAACGGCGCGTCGCGCAGGAACGCTCGCGCGAGCGCCAGGCGCTGGCGCTCTCCCGCCGAGAGCCCCGCGCCCTGCGCGCCGAGGACGGTGTCCACGCCATCGGGCAGACGGCGGACCGTGGCGCTCAGGCCGGCGGCTGCGATCGCGTCCCGTACCTCGCCGGTGCCGGCGTTTGACCGCCCGAGACGGACGTTCTCCGCGATCGAGGCCTGGAACAGGTGCGGGCGCTGCGGAACCCAGGCGAGCGCCGCTCGCCAGGCGTCGACGTCGAGATCGGCGAGCTCGACGCCGCCGACGCGGATCGATCCGGACTGCGGGCTCACGAGCCCGAGCAGGACACTCAGGAGCGTTGACTTGCCGCAGCCGCTGGGACCGGTCAGCGCCAGGATCTCTCCCGCCTCGATCGTGAACGAGACGTCCTCGAGCGCGGGCTCACAGCGATCGGGATAGGAGACCGTCAGCCGGTCGACTTCGAGGCCGGCGATCGCCGGGTTGGGGAAGTTCGTGCGTGTGCCATGAGGCGCCGGCTCGCTCTGCAGAACGACGAACACCTGCTCGGCTGCGGCCATGCCCTCGGAGCTGGCGTGGTAGTTGGCACCGAGCTGACGCAGCGGCAGGTACGCCTCGGGGGCCAGCACGAGCGCGAACAGCGCGGTTCGCAGGTCGAGAGCGCCATTCATCAGGCGCAGTCCAATCGCCACCGCCACCAGGGCAACGGAGACGGTCGCGACGAGCTCGAGGATCAGCGAGGACAGGAACGCGATCCGCAGCGTCCCAATCGCCGCTACGCGGTAGCGCTCGCTGATCTCGCGGATCGACGCCGCCTGCGCCTTGGCGCGGCCGAAGACCTTCAGCGTCGGCAGCCCGGCAACGACGTCGAGGAAGTGGCCGCCCAGACGTTCCAGCGTGCGGAACTGACCATCCATGCGCTCGCGGGTCGTGGCTCCGACGAGCTCCATGAAGAGCGGAATCAACGGGATCGTCACCGCGATGATCGCCGCCGAGATCCAGTCATTCCACAACACCGCGCCGACCACGACGAGCGGCACGATGACCGCGAGCAGAAGCTGTGGCAGGTAGAGCGAGAAGTAGCCGTCGAGCGCGTCCACCCCGCGGCTGCAGAGAACCGCCAGCTCGCCGGTTCGCTGCGCGCGAGAGCTGTCGAGACCGAGCGCCGCGATCCGCTCGAGCAATGCCCCCCGCAGCTGCGACTTGGCCCGCGCGGAGGAGCGCGCGGCCGCGAGCTCAGCCGCCCAGGCGACGCCGGCACGAGCGAGTACCACGACCAGCAGCAGGATCAGCGGCGTGCGCAACGCTGAGGCGCCCTCGCCGCCGAGGAACGCGCGCGCGACGACGTCGGCCAATAGCCACGCTTGGGCGACGATCAGCAGCGCCGCGAGGACGCCGAGCGCGACGGACGCCACCAGGAACGTCCTGGTGGCGCGCGCGTAGTGGAGCAGCCTCGGGTCGAGCGCTCTCACCGTGCACTTCCTCGCTCAACAGGCCGGCGATCCGCCGGCACTCAACGGTCGGCCCCGGCGCCGACCTCCGGACGCTCCAGCTGGCGCCGGTGAATCCGCTCGAGCTCACCCTCGATCAGCGCGCTCTGGCGCTCGCCGAAGCGCGCCCCGATCCACGTGACGAGCACCTCCACGCGTCGGCCCGGTGCTCCGCCGAGGTAGTAGAGGTGTACGCCGAGATAGGTGAAGAACGCTGGACGTCCGGACAGCTCGACGCCGCGGATCGAGCACACCGCTTTGCCGCGCCCGACGACGGCGAGCGCGCCCTTGTCGAGATATTTGAAGGGTGTCGACGCGCCCGGCGCCCCTTTTGCGATCGCCCTGGCGACATGCCGCGCCTGTTGGATCGCGACCGTCGCGAGGCCCGGCAGCGGCCTCCCGTCCTTTCCCTGCACGGATGCAGCGTCTCCGATCACCGATATCTCGGGATGTCCTGGGATGCTCAGATCGGGGGAGACTTCGATCCGCCCGCCTCGGTCGGTGCTCGCTCCGCTGGCGCGGGCAAGCGCGTCTGTGAAGGCCACGGTGTGCACGCCCGCTGCCCAGATCACGGTTCTCGCGGCGATGTGCTCGCTCGCCCCTGCCACCTCGATCGTGACGCCGCTCGCGTCGATCGCCGTGGCACGTGCGCCCTCGCGGACGGAGACATCGAGCTCACCGAGGTAGCGCGCGACCTTCGCCGAGAGCTTCTCGCTGAACGCCGCGACGACGCGCTCGCCGGCGTCGAGCAGGATCACGCGCACGCGCTTGGGGTCGATGCGTCGAAACTGGTGTTTGAGCGCGTTCGCGGTGAGCGCGAGCTCGCCGGCGATCTCCACGCCGGTCGGTCCGCCGCCAACGACCACGAACGTCAGCCATTCCTCACGAGCCGCGGGATCGTCGGTGCGCTCGGCTTCCTCGAGTGCGCCGTAGATGCGCTCGCGCAGGCGCACGGCGTCGTCGAGGGTCTTCAGGCCGTAGGTGACGTCCTTCCACTCGTCGTGACCGAAGTAGGAGGTCTCCGCGCCGCACGCCACGATCAGGCTGTCGTAGTCGAGGCGCTCGCCGTCCTCGAGTACGAGCTGACGGTGCTCGGTGTCCACGTCCGTCGCTCGTGCCATCAGCACGCCGCTGTTGCGGCCACGCCGCAGGTAGGGACGGATGGGGGAGGCGCAGTCGCTGCTCGAGAGGCCACCTGCCGCCGTCTGGTAGAGCAGCGGCTGGAACAGGTGGTGGTTCATGCGATCGACGAGCGTGACGTCGACGTCGCTGTGCCGGAGCTTGCGCGCCGCGGCGAGGCCGCCGAAGCCGCCGCCGACGATCACTACGCGGCGGCGCGCGCCGCTTGACTCAGACGGCACCGGCGGCCTCTTGTGCGATTGGTCGCACGGCGAGCCGCTCAAGCAGGTGGTCGGCGACGCGCAGCCCGTTGGCCATCGCCGTCAATGCCGGGTTGACGGCGCCGATGCTGGGGAAGAAGCTCGTGTCGACGACGTACAGGTTGTCGAGCTCGTGTGCCTTGCAGTCGACGTCCAGCACGGAGGACTGCGGGTCGCTGCCGAAGCGGCACGTCCCCGCCTGGTGGGCGACGCCCGCCACGGGAATCGGGTTCTGCAGGTAGGCATGACGCAGGACGTGGTGCGTCGGGTGCATCCCCAGCCGCCCGAGCATCGAGCGCAACTGCTCGTACAGGCGCTTGCGGGGCTCCGCGTTGGTCGCCTTGTAGCAGAGCTTGACGCGACCCTCGTCGTTCAGCGTCACGCGGTTCTCGGCGACCGGCAGATCCTCGCTCGACAGCCAGAAGTCGACGGCGTGCTTGGCGATGTCCTCGAGGCTCCATCCGGGAGCGAGCTTTGTCTCCAGCGGCTTCTCGCCGCGGAACATCGGCGCCTGGGACTTGCCGACCATCTGGATGTTGCCGAGTGGGTAGTCGAACTCCTCGCTCGAGAAGTAGAAGTCGTTGAGGCCGAGCGTCTTCTGGAACACCGTTGGGTTCGGTTCCCGCGACAGCGCGAGCACGGCGACGCTGTTGTGGAACATGTAGTTGCGACCGAGCTGGTCCGACGCGTTGGCGAGGCCGTGCGGGTGGCGCTCGTCGGCGGAGGCGAGCAGCAGCTTTGCCGAGTTGGCCGCGCCACAGCTGACGACGACGATGTCGGCGGTGAACGTCTCGCGCTGCCCGTCGCGGTCGACGAGCACCTCGGTTACTGCATTCCCGGCCGGGTTCGTCTGTAGCTCCACGGCCTCGGCGTTGCGCATCAGCGTGACGTTCTCATGCTCGATCGCCGGGCGCACCGCGATCGTCTCTGCGTCGGACTTGGCGTGGAGGAGGCACGGGAAGCCATCGCAATCCGGGCAGCGCACACATGCGCTGTAGGGCATGTTCGCCTCGTCGAGCATGATCCCGCAGGGAGCGTGGAACGGGTGGTGTCCGATCGCCGTCAGGTCGTCGGCGAGCTGCTGGATCCGCGGCTCGTGCGTGACAGCCGGGAACGCGTACGGCGCGCTCGTGGGCGGTTCGGTCGGGTCCTCGCCGCGGGAGCCGTGCACGCGATAGAGATGCTCGGCCTGCGTGTAGTAGGGCTCCATCTGCTCGTAGGCGATCGGCCACGCCGGCGAGATGCCGTCGTGGTGGCGCAGCTCGCCGAAGTCCTGCTCGCGCAGGCGGTAGAGCGCGGCGCCGTAGAGCTTGGTCGCGCCGCCGACGTAGTAGTGCACCTGCGGCTGAAAGGCGTGGTCGCTCTCGTCGTACCACGTCTCCTTGGACTGGTAGCGGCCGTCGACGGACACGTCCTGCGCGAGCCAGTTCTGCGGCTCGCGGGGCAGCCAGTCGCCGCGCTCGAGCAGCAGGATCCGCTTGCCCGACGGCGCCAGCCGGTGCACGAGTGTGCCGCCGCCCGCGCCACTGCCGATGACGATCACGTCGTAGGCGTCCACGATCAGATCTCGGCGATGCGCTCGGCGAGGATGATGCGACCGGCGGCCTCGATCAGCGCGAGGTGCGAGAACGCCTGGGGGAAGTTGCCGAGGTGGCGGCCCGTGCTCGTGTCGAACTCCTCGGCGTACAGCCCGAGCGGGGAGGCCACGCTGAGCAGCTTTTCCATCAGGTCGCGCGCGCGCTGCTGCTCGCCGATGATCGCCAGGCCGGAGACCAGCCAGAAGGAGCAGATCAGGAAGCTGCCCTCCTTGCCGGACATGCCGTCGTCGGTCTCGTCGGTGCGGTAGCGCAGGACGAAGCCGTCCTCGGTGAGATCCTCGGCGATCGCCAGCACGCTCGCACGCAGACGCTCGTCCGCCGCGGGTAGGAAGCCGAAGATCGCGGCGAGCAGGTTCGACGCATCGAGCGCGTCCGTCTCGTAGTGCTGGCGCAGGACGCCGCGCTCGCTGACGCCGTTGCTGAGGATGTCCGCGCGGATCTCCTCGGCGGTGGCGCGCCACGTAGCCTCGCGCCCTGCGTCGCCGCGCATCCCTGCGAGCTGCGCCGCGCGGTCCATCGCCACCCAGCCCATCAGCTTGGAGGACACGTAGTGCTTGGGCTCGCCCCGGGCCTCCCAGATGCCCTGGTCGGGCTCGCGCCAGACAGCGGTCGCGCATTCGGCCTGCGCCTGGATGATCGGCCACAGCCGCCGCGGCAGCCTCTGGCTGCGGCGTGTATGCAGCAGCATCGCGTCGAGCGCCGCCCCGTAGACGTCGTTCTGGCGCTGGTCGAAGGCGCCGTTGCCGACCCGCACGGGGCTCGCGCCTGCGTAGCCCGAGAGGTCGTCGCGGGTGGACTCGGTCAGATCGCGCCGACCGTCGATCGCGTACATGATCTGCAGGGCGCCGTCCTCGTTCGGCTCGAGGTCAGCGGCGAACTGCATGAACTCCTCGGCCTCCCAGTCGAGGTTCAGATAGTGGAGCGCCTGCAGCGTGAACGTCGAGTCGCGCAGCCAGGTGTAGCGGTAGTCCCAGTTGCGTTCGCCGCCGGGCGTCTCCGGTAGCGAGGTCGTCAGCGCCGCGACGGTCGCCCCGGTTGGCATGTAGGTGAGGCCCTTGATCGCCAGGGCCGAGCGCTGGATCGGATCGCGCCACCGGTGGTCGGGGATCCGCGCACGGTCGAGCCAGCTGCGCCAGAAACTGGCTGTCGCGGCGAGATGCTCGTTGGCCTCGTCGATGGTCTCAGGAACCCGCAGCTCCTCAGCCCAGGACAGCGCGCAGTAGAGCTGCTCGCCCTGCTTGAGCACGTGGCGCGCTCGCACGCGGTCGCCCTCCGCGCCGACCGACATGTCCGTCTGCAGCCTGATCGTGGTCTCGGCGGCGCTCGCGTCGGCCCGGTGGCCGCCTTCCTGAATCGACCACTCGGCGGGAATCCGGCCGTAGTCGAACACGGGCTCGCATGTCAGCTCGATCTCCACCTGCCCCTCCAGGCACATCGCCACTCGCACCAGCATGTGACCGGCGTCTTCGTCGGCCGGCGGGCGCGTGTGCGGGGTGATGCGATCCTCGGTGTGGCGCGGTCCCAGCACGAGACAGTCGCGGACCATCACCCAGCCGCTTGGGGTCTTCCACGTCGTCAGCACGATGTTCGTGCCCGGCTCGTACACGCGCGCCGAGGGAACGTTGACGCCGAACGGTCCGAGGCGAAAGCCGCCCGCCTGGCGATCGAGCAGCGAGCCGAACACGCTCGGGGCGTCGAAGCGGGGGACGCACAGCCAATCGACCGTACCGTCGGGCGCGACCAGCGCACCCGTGTGGCAGTCCGAGAGGAACGCGTAGTCGGCGATCGGCGGAAACGGCGACGGCATGGCCGCGCTCTGCGGCGTGTGAGCGGTCTCGGTCGCGCCGTTCGCGGCTGCAGTGGGGGCGGATGCGGCGGCGGGCACACCGTTCTCGCCGCTGACCTTTGCCGCCTTCGCCTTCGAAGCCTTGGGCTTGGCTGCTTTGGCGGTGCTCACGCTCGCCAGCTTCTCGGCTGGCGCGAGGCTCCACAAGGATGCCAACCGGCGTCTGCCTGGAGGTTTCTGCCGTTCTTGTACTGGTGCCTGCACCCGCGCGACGCGCGGGCTCGGCGACAGGTATGCCTGGGGAATGGAGGGGCGTGGAAAACGCCTGCGCGTACCCCCAAACAGAGGTGCACGCATCATCGCGGCGGAAATCCAGAGGCATAGAGTCGGGGCTCGAGCATCAATCGGAATCGCGATCGGACGCGTCGGTGCAGACATCGATCGGGCGCCGGTACAACGCGACGGAAAGGGGCACGATGAGAGGCATCGGCAGCGCTTTTTTTGTGGGGGTCCTGCTGCTAATCGCGGGCGTCCTCAACATCATCTACGGCATTGCAGCGGTGTCGAACTCGCACTTCTACGTCAACGACAGCGTGTACCTGTTCTCGAGCCTCCACACGTGGGGATGGATCACGATCATTCTCGGCGTCATTCAGTTGACAGCGTCGTTCTCGCTGTTTGGCGGCGGCGCCTACGGTCGCATCGTCGGGCTCATAGCAGCGACGCTCGGAGCGATCGGAGCATTGTCGGACATCGGCGGCGCGCATCCGTGGTGGGCGCTCGGCATCTTCGCCATCTGCGTGATCTGCATCCATGGGCTGGCGGTGTACGGGGAGCCCGAAACGGTCTGAGGAGTGCAAGGCAAGTGCGAACGATAGGAGGGAGCCTCTGATGGCTGATGGATACAGTCCCCCAGCTGATCGAGAGACGCGTTACTCGAGGGAACCGGTGCGCCGTGGGGCGTCGCCGGCAGAAGACGAATACGGTGAGCCGCAGGGATACGGCTGGGTCGTGTTCGCGGCGGTCTTGATCCTGCTCGCGGCGACCTTGAACGTCATCTACGGAATCGCTGCGATCGGGAACTCGCAGTTCTACGTGTCCAGCACCCACTTCGTGATCAGCAATCTGAAAACGTGGGGCTGGGTCGTGTTGGCGTTCGGCGTGATCCAGTACTGCGCGGCGCTCGGAATCCTGGTGCAGGCGTCGTGGGCGCGTTGGACGGGTGTGGCCGTAGCCGGAATCAATGCGGTCGTCCAGCTCGTGTTTCTCCCGGCTGCGCCGTTCCTGTCGCTGAGCGTGTTCGCGTTGGACCTGCTTGTGATCTACGGCTTGATCGCCTACGGCGGGAGGGAAGCAGCATCGGCGTGAGCAGTTGCCGGCGCGAGCGGCCGGCTTATATCGGAAAGGTGTTAGCGCCCCCAACGCGGAGGCTGACTGAACGTGTTCCTTGCTCCCCGGCCCCGAACAGCTCCTCGGTCCGTGTCTCCGGAGTCGCTGCGCTGCGGCACCTACCTCACCGATGGGCGGCGGCTGTTTCGGGTCGTCTCACAGTTCGCACCGGCAGGGGAGGACGCGTTCGCGTCGCTCGAGGACTGCCGGACGCTGCGAGTGCAGGCCTACGCTCCCGGTGAGCTGCAGGCGATGAAGCTGAAGCCGATCCGGCGCTGACCCCGCGCACGCAGGCATGCCGCGTGCACGACGGACTGCAGGACTAATGTTGAAACGTCCGCGCCAGGCCCTACTCGGTCACAGAACGAATGCCGAGGGCCGACTAGAGGGCCAGCATGGTTACGAGAGGGGCTTCGCAGCGGGCGCGACGCAGGGAGCAGAGGCACCTGCCCGTGCTCCTTTGCCCGCTCGGCATGCCGATGCTGCTGGTTCTCGGCTGCGTGCTGGCATGGGCGCCGGCAGCGAACGCGACCAAAGCGCGCCCGCGCGTGGTCGGGCCGCGCGTCAACGTCGTCGGCGAACGTGTCTCCACGCCGCAGGACGCGGGAGCACCCGGCGGGGAAGCCGGTGCTCCGCAGGATCAGACCCCGCCCTCGATCTCGGGAGTACCCGTCCAGGGCAGCGCAGCGCTCGCCACGCCCGGAAGCTGGACGGGCGCCGGGCCACTGTCCTTCGCGTATCAGTGGCAGCGCTGCGACGCTTCCGGCCAGGACTGCGCGGCCGCCAAGGGAGCGACGAGCCAGGGCGGCAGCGAGTACACCCCGACCGCAGAAGACGTCGGCGGCACGCTGGAGGTGCTTGTGAGCGCTCGGGACGCACAGGAAGCGGCGGCGCCGGTCAGCTCAGCCGCGAGCTTGCGGGTGCGCGCGACCCCGGGGGCCGCCGCTGCGTGGGGCCAGAACGTCTACGGGGGTGACGGGCAGGTCTACCGCGACTCACGCGAAGAAAACCCGGTGGGGATCGAAGGGATCCCGAACATCACCGAAGTTGCCGATGCCGACAGCGTCACCCTCGCCCTGCTGAGCAGCGGAGAAGTGCTCGCGTGGGGCAGCAACGGGCGCGGGCAGCTCGGTGACGACGGCTTCAAAGCCAACTGGGAACTCGGACAGAACCACGTCGTCGTCAAGGAATTCGAGGGCGGTCAGCTCGTGCCGATGACCGAAGTCGAACAGCTGGCCGCCTCCAACCAGCACGCGCTCGCGCTGCTCGCCAACGGCTCTGTCGACGCCTGGGGCAACAACTCTTTCGGTCAGCTCGGCAACGGACGCGGCGGGACGGTCTCGGCCGGCCGCACGCCAACTCGCGTCCCCGGTGTCACCGGCGCCCACGCGATCGCCGCCGGCGGCGGCTCCGACTACGCGGTCGTGGGCGAACAGCACCAGCTCGAGGCGTGGGGCAGCAACACCGCCGGGCAGCTCAGCGCCGAAGACTGGCCCACAACCTGTGACAACCGCGGCGAATGCATCAGGCTCTCCAGGGAACGCGCGAAGCAGCGCGCGGAAGAACAGGAACGCGAAACCCACGAAAAGGTTGAACCCCTCCTCGAAGCGTTTCCCGAGCTGTGCAAGACCGAAGTCGGATTCGAGCAGTGCGAGAAGTCGCCGACGTATGTCGTCATGTCCGAGAACGGGAGTCCGCACCGCCTCGAACACGTCGAACAGGTTTTCGCCGGCGCCGAGTCCGCCTACGCGGTGCTCGAAGACGGCGAGGTCCTCTCCTGGGGCACCAATCGCGCCGGCCAGCTCGGCCAGCCTGAAGTTCCCACCGGGGCGCACGCGAGCTTCGTCCCGCCGGCCCCGGTGATGCGCGCCAACGCCCGCACCGGCAAGCCGGAACCCCTGAGCGAAGTGCTCGAAATGTCCGCCGGTGCGACCCACGTGCTCGTGCGGCTGCGCAATCACGAAGTGCTGGGATGGGGCGCCGACGGGCAAGGCCAGCTCGGCACCGGCAAGCCCGAAACCTGCAGCAAGCGGGCGGAAAGCAGATGCTTCATGCTCGCGCGCAGGATCGAAGGGCTCGGAGTCTCCGGTGACGTCGAAAGCATCGCCGCGGGCGGCAACTACAGCCTCGTCGCGCTCGGACACGAGGCGTACGCGTTCGGCAACAACAACGAAGGCGAGCTCGGCCAGGGCACGCGCCAGGGCCCGGAAGAATGCGTCCCGCCCGGCGCATCCGAACGCTGGCAGGCGGCGCTGGCAAAGAACGAGGCGGCGCTGCGGGCAAAGCTGAAGGCCGCACACGATCCGCGGGCCACGATCGCCAAGCACCTCGCAAAGCTCAGGCTGACCGCGAGCAGGGAGAAAGCAGAGCAGTACGCATGCAGCGCGCGGCCGCTCCCCGTCCGCGAACTGCAGCGCTCGATCCACGAAACACCGGGCGTGCTCACGCATGTGGCGCGCGTCGCGGCATCCGACTCCCACGCACTCGCGATCCTCGAACCGGGCGTCGTGCCGCCGAGCCCGATCGTGTCCTACGCCTCGGAGGATCTGGCGGGCAGGCTCGGGCTCGCGTTCAGCTGGCGCGTACCCGTGTCCCGCGTCGCCTACCGGCTGTTCGAACGGCCCGGTGAAGCCGAAGCCGAACCGGAAGCGGGCGAAGAAGCGGGCGAATGCAGCGAAGGCGAAGAAGAAGAATGCGGCGAACTGGCGCAGGGCGACGAAGGCGGAACGGGGGCCCCGTTCAACACGCTGCTGCCGAGCGTCTGGCACAGACGCAGCCCCGAAACCGGAAAATTCGAACTCGGCGAAACCGGGGTCAGAACAGTGTTCGAAGTCGGCGAGATCGTCGAAGCGCACGTCGGCAAATGGACCGGAACCGACTCGCCGATGAAGTTCGGCTTCCAGTGGCGGCGCTGCACTGCGGCAGGAGTCTGCGAAAACGTGGGCAACGCCGGCCAGTCCTATGAAATCGTGCCGGCCGACGCGCGCCACACGCTCGAGGTGACCGTCACGGCCACGAACACGGTTCAGGGCGCCCCGGCCGAAGCCGTCGCCGTCTCCGAGCCCACCGCGCTCGTCAAAGAAAAGGGCGAAGGCAGATCGGCGAGGGTCGAGATCATCGGATCGCCAGCTGCCGGCGGGGAACAGTACACCGGCATTCAGACACCCGGCGGCGCGAACATGCCGCTGGAAGAAGCGGGCTACGAATTCAAGCTGTCCTGGACGAAAGCCAACGAAGAAGAAGGCAACGAAGAAGCGACGGTCGAAAAGGGCCAGGAACTTCCCGAACGCGGCAAAATCCTGGTGACCGTCGCTACGCCTCGCGGCGGCGGCTGAGCGCCACGACCGCGGCGGGGCGTAGCGCCCGGACTAGCCGTGCGCCGGCTGCGGCGCTGACGGGACCTCGGGGGCGCCGAAGAAGGCTTCGACGGCATCGACGTCGAGCGGGCGCGAAAACAGGAAACCCTGTCCGTGGTCGCACTGTTCGCGCTGCAGCGTCTGCAGCTGCGCCAGGTCCTCGATGCCCTCGGCGAGCGTCTCGATCTCCAGCGTCTTGCCCAGCTGCACCAGCGTGTGAAGCAGCGCCGTCGACTGCTTCGAGGAGGCGAGGTTGCTGATGAACGAGCGGTCGATCTTGAGCGCGTCGGCCGGGAACTGACGCAGATACGCGAGTGAGCTGTAGCCGGTGCCGAAGTCGTCGATCGCGACGCGCACACCGAGCTGCTTGAGCAGGCGCAGACGTGCCGCCGTCTTCTCGGGGTTGCTCATCAGCGCCGTCTCGGTCACCTCCAGCGTCAGCGTCGCGGGCTCCAGGCCGTTCTCGCGCAGCGCCTCGCGGACGTCCTCGATCAGCTCGTCGGTGTCGAGCTGGCGTGCTGAGACGTTGACCGACATGCCGAGGTGTTGGCCGTTGGCGCGCCATGCCGCCGCCTGGCGGCACGCCTCGCCAAGCACCCAGCGGCCGATCGGCACGATCAGACCCGTCGTCTCGGCGACCGGCATGAAGTCCGCCGGGGCGAGCACGCCGCGCGTCGGGTGCCGCCAGCGGATCAGGGCCTCGACGCCGATGACGCTTTCGGATTGCAGGTCGAACGTGGGCTGGTAGAGCAGGAAGAACTCGTCGCGCTCGAGCGCCTCGCGCAGGTCCATCTGGATCGCCGTGCGGTCGCGGAAGGCGGTCTCCATCCCCGAGTTGAACAGCACGTAGCGGTCGCGTCCGGCGCCCTTCGCCTCATACAGGGCGATGTCGGCGTCGCGCAGCAGCTCGTCCGGGGTCCCGCGCAGGCCGAATGCGATGCCGATGCTCGCGGTCACCGTGAGCTCGCGGCCGACCTCGCCGAGCATGTCATAGGGCTCCCGCAGCACCTCGAGCAGCCGCTCGGCCACGAGCTCGGGCCCGGCGTCCAGCGTCGCGCCCTCGACGAGCACCACGAACTCGTCACCGCCGAGTCGCGCTGCCGTATCGCCCTCGCGCACGACGCTCTCGAGGCGGCGCGCGACGATCCGCAGCAGCGCGTCGCCGGCGGCGTGGCCAAAGCTGTCGTTGACGTGCTTGAAGCCGTCGATGTCGACGTACAGCGCCGCCACCGGCAGCTGCTGACGGCGGGCGCGCGCGAGCATCTGCTCGACGCGGTCGAGCGCCAGCACGCGGTTGGGCAGGCCCGTGAGCGCGTCGTGCATCGCCTGATGGCGAAGCTCGCCGGTCTTCTCCCTGACCATCCCGATCGCGCGGTCACGTGAGCGTGCGAGCACCCACATGAGCGTCGCGAGCAGGAGGCTGAGAAGCACGCCACCGATCAGCACGATCACACCCTGCAGTTGCGCCGAGAGGCCGCTGACAGGGGGTGCGCCGGCGACATCGACCGTCCAGATGCCGTCCATCTGCACGGTCGCGTGGTTCGTGAACCGATGCGCGCCCGCGCTGCCGGCCCTGCCGATGAATTCCGGGACGAGGCCGGGGTTCGAGTGATACAGCGTCACCGCGAGACCACGGGTGCCGCCGAGCGCGGACTGCATCAGCGAGGTGATGTCGAACGACCCCAGCACCCAGCCGGTGACGGCATCTCGGCGCTGCGCGACGCTCTTCAGCGGCGTGCCGGGCCGGTACGCGGCGACTTCGACGATCAGGCTGGTGACACCCGAGAGGTTGATCGAATACACGCCGTACTGCCCATCGTCGGTGATCGCCTGCGTGAACTGCGCGCGGGTGGTGCCGTTGTGTTCGTATCCACCGAGCAGCGAGGTCGGATCGCACCAGTCTGCCTGCAGCAGCCGCGCGACTTCCGGGTCATAGAGGACGTTCGCGGTACCGGCGGCGAGCAGGCAGTAGCGAGAGCTGCCGTCGGCCGCGACCGGTTCGGGCTGACCGCCGACCAGCTTGCGAAACGCGGGATCGGCGTCGCGACGAGCCTGGAACGCAGCGAGTTGCGAAGCGGGTATCGAGCGCACGACCAGGGCGCCGTAGCCGGCCGGCTGTTCGCGTTCTTCTTCGAGCAGCGCGAGCCACTTCTGAAAGCCGCTCGCGGACAGGTTCGGCTGCAGTGCCAGCACCGCCCGCACCGAGCGCACGAAGTCGGTATCGCGCCGCAACTGCGTCTCGAGCGTGCCGCTGACGTCCGCGGCCGAGGTCTGAAACGCCTGCCGTTCGCGCGTGTGCACGCTCGCGCTCCACAGCAGCGCCGCTGCGAGCGACCCCGCCACGCCCAGCACGACGATCGCGATCGCGGCGGCAAGCCAGCGTCGTCTTGCCCCTATTTCACGCATCGGTCCTGTATCGGGTCGGCGCGCAGGCCGCTTTAGGCTGGTCGCGCCCAGTGGTGCTCGCTATCGTGCGGGCGGTGGCCCGCTCGTCGCTGTCCCTGATCGAGTTTCCCGCCGACGACCCCGAGCGCGCGCGGCGCTTCTGGAGCGGTCTGCTCGGCGTGGAGCTCGAGCCGCGCGATGACTCACAGGGGGAGGGCTGGCAGACGCCGGCGGCGGCACCCGCCGTCGGCGTGCACGCACGCGGGCGCGGACCGGGCGACTCGTTCTCGCTGCCCTACTTCGCCGTCAGCGACCTCGCAAAGGCGCTCGCCGACGTGCGCGCGCTCGGCGGCGAGGTGATCCACCCGGGCGAGCGCTGGGCGGTCTGCAAGGACTCCGAGAACACGCCCTTCGCGCTCGCGCAAGCCGCCCCGGCGGACGCGTGAGCGGCTGAGCCGCGCGCTCACGCCCGCGCGCTCGTCTGCGGATCCAGACGCGACATCGTCACCGCAGCGGTCAGGTCCGAGTTCGCGCCGCCCATGTAAAGGCCCTTGACGGGCGGCACGTCGGAATAGAAGCGCCCGTGACCGATCTTCACGTGCGTCTCGCCCGCAAGGCGCCGGTTGGTGGGGTCGGCACCCACCCACACGGGCTCGCCATGTCCGTCGGTGCTCGGCAGCAGCGCCTCGAGCCACGCGTGCGTTTCGACCTCGACCGAGTCGGTGCCGTCGTCGTCGGGCGCCGCCCACAGGTAGCCGGAGACGTAGCGCGCGGCGATGCCGCGGCGGCGCAGCAGCACCAGCGACAGGTGCACGAAGTCCTGGCACACGCCGGCGCCCGCGTCGAGCAGGTCGCGCACGGTCGATCCGACGTAGGTGGCGCCGGGCCGGTACTCGAAGCGGTCGGGGATCAGCTCGCACAGCAGCTCGAGCGTCTCCAGCGGGCTGTCAGCTTCGAGCGCCGCGTGCAGGCTCTCGAGCCCGGCGAGCGCCGGCTGGTCCTGCCACGGCAGCGCGAACTCGCCGGCGGCGTCGACGTACGCCGCGCTCGGCAGGCTCTCCCAAGCGCCGTCCGGGGGGTCGGGAGGAGGGGAGGTGACGACGCGCGCGCGGACGTCGATCGTGAGCTGCTCGTGGCTCGTCGGTATGCCGAACTCGAGCACCTCGGTGCCGAAGTAGTCGAGGTGGCGGCTGACGCGGGCCTCCGGCTCGATGCGCGTGTGGAACTCGTCGCAGCGCTGCGTCGAGGTGGTCGCCGGGCGCACCCGCAGCGCGTTGAGGTTGTCGGTCACCGCCACGTCGTAGCGGTACTCGGTCAGGAAGCGGATCGCGAAGTGCACGCGCGCCTCACCTTCTCATGCCGGCCGTCGCCGCGCCGGCGAAGTAGCGCTCGGAGACGTCCTGGTCGATCCGGGCGAGCTCCTGCTGGGTCTGTTCGCAGATACCGGTCAGCTCCGCCCCGTCGGGGAGCGCCCGGCGCTGGAAGTCGAGGTCGGCCGCGAGGCGGCTCACCCGCAGCACGGGCTTGGAGTTGCGCGGTCCGGCGTCGGCGGTCGTGAAGACCTCGTGCAGCGAGTCCACGCACGCGGCGACGCTGTCCGGGTAGGCGCGCTCGAACAGCAGGAAGCGGGCCACGGGCCGCGAGTTTGGAGGCGCGGTGACAGCGCGCAGGTAGGCGTGGAAGCCACCGACAGCCTGCAGCAGGATCAGCGCGTGGCCGTCGGTCGGCGCCGAATCGCGGGCGACGCCGCCGGAGGCGGGGGCCGGAAGCGCGATGCGCAGCATCCGCAGGACCATGTCTGAGATCTCGATCAGCCCGCCGGCGTCGAGGAAGCACTTGGCCTCGTCGCGCAGCATCGAGCGGTTCGCCACCCCCCAGATCAAAGCCGTGCGCTCCTTGACGTACTGCGAGGCGAGCGTCGGACCCGCAGGGGCCGTGGAGCTGAATCCGGCCCACCCGAGGCTGCCTCCCCGCAGCCCCAGGGCGGTCGTGTTGATCGCCTCCCACATCTCGGCGCTGATCACGTCGCGCACCGTGCGCGCACCCTCGCGCGCGCGCTCGATGCTGGCGAGCATCGAGCCCGGCCGCTCTGGGTCGAGCGTGAGCTGCCCGAGCGCATGCCCACCGAGCGCACGGCCGTTACGCGGACGGCTGGGGTCCTCGCTGACGTCGCCGAGCATCGCCAGCAGCCCGCCGGAACCGAAGCTGACGCCCGGGGTCGTCTCTGAGGTCCCCTGCAGCTCGGCCTGGAAGACCGCCTCGACGGCCCGCGCCGTGAACTCCGCGCGCGCGAGGTTGCGCCCCAGCCAGTAGAGCTCGTGCGCGATGCGAGCGAGCATCAGCGCGCCTGTTGCTGCTGTTGCTGCTGCTGGCCCGTCCACGCTCCGTAACGCAAGTCGGGCAGCGCCGGCGGCTGCGTGTCGGCGATCGGCGGCCCGGCACGGTCGGCGTCGTCGCCGTCCTCCAGCACCCAGGTGTCCTTCGAGCCGCCGCCGCGCGAGGAGTTGACGATCAGCGAGCCCTGATCGAGCGCCACGCGCGTCAGGCCGCCGGGCACGATGTCGATGCGCTCGCCGAACACCGCGAACGGGCGCAGGTCCACGTGGCGCGGTTGCAGCGTCCCGTCGGGATCGACCGTCGGCACCGTCGACAGGCGCACGACGTCCTGGGCGATCCAACGGTCGGGGTGGGTGCTGATCACGCGGCGCATGCGCTGCAGCTCGACCTCGCCGGCATGCGGTCCGATCATCACGCCGCGCCCTCCGGACTCGCCCGTCGGCTTGACGACGAGCTGATCGAGGCGCTCGAGCACGTGCTCGAGCACTTCGGGGTCGGACAGCAGGTAGGTGCGAACGTTCTCGAGGATCGGCTCCTCGCCGAGGTAGAAGCGGATCATGTCCGGCACGAAGCAGTACACGGCCTTGTCGTCGGCGACGCCCGTGCCGAAGGCGTTTGCGATCGCGACGCTGCCGGCGCGGTAGGCGCGCACCAGCCCGGGGACTCCGAGCAGCGAATCCGAACGGAACTCCAGCGGGTCGACGAAGTCGTCGTCGAGGCGCCGGTAGACGGCGTGCGCGCGCTCGAGCCCCCGGGTGGTGCGCATGTAGAGCACGTCGTCGCGGACGACCAGGTCGGAGGCCTCGACCAGCTCGACGCCCATCTGGCGGGCGAGGAACGCGTGCTCGAAATACGCAGGGTTGGCCGGTCCGGGCGTCCACACCACGACGGTCGCCTCGCTCTGTGCGGACGGTGCGACGGCCCGCAGCGCGCGCAGCAGCAGCTGCGGGTAGTGCTCGACGGGGCGCACGCGGTAGGAGGCGAACAGCTCGGGCACGAGCCGCGCCATCGCGGCGCGATTCTCGAGCACGTAGTAGATGCCCGAAGGGATCCGCACGTTGTCCTCGATCACCTTCCACGTGCCGTCGCTGTGGCGCACGAGGTCGCAGCCGGCGACGTGCGTGTACACGCCGCCCGGCGGGCGGATCCCGTGCACCGCGCGGGCGAACTGGGGGCAGGAGGCCACCAGACGCCACGGCACGAGCCCCTCGCGCACGATCTCGCGCGCGTGGTAGACGTCGTCGACGAAGTGGTTCAGCGCACGGATGCGCTGCGCGAGGCCGCGCTTGATCTCGCGCCATTCCTCGCCGCTGAGCACCCGCGGCACGAGGTCCAGCGGGAACGGCCGTTCGTGCGTCGCCCCGCCGCCGCCGCTGGTCTCGAACGTGATCCCCTGCTGCATGAAGATCGCATCGCGCCGTCTGCCGGCCTCGACGAGTCCGTCGGCGCCGAGGCGGCGCAGCTCCTCGACGAGCGCGCGCGCGGTCGCTCGCGGCGCCCCGTCGAGCTCGAACAGCTCGTCGAGAAACGGCGCCTGCGGGCGGTACGCCTCGGTCGGCGTGGTCTCCACTCCCGAGCTCACTACCCGATTCTCCTGCGCAGCGAGCGAAAAAGCCTTCGACGGATGGACAAACGCGCAGGGGCCGCGCTGGTCAGCTGTCACACGCCGTTGCCGGCGCCGCGACGCTGCCCTGCGCTCAGCGGGGCCAGCGGCCGTGGCGCTGGAAGTACTCGCGGGCTGCGTCCTCGTCGCGACGCTCGTCATCGCCGCGCGCGCCGATCCGAAACAGCCAGTTCAAGAAGTACACCGCGAGGCCCGCGCTGACGATGCTCGCGCCGCCCTCGAGGTCGTTTTCGCTGCCGAGCGCCATGATCACGATCCCCGCGATCACGATCGCGGCCGGCAGCACGTAACGGATGCCGACCAGCAGCCACGAGCTGATCCGTTCCCGGCTCATGCGGGCTGCAGCGGCGCTGGCGCCGCTTCCTGTTCCAGTCGCTGCGCGGTCAGGCGCGCAGTGCGCTGCGCCCAGCGTCCGGTGGTGGCGAGCCCGAGCACCAGGACGCTGACGCCGCAGCCCGCGATCAGCCACCACGCCGGGTGGCTCGCGGACGCGAGCTGCGTTCCGAGGCCGTCCCCGACCGCCGCGCCGAGGATCGATCCGACCACCGCCACCCCGAGTGCCGCGCCCACCTGCCGGCTGGTCGACGCGACCGCCGCGGCGACACCAGCCTGGTTGTTGGGCATCCCCGACACGGCCGTGTAGGTGATCGGCGGGTTTACCCAGCCGAAGCCGATGCCAAAGACGGCGTACATCGCGAGCAGCAGCGCCAGCGGCGTCGACGGCGTCAGCGTCGTCAGCACCACCGCGCTCGCGATCATGAAGCTGCCGGCGATGCACAGCGGCACGCGTGGGCCGTGGCGGCTCAGCACGCGCCCCGACAACGGGCTGCAGACGAGTGCCGCCGCGGCCATCGGCAGCGTGCAGAGCCCGGCCTGCAGCGCGGAGTAGCCGCGGACGTCCTGCAGGTAGAGCGTGTTGATCAGCAGAAACCCGCTGAATCCGGCGAACGCGCTGATCGCGATCAGCGTCGCGCCGGAGAACGGTGCGCTGCGGAAGAAGCGCAGATCGATCAGCGGGTCAGCGCGTCGCGGCTCGTACAGCACGATGCCCGTCAGCGCCAGCAGCGACAGTGCGAACGTACCGATCGTCTGTGCGGATGACCAGCCGGCGCGCGGCCCCTCGATGATCGCGTAGGTCAGCGACGCGAGCGCCACGATCACCAGCACCTGCCCGACGGGATCGAGCCGCCGCGCGCGCGGCGCGCGGGACTCGGGCACGAACAGCGCCGTCAGGACGACCGCCGCCAGCCCGATCGGCACGTTGATCCAGAAGATCGCGCGCCAGTCGATCGCGACCAGCGCACCGCCGACGACCGGACCGAGGCCGAGGCTGATGCCCACCACCGCTCCCCACGCGCCGATCGCGCGGGCGCGTTCGCGCGGCTCGGTGAACACGTTGGTGATGATCGACATCGCCACCGGGTTCAGCATCGAGCCGCCGATGCCCTGCAGCGCGCGCGCCGCGATCAGCCAGTCCAGCGTCGGCGCGAGGCTGCACAGCAGCGAGGCAGCGACGAACACCAGCAGCCCCACCTGGAACGTGCGCCGCCGCCCCAGCCGGTCGGCCGTCGAGCCGGACAGCAGCAAGAAGCTCGCCAGCACGATCACGTACGCGTCGATCGTCCATTGCAATCCCGACAGCGACGCGTGCAGGTCGCGATGGATCGACGGCAGCGCGACGTTCACGATCGTGCTGTCCATCGCGACGATCAGCAGGCTCATACAGCAGATCGCGAGGATCGTCAGCCGCCGGCGATGGCTCAGCTGGGGGGGACCGCCGCTGTGCTCGGGTGTAGCGTTCACGCCTGATTGTTCTAGCGCCCCAACCGACCACGACCCGGAGACTGCGCCCGGACGACGCAGTCGACGGTGGTTCGCGCGGGCGCAGAGGAGGCAGATGTCGTCACCCACGATCGATGAGCTGACGCTGGCCGACGAGCCCGGCAACTGGGCTGCGCTCGGCTTCGAGGTGGCAGACGCGCGCTGTCAGATCGCTGCCGTGAGCCTGCGCTTCACCGGCAGGCAGGCGGGTGTCGGCATCGCCGGCTGGTCGCTGCGCGACGCTTTGAGCAGCGACCTCGACGGGCTGCCGACGACGATCTCGACTGCGCCTGTGCCCGCGCCCGCGCCCGCGCATCCCAACGGGGCGATCGCGATCGACCACGTGGTCGCGGCCTCGCCGGATCTCGATCGCAGCGTCACGGCGATGCAGGCCGCCGGCCTGGACCTGCGCCGGGTGCGCGAGGAGCCGACGCCGGCGGGCGCGCCGCGGCAGGCCTTCTTCCGCCTGGGCAGCGAGATCCTCGAGCTGATCCAGGAGCCCGACGAGGTGATCGAGCGCGCCGGCGGGCGCGAGCATCCCGCCCGCTTCTGGGGCCTGGCGCTGCTCGTGGACGATCTCGACAGCGCGCTCGCGAGTCTCGGCGAGCACGCCGGATCGGCTCGCCCGGCTGTGCAGCCCGGCCGGCGGATCGCCACCGTGCGACGTTCGGCCGGTCTCGCCGTGCCGCTCGCGCTGATGAGCGCAGCGGCCGGCGCCGAGGTGGCGCGATGAGCGAACCCCTGTGGACCGAGGTCGACGCCTACGTCGAGCAGATGCTCGTCGGCGAGGACCCCGCGCTCGAGGCAGCGACGCGGGCGAGCGAGGAGGGGGGCCTGCCGCCGATCGCGCTGACGCCCGCCCAGGGCAAGCTGCTGCACCTGCTCGCGCGCATGCACGGCGCCCGCAGCGTCCTCGAGCTCGGCACGCTCGGCGGCTACAGCACGATCTGGCTCGCGCGTGCGCTGCCCGCCGACGGCCGCCTGATCACGCTCGAGCTCAACGCCGACTTCGCCCGGGTGGCAGCGGCCAACATCGAGCGGGCCGGCCTCGCCGACCTCATAAAAATAAATGTCGGGCCCGCGCTCGACGGCTTGCGCGCGCTCATCGCTGAGCGCGCCGGTCCCTTCGACATGGTGTTCATCGACGCCGACAAGCAGCGCACGCCCGAGTACTTCGAGCTCGCGCTCGAGCTCACGCGCCCGGGCAGCGTGATCGTGACCGACAACGTCGTGCGCGACGGGCGGCTCGTCGACCCCGACAACGCCGATCCCGGTGTCCAGGGCATGCGTCGCTTCCACGAGCTGCTCGCACGCGACCGTTCCGGCGCCGGGCGCGTGAGCGCCACCACGATTCAGACGGTCGGCGCCAAGGGCTACGACGGGTTCACGCTCGCGCTCGTCGAGCGATAGGCTCGCGGCAGTGGGCGGAGAGCTGAAGCTCGGGTTGAACACGGGTTACTGGGCCGGCGGACCGCCGCCGGGCGCCGTCGAGGCCGTCGCCGAGGCGGAGCGTCTCGGCTTCGACTCGATCTGGACGGCCGAGGCGTACGGCTCGGACTGCCTGACGCCGCTTGCGTGGTGGGGGGCGTCGACCGAGCGCATCAAGCTCGGTACGGCGATCGTGCAGATGTCCGCGCGCCAGCCCGCCGCGACGGCGATGGCGGCGATGACGATGGACCATCTGTCGGGCGGTCGCTTCATCCTCGGGCTCGGCGTCTCCGGCCCGCAGGTCGTCGAGGGCTGGTACGGGATGCCGTTCGCGAAGCCGCTCGCGCGCACCCGCGAGTACATAGCGATCCTGCGCGACGTGTGGGCACGCAAGGGCCGCCTCGAAGCGCCGGGACCGCACTACCCGCTGCCGCTGCCCGACGGCACCGGCCTCGGCAAGCCGCTGAAGGCCTCGATCCACCCGCTGCGCGAGGACATCCCGATCTACCTCGGCGCCGAGGGTCCCAAGAACATCGCGCTGTGCGCCGAGCTGTGCGACGGCTGGCTGGCGATGCTGTTCTCGCCCAGCGTCTACGACGAGCTGTACCGGCCCTCGCTCGAGGAGGGCTGGGGACGCAGGGGGGAGGCGGGTGGGTCGCGATCCGTCAGCGCCGCCGACTTCGAGGTCTGCGCGACGGTGCCGCTGATCGTCACCGACGACGTCGAGGCCGCCGCTGACGCGCTGCGCCCCTTCTACGCGCTGTACTTCGGCGGCATGGGCGCCAAAGGCGCCAACTTCCACGCCAACGTCCCGATCCGCATGGGCTACGAGCGTGAGGTCGACGAAATCCAGGAGCTTTATTTGAGTGGTAAGAAGGATGAGGCGTGCGCTGTGATCCCGACGACGCTGATCGAAGAGCTGTCGCTGATCGGCCCGCGCGAGAAGATTCGCGACGACCTCGCCAAGTGGCGCGAGTCGGTCGTCACGACGCTGCTGATCTCCGGCGACGCCGCCACGCTGCGTGTCGCCGCAGAGCTCGTGCTCGGCTGAGCTCGGGCTACCGGTTGGCGAGCTCGGCCAGCAGCTGCTGGGGGGTGATGATGCGCACGCCTCGGTGCTCGCCCACCGGCAGCAGGTGCCGGCGGTCGCCGGACACCACGATCTGAGCATCGGCCCGCACGGCGCATGCCAGCACCAGGTCGTCGTCGGGGTCGCCCGTGATCGCCTCGGGTGGGGTGCCAGGCGCGGCGACCGTCGTGCTGGCGATCTCGCTGAGCAGTGTCGTGGCGTTCAGCACGCGCTCGGCCGCGAGTCCAAGCTTCACCGTCAGGACGCGGGCGAGCTCGTCGAGCACCGGATCCGCCAGGATCAGCTCGATGCGTCGGTCGATCGCGGCCTCGAGCACGCGGCTTGGCGGCCCGGCGGCGATGAACGCGGACACGAGCACGTTCGTGTCGCACAGGACGCGTGGGGTCACGCGCGCGTCGTGCGAAGCTCGTCGACGAGCTGCTCGACGTCCTCCGGGCCGACGCCAAGGGCCTCCGCCCGCTCGCGCCCCTGGCGCTGGAGCTCGGCGAGACGCTCGTGCTGGACGTGGCGGCGCAGCGCGTCGCGGACGACCTCGCTCTTCGTCTTGCCGGTCGCGTGGGCCAGCGCCTCGGCTTCTGCGGCGAGGTCATCGGGAATCGACACGGACAGCAGGCGCGCCATATGAAATCATCATATCGACGAGGTCAAGAGGTCGAGGTGGGCGACTGCCCGAGCGTGTTGCCCCAGCGGTCGAGCGCCTGCGCTGCGAAATGACGGCCGACGGCGGGAGCGCGCAGCGCGGTCTCGAAGCCACGCGCGGGCGTTCGCATGACCGGGACCAGCGCGCCTGGGTCGCCGCCTGCGAGCAGCTGCCAGTCGCGCACCTCGGTGGCGCCGTTCCAGCTGGCGTAGGCGGTCAGGCCGTGCCCGGCGCCGGCGAGCGCGAGCGCCGGCGTGTCGGCGGGGAGGCCCGTCCAGGGCAGACGGAAGGCCCTGTAGCACTCGTACTTATGACCGAGCTCCGCGTCGAACACGAGGCGCCCGGCGTGGTCGAACTCCGACACGCGCGGCACTTCTCCCCAGCCGACGAACACGTTGCCGTTGGGTAGCAGCTGCACGCTGCCCTGACTGCCGGCGAGGATGTCGCGGTGGGTGTATTCGTTGAGCATCGTCGCCGTCATCGAGTCCTCGTCGACGTCCAGGATCAGCGCGCGTGAGCGCTTCTCCACCGCCGGCGTCGCGCCGTTGTCGAACACCGTCATCGTGCCGTCCAGCTGGCGGCGCGCGTCGTGCTGCCACGCGAAGCTGGCGCCGGCGCGCATGTCGAAGTCGCTGCCCTTGCCGCCGAGGCGCCACATGATTGCGCCGCTGCGGTCGAGCTTGTAGACCGTGTGCGTGCTGCGGCCCGACACCAGCAGGTTGCCGTCGCCGTCGAGGGCGACCGAGTTGATGTGAAAGAAGTCCCAGTTGGCTTCCACCGGCGCGTAGGACTCCGCCAGCGGGATGTGCTCGAGGCTGTGCCACTCGAGCAGCAGCTGGCCGCTGGCGAGGTCGATCTCCTGGAAGATCGCGTCCTGGATCGTGCCTCTGCGCGGTCCGCCGACCGGCGTCAGGTCGGCGTTCCTGACGACGTAGCTGGTCAGCAGCGCGCTGCCGCGCGGCGTGATCACGAACTCGTGCAGGTCGCCTCGCAGCCCCCTCAGCGCCTGCACGCGGCGCACGGTGCGGTAGCTCGTGTCGGCGATCACGTATTCGCCGACGCCGTGACCGAGTTCGATCGAGCCCTCCCACCACGTCAACACCGGGCTGCCGCGGTAGCGCTGCACGCGGAAGTTGGTCGTCACCTTGCCGCTCAGCGGGTTCTCCCAGATCGGCTGACCGGCGTTGTCGACGATCACCGCGCCTGCCTGTGCGTTGGGCGCGTTGTACGGCGCGATGAAGATCGGCTCGGGCGAGACCGCGCTCTCACGGCGGTTGACCGTGAGGCTCGGTATGCGCAGGTCCGGGCGGCTGTGCCAGCGCGGAGCAGCCGGCGGCGCGGGCGTGCCCGAGGAGGCGAGTGCACGGCCGAGCTCGCCGAGCGCGCCCGTCAGCGTCAGTCCCAGTGCGCCCGCGCCCGCGTAGCGCAGCAGCTGCCGGCGGGTGACGGGGTGCTCGAGACTTTGCATGGCTGCTCTCCATGACAGCGCAATCGGGCGCGAAGTAGCTCAACCTCAGTGAAGAATCTCGCGAGAACGCCGGCCCGGGCGGGCGGGGCACAGATCGACGCGCATCGCGGATCGCAGTTAGGGTCTAGGCATGAGCGCCCCGGAGCCTGCGCAGGAGCAGCAGCAGCCGTTCGCGAACTTTCAGTATGAGATCTACTTCCGCGGCCTTGCGGGGGAGACGCCGGCGCTGCCGACGGCCGTCGCGGAGCTCGAAGCGCGCGCGCGTGAGCAGCTCAGCCCCGAGGCGTTCGGCTATGTCGCCGGCGGCGCCGGCGCCGAGCTGACGATGCGCGCCAACCTCGAAGCGTTCGAGCGCTGGCGCATCGTGCCGCGGATGCTGCGCGACGTCTCCGAGCGCGACCTCGCCACCAACGTGCTCGGCACCGCATTGCCCGCGCCGGTGCTGCTCGCGCCGGTCGGCGTGCAGTCGATCGTCCATCCCGATGCCGAGCTCGCGGTCGGTCGCGCCGCCGCCGCGCTCGGCCTGCCCGCGATTCTCAGCACCGCCGCCTCGAACACGCTCGAGGACGTCGCGGCGGCGATGGGGCAGGCCAGCCGCTGGTATCAGCTGTATTGGCCCAGGGACCGCGAGCTAGCCGCCAGCTTCGTCGCCCGCGCCGCCGATGCCGGCTACAGCGCGATCGTCGTCACGCTCGACACGTGGCTGCTCGGCTGGCGACCGCGCGACCTGCAGAACGGCTATCTGCCGTTCCTCAAAGGCGAGGGCGTCGCCAACTACTTCAGCGATCCCGTCTTCCGTGCCGCGCTCGAGCGTCCGCCCGAGGAGGATCCCGCGCCCGCGATCGGCCACTGGGCCTACCAGTTCGCCAACCCGAGCGTCACGTGGGCGGATCTCGCGTGGCTGCGCGAGCAGACCGACCTGCCGATCGTGCTCAAGGGCATCATCCACGCCGACGATGCGCGTCAGGCGCTCGACGCCGGGGTCGACGGCGTGATCGTGTCAAACCACGGCGGACGCCAGGTCGACGGCGCGCTCGGCGCGCTCGACGCGCTGCCGGGCGTGCGCGACGCCGTCGGCGAGCAGTTCCCGGTCCTGTTCGACAGCGGCATCCGCACCGGCGCCGACGTGTTCAAGGCGCTCGCCCTCGGGGCCGACGCGGTGTGCCTCGGGCGCCCCTACATTTGGGGCCTCGCGCTCGCTGGCCAGGCCGGTGTGGAACAGGTGCTGCGCTGCCTGCTCGCCGAGCTCGACCTCACACTCGCGCTCAGCGGACACACCGAGATCGCGCAGCTCGAGCGCTCAGCGCTCACCCGCGTGTAGAACGCGGCGTCGCCGTCTGTCGGGGTTGTGCGCCGCGCCGCAGGTGACCTAAACTCGGATCGTGGGTCGCTCGAGATGGGGCTGCTGCTCGTTCGGTGTTGCGCCGTCGGCGGCGCGAGCGTGATGGGCGGAGCGGCCGCGGCGTCTGCGCAGACGCCTGGGTCGGACGCTGCTCTTGCACGGACCAAGCGTCTGACGCTTGTCGCGTGCATCCTCGGCTCGACGATCGTGCTGCTCGACGGGAGCGTCGTCAACGTCGCGCTTCCGACGATCCAGCGCGCGCTGGGCGGCGGGCTCGCCGCCCAGCAGTGGGTCGTCAACGGCTACCTGCTGACGCTCGGCTCGCTGATCCTCGTCGGAGGCTCGCTCGGGGACCTGTTCGGCGAGCGACGCGTGTTCGCGATCGGCGTCGCCGGCTTCGGCGTCGCGTCGCTCGCGTGCGCGCTCGCGCCAACGATCGTCGCGCTGGTGATCGCGCGCGCCCTGCAGGGCGTCGCCGGCGCGCTGCTCGTGCCGAGCTCGCTCGCCGTGATCGTCAACACGTTCTCCGAGTCCGAGCGCGGCAAGGCGATCGGCAGCTGGACCGCCTGGGGTGCGATCGCGGGCGTGCTCGGCCCGCTGGCGGGCGGCGAGCTGCTGGCGATCGGCTCCTGGCGTTTGATCTTCCTGATCAACATCCCACTGGCGATCGTCTGCGTCGCGCTGATCCTGCTCGTGATCCCAGCACCGGCGCCGCGTCCGCCCAGCGGGCGCCGGATCGATTATCCCGGCGCCGTGCTGTGCGCCCTCGGGCTCGGCGGCCCGGTGTTCGCGCTGATCGAGCAGCCGCGCCTGGGGTGGTCGAGCCCGGAGGTGCTGGTGCCGCTGATCGGCGGGGTCGCCCTGTTTGCGCTGTTCACGCTGTACGAGTCGCGCGCCTCGGATCCGATGCTGCCACTCGGATTGTTCCGCCGACGGAACTTCGCCGCCGGCAACGTCGAGACTTTCGCGATGTACGCGGGCCTCTCGATCGTGTTCTTCTTCCTGGTCCTCTTCCTGCAGCAGATCGGCGGCTACACGCCGCTGCAGAGCGGCCTCGCGACGCTGCCGGCGACGCTGATGATGTTCTTTCTCTCCAGACGCTTCGGCGGGCTCGCCGATCGCTACGGCCCGCGTCTGTTCATGGGCGCCGGCCCGCTGGTCGCGGCCGGCGGGCTGCTGCTGTTCCTGGGCATCGGCACGCAAGTCGACTACGTCTCCGAAGTGCTCCCCGGGGTGCTGCTCTTCGCGCTCGGGCTGTCGATGACGGTCGCGCCGCTGACCGCGGCCGTGCTCGCCGGCTCCGAGCGCCAGGCGGGCATCGCCTCAGGAGTCAACAACGCGGTCGCGCGGGTGGCCGGCCTGCTCGGCACGGCGGCGGTCGGAGCCGCCGTCGCAGGCTCGTTCGTGTCGAGCCTCGATCAGCACCTCGCCGGCGTGCGGCTCGGACCCGCGGCCGACGCCGCCGTCCGTGCCGCCAAGCGACTGCCGCTCGGGCGACCCGACGTCGCGGGCCTGCCCGTCGGGCAGGCGCACGCCGTCAGCCACGCCGCCGAACAGGCCTCGCTGCACAGCTTCCACCTCGGCATGGCGATCGCCGCCATGCTCGTCGCGCTGGGCGGCCTGGTCGGCGTCGCCGGGATTCGCAACCCGCGGCCAACCAGCGACGCCGACGTGCACGCGGTTGACTGCGCGAGCGGCCAGCTGGTCGGGATCAATCCCGAGCCCGAGCTGGGCCACAAGCCCGGGATCAGTCCCGAGCGGTCTCCTAGACCGGCTCGCGCGAGTACTCGCGCATCGCCTCGATGATCGGGCCGAGCCGGCGCCCGCGCTCGGTCAGTCGATACTCGACCGTTGGCGGGCTAGAGGGGATGACGGTGCGCTTGACGAGCCCCGCCGCCTCGAGGTCGCGCAACCGCTCGGACAGCATCCGCGGCGAGATGCCCGCGACCGCGTCGGCGAACTCGTTGAAACGCAGCGCACCGGTGAGGGCGGCATAGATGATCGAGAGCTGCCAGCGCCGCTCGAGGAGGTCCGCGGTCTCGCGGACCTCCACGGGGACGGGCTCACACCTACGCGTGCGCGACATCGCGGGCCGGCTCCAGCGCCCTGTCGATGACCTCTTGGACGGTCATCACCGGATGGAAGGTCATCTGCTCCCTGACCTCCTCCGGGATCTCGTCGAGGTCGCCGCGGTTGCGCTCGGGCAGGATCACGTCGGTCAGGCCGGCTGCGTGGGCCGCCAGCGCCTTCTGCTTGAGCCCGCCGATCGGCAGCACGCGGCCCTGCAGCGTGACCTCACCGGTCATGCCCACCGTGTGCTTGACCGGACGCCCGGACAGCAGCGAGGCGAGGGCGGTGACCATCGTCACACCCGCGCTCGGACCGTCCTTGGGGATCGCACCGGCGGGCACGTGCACGTGGAACTCCTTGTTCTCGAACGCGTGCTCATCGATGCCGAGCTCCTCGGCGTGGCCACGGACGTAGGAGAGCGCGATCCTCGCGGACTCCTTCATCACGTCGCCCAGCTGACCGGTCAGCACCAGGCTGTTGCCGCCCGAGCCGCCGCCCTTCATGGCGGTGGCCTCGACGAACAGCACGTCGCCGCCGGCTCCGGTCACGGCGAGCCCCGTCGCGACACCCGGTGTGGCGGTGCGCGCGGCGGACTCCTGGAAGAACTTCTGGCGTCCGAGCGCGTCGCGCACGGTCTCCACGTCGATCTTCACAGGGGTCTCGGACTTGCCTGAGGCGATCCGGGTTGCGGTCTTGCGCAGCACGGTGCCGAGGTTGCGCTCGAGGCTGCGTACGCCGGCCTCGCGGGTGTACTCCGCGATGATCGTGCGCAGCACGTCGTCGGAGATCTCGACCTCGTCCTCGCGCAGGCCGTTGCGGTCGCGCTGGCGCGGCCACAGGTAGCCCTTGGCGATCGCGAGCTTCTCCTCGGAGGTGTAGCCGTCGAAGCTGATGACCTCCATGCGGTCGAGCAGCGGTCCGGGGATCGTGTCCGCCACGTTCGCCGTCGCCAGGAACATCACCTGGCTGAGGTCGAGCTCGACGTCGAGGTAGTGGTCGCGGAACGAGTGGTTCTGCGCGGGGTCCAGGACCTCGAGCAGCGCCGCGGAGGGGTCCCCGCGCCAGTCGGCGCCGACCTTGTCGACCTCGTCGAGCAGGATCACCGGGTTCATCGTGCCTGCGTCGCGCAGCGCCCTGACCAGGCGGCCGGGGAGCGCTCCGATGTAGGTACGACGGTGCCCGCGGATCTCGGCCTCATCGCGCACGCCGCCCAGCGACATGCGCACGAACTCGCGTCCGGTGGCACGTGCGATCGACTCGCCGATCGATGTCTTACCGGTTCCCGGAGGCCCGATCAACGTGAGGATCGCCCCCGACTTGGGGTCGGCCTCGATGTCGCGGTCCTGGCGCAGCTTGCGCACTGCCAGGTACTCGGTGACACGGTCCTTGACGTCCTCCAGGCCCGCGTGGTCGGCGTCCAGCACCGCACGCGCGGCGACCGGGTCGAGGTGCTCCTAGGAGCGCTTGCCCCACGGCACCGCGATCAGCCAGTCCAGGTAGGTGCGGATCATGCTCGACTCGCCCGTCTGCTCGCCCATCCGCTCCAGGCGTGCGAGCTCCTTGAGCGCCTGCTCCTTGACGTCCTCAGGCATCTCGGCGTCCTCGATCTTCGTGCGGTACTCATCGGCGACGGACGCGTCGTCCTCGCCGAGCTCCTTGCGGATCGAGTCCATCTGCTTGCGCAGGAAGTACTCGCGCTGCTGCTTCTCAGCGCCCTCCTGCACGTCGTCGCGGATGCGCCTGCGCACCTGCAGCTCTGCAAGGCTCTCGCGCTGCAGCTTCACCGCGAGCTCGAGGCGCTCGGTGACGTCGAGCGTGCGCAGCAGCTCGACCTTCTGCTCGTATGACAGGTTGGGCGAGTAGCCGGCGGAGTCCGCCAGCGCGCCCGGCTCGGCGATCGCACGCAGGAACGCGGCTATACGCCCGTCGTCGCCGCGCAGCTCGAGGATCTCCTCGACGGTCGCGCGGTACTCGCGCTCCAGCTCGCGGGTGCGTTTGTCCGTGGGGACCTCGTCGGGCCGCTCGTCGACCTCGACGCGCAGCTCGCCCGTCGGGCCGGTCTCGGCTGCGCCGATCAGCGCGCGGTGCTCACCTGAGATCGCGACCGCACGGCCTCCGCCGGGGAGGCGGATCCGCTCGGAGACCTCGGCGATCGTGCCGACCTCGAGGAACTCGTTCTCGTGGCGCGGGACGAGCACGACGCGCTCGTCGTCGCCGACGTCAACCGTCAGCGTGATGCCCATGTTGGGGAACACGACGGTGTCGTCTAGTGGGATCAGCCGCAGGCGGGGCCTGGGCTCTGAGGGTGGGACTGTGAGGTTCTCTGAGGCAGATGACATAAGTGATGGCTCCATATGAGCTTACGAAAGTTTAGTTAGTATAGCGCGCGATGGTTGCGCGCGCAAGTACTTCGTGGTCATCCCTGAAACGGCTCTGTGGAGCCAAATTTCAACGATCTAGGGGCTCGGGCTCGGCCTCCGTGGGAGCAGGGCGGGGCTGCTGGGGCGCGTCGAACGTGACCTCGACATTCTCGTCGGCAACGCGCTCCTCGGTCTCGGCTGAGGACCTCAGGGCGCGACGGTCGGCGTCGAGCAGCGGGTCGGAGAAGAAGCTCCGCGGGTACAGCCGGCGCTTCCTGACGACGTTGATCTCGGCCGAGATGATCGTCAGCTGGGCGCCGAGATACAACCACGCGATCAGACCCAGCACGACGGCGAAGATGCCGTACAGCGGACCCGTCCGCTTGAGCGCGTGGTCGACGTAGTAGCCGCCGAGATGCTGCAGCAGCTGCCACAGGATCGCCGCGATGATCGCCCCGGGCAGCACGTCGCGCCAGGCCAGGTCGGCGGTGGTAAGCAGTTTGAACGCGATCGCGAAGACCGCCAGGTTCAACGCGAGCGCGAGCACCACCCCCGCCACGACCGCCTGCGCTCCGTGGCTGGCCGAGCCGACGTAGCCGGCGACTACCGTCGAGACGATCGCCAGCGTTCCCAGCAGCGCGAGCATCCCGAGCCCGCGCAGGCGCGAAAAGATCCAGTTGGGACGGTGCTTGAACGGCACGTGCCAGATGCGGTTGAAGGCCGTCTGTGTGGCGCCCGTGAAGCCCAGGCCCGCGAGCAGCGAGCCGGTGATGCCGACGACCAGCGCCGTACTACTGCCGTTCAACGTGTGCAGTTTCAGGTAGTCGCTGATGATCGGAAACTGCCCGAGCGTGCCTTCCAGCACTTTCTGGCGCTCAGTGGGATTGCCCTGCAGGACGAACCCCAGGACCGTCACGAGCACGAGCAGCAGCGGGAAAAGCGACACGAAGGCGTAGTAGGCGATCAGCGCAGCGAGCTGGCCGCCCTGATCGTCGCCGTACTTCTTCAACAGCGCCGCGACGACGCGCACGCCGCGCGTCTGCTGCTGGCGGCGATCGAGCCTCTGGAGCGCGTCGGTGACGCTCATCGGGCCCCTGCTCGCGAGCCGCGCCGGACCGACCGCAAAGCCGCGGTCGCGAATTGGGAGGGGGGTCTGCGGGCACGCACGCGCGACACCCCTATGTGTCTACCCGATCTCAGCCCTCGACACGTGCGCCGCGCGCTCTGCCAGGCGCCGGCGCCGGCCCACAGCGCAGCAGCGACCAGACCGAGGTGGTCGCCCAGGTCGCGCACGCCAAGCGCGAGATCCTGTTGCGGGTCCATCGCCACCGGCTGCGCAAGGAGGACCTCGAGGACTGCTACAGCCAGGCGACGCTCGAGCTGCTGGCGCACACCGGTCGTGGCGGGCGCTTCTCCGGCAGGGCACACGCCGCGAACGCGCTCGAGCAACGTTTCCTGTCCCGAATACATGATCGCCGGCGCGCGCTCTCGGGCCGCAGCCCGATGCAGGCCGCGATCGAGACAGCCCTCCCGCTTGACTGCTTCGAGCCCCAGCAGCCGGAGCTCGTCGATGTCCGCGCCGAGCTCGAGACGCTCGTCGTCCTGCGCGAGGAACTGCGTCGCGTCGAGTCCCTCGCTCGCGAGCTGACCCCCGACCAACAGCTGATCCTCGCGTGCCAGGTCGGGATGCAAATGGGGCGCGCCGAGTTCTGCCGGCGCTACGGGTGGACGCCCGAGAAGTACCGCAAGGTGGCGCAGCGGGCGCGCGCTCAGCTCAGGCGGCTGCTAGCGCACGAGGACCGTGATGTCCCGCTTTCGACCGAGCGTCGGAAGAGACAGCAGGGACCGACCTATGCAGATATCTCCCCCCACTCATAGGACGTGCCCCTGGGACGCTGGCGGTCGGTTGCACGGACGGCAGCACGGCGATTCTCATCCGCGCGCAAGCGGCCGGGATCCGGATGGCTCCCCGCTCCGGCTTCCGGCCGCCCGCGTGCATGTCTTCGCGGCGGCTCCATGACCCTGCTCCAGCGAACCCCCCGCGAGGTCTACCGCGTCTTCGACGAGGACGAGTTCCTGGTGCGAGGCGCTGACCAGCTCGGCAATTCGCCGGCGACGCCGGTCACCGCTGAGCGGCGTCTGCGCAGGATCGTCGGTACGACGGTGCTCGTCGCAGCCGCCGGCGCCGTCGGCGGCCTGCTCGCCGTGGCCGGCGTGTTCTCCGTCTCTGGGGCTCGTCGTCGCGCCGGGATCCGGCTGTTTGCCGCCACTGTGCCGCCGTCGTCGTCCTCGCGGGTGGAGACCTTGGGAGGGCGTCATCTCACGGCCCCCAAAGGATCGCGTGACGCCGGCGTACGGAGGCGGTCCAAGCGCGTCGCCGTTTCACGACGCGCGCGCCTGGATGTGCGATCGGTCGGCGAGCGCCGTGCGGTCAGCGGGCCGATCGGCGGCCGTGCGCCGGCGCTCGCGGTTGTGGCCGCGCCGCGAAGCAGGTCCGTCGAAGCGGCGCCTTCAGCTGGAGACACACCGCCGGCCTTGGACGGCCCGCAGCTGCATCGTTCGGGCCGGCCAGAGTTCGGATTCGAGCGCTGAGGGGCGAGCGGTGAGCCGCGAACGAACTGCCCCGACCGTCACGCTCACCAGCCGCGCGTTGTGGCGTCTGCGCCTCGCGCGGGCGTTGCCCAGGTATCTGCTGTGCGCGGCGTCGGTCGCAGGGTTGGCCGCCAGCGCCCGCTTCGCGGTTGTGCCACCGCGGCCCGTCGAGCTGCTCGCCGCCCGGCCGGGCTCGCCGCAGCGGGACCAGGCGGCCGAAGCGTACGCGGCGCTGTTCGTCCGGCGCTACCTGACGTGGAACGCCGCGGAACCGCAAGCGAGCACGACGGCGCTCGAACCGTTCGTGGGAGGCGGCGTTGAACCCGATGCCGGACTTGTGCTGCCGGCGAGCGGCGAACAGCACGTCGAATGGGCGGAAGTCGTCCAGGCGCGCGAGCCGACACCGAGCGAGCACGTGTACACCGTCGCGGCGCAGACCAGCAGCAGCGGCCTGCTGTATGTGACGGTGTCCGTGGCGTGGAGCTCAGACGGCGGCCTCGCGCTCGCGGGCTATCCGGCGGTCGTCGGTGCGCCAGCGGCCGGGCCAGCGCAGGCAGCCGCTCGTCTGCGTGAAGTGAGCGACCCAGAACTGGAGACCGTCGTGGAGCGCGCGCTGCGTAACTATCTCGCGGGCTCCTCCAGCGAGCTGGCGGCCGACCTCGCGCCTGGCGCCCGTGTCTCGCTCCCGAACCTCGGTCTGAACCTGGTGTCGGTGCAGCGCCTGGATTGGGCGCCTGGAGCGGGCGCGGTGCTCGCGACGGTACAAGCAGAGGACGGTCGCGGTGTTCGATACACGCTCGCGTACGAACTCGACGTGCTCTCCTCGCAGGGCCGTTGGGAGATCTCCGCGGTGCAGACGGATGCCGATGCGTAGTTCCCTACCCGAGGAGAGGCGATGAAGACGAGGTGTTTGCTGTGCGTTGCCCTCGCGCTGCTCGCGCTCGCGTGTACCGCGTGGACGCCTGCGGCTGCCCGAGCCTCCGTTTCGAGCTCCGGCGTTACCGGCGTGTCTCCGGCGGCGGCGCCGGAAGGCGGCGGCAGCTCGCTTGAATCAGCTGCCGCCAAGGCGGGCAGCACCGGTCGCGCCGTCGCCATGAGTCTGATCGGCCTCGCGTTTGCGGTCGCCGGCACCGTGCTGGCGTTTCGCCGCGACTTCAAGGAGGCGGCGGGCGTCTTTGCGGTCGGGATCGTCTCGGTATTGCTGGCGACTCCCGCGGGTGTGAGCCTCCTGCGCGACACCGTCAACTCGCTGTTCGGCGCGCCATGACCGAGATCCGCTCCTTCAGGCACGTGTTCGACCTCGAGCGGCGCATCTACAGCATCGATCGCGTGCGGCTGAACCCAGGCGGTGTGCCGGTGCGCGGCGTGATGTATTTCCTCGCCCTGCTTGGGCTGGCATTGGCGGTGGCTGACCTTCCGCTGATCGGCGCGCTTGCCCGACAGGCCCCCTGGTATCTCCGCGCGATCGCGCTGCCCGGTGCGGGGGCTACGGTGCTGAGCGCGATCCGGCTGGAGGGTCGCACCTTTCATCTCGCCGCCCACGCGTTGGTTCGCTACCGCCTCGGACCCCGGTGGCTGGCGGGCATGCGGCGCTGCGGGCGGCCGGGCGGCCGCTGGTGGCCCGGCGAGATCCTGATCCTTCCCGACGGCTCGGATAGTCGTCTTCGGCGCCTGCGCTACACGGGCCCGGGAGCCGTGCTGGTCGCCATCGAGCACGAGCGTGGCGGACGCGCCGTCGAGCGTGGGGCCGCGGGTACGGCCCGGCGCGGACACGGTCCTGCGCTGCGACTCAGACAACGCGGCGCAGCGCGCCGGCTCGACCGCGGCCAGGTGATCGCGCTCGCGGCCGGGGCGCGACTGATCGTCACCGCGGGAGCGAGCAGGAGCGACTGAGCGTGGGCGAGCCGATCGCGTTCGTCTACGGGAACTGTGTCTTTGCGCAGAGTCTCGACGATGGATGGGCCGCGTTCGCCGTTGAGGTCAGCTCGTACGCCTGGCTGAGCGAGGAGGCAAAGCGCGCTCGTTTCCTCGCGCTCATCGGCGCCTTGGAGGCGATCGAGGCGGACGTGCAGATCCTGCGTGTGTGCCGTCGCTGGAGCGCGGAGCACTACGCCCGCGCCTTGCAAGAGCAGAACATCACGGTGGCAGCCGACGACGCTCGCGCGCGTGCCTACGAGCGCTACATCGAGGCGCACGCCCGCCGCCTCGGGGACGTCGGGGCGGCCGAGCCTGTGCTGTTTCTGCTTGTCAGCCTGCGCGAGCCCGAGCGTGACGTCGCCTCATACGTCTCGCGAGCAGCGGGACAACATCCGCGGCAGTGGTGGACCGGGCTCAGGCGGACGCTCGCGCAACGCGACGGACGGATCATGAGCGCGTCTGAACTCGAGCAGGCCCGGGTGCGAGCCGACCAGGTGCACGCACGCCTCGAGGATTTCCTGCCGGTTCGCGCAGCCCGCGGCGCGGAGCTGCAATGGCTGGTGCGCAGGGCGTACTGCAGGGGGCTGGGCGAGCCTGTCATCGACGGGCTGCACGAGCCCCGCGCGCTCGTGTTCGAGCGCAACGGAGAGGCGGTGCTCGCGCCGCTGGAGGCCGATGTGATGCGGTGGGCCGACGGCTACGTCGAAAACCGTGGCCGGGTGCTGAAGGTCGAGTCCGAGCGCGGCACCAGCTGGCAGGCGCACCTGGTGATGGGCGCGCTGCCGGAGCGCACGCAGTTCCCGGGGCCGCGTTCGGAGCTGATGTTCGCGCCGGTGGAGAGTCTCCCGTTCGGCCTCGATCTCTCGCTGAACGCACGGTTTCTGCCAAACGAGCTGGCGCTCAGGCTCGCCAGGCGGCGGATCCAGGACGCCGACCAGATCGTTCGCGCAGAGTCCGGTGGCGAGCAGGGCGTTTCCGATCTGGGCTACGAGCGGACGCAGGAGGCGAGGGACCTGCTCGCCTATCTGCAGGCCTCGAGCAAGCCGCCGCTGTTGCGGGCGACCCTTGCGATCGCTGTGGCGGGCGCCTCTGAGCAGGAGCTGGAGGCTCGGGTCGAGATGTGCCGGCGCGCCTATGGAGAGGTGCGCCTGCATCGCCCGCTGGGCGACCAGCTGCAGCTCTTCTATCAGCACCTCCCAGGGCAGCGCACCCGACTTGCGGGCTACGACGACACGCTGACAGCGGAGCAGGTGGCGGCGATGATGCCGACCGCCACGCACGCGGCCGGTTCGCGCAGCGGTTTCTACCTGGGGCACACGCTGTCGAGCTCCAGGCAACCGGTGCTGTTCAATCTGCGCGAGGGCTCTGACAGCAACCGCAACGCGGCGGTGCTCAGCGTAGGGGCGCTCGGCTCGGGCAAGACGACGCTTGCGCAGAAGCTCGAGTACGAGGCGTTCCTGCAGGGAGCGAGGGTGGTCGACTGTGATCCGAAGGGCGACCACCGCTTCCACCTGCTGCCAGACGTGATCGCGCACGTGGAGTGCGTGACGCTGCGGCCGGACCCGGCGCTGCGCGGGATGCTCGACCCGCTGCGGGTGGCGCCGGCGCACCTGCGCCAGGACGCTGCGGTCTCGTTCCTGCGCGACCTGCTGCCCGGCCGGGCCGAGCCGGCGTGGGAGACAGCGGTGGTCGGAGCGGTCGACCGCGTCCTCACACGCTGCTCGCAGCCCACCTGCCGCGAGGTGGTACGTGCGCTCGAGCAGGGCGATGACACCGACGTGCAGGTTGGCAAGGCGCTCGACGTCTACGCGCGCTCGGGGCTTACGCAGCTCGGCTTTGCCGACCCGGCCGTGAGCCTGCCCACCGTGGGTGAGCACCAGGTCACCTACCTGCCGATCCGGGATCTGCCCAGCCCGCCGCCCGGCATGCCGCGCTCCGAGTACTCCCAGGCGGAGCGCGTCGGCGAGCAGATCGTGCGCCTGATCGCGATGTTCGCGATGCACCTGATGGGATCCGAGCGGCAGCGGCTGAAGCTGTTCTCGTTCGACGAGGGCTGGCGTCTCCTGGGTGACCCCGTCGGCCGCGCGCTGCTCGCGTCCCTCCAGCGGATGGGCCGCTCCGAGCTGGCAGTGCCGATCATCAGCACGCAGCTCGTGACCGATGCGCTGATCGGGGAGCGCGAGTCGCTCGAGAACCTGATCGGTGCGACGTTCGTCTTCGGGATGCGCTCGCAGACCGAGGCCAAACGCGCCCTGACCCTGCTCGGCCTGGACCCGCACGACACGCGGATGTGCCAGAGCGTGCTCGAGCTGGAAGCCGGGCGTTGTCTGTTCCGCGACCACCGCGGTCGTGTCGAGGCGATCCAGGTCGACGTGGTGCTGCCGTCGCTGCTGCGAGCTTTCTCGACTACGCCAGCGAGCTGAGTGCGCTCGCCGTGGAGCGCTCGCACAAGGCTCGCGACGCTCGCGCTGCTTGCGCTCGCAGCGAACGGGGTGGCAGCCGCCGGCGCCGAAAGCCGCCCCGCGGAGCCCGGAAACCCGCCCGCAGCGAGCTCCTCAAGCGCGGCTGGCGGCGCTCCCGCGCTGAACACGGCTCCGAGCGACGCGCCGCTGAGCACCGGCGCGCGCGCCCTGCCCGCCGCCGGCGGCGAAGAAGCCGCCGGCGAAGCTTCGCCGGCCGAGGTGGACCCGCTCGTGAGCAACGGTCTCGGCAGTCCGACCTGCAACGGGCCGCTGGCCGGCGAACTCGCGGCGTCGGGGAGGCGCAACTGCGAGACCTCGGGGTTCGCGGCGGCGGCGGCGCCCACCGGCGACTACGGGCTCGATGTGCACATCGATACCGGCGTGCTCGGCTTCAGCACCGGCGGGCTGCTCAGCACCGTGCAGGACCTGGTCGTCACGCCGCTGTGGATGGCGCTCGTGTGGGCAGTGCACGCACTTGTGGTGATGCTCGAATGGTGCTTCACGATCGATCTGCTCGACAGCGCCGCCGCTGCAGGCCTCGGCGGCGGCCTGCGCCGCATGCAGGCCGCATTCACGCAGCCGTGGCTGGCGCTGGCACTGGCGGTCGCCTCTGCGCTCAGCCTGTATCACGGCCTGATCCGCCGTCGCGTGGCCGAGACTCTCGGCGAGGCACTCGTGATGGTGGCGATGATGGCGGGCGGCCTCTGGATCATCATCGATCCGACAGCCACGGTGGGAGCGCTCGGCGCGTGGGCGAATCAGGCCAGCCTTGGAACGCTCGCCGTTGCTGCCAGCGGTACACCGTCGGCCCCTCGACAGGCGCTCGGGGACAGCCTCGCGACTGTCTTCACCACCGCGATCGAGGTGCCCTGGTGCTATCTCGAGTTCGGGGACGTCGGCTGGTGTCGTGAGCCATCGCAGCTGGATCCCGGCCTGCGTGCCGCCGCCTTGAAGATCGCTGGGCACGAGGCGTCCAACCTTGCCTGCGAGCCAAACGACGCGCTCATCCCGACATGTGCGCAGATCCACGGCGCCGAAGCGAAAGCCCTCGAGCGCAGCGCCGAGCTGCTGCGTGATGCGCAGAGCAACGGCGAGCTGTTTCTCGCCCTGCCAGCGAACGGCGTCGCCCGCAACTCGATCAACGAACAGGGATCGCTGCTACGTGCGCTGTGCCAGAGCAGCGAAGCGACCAACTGTCAGGGTCCCACCGCCGCGCAGGCGGAGTTCCGGACCGACAGCGGCACATGGCCGCGTGTTGGAGGTCTGCTGCTGATCGCGGGTGGTCTGCTCGGCATGTTGCTGCTGTTCGCGTTCGTCGCTCTGCGGCTGCTCGCCGCCGGGCTCTTCAGCCTGCTCTACCTGCTGCTGGCCCCGGCGATGGTGCTGGCTCCGGCGTTTGGCCAAGCAGGACGCACGCTGTTTCGAAGATGGGCGCTGCAGCTGCTTGGCGCGGTGGTATCGAAGCTGGTCTTCTCGTTCCTGCTCGGCGTCATCCTCGCGGTCGTCACCGTTCTTTCGAGTCTCCAGGCGCTCGGGTGGTGGACGCAATGGCTGCTGATGTCCGCCTTCTGGTGGGGGGCATACCTGCGACGCCACCAGCTGTTCGGCACAGCAGGCGCCGGCCTCGCCGACGCGGGCGCCTCGACAGAGCGCGCGCGGCGCCGCTCCCTCGCGCGGACCGTCGGCAGCGTGCTCGAACGGCCCCGAACGGGCATGGCCGTCGCGCGCTGGAGCAGGAGCAGGCGCGCGAAGCACGCGCCCGGCGGGCGCGATCGCAAGCTCGCGCGCGTCGGACACGAGCGCGCCAGAGCGGCAGCCGACGAGCAGGTCGCGCGCACACTCGAGGGCGAGCACCGCGGTGCGACCGAGCGCGCCGCGGCCGCTCCCGAGACCCAGCACGGTCTGAGCGCTCACCGAGTCCGCATGCAGCGCCTCGATCGCGAGCGCGCGAGCGCGCTTGCCGCCGGCGACACCCGTCGTGCGCTCGAACTGGGTCATCGCGCCGACCGCATACGCGGTGAGGTCGATCACGCGCAGCAGGCGCTCGGCACCGCGCAGCGCATCACGCGCGCTGGCCAGCAGGCGCACCGCCGCACGGGTGTCGTGTATTCACGCGAGCGGCACGAGCAGCAGGGCCGGCTGCTCGACGCGCAGGCAGCGTTGCCGTCGCGGGGCCGCCCGTCCGCGAGCGGGGAGCGACGCGACTACGCCGCGCTCGCCGGTCTCGCGGAATACACGCGCGAGGAGTATGGACGTCTCGGCTCTCGCGCTCAGCGTGCCGCGCGCCTGGAGATCGACCGCGAGCTGGCGCTGCGGAGGGAGCTGGGCGAGGCCGCGCGCGTAGTAGGCCGCGATGACACAGACAGCGGGCTTGGCCGCCGCGAGCGGCGCAGGGCGGCGAGGAAGTTCGACAGCGCGCTGCAGCGAGGTCTCCACGAAGCGGGCCACAGCCTGCCGGCATCGATGCGCGAGCGCTCACGTCTGGAGGCATGGCAACAAGCGGGGCGCGCGGAGAACTCGCGCACGAGCGACGCCGCAGCCGGTCGCTCGAGCGTGATGCAGGATGCGCACGAGGTCGCGGCACGGCGCAAACGACAGCTCGGCAGGCATCGGCCTTGAGTCAGACGAGCAGCCCGAGCGTCGCCGTGCGCGACGGCGGCGGGCGTGTCGGGACGCGCGTGGTCGCGCTGGCCGCCGCGGCCGCTGCACTCGCGTTCATGCTCCTCACGGCGCTCGCACTGCTGAGCGGCGCGTCGCTGGGGGCGGGCAGCGTCCAGCCCGCCGAAGTCCCAGGCGGGGCTGTCTCGACGCTCGCGACGGCCGAAATCCCGCCGTTGTACCTGCGCCTGTATCAGTTGGCCGCGCGGCGCTACGGCTTGAGCTGGGCGATTCTCGCCGGGATCGGCAAGGTCGAGTGTGACCACGGTCGCGATCCAGATCCGTCGTGCACACAGGAGGGTGCAGTCAACTCAGCCGGCGCCGGCGGGCCGATGCAGTTCATCGCGTCGACCTGGGCGCGATTCGGGGTCAGTGCCGAAGGCAACGGGCCGCCTGACCGGTGGAACGCACGCGACGCAATCTACGGCGCCGCCAACTTCTTGCGTGCCTCGGGCGCGCCGGAAAGCTACTCCCGGGCCCTGTTCGCGTACAACCACGCGAGCTGGTACGTGGCGGAGGTCGAGAGCTGGGCGAGGAAGTACAGCGCCGCAGCGTTCGCGCAAGCGGCAACTGCGGGAGCGGGGAGGCCTGAAGGCGCGGATACAGCACTGGTCGGCGAGAGCCCGACGCCGGTGCTGTTCGTATCGGGCCGGCAGGCGGAGCTCGCCCCAGGCGACGGGCACCTCGCGCTCGTTCCCGCCGGCGTGCCGGCGACCGTTCAGGCGATGGTCGTTGCCGGAAACGAGTTGCAGGATCTCCCCTACGGCCCAGACGGACACCCCGATCCGTTGGGGGCATCGCAGGAGGACTGCTCGAGCACCGTCAACTACGTGCTCTATCGCGCGGGAGTACGTCCATTTGAGGAAATAATCCGCGAGAACCCGCTAGCACAGGACTATGTCAACTGGGGCGCGCCGGGTCCGGGCCGCTGGGTGACGATCTATGCGACCGACAGCCCGACTCCGCACGTTTTCATGCTCATTGCAGGGTTGAGGCTTGACACCAGCCACGATGGCACCGACGTCGGGCCCAATCGCTACGAAGACGGGCCGCGCTGGCGGATCCTCGATCAGATTCCCGCCTGGGCGCATTGGTCTGTGCGTCATCCGCCGGGGTTGTAAGGTGCCCACCGTGCCGGCCCGCGAGGTGAGCTATCTGTTGATCGGAGGAGGCCTGGCCTCGGCGAACTGCGCGCGCTGGCTGCGCGAGGAAGGAGCCGACGGTGACGTGCTGCTGGTTGGGCGCGAGCCGGACCCGCCGTACAACCGGCCGGAGTGCTCCAAGGGCTACCTGCGCGGCGAAGAGACGCGCGAGGAGCCGATGTTCCGCCCGCTCGAGTGGTGGTCTGAGCAGCGCGTCGAGCTACTGACGCGCACGAGCGTCACGAGCGTCGATCTCGACACCCGCACCGCCGCGCTGTCCAACAAGGAGCAGGTCCGCTTCGAGAAGGCACTGTTCGCCACCGGCGCCAACGTGCGTCGCCTGAACGTCGGCGGCTGCGAGCTCGAGCAGATCCACTACCTACGTACGCTCGGCAACTCCGACGGGATCCGCGAGGGGGTCGCCGACGCCGAGCACGTGGTTCTGATCGGGGGCTCCTTCATCGCCTGCGAGGTGGCCGCGTCCCTTACGAAGATGGGCAAGCGCGCGACGATCGTCATGCAGGAGCAGGTGACGCTCGAACGCAACTTCGGTGAGCGCGCCGGACGCTTCTTCCAGGAGCTGCTCGAATCGCACGGCGTCAGCTTCCACGCGGGCGATGAGCTCGAGCGCTTCGAGGGCGAGGAGCGCGTCGCCAAGGTCATCACCCGGCGCGGGGTCGAGCTGGCGGCAGACGCGGTCGTGATCGGCGCCGGCGTCGCGCCGGACGTGCAACTTGCCCGGAAGGCCGGGCTCGAAATCGGCGAGCTTGGCGGCGTGCGCTGCTCGTCGCGCCTGCAGAGCTCGGTCCCAGGCGTGTTCGCCGCGGGCGACATCTGCGAATACGAGTCGGTCGTCAACGGCGGTGCACGGCTGCGAATCGAGCACTGGGACGTGGCCTTCAATCACGGCAAGACCGCCGCGCTGAACATGCTCGGCAGGGACATCCCTCACGACGTCGTCCCATATTTCTATTCCGTATTTGCCGACTGGGGCGAACTCGAGTCGGTCGGGCCTGCGTATGAGTGGGACGAGGAGATCACGCGCGGCTCCTTCGAGGCCGGCGCCTTCACCAACTGGTACCTCGAGGGCGGCGCCCTCAAGGGCGCGCTCACATGGGGTCGCTCCGACGACCTCGACGCCGCACGGCGGCTGATCGCCTCAGGCAACGAGCTCGATCAACGCCAGCGCGCCGCGCTCGCCGACGTCGACTCTGATCTGTCCACCATCGGCGTCTAGGCCCACGCGGACCACCTCGCCTTGACGGGCCTCTCACTGCTCGCCGCCGGCGTCCCGCAGTTCACGCACGAAGCCCGGCAGCTGCTGCGCGCTCCCGGCCAGTTCGAGTGGTCGACGATCACGCTGCTGGCGCTCGCCGTGTACGTGTACGCCGTCGAGGTCCAGCGTGCCAACTGGAGCGTCGTGCTCGCCGGCCTCGCTTTCTGGCTGATGGACTGGGCCAACGAGATCATCAACGCGCTCGTGCTGCACTTCAACGGTCACGCCGCGCTGTGGACCGTCACCGGCCACAGCAGCTTCGTGATCCTGATCGGGCTCAACATCGAGATAACGCTGTTCTTCGCGATCAACGGCATCGTCTTCGCGAAGCTGCTGCCCGCCGAGCGCTCGGCGCGGATGCTCGGCGTCCCGAGCCGCTGGGCGATGGCCGTAGCGCTGTCGTTCGTGTCGGTCGGCGTCGAGCTGCTGCTGCACGCCGACGGCGTGTTCCACTGGTACTACTGGTGGTGGAACGTCGCCAGCTTCCCGGTGATCGTCGTGTTCGGCTACCTGACGTTCTACGTCGTCTCGTTCACCGTCTACTACGCGCCGCGCCCGCGCCAGATCCAGATCGTCGGCGTCTTGGCGGGCGTCGATCTGCTCGCCGGGCTCGTGTTCGGACCGCTGCTCGGCTGGATCTAGCCCTCTTGGGCTGCGCGACGTGGCGTCCTCGCAGCCGGGGGCTGGAGCGCGCATCGCGCCGCGTCCCCGCTACGCCTCCTCGCCGCGCGACGCCGCGAACCCGGTCGCCACGCGCGTCAGCTCGTGCGAGGAGATCACGCGGTCGATCAGGCCGTACTCACGCGCCTGCTCAGCCGTGAAGTACCGATCGCGGTCCATGTCGTCGTGCACGCGCTCGAGCGACTGGCCGGTGTGCTCGGCGTAGATCTCGTCGATGTGGCGGCGCAGCTCGAGCGTCTCACGCGCGTGGATCTCGATGTCCGCGGCCTGGCCCTCGAACCCGCCCGAAGGCTGATGAATGAGGATGCGGCTGTTCGGCAGCACCATGCGCTTGCCCGCGGCGCCGCCCGCCAGCAGCAGTGAGCCCATGCTCATCGCCACGCCGAAGCAGATCGTCTGCACGTCGGGCTTGATGAACTGCATCGTGTCGTAGATCGCCAGGCCGGAGTACACCACGCCGCCGGGCGAGTTGATGTAGAGCGAGACGTCCTTGTCGGCGTCCTCGCTCTCGAGGTGCAGCAGCTGCGCGACCACCAGGTTCGCGACCTGGTCATCGACGGGCGTGCCGATGAACACGATGCGCTCGTTCAGCAGCCGCGAGTAGATGTCGAACGAGCGCTCCCCGCGCGCGCTCTGCTCGACGACCATCGGAATCAGTGGCATCTCGGCTATCCTTTCGACAACTGGTCAGTTGTCAAACACAATAGCAACCAGATGGTTGTCAAGCGGGAGGTCGCGATGGCGGTACGACGTGAGATCGAGGTCGACGCCGCGCCCGAGGAGGTGTGGGAGGCGCTCGCCACCGAGGAGGGGCGCGAACGCTGGCTGGACGAGCCCGAGCGCGACATCCACGTCGAGTCGTTCGATGCACCGCATCGGCTCGTGTGGTGGTGGGCGGGTGCACAGGAGCCGGCGACGCGCGTCGAGTTCCTGATCGTCGCCGGCGCCGAATCCAACCAGCCCACACGCGTGATCGTGATCGAGAGCGAGCCTGCGTTCCCGCTGGCGATGCTCGCCTGCGGCTTCAACCGGGTGCTCGCTTGAACGACCCCGTGGGCGAGGTCTTCGGGGCGCTCGCCGACCCGACGAGGCGCCTGATGGTCGAGCAGCTGCTGCGCGAGGGCACCACGAGCGTGCCGGCGCTCAGCGCCGTGCTGCCGATCACGCGCCAGGCTGTCGCCAAGCACCTCGCGGCGCTCGACAACGCCGGTCTCATCGAGCGTGCCCCAGCCTCGGGGCGCGAGGTCCACTACAGGCTTCGCGCGCGAGCGCTCGCACCCGCCTCGGCCTGGCTGAGCGGCGCCGAAGCCGCGTGGGGCAGACGCCTGTCGCGTCTGAAGGACGCCGTCGAGAGCGACCCGGCGCAGTGAGGAGGCGCACCGCAGGCCTGGGCATTTTGGGGCTCCTGATCGTCGCATTGGCGGGCTGCGGGCTGATCACAGCCGCCGCGCCGACGACCGTCCGGCTGCTCGTCACGAGCGAATTCGGCGCACGTGTGCTGCACCGCACCGGCGCGCTGCAGGCCAGCGCCCACGAGACGGTGCTGGGTCTGCTGCGCCGCTACTACGCCGTTGGCGTCAGCGCCGACGGACGTCAGGTGCAGAGCATCGACGGCGTCCCCGCCGCGACGAGTGCCGCCGCAGGCCAACCCTCGGCGCATTGGTTCTACTACGTCAACGGCGTACAGAGCTCGAGCTCGCCCGCCACGAGGAGCGTGTACCCGGGCGATCATGTCTGGTGGGACCTGCACGACGCCAGCCACAGCGAGGACGCCGCCGCGCTCGTCGGCTCCTTCCCCGAGCCGTTTCTCAACGGCACCGAAGGCAAGCGCCTGCCGGTGCGGATCGAATGCGTCTCCGCGTCCGGTCCCGCCTGCCGCGCCGTCACCGCCGGTATGCGCGAATCCGCGGTACCGGCCGCTGTCGCGGCGGTCGGCAGCGGCGGCGCTCCGGAAACGTTGCGCGTGCTCGTCGGGCCGTGGGCGCGGATCGGTGGCGAACTCGCCGTCGAGGGCGTCGCACGCGGTCCGAGCGTCAGCGGCGTCTATGCAACGTTCTCAGCTGACGGCCGCACGCTCACGCTGCTCGACCGCCACGGCCGGGCGGTGCAGCAACTGACTGGCGACGCGGGCCTCGTTGCGGCGACGCAAAGTGCCAAGGAACAGCCGGTTTGGCTCGTCACCGGGACCGATGAAGCCGGCGTCGAGCGCGCCGCACGCGCCTTCAACCGCACCGCGCTCGCCGATCACTTCGCCGTGGCGCTCGCATCCGGCGCCGCAATCGCGCTCCCCGCGCGTTGACCCTCGCTTTACTCGACGCCCTACCCTTGTGAGGGTATGTCCGAACACGCCTACACCGCGAGGGCCCTGCCCCGGCGCCGTGACGTCAGGTCGCCCGCGCGCCCCGGTGCGATCAGCGCGCTCGGCGTCGCCGTGCTCTGCGTGGCGGGGTTGGCGATTGTCTGGACGCTCGCCTCGCAGGTGCCGATCGTGCGCGTCAAGGACGCGGTCGCGCTGTACGACTTCACGCTGCTGAGCGGGCCCCGCATCGATCGGCCCCTCAACGTGCTGCTGCAGCTGCTCGAACCAGCGCAGTTCGTGCTGTGGGGAGTCGCGCTCGTGGCAGTCGCGCTTGCGCGCGAGCGCCCGCGCGTCGCCCTGGCGGTCGTCGCGCTGATGACACTCGCGCCGTTCACCAGCGAGACCCTCAAGCCGCTCCTGGCCCAGCCCCACGATCAGGTCGGCGCCGTCAGCATCGGCGCCGCGTCGTGGCCCAGCGGCCATTCGACCGCCGCGCTCGCGCTCGTCCTGTCGGCGGTGCTCGTCGCGCCGCGGCGGCTGCGCCCGCTGGTGGCGAGTCTTGGCGCGGCATTTGCGCTCGTCGTCGGTTGCGCGCTGCTGATCCTCGCCTGGCACATGCCGAGCGACGTCATCGGCGGCTACCTCGTCGCCGGGCTGTGGGCAGCGCTGCTCGTCGCCGCGCTGCGCGCCGCCGAGCGCCGCTGGCCGACGCACGCCAGCGCCTAGCTCTCCCGTCCGTGGTGCGCGGACTCGTGCGCTCCAGGCTCCCACAGAGCCTCCTCGTCCTGCGCGCCGGCCGCGGCGGCATCGCCGTCGCTCGGCCTGTTGGCGGCGCGGCCGAGGATGAACAAAAGGTCTGACAGCCGGTTCAGGTAGCGAACGACCTCGGGATTGACGTCCGCGCCGACGGCGATCACGCGCCGCTCGGCGCGCCGGCACACCGTGCGAGCCACGTGCAGATGAGCCGCCGCCGGGGTGCCGCCCGGGATCACGAACGAACGCAGCGGCTCGAGCGTCGCGTTGACCTCGTCGCAGGCGCGCTCCAGCCATTGCGTGTAGTCGGCGCCGACGCGCAGACGCGGGCGCTCCTCGCCGGTGGAGGACGCGGGCGTCGGGACCGACAGGTCGGCACCGACGTCAAGCAGGTCGTTCTGCACGCGGCGCAGCCACTCGGCGAAGCGCTCGGGCATGCTCGGCGCCAGCAGCGTCACGCCGATCACCGCGTTCAGCTCGTCCACCGTGCCGTACGCCTCGACGCGCGGATGCAGCTTGGACACCCGGCTCATGTCTCCCAGGTGCGTCTCGCCGTCGTCGCCGAGCTTCGTGTAGATGCGGGTGAGGTTGACGGTCATAGCCAGATCCGGCATCCAGCCGGCTCCTCTGATGATAAGGGCCGCCCTCCTGGCGGCGTTAACGGCCTTCGGTCTCCAGATCCGGCCTCGAGTCTCGGACACCGGACTGCCGTTCATGCGTGCGATCAGATACGTTCTCGCACCTCGTATGAGGATCGGTGTCCCGAAGGAGACCGCGGCAGGAGAGCATCGTGTGGCGCTCGTGCCGGAGGTCGTCAGCAAGCTGCAGGCGAAGGGGCTGGACGTCGTCGTCCAGGCCGACGCCGGTGCGGACGCACTGCTGACCGACGCGGCATTCACCGCGGCGGGGGCGCACGTCGCGACCGATGCCGCGGAGGTTTGGCAGAGCGACATCGTCGTCACGATCGCGCCACCGGACCCCGAGGCGATCCGCGGGCTCGGCTCCGGGACGATCCTGATCGGCTTCCTCGCACCCCTCACCAGCCCGCAGACGACGCGCGCGCTCGCCGACGCGAAGGCGACCGCGTTCGCGATGGAGGCGATCCCGCGGATCTCGCGGGCGCAGGCGATGGACGCGCTCTCCTCGCAGAGCAACGTCGCGGGCTACCGCGCGGCGCTCCTCGGCGCCGAGGAAATGGGCCGCTTCTACCCGATGCTGATGACCGCAGCGGGCACGATCCCGCCGGCCAAGGTGCTGGTGCTGGGCGTCGGCGTCGCCGGCTTGCAAGCGATCGCGACCGCCAAACGCCTGGGTGCGCGCACGAGCGGCTACGACGTCCGCCCGGAGGTCGCCGAGCAGGTCGAATCGCTCGGCGCGCAGTGGCTCGACCTCGGCGTCGAGGCCAGCGGTGAGGGCGGCTACGCACGCGAGCTGACCGACGAGGAGCGCGCGCAACAGCAACAGGCGCTGACCGATGCGATCAAGGGCTTTGACGTGGTGATCACGACCGCACTGGTGCCCGGACGCCCGGCGCCGCGACTCGTCACGGCGGAGGCCGTCGAGGGCATGAAGCCGGGATCGGTGATCATCGACCTCGCCGGCGAGGCCGGTGGCAACTGCGAGCTGACCGAGCCCGGCCGCACGGTCGTGCGTCACGACGTGAAGATCGTCTCGCCGCTGAACCTGCCTGCGACGATGGCCGAGCACGCCTCGCAGCTGTTCGCGCGCAACGTGCAGGCGCTGCTCGAGCTGTTCGTCGGCGAGGACGGCACGCTGCAGCTCGACTTCGACGACGAGATCGTCAAGGGCGCGTGCATCGTGCGCGACGGCGAGATCGTCAATCCTGGCGCGAAGGCCGCCGTCGAGGCAGCCGCCGGAGGTGCCTCCTAGATGATCCTCGCCAGCACCCTCACCACCAACCTCGCGATTCTCGTGCTCGCCGGGTTCATCGGCTTCGTGGTCATCTCAAAGGTGCCCAACACGCTGCATACGCCGCTGATGTCGGGCACCAACGCGATCCACGGCATCGTGCTGCTCGGAGGCCTGCTCGTGATTGGCCTGTCCGGCAACGACACGTTCAGCAAGGTCATCCTCGTGATCGCGATTGTGTTCGGCACGATCAACATCGTCGGCGGCTTCCTCGTGACCGACCGCATGCTCGAGATGTTCAAGGCCAAGCCCAAGCGCGCCAAGGGCGCCGACGACGGCGAGAGCTCGGAGAAGGGGGGCGGCTCGTGATCCAGGCTCCGCTCGCAACGTCCTTCCTGCAGAACCAGAGCTTCCTGGACGTCCTCTACATCATCGCCTTCTCGCTGTTCATCCAGGGCTTGCGCGGTCTGTCCGGGCCGACGACCGCCGTGCGCGGCAATCGCATCGCCGCGGTGGGCATGGTCATCGCGGTAGTCGCCACGTTCCTCGAGCCCAGCGAGGGCGAGTGGGGGTTGATCGCGCTCGGCATCGCTTTGGGAACAGCCGTCGGCGTGCCCGCGGCGCGCCAGGTGAAGATGACGGCGATGCCGCAGATGGTGGCGCTGTTCAACGGCGTCGGCGGCGGCGCCGTCTTCCTGATCTCCTGGGCGGAGTTCCGCCGTCACGGGTCCACGTATGCGTCGCACACGCACGCCGTCATCCTGCACGCCCTTCCCAACGGCACGATTTCGACCTTCACCGTGTCGGCAGGCGGCGTGCCCACGTATGTCGCGATCTTCTCGGTGTTCGCCGCGATCGTCGGCTCGGTCTCGTTCTGGGGCTCGAACATCGCCTTCGGCAAGCTCCAGGAAATCATTGCCAGCCGCCCGATCTCATTCGGCTCCGCCCAGCAGATAGTCAACCTCGTGCTGCTCGTGCTCACACTCGCCGCCGGCGTGGATCTCGTCGCCGGCGCGCACTCCGAACTGCTCTTCATCGGCATGCTCGTGTGCGCCGCGCTACTGGGCAACGCGCTGGTGTTCCCGATCGGCGGCGCGGACATGCCAGTCGTGATCTCGATGCTCAACGCCTTCACCGGCCTGTCGGCGGCCGCCACCGGGATCGCGCTGAACAACCCCGCGCTGATCGTCGCCGGCATGATCGTCGGCGCGTCGGGCTCGATCCTCACGAACCTGATGGCGGTCGCGATGAACCGCTCGATCCCCTCGATCATCGCCGGCGGCTTCGGCGGCGGCGGCGCGATCGAGGGCGCCAGCGGTGCCGGGGAGCACGCCGGCACTGTCCGCTCGACGAGCGCAGCCGACGCTGCGATCCAACTCGCCTACGCCAACCGCGTGATGATCGTGCCGGGCTACGGCATGGCGGTCGCGCAGGCGCAGCACGCCGTGCGCGAGCTCACCAAGGAGCTCGAAAAACGCGGGGTCGAGGTCGGGTTCGCGATCCACCCCGTGGCCGGGCGCATGCCCGGGCATATGAATGTGCTGCTGGCGGAGGCCGACGTGCCGTATGACCAGCTCGAGGAGATGGACGAGGCCAACCAGGAGTTCGGGCGCACGGACGTCTCGCTGGTGATCGGCGCCAACGACGTCACCAACCCCGCCGCCAAGAACACGCCCTCCTCGCCGATCTACGGGATGCCGATCCTCGAAGTCTCGAACAGCCACTCGGTGATCGTGATCAAGCGCTCGATGAACCCGGGCTTCGCCGGTATCGAAAACGAGCTCTACTACGAGCCTGAGACCGAGATGCTGTTCGGCGACGCCAAGGCGGCGGTCAGCGAAATCACCGCCGAGCTCGCCAACATCTAGCCAGCGGGGTGCGAGACTGCCGTAGATGATCGAGCGCAGCCAGGCCGTCGCCGCCCTCGCCGAGGACGAGTTCGATGTGGTCGTCGTCGGCGGCGGCATCACCGGCGCGGGCGTTGCCCTCGACGCGGCCACCCGTGGCTACAGCGTGGCGCTGCTCGAGCGCGCCGACTACGCCTCCGGCACCTCGAGCCGTTCGAGCAAGCTCGTCCACGGGGGGTTGCGCTACCTGCAGAACTTCGATCTCGGCCTCGTCCGCGAGGCGCTGCTCGAGCGCCAGCTGATGGTGGCGCTCGCCCCGCACCTGGTGCGTCCGCTGCCGCTCGTCGTGCCCGCGTTCGAAGGCGCGCGCCCGGACCGCCTCGTCGGGGTCGGGTTGAACCTGTACGACGTGATGGCGGTCGACCGCGATCGCCTGCGCACGCGCCGGTCAAAGCGCGGCCGCGCAGAGCGCGCCTACCCCTCGGGGCACAGGCAGGGCACGGCTCCGACCGCCGGCAGCCTCGACGGCGCCGAGGCCTGGAGCCCGGCCCGCCACCGCGTGATCTCAGGCGAGGAGGTGCTCGAGCTGCTGCCGGCGCTCGCCGCACGCGAGCCCACCAGCGGCTACCTGTTCTATGACTGCCAGACCGACGACGCGCGGCTCGTGCTGACCGTGCTGGGCGAGGCGGAGCGCTTCGGCGCGGTGTGCGCCAACCGTCTCGACGTCACCGGACTGCTCGAGCACGACGGGCGTGCGCACGGCGTGCACGTGCTCGACGTCGAGAGCGGCGAGCGCTTCGACGTGCGCGCGGCGAACGTCGTCAACGCGACCGGCGTGTGGGCCGACCAGTTGCGCCCCAACGAGCTGCACGAGGAGGCGGAGCTGCCGCGCATCCGCCCGAGTCGCGGCACGCACATCACGATCCGCCACGAGGACCTGCCATTGATCGGCGGCGCGATCGTGCCCGCCGGCGGCGGGCGCACGATCTTCGCGCTGCCGTGGCTCGGGCACACGCTCGTCGGCACCACCGACAACGACTACGAGGGCCCGCTCGAGCACATCGAGCCCTCGCGCGACGACGTCGACTACCTGCTCGAGGCCGTCAACGCGTTCTTCGGCAGCGAGCTGGCGCCGGCCCAGCTGACCGGCGCGTTCGCCGGCGTGCGTCCGCTGATCTCCACGGGCGACCCGAAGAAGTCGGTCGACATCTCGCGCAAGTCCGAGCTGTACGAGACCTCCTCCGGGATGATCACGATCACCGGCGGCAAGCTCACGACCTGGCGGCGCATGGCGAAGATGACCGTCGATCGCCTCGTCGAGCGCGACGCGCGCGAAGCGCCGTGCCGCACCCACGAGATCCCGCTCGGGCAGGCAATCGCAGTCGAGGAGCTTCCGCGTGTCGAGGGGGTGGGACGCATCGGACCGGACCCCTATCAGGCGCTCGCGTCGCGCTACGGGTACGCCGCACGCGAGGTGCTCGCGCTGGCGAGGGAGCGCGAGGAGCTCGCGCAGCCGATCGTCCCGGGCCTGCCCGACCTCCTGGCCGAGGCGGCGCTGGCCGCCCGCCGCGAGCAGGCGCGCAGCATCGGCGACGTGCTGCTGCGGCGCACGCGACTCGGGTTGCTGGCAGCACGCGAGCTGCCCGGCGCTCCGGTGCGTCGGGTGGGCGAGGTGCTCGCGCGCGAGCTCGACTGGAGCGCCGAGCGCCTCGAGCGCGAGCTCGACAGCTTCGCCGACGAGGCGCTCGCGGAGGGCATCGTCGCGGACGCAGAGCGTGCTGAGAGCGTCGGTGCAGCTGCGCGCGGCGCCGCCACGCCTCCCGCACCGGCGCCGTGAGCGCACCGCTGCTGGCTCTGCGGGCAGTCGATCTGACGCTCGAGCTCGGTACGCGGCCGTGGCTGATGGGCATCGTCAACGCCTCGCCCGACTCGTTCAGCGACGGCGGGCTGTACACCGGCCTCGACGCGCAGGTTGAGCTTGCGCAAGAGCTGCTCGCGGCGGGCGCCGACATCCTCGACGTCGGTGGCGAGTCCGCGTCCACCGGGCGCCCGCCCGTCGAGGCCGCCGCGGAGATCGAGCGGGTGGCTCCGCTTGTGGGGATCCTCGCGGGTGAGCTCGGTGCGATCGTGTCCGTCGATACGTACAAGCCGGCCGTCGCCCGCGCCGCGATCGCTGCCGGCGCGCGGATCGTCAACGACGTCAGCGGGCTGCGCGAGCCTGCGCTCGCCGACGTCTGCGCGCAGACAGGCGCCGCGCTCGTGATCATGCACACGCGCGCCGCGCCTCGCGAACGCCTGCAGGATCCGGATCTGTACGGCGATATCGGCGCCGAGGTGCTCGGATTCCTGCGCGAGCGCACCGCGCTCGCACTCGCACGCGGCGTCGCCCCCGAGCAGCTGCTCCTCGATCCCGGCCCCGACTTCGCCAAGACCCCCGCACAGACGATTCGCCTGCTGCGCGAGCTCGGACGCCTGCACGAGCTCGGACGGCCGCTGCTGATGGCGATCTCGCGCAAGGATTTCATTGGTGCGCTCACCGGCCGTCGGCCGCGCGCACGCGAGGCGGGTACGCTGGCCGCGCTCGCCTACGGCGTCGAACAGGGCGCGCACGTCTTTCGGCTCCACGACGTCGCCGCCGCCGCCGACTTTCTCGCCGTGCGCGCCGCGCTCGCCGGCGAGCGCGAGCCGAGCAGGGATCTCGCTGTGCCCGATGAAGTCCGCTACGACCGCTAGGCTGCAGTCATTCACGGGTGCCCGCCGCTGTCCAACGCTGCGGGACGCCAACCGCCCATCCACCAAGAAAGAAGGAACCCCAGATGGCAGTACTTGAACGCTCCGAGCTGGAGGCCAGCCCGCTTGCCGATCTGCACACGATCGCCAACGAGGTCGGTCTCGACGGCTTCAGGCGGCTCCGCAAGGCAGACCTGATCGACGCGATCCTCGGCGAGGCCAGCGCCGAGGGTGGGGAGGACTCACCCGACGACGGCGAGCGCCCCGAAAGCGCACCGCGCGCCCGTAGGCGTCGCCCGCTGCGCTCGCGCCGCTCCTCCGAGGATGCACCCCTCGGGGCACAGGCAGGTGACGCCCGCGACGCCAACGCCGAGGCCGACCGCGATGCCGACGCGCTCGGAGGCGATGACGAGCCCGCGGCTGCCGACGACGACACAGATACTGAAGCCGCCGACGGCGGCGCCCGCCGCGGACGGCGCAGGGGCACGCGCGGCGGCTCCGCCGCGTCGGACGCGTCTGGACGCGGCTCGGCGCGCGGACGCGGACGCGCCGCGGCGCGCGAGGGATCCGGCGCGCGCGACGGTGCCGAGCAGGACGGGGAGGAGGCCGCGCGTATCGCCGCCGGCGTCGTCGAGGTCCTCGGCAACGGCTCGGCGTTCCTGCGCGTCGACCCGCCCGAGCCCTCGGACGAGGACGTCTACATCTCCGCCGCGCAGGTCCGTCGTTGTGAGCTCGTGTCAGGCGACCGCGTCACCGGGCCCGTGCGCACGCCGCGGCGCTCCGAGCGCTACCCCTCGCTCGTTCGCATCGACACGATCAACGGCACATCCGCGGACGCCGTGTCCGACGGCGCGCGCTACGAGGAGCTGCCGGTCGACTGGCCACGCGAGCGCATCGCGCTCGGCTCCGATGACCCGACGCTGGAGGCGATCGAGTGGCTCACCCCGCTGGGCCGTGGCTCGCGAGTGGTAATCGTCGGGTCGCGCGGCGCCGGCAAGAGCGAGACGTTGCGGCGGATGCTCGCGGTGATCAGCGGGCTCGAGGAGCTCGAGACCAGCCTCGTGCTCGCCGGCGCACGCCCCGAGGAGATCGCCGACTGGCAGGACGGCCCGGTGACTCCGTCCGCAGCGCTGACCTTCGCGGCCTCGGCCGATGCGCAGGATCAGGCGGTGGAGCGCGCAATCGACGCGGCCAAGCGTGTCGCCGCTCGTGGCGGCAACGCGCTCGTCGCGATCGACGCCATCGACGGGCTGCACCCAGCCGCCGCGCGCAAGGCGCTCGCGTCGGCACGCAACCTGCGCGAGGGCGGATCGCTCACCGTGATCGCCCTCGCTGAGCGTCCGCTGGGCGGCGAGACGACGGTGATCGCGCTCGATGCCGCACTCACGTCCACCGCGCGCCAGCCGATCCTGGACCTCGCCGCCAGCGCAACGCTCAAGCCGGAGCTGCTCGTGGGTGAGGACGGCGCAGAGGCCATCTCAAAGGCCCGCGCGGCAGCCGTCGAGGCGTCCTGACTTTGCGCGACAGGCGATAGCTGGCCAAGCGATGCAAGGACGCAGGGAGCGTGGCGTACCGATCGGCGAGCAGATGCTCTCGCCGATCGGCCAGCACGCGAGCGACCGAGGACGCCGCAGCGCGCCGGCCAGCTATCGCCTGTAGGCGACGCGGTTCCAGGAGGGCTCAGGCGCGAGCTCGATCGGCTCGCTTGCGCGCGGCGACCCCGGTTCTGCCGGCTGGACGTAGCCGAAGCTGCCGGTCTGCTCGTTGAAGCTCACGCTGAGCTCGCCCTCCTTGACGCGCTGGTCCAGCCACGCGCCACGGAACACGAGGCGACGCATCCAGTGCACGAGCGAGCGCTCGGCCGGGCCGACGAGCTCGGGCCAGCAGTCGTTGACGTGTTCGCCGAGACCTGACGCCGGGTCGAGGATCTCCCCGTTGACGGCGAGGTTGACGAGGTCTTCGAGCTCCTCCTCGCCGAGGCGCCCGCCGACAAAGCCCAGCTTCAGCGCCGCCTGCTCGCAGCGCTCGGAGAAGTCAACCTCGTTGAAAGTGAAGCGCAGCTCGCCATATTCGAGGACGAAGTCCTCGCCGGAGTCGTAGTTTTCGCGTCGCGCTGTTTCCATTTGCCAGCGCCGGGTTGATTGGGGTCCATCCCCGCCGGCCCCGGCACGTCGGAATCATACGGCTCGTTCCTGCATTGGCAGCCGTCATGAATGGGATTTTGCACTCGGCTCGCCGCGGTATCTGCCGTGAGGGGCGGTTGGGCATCTGTAGCCTCCCGGACCGATGGCACGACTCTCAGAGCACGGATTGCGCAAGTCGGTCGGCGTCTCGGGCCTGTTCGCGACCGCCTACGGCAACGTCGGCTCCTCGATCTACTACGCGCTCGGCCTCGTCGCCGCCCACGCGCTCGGCCTGACCCCGCTCGTCTTCCTGTTCGCCGGCGGCCTGTTCGCGCTGACCGCCAAAACGTACGCCGAGGGCGCGTCGATGTTCCCCGAAGCCGGCGGCTCCTCGTCGTTCGCCCGGCACGCGTTCAACGACGTCGTGTCGTTCTTCGCCGGCTGGGCGCTGAGCCTCGACTACATCCTCACGATCGCCATCTCGGCGTTCTTCGTGCCGCACTACCTGAGTGCGTTTCCTGGCCTCGGCGCCCTCAAGCACAACCCGGACGACATCTTCGGCGGGCTGATCGTGGTTGGCCTGCTCGCGTGGCTGAACATCCGCGGGCTGGGGGAGTCGGCCAAGCTCAACATCGTTCTCGCCGTGCTCGATCTGTCGACGCAGATCCTCTTGGCGTGTGTCGGCATCGCGCTCGTCCTGAACCCGCATCTGTTGATCAACCAGGTCCACCTGGGATCGGTGCCGACCTGGAGGGAACTGATCTTCGCGCTGTCGCTGGCGATGCTCGCGTACACCGGCATCGAGACGGTGGCGAACATGGCCGAGGAGTCCAAGGACCCCGGCAGGCAGGTGCCGAAGGCCGTCAACCTGGTCGTGCTCGCGGTTCTCGGCGTATATGCGGGCATCTCGGTCGTCGCGCTCTCGGCGCTGCCCGTCATTCACCATGGCGTCGGCTACAGCGCCGAGCTCAAAGAATCCTTCAAGACGCCTGGCTATGCGACCGCGCTGGGCGGGTTCTTCGAAAACGACCCGATGCTCGGCGTCGTCGAACACCTCGGGCTGCATGGCACGGTCCTGAAACTGTCCAGGTATTACCTCGGGCTCCTCGCCGCGACGATCCTGTTCATCGCGACCAACGCGGGGATGATCGGGATCTCGCGCCTGTCGTGGTCGCTGTCCGAGCACCGCCAGCTGCCGCGGCTGTTCTCGCAGCTGCACTCCAAATACCGCACGCCGTGGTTCACGTTGATCTTCTTCTCGATGCTGGCCAGCACGCTGATCATCTACGGCAACACCGAAGTCCTCGGCAACCTGTACTCGTTCGGCGCGATGCTGTCGTTCACGGTCGCGCACGCGGCGATCGTGAAGCTGCGTATCAGCGACCCCGACAGGGAGCGCCCCTACAGCACGCCGTGGGGTATCCGCATCAAAGGCTCGGTGATCCCGATGGCCGCGGTGATCGGAGGCATTGGCACGTTCGCTGCTTGGATCGCGGTGACGGTGCTCCACACCGAGGCGAAGATCGTCGGCATCCCGTGGATGGTGATCGGGATGGCCGGCTACTTCTACTACCGCAAACGCCAGGGCCTCGACCCTCGAAAGAGCTACAAGATCGAACGTGCCGCGCGTCCCGCGGACTTCGAGGAGCTCCAGTACAAGACCGCGCTCGTGCCGATCTTCGGCGACGACGTCAGCGCGTCCGCCCTGCACAGCGCCGCCAAGCTGATCGGCGAGGAGGGCGTCGTGTATGCGATCTACGTGCTGCCGGTGCCCAGCCAGCTGTCGCTGGAGGCCGGTCTGGAAGAGGAGGAGGCGCAGGGGCGCTCGGTGTTGGAGAGCGCCCGGATCCAGGCTCGGCGGCTCGGCATCAAGATCCACACCGGCCTGATCCGCACGCGCAACCCGGGAGCGGCGCTCGTCGAGGAAGCCGAACGCGTGGGCAGCGACGTCATCTACTGGTCGACGATCCACGCGCCCGCCGGTGAGCGGGGCATCGGCCCGACCGCGGCCTACCTGCTGAGCAAGCGGCCCTGCCGCGTGATCATCGAGACGCAGAATCAGCCGCCGCCGCGATCGGAGCGGGTGCCGGCTAGCGTGTGAGCGCCGAGCGCAGCGCGCCCTCGAGGTGGGGTTGCGCGAACTCGTAGCCGAGCACGAGCGCCCTCGCGGGCATCACGCGGGCGCCTGTGGTGACGATCTCGGCCATTTCCCCGTACAGCAGGCTCAGCGCCGCGCCCGGCACCGGCATAAACGATGGACGTCCGAGCACGCGACCGAGGATCTTCGAGAACTCCCGGTTGGGAAGCGGCTCGGGCGCGGTCGCGTTGAGCGGCCCGTCCCAGCGCTCGTCGGCGAGCGCCGTGAGCATCATCCCGCGCAGGTCCTCGGGGTGGATCCACGAGATGTACTGGTAGCCGCCGGCCACCGGACCGCCCACGCCGAGTCGGAACGGCGGCAGCATCTTGGCCAGCGCGCCGCCGTCGCGATCGAGCACCACGCCGGTGCGCAGCGCTACGACGCGCATTCCGAGCTCACGGGCGCCGGCCGCGGCCGCCTCCCATGCGACGCACACCTCTGCCAGGAAGTCGCGGCCCGGCGGTGCGTCCTCGTCGAGCGGCTCTTCGCCGTGGGGGCCGTAGTAGCCGATCGCCGAGGAGCTGACCAGCACCTGCGGAGGCTTGCCGAGCTCCGATTGGTGGGCGCGCCGGAGCCCCTCGACGAGGTTGCGCGTCCCGACGGTGCGGCTGTCGCGGATCGCGCGCTTGGCCCGCGCGCTCCAGCGCTGTGCGATCGGCGCGCCGGCGAGGTGGACCACGGCGTCGCGGTCGGCGAGCGCCGCCGGCGGCGCGGGCTCGCTCAGCGGGTCCCAGGCGACCGCATCGACCGCACCCAGCCTCGCTCGCGCACGCGCGGGGTCGCGCGCGAGCACCGTTACCTGCACGCCGCGCTCGCGCAGCACGGCTACGAGCGAGGGTCCAACCAAGCCCGTCGCTCCTGTGACCGTCACCCGCTGGCCGATCTTCGATCGGTCGCTCATCGGCTCAGCCTCTCACACGCGAGGCTCGCGCACCCGGATCACGCCCGGCCGTCGACCACCTGGGCGCCGGGCGAGGCCCCCGCGACGGCGTCGCCGTGGGCGAAGCCGACCTCCTGCCCCGCCAGCGCGGTGCCCGCTGCGCGGGCCTGCTCGGCGACCGCCGCCGCCACGGCGGGAGCGACGTCGCGGTTGAACACCGACGGGATGATGTAGTCGTCACGCAGTTCGTCCTCCTCGACGATCGCCGCGATTGCGTGTGCGGCCGCCATCTTCATCTCCTCGGTGATCGCCGGTGCGCGCACGTCGAGCGCGCCGCGGAAGATGCCCGGGAAACACAGCACGTTGTTGATCTGGTTCGGGTAGTCGGAGCGGCCCGTCGCCATGATCCGCACGTACGGCTCAGCCTCCTCGGGGATCACCTCGGGGTTCGGGTTGGCCATCGCGAACACCATCGCGTCGCTGTTCATCCGCGCGAGCGCCTCCGCTGGCAGCGCGCGGGCGCCGGAGACGCCGATCAGCAGATCCACGCCGTCGATCACATCCGCCGGCGAGCCTGCGCGGCAGTCCGGGTTGGTCGCCTCCGCGAACCAGCGCTTGACGGCGTTCATCGTCCCGTACTGGTAGTCCTCGCGCTGGGTGTGCAGCACGCCCTGGGAGTCCGCGCCGAGGATCTTCGTGACGCCGGCGGCGAGCAGGATCTTCGCGACCGCGATCCCGGCGGCGCCGAGGCCGATGATCAGCACGTTCAGATCCTCCAGGCGCCGACCCGTGAGCTTCACGGCATTCAGCACCGCTGCGAGCACGACCACCGCGGTGCCGTGCTGGTCGTCGTGGAAGACGGGGATGTCGAGCTCTTCCTGGAGGCGTTCCTCGATCTCGAAGCAGCGCGGCGCGGAGATGTCCTCGAGGTTGATGCCCCCGAACGTCGGCGCGATCAGCTTGACGGCGCGGACGATCTCCTCGGCATCGGTCGTGTCGAGGCAGATCGGGAACGCATCGACCCCGGCGAACTCCTTGAACAGGCAGCACTTGCCCTCCATCACCGGCATCGCCGCGCGGGGTCCGATGTCACCCAGGCCCAGCACCGCCGTGCCGTCGGAGACGACCGCCACGGTGTTGCGCTTGATCGTGTACTGAAAGGCCCTGTCGGGGTCGTCGGCGATCGCCAGGCATACGCGCGCGACACCGGGCGTGTAGACCATCGAGAGGTCGTCGCGCGTCTTCAGCGGGTGCTTGTTGGCCTGTTCGATCTTGCCGCCGAGGTGCAGCTGGAACGTCCGGTCGCTGGTATCGATCACCTCGGCGCCGTCGATCGCGGCGATCGCCTCGATGATCCGCGTCCAGTGGTCCTTATCCGACGCGTCCACGACGACATCGCGCAGGCTGTGGGCGCCGTCGACCTCCACCAGGTCCACGGCCCCGACGATCCCGCCGGCGTCGCCGATCGCGCTCGTCAGCTGCCCGAGGATCCCGTGGGAGTCATCGAGCCTGACACGGATCGTCAGACGGTACTGCGCACTTGGTGTTGCGCTCACTGGCGGGGCTCCTCGGTCATTGGCGGCACGGGATCTTAGGAGGTATGGGGCGCCGACACGTGCTCCTTTGGCCCGTCGGCCAGCCGCCGAGGCGGCGCCGGTGCTCGTAGAGTGCTCAGACGTGGCCACCGATACGCGAGCACCTGCGAGCAGCGGCACGACGCGTGGCACGCGCGCGGGCGCGGGCGCCGCGAGCACGGCGCGAGCGGGCGAGCGGCGGTTGTTCCTGATCGACGGGCCGAGCCTCGTCTACCGCGCGTTCTTCGCGCTGCCCGAGTCGATCGCGACCTCGACCGGCGAGCCCACCAACGCGATCTTCGGCTTCGCCTCGATGCTCGTGAAGATCGTCAGCGACTACGGCGTGTGTCCAACGGTGGTGGCGTGGGACGCGGGCACGTCGGGCAGGACCGAGATGTTCGCCGAGTACAAGGCCCAGCGCCGCTCGCGCCCGGACCTGCTCAAGCAGCAGTGGCCGGCGATGGAACCGCTTGTGGAGGCGTTCGGCTACAGCAACGTGCGTGTCGAGGGCTACGAGGCCGACGACGTGATCGCGTCGCTCGCCGAGCACGCGCTGCGCGCCGAGCCGCCGGTGCCGGTGACGATCGTGACCGGCGACCGCGACGTGTTCCAGCTGATCGACGAGCGCGACCTCGTGCGCGTGATGGCGACCGCGCGCGGGATCACCGAGACCAAGATCTATGACCGCCAGGCGGTGATCGACCGCTACGGCATCCCGCCGGAGCTGATCCCGGACTTCTACGGCCTGAAGGGCGACACGTCGGACAACATCCCGGGCATCCCCGGGATCGGCGAGAAGACGGCCAGCGAGCTGATCCAGAGCTTCGGCTCGCTCGAGGACGTGCTCGCGCGGGTCGACGAGGTCAAAGGGGCCAAGCGCAAACAGAATCTGATCGAGCACGCAGAGAACGCGCGTGTGTCAAAGCGCCTGGCGACGGTCCAGCGCGACGTGCAGGTCAACTTCGACATCGCCGCCGAGGCGCTGCGCGAACCCGATCGCTCGCAGCTGCGGGAGGTCTTCCGCCGCTACGAGTTGCGCGACCCGCTGCGGCGCTTGGAGGAGGCGCTCGGCGACGCCGAGTTCGCGGCTCCGGCGCCCGACGCGCAGGTCAGCCTGACAGCCCGAGTTCGCGCGGGCAGCCCGGCGGACATCGCGCGAGTCGCCCGCGCCGACAGCGAGCTGTGTGTCGCCGTTCAAGCCAGCGAGCCGCCCGAGGGCGCGCTGTTCGCCGACGGTGCCCCGTGGCGCTTCGCGGTCGCCGCCGACGGCGAAGTGCTCGTCGGCGACTGCGCCGGTCCGGAGGAGGTTGTCGCCGCGATCGGCGAGCGCCCGGTCGTGGCTCACGACGCGAAGGCGCTGGGGCTGATCCCGCCCAAGCTCGTGCACGACACGCTGCTCGGGGCCTACCTGCTCGAGCCCGCCAGACGCGGCTATCCGCTCGAGGAGCTGTTCGAGGAGCGCGGCCTCGCGACCGATCTCGATGACCCTGTGGCAGCCGAGGCGGTGATGCTGGGCGCGCTCGCGGACTGGCAGCGCGAGCAGATCGCCGAGCGCGGCCTGGAGGCGGTCATGCACGAGATCGAGCTGCCGCTGGTGGCGGTGCTGCGCGAGATGGAGCTGCTCGGTGTGCGGCTCGACCTCGAGCGCCTGGCCGAGATCAGCGGCCGCGTGCGCGAGGAGATCGCTGCGCTGGAACAGGAGATCTTCACGCTCGCCGAAGAGGAGTTCACGATCGGCTCGCCGCAGCAACTCGGCCAGATCCTCTTCGAGAAGCTCGGCCTGTCGCGCAAGCGCCGCGGCAAGACCGGCTACTCGACCGACGCGCGCGTGCTGCAGGCGATTCGCGCCGAGCACGAGATCGTGCCGAGGATCGAGCGCTGGCGCGAGCTCTCGACGCTCGCCAAGACGTACCTCGACGTGCTGCCCGGCGAGGTCGACGGGCACTCTCGGATCCACACCACGTTCCTGCAGGCCGGAGCGCAGACCGGCCGGCTCGCGAGCACCAACCCGAACATGCAGAACGTGCCGATCCGCACCCCGCTCGGTCGCGAGATCCGGGGCTGCTTCGAGGCCGAGCAGGGCAGCGTGCTGATCTCCGCCGACTACTCGCAGATCGAGCTGCGCGTGCTCGCGCACGCGGCCGGCGAGCAGGTGCTCATGGAGATCTTCGAGCGCGGCGAGGACGTGCACACGGCGACCGCGTCGCGGGTCTTCGGCGTGCAGCCCGCGGAGATCGATCCCGGGATGCGCTCGAAGGCGAAGATGATCAACTACGGGATCGTCTACGGGCTTTCGGACTTCGGGCTCGCCGACCGACTGAACATCCCCCGCGAGGAGGCCAAGGAGTTCATCGACGCCTACCTCGAGCGCTTCCCGCGCGTCGCCGAGTTCATGGCCGCGACGATCGAGCAGGCCAAGGAGCAGGGCTATGTGACGACGCTGTGGGGCCGGCGCCGGCAGATCCCGGAGCTGCGCGCCCGCAACTACCAGGTGCGCACGCTCGGCGAGCGCCTCGCGGTCAACACCGTCATCCAGGGCACCGCCGCGGACATCATCAAGCTGGCGATGGTGCGCACCGATCGCGCCCTGGCGCAGTCCGGGCTGCAGACGCGCCTGTTGCTGACGATCCACGACGAGCTGCTGTTCGAAGGGCCGCCAGGCGAGGCGGAGCCGGCGCGGGCACTGATCGAACGCGAGATGTGCGGCGTGTGGGAGCAGCGCGAGCCGCCGCTGGCGGTGGACATCGGCGTCGGGCGAACCTGGCTCGAGGCCAAGTGAGCCGCGGGCTGGCGGTGTTGCTGGGCGTCGCCGCCGGCTGTCTGGTCGGGATGCAGGCGCCGATCAACGCGCGCCTCGGCAAGACCGTCGGGAGCATCCAGGCGGCGACGTTCTCGTTCCTCGTCGGGACCGTCGCACTCGTCGCGATTGCCACCTTCGTCAACGGCGGGCTCGGCCAGCTCACGAATGCCGGACGCGCGCCATGGTGGGCGCTCGTTGGCGGCCTGCTCGGCGCGGTGTACGTGACGGTCGCGCTGGTCGCGGTGCGCACGCTCGGCGCGAGCGGCCTGACGGCCGTGGTGATCACCGGCCAGCTCGCGATCTCGGTCGTGATCGACCGTTTCGGGCTGTTCGGCATCGCCCGCCAGCACGTCGATGTCTCGCGCGTCGTCGGGCTCGTGCTGTTGGTTGCCGGCGTGGTGCTCGTGGTGCGGAGGTAGCGAGCGACTTGGGAAGGGCGGTGGCTCAGGCGAGCGCGGTCCTGAAGCCCTCGCGCCAGCTCGAGTAGCCCGGTCGCCAGCCGAGCTCGCGCTTGGCGAGCGCGTTGGCGGCCCCCTGCGCCGCCGTCATCGTTGCGATTCCGTAGCCACCGGCGAGCGGGCGGGCGAGCCACGAGGGCACGCGCCGCGGGCGTGGCGCGCCGAGCGCGGTGGCGAGCGCCGGCAGCCACTCACACACGGGAGCTGGCTCGTCATCGACGATGTTGTAGGGGCCGCTGGTGCCGTTCGTGAGCGCCGCGACGGTCGCGTGGGCGGCGTCCTGGACGTGGATGAACGACCACACCCCCTTGCCGCCGCCGATGATCGGCAGGCGCCGGCGGATGACGTCCCCGCAGAGCGAGCCGGATCGCGAGATCGCGCTCCCCGGCCCGTAGAAGTAGCCGTAGCGCAGCACGAGCCCACCGGCATCGAGCACCGTGCTCTCGAGCTCCGCGATCGCGGCCGCGGAGCGCCTGAACTGCTTCGGGGGATTCGCGCTCGCGTTCAACGGGTCGCTCTCGACGTGAACGCAGCCGGGCTCGCCGGGTGCGTAGGCGAAGGCGACGCTCTGCGCGAGCACGCGCTCGGCGCCGGCGCTGCGCGCGGCGTCGACGAGGATCCGTGTGCCCTCCGTGCGCAGCCGGTCGGTCAGCGCGAAGTCCCGCTCGATCTTGCGCGGGTCAAGGCGCGGCGGAATCGCGGTGAGCTGATGGATCAGCGCCTGCGGCCGGGCAGCCTCGACGGCGCGCGTGACCGCCGCCGCATCGAGCGCGTCAGCAAGCACGGGCTCGGCGCCGGCGGCCTGCAGCGCCTGCGCGCCTGCCGCTGAGCGCGTCATGCCGGTGACCTCGTGACCGTCGGCGATCAGCAGCGCCAGCAGCGGGCGCCCGATCGCGCCCGTCGCTCCGGCCACGAACACCCTCACGCCGCGATGACCGTCTCGGCGCCGGGCTCTGTGCGCGCCGCGGTCCCGGGCCGCTCGGGTGTTGCGCACACCATCCCCTCGCTGAAGCCCGCGGGGGTCATGTCGAAGGCGCTGTTGAAGCGGGCGCGCATGTTCTCGAGGGCGATCACGTGCGTGAGCTCGACCAGCTGACGCTCGTCGAAGTGCTCGCGCAGGCTCGTGATCAGCTCGTCGGAGACACAGGTGGGTGTGCGGGTCATGGCGGTTGCGTAGTCGAGCACCAGTCGCTCGAGCTCGCTGAACTCCACGGACTCGGCATAACGTGGCAGCGCCAGCAGTTGGTGCTCGCTGACGCCTGCTTCGCGTGCGATCGAGGAGGCGATGTCGCAGCAGAACTCGCAGCTGGCGAGTGCCGCCGCCTTCGTCTCGGCGAGCCCCTTCAGGCGCTCCGGCACGCGATGCTGGCCGGCGGTCGCCTGCTCGAGCGCGCCGTATCCGAGCAGCAGTCCCGGCGCGTGGGCGTACACGGCGACCGGCTCCACATCGCGGCCGAGCCGGCGCCGCGAGAGCCGGTAGACGAGCCGCACGAGCGGGCCTGCGTTGCTGGTGGATACACCGTCGATCCTGGCCATGTTCGTGCCTCCAGCGGTCGGTGAACGCGGCGGGCGAGTGCGATTGTGCCGCTCGCACCTCCGTTTGACATGGGCGTTAGCCTACCTCAAGGTGGTGCCCAGAATGTGACCAGTTTGGCGACGAAAATAGGTACCAGTTTTGGCCCGGAGCTGCTGATCGAGCTGCGTGGCAGCCGCCGTCGCGCGCAGCTCGAGGACCGGCTGCGTGCGCTGGTGCGCGACGGCACGGTGTCCGCGGGGAGCCGCCTGCCGTCGTCGCGTTCGCTGGCGAGCGACCTCGAGGTCTCGCGCCGGTTGGTCGTCGACGCCTACGCGCAGCTGCTCGCCGAGGGATATCTCGTGGCGCGCAGAGGGGGAGGCACGTACGTCGCCGCGGCCGCGAGCACCGCCGGGCAGGCCCCGCGCCGGGCGCCGGCGCGGCCGCTGCAGTTCGACTTCTTCCCGGGCGCTCCCGACCTCGCTTCGTTTCCGCGGGCGCTGTGGTCGCGCGCGCTGCGCGATGTGCTGCGCTCGGCGCCTGCGAGCGCGTTCGCCTACCCCGACGTGCGGGGCGCTCACGAGCTCCGCGTTCAGCTCTCGGCCTACCTACGGCGAGTCCGCGGCGTCGTGACCGAGCCCGACTCGATCGTGATCTGCGCCGGCGCGACGCAGGGACTGGCGCTGCTCGGGCGGGCGCTCGCGCGCGAAGGCGTTCGCGCGATCGCCGTCGAGGACCCGTGCCTGCCACCACACCGCGCGGTGCTCGCCTACGCGGGCCTTGAGGTGCGCGGCGTGGCCGTCGACGAGCACGGGCTCGACGTCGGCGCGCTCGATGCGCCGGCGGTGCTCGCGACGCCCGCGCACCAGTGCCCGAGCGGGGTGGTGCTCTCGCCGCAGCGCCGCGGCGAGCTCGTCCAGTGGGCGCGCGCGGGCGGGCTGGTGATCGAGGACGACTACGACGCCGAGTTCCGCTACGACCGCGCCCCGCTGGGAGCGCTTCAGGGACTGGCGTCCGAGCACGTCGTGTACCTGGGAACCACCTCCAAGACGCTCGCTCCCGGGCTGCGGCTGGGTTGGCTGGCGGTGCCAGGCTCGCTGCTCGGTGCTGTGATCGAGGCCAAGGCGCTGGACGACCTCGGCTCGGCGACGATCGAGCAGCTGGCGCTCGCGCGGCTGCTCGAGACAGCCGCCTACGACCGGCACCTGCGAAAGGTCCGCCGGCGCAACCGTGCCCGGCGCGACGCGCTGATCCTGGCGGTGGCACGCGAGCTGCTGGGCGCGCGGGTCAGCGGCATCTCGGCGGGGCTGCACGCGCTCGTGCGCCTGGCGCAGGCGGTCGATGCCGACCGCCTGCTGGCGCTCGCGGCGGAGCGCTCGGTGCGCGTATACCCGTTGTCGCAGCACCTGATCGACCCGCCGCCGGAGACCGACGCGCTCGTGCTCGGGTACGGGAATCTCGCCGAGCCCGCCATCGAGGAGGGCATCCGCCGGTTGGCGGCGGCCCTCGGCCAGATCGAGACAGGAGACGCGCCATGACACGACCTTTGGATTTGCAGGCCGCTGCGGGCTCGCCGGCTCGCCCCCGCGCACGACCGGTCCCGGGCAGGCGCCTGCCGGCGGCGCTGCCCTCGGCGAGGCTCGCCGCTCGCACCGCGCCACAGGGGGCGCGCGAGCTCGCCGGCGCTGCCAGGACCGGCTCGATGGCGTAGGTCGCGCGCGCCAAGCGCACGCTGCTCGTGACCTATCGCCGCGACGGCACGCCGGTGCCGACGCCGGTGTGGGCGGCTGAGGCCGGCGGCGTCCTGTACGTGCGCTCCGAGCGGGCCGCCGGCAAGCTCAAGCGCCTGCGGCGCGACCCGCGCATGCTGATCGCGCCTTGCACCGTCCGCGGCAAGCCGCTCGGCGCGCCGCTGGAGGCCAGCGGGCGCCTGCTCGCCGCCGAGGAGGAGCCGCGCGCCGAGCTGGCGCTCGACAGCCGCTACGGCTTCGGCCGCTGGCTGTTCGAGGCGACCATGGACATGATGCGCGTGGACATGTGCTACCTGCAGATCACACCGGGGGCGTGGGGGGCGGCCGACGAGGACTGAGCTCAGCGCGCCGCGGCCACCGCCGGGCGGCCGATCGGCGTTGAGCGCTGGCTGCCACCGCGCACGAATGATGGTGGCGCGATCGCGAGGTAGTGATTGAAGGCCCAGTTGGACACGCGGCGGCTCTCGAAGCCGCGGATGATCGCGGTGGCGGCGCGTGACGGGGTGATCTGCCCGATCGCGCGCTGCACGTTCAGCATCCAGCGGTATTTGCGCTCGTGCGAGTTCGAGAACGCTCCGTAGCGCGACAGCGCCTGCTCGCGCGTGCGTTCGCCTTTGACCACGGCGCGCAGCTCACGGCCGCAGGCGAGGCCGAAGTACAGCGCCGTGCGGATGCCCTCGGCGGTCAGCGGCAGGCAGTGCCCGGCGGAGTCGCCCGCGAAGAACACGCTGTCCTCGACCGCGTCGCGCAGCTGGTGGGGGATCCAGTTCCCCTGGTAGCCCTGCGCCGGCAGCCCGAGGTTGCCGGCGAGCCTGACGGTCGGCTCCTTGACGTGATGCGACGGCCAGAACGAGCCGACGCCGACGCGCAGCTCGTCGCGCGCGGGAAAGCTCCAGCCGTAGCCCGCGCGCACGAGGCCCGCGTCGATCCACAGTTCCATCTCCTCGCCGCGGCCCTCGGGATGAACCTCGAGGCCGCGTGAGAGACGCGCGTTCGGCGGCTGGATCGGCGTCGCGTTCGATAGCACGCGCCGCCAGCCCAGCGCGTCGACGACCAGGGGCGCGCTCAGCTCGCCGCGGTCGGTGTGCACGGTCGTGCCCTCGCGGCCGGTGACGGTGGCGGTCTCGAGCTCGAGCTCGGGGGAAGCGGCCTGCGCCCAAAGCAGCGCGCACAGCTCGCGGTAGTCGAACGTCGAGAACGTCCACGGCAGCGACCAGCGCGCGGTGCGATAGGGCGTGTGGACGACCATCTCGTCGAAGCTCTGGCGCCACGAGTCCATCACTTCCAGCGCCCGCATCCAGCCGGTGGGCATCGCGCAGGCCGACGTCTGGCGCTCGCCGAGCTCGTAGCGGTCGATCACGAGCACCTTCGCCCCGGAGCCGGCGAGCTCGCGCGCGACCGCCAGCCCGGCGAAGCTCGCGCCGCAGACGAGCACGTCGCAGTCGCTCTGCAAGCGGGTCCGCTGCTCCCCCCGCTTCGTCGCTCGAACAGGCATGTGGCCGCAATGATACGGCTGCGCTACGCTTCGGCCGGTGCAAACAGTGGTAGAGAATCCCCAGGCCCGTGTGGTCGACGGGTCGAACGGGCTCCTGCTCGAAGTCGACGGGCAGATCGTGCCCAACTACGACGCGACCTTCCGGCCGATCGAGGAGGGCGAGGTCGTCACCGGTCACGTCGTCCGGATCGACAAGGACGAGGTCCTCGTCGACATCGGCTACAAGTCCGAGGGCGTCATCCCGGCGAACGAGCTGTCGATCCGCAAGGCCGTCGATCCCAACGAGGAGGTCCACCTCGGCGAGGAGGTCGACGCGATCGTCATGACCAAGGAGGACCAGGACGGCCGCCTGATCATGTCCAAGAAGCGCGCCCGCTTCGAGAAGGCGTGGCGGCGCATCGAAACAGCGGCCGAGTCCGGCGAGCCGGTCGAGGGCACCGTGATCGAGGTCGTCAAGGGCGGCTTGATCATCGACCTCGGTGTGCGCGGCTTCCTTCCCGCCTCGCTCGTGGACATCAGGCGCGTGCCGAACCTCGACGAGTACATGGGCACGAAGATCGAGACCAAGGTGATCGAGCTGAACCGCTCGCGCAACAACGTCGTGCTGTCGCGGCGGGCGGTGCTGGAGGAGGAGCGCAAGGAGGTCCGCCAGCAGATCCTCGACCGCCTGCAGCCCGGGCTCGTCGTCGAGGGCCAGATCTCCAACATCGTCGACTTCGGCGCATTCGTCGACCTGGACGGCATCGACGGCCTGATCCACATCTCCGAGCTGTCGTGGTCGCACGTCAACCACCCCAGCGAGATCCTCAACATCGGCGACACGGTCAAGGTCAAGGTGCTGGACATCGACCGCGACCGCCAGCGCATCTCGCTGGGCCTCAAGCAGACGCAGGAGGACCCGTGGCAGCGCATCGTCGACACCTACAACGTCGGCGACGAGCTCGCCGGCAAGGTCACCAAGGTGGTCACGTTCGGCGCGTTCGTCGAGATCCTCGATGGCGTCGAGGGGCTCGTGCACATCTCCGAGCTGGCCGCGCACCACGTCGAGAGCCCCCGCGAGATCGTCCATCCGGGGGATGAGATCCGCGTGAAGATCCTCGAGATCGACTCCGAGCGTCGGCGCCTGTCACTGTCGGCCAAGCGCGTCGAGGACCAGATCCTGCCGGTGTCGCGTCCGGGTGAGCCCGACGCCGTCGAGGCGGAGGCCGGCGCGGAGGCCGACGCGCTCGCAGAGGCTGTCGGGGACGCCGTGGCCGTCGAGGAGGCCGCAGAGGCTGCCGAGGTTGCAGCCGCTGGCGAGGCCGCTGAGGATGTCGAGGAGGTCGCCGAGGCTGTCGAGGGAATCGAGGCTGTCGAGGCAATCGAGGCTGTGGAGGACGCCGTCGAGGCTCCCGAGCTGCCGGCGGCGGAGCTGACTGCCGAGGATGCCACCTCTGAGCAGGTCGCCGCGGACGGCGCAGCGGGCGAGGACACGCCTGCGGCCGATCCCGCGCAGCAGGACTGAAGCGAGCTGGGCGCCTCCGCGCAGGTTGAGGGGACGGTGCCGTTCGTCGGGCTGACCGGCGGTATGGGCTCGGGCAAGTCGACGGCGCTGAAGCTGTTGGGGGGTCTCGGCGCGGAGGTGCTGTCGAGCGACGATGTCGTGCACGAGCTCTACGAAGGACAGCAGTTGCGCGACGCGGTGGTGGCCCGCTTCGGCGCGGACGTCGCTCCGGGGGGCGTGGTCGATCGCGCGACGGTGGCGCAGCGGGCGTTTGCATCGGTGGAGGAGCGAGCGTGGCTCGAGGGACAGGTGTGGCCGCTCGTGGCCGCGCGCGTCCAGGAGTGGCTGACGGCGGCGCGTGAGATGCGCCCGGCGCCGCGCGCGGCGGTGGTCGAGGTGCCGCTGCTGTTCGAGGCGGGCCTGGACGGGCTGTACGACGCGACGATCGCGGTCGTGGCCGCGGAGTCCGTGCGCCGGCTCCGAGCCGACGCCCGCGGGCACGCGCTGATCGACGAGCGCGTCGCGCGGCAGCTCCCGCAGGAGGAGAAGGCCCGGCGGGCGACGTTCGTGGTGGGAAACGACGGCAGCGAGGACGATCTCCAGCGCGAGCTGTCGGAGGTTCTTGGCAAGCTTTGAGGATGGCCCGCAGACTGCCTTGGAGGCTCGTGGCAATCGCCGTGACGATCCTGTTCGTGGGGGTGGTCGCGGTGATGCTGCAACAGGCGACGCGCAATCTCACGCTGCCGCTGAGCGACACGGCCATCATCCGCCAGCAGGCAACCGAGAAGCGAATCGATCCGGCTCTGATCGCCGCTGTGATCTACGCCGAGACGAAGTTCGACCCGCGGCCGTCCTCGGCGGGGGCAGAGGGCTTGATGCAGCTGCTGCCGAGCACCGCGTACTACCTGGCGCGGCTGTCCGGCGGTAGGAGCTTCACCGCGAGTGATCTCGCGGAACCGGATGTCAACGTCGCCTACGGCAGCTACTACCTGCGCTATCTACTCGACCACTACGGCGGCAACGAGATGCTCGCGGTGGCCGCGTACAACGGCGGCGAGACGAACGTCGATCGCTGGGTGGCGCACGCTGAAGCCGCAGGGCGGCAGCTCAGCGTGCAGGAAATCCCGTTCGGCGAGACGCGCGAATACGTGCAACGGGTGCTGAGCGCCCAGCGCGACTACCGCGCGACCTACCCTCGCGCCCTCGGGCTGGGTTAGCCACCCCGGCGCCGCTGCGCGACGGGCTACCCTAGATCGAACCACACGCATGCCCGACTTCAAGCTCGACTCCGTCTTCACGCCCACCGCCGACCAGCCGAAGGCGATTGCCGCATTGGCGGAGGGCATCGAGCAGGGCGAGCGCTTCCAGACGCTCCTGGGAGCTACCGGGACGGGCAAGACGATGGCGATGGCGGGCGTGATCGAGGCCGTGCAGCGCCCGACGCTGGTGATCGCGCACAACAAGACGCTCGCCGCGCAGCTGTGCAACGAGTTCCGCACGTTCTTCCCTGAGAACGCGGTCGAGTACTTCGTCTCCTACTACGACTACTACCAGCCGGAGGCGTACGTCCCCAGCCGCGACCTGTACATCGAGAAGGACTCGGCCATCAACCAGGAGGTCGATCGCCTGCGCCACGCGGCGACCGCGGCGGTGTTCGCGCGCAGGGATGTGATCGTGGTCGCATCGGTGTCGTGCATCTACGGCCTCGGCTCGCCGGAGACCTACGAGATGAACATGCAGATCCTCAAGCGCGGCGAGATGATCGACCGCGACGGGCTGTTGCGCAAACTCGTCTCGATCCAGTACAGCCGCAACGACAGCGTGCTTTCCCGCGGGAGCTTCCGCGTGCGCGGCGAGACGCTCGAGGTGTTCCCCGCGTATGCCGAGACGGCGTTCCGCGCGACGATGTTCGGCGACGAAGTTGAACGCCTGCAGCAGTTCGACCCGCTGACCGGCGAGCTGATGGCTGACGACCTCGAGCACGTGGCGATCTGGCCGGCGACGCACTACAACGTCAAGGAGGGCACGATCGAGGACGGCGTCGCGGAGATCGGCCGCGAGCTGAACGAGCGCTGCGAGCTGCTCGAGTCCGAAGGCAAGCAGCTCGAGTCACACCGGCTGCGCCAGCGCACGCAGTACGACATGGAGATGCTCAGGGAGGTGGGCTTCTGCTCGGGGATCGAGAACTACTCGCGGATCCTCGACGCGCGCCCGCCTGGCTCGCGCCCGTACTGCCTGATCGACTACTTCCCCGAGGACTTCATCTGCCTGATCGACGAGTCCCACCAGACGGTGCCGCAGATCGGCGGCATGCACGAGGGCGACCGCTCGCGCAAGCAGACGCTCGTCGATTACGGCTTCCGGCTGCCGAGCGCGCTGGACAACCGTCCGCAGACGTTCAACGAGTTCCTGTCGATCACGCCGCAGCTGCTGTTCGTGTCGGCGACACCGGGGGAGTACGAGCGCACCCAGTCCACGCGCGTGGTCGAGCAGATCGTGCGGCCGACCGGGATCGTCGACCCGGCCGTGGAGGTGCGCGAGACCAAGAACCAGATCGACGACCTGATGAACGAGGTGCGCAAACGCGTCGATCGCAACGAGCGCGTGCTGGTGACGACGTTGACCAAGAAGATGTCCGAGGACCTCTCGGGATACCTGCTGGAGATGGGCTTCAAGACGCGCTACCTGCACTCGGAGATCGACACGCTCGAACGCATCCAGATCATCCGCGACCTGCGGCTCGGGGAGTACGACGTGCTCGTCGGCGTGAACCTGCTGCGCGAGGGCCTCGACCTGCCGGAGGTCTCGCTGGTGGCGATCCTGGACGCCGACAAGGAGGGCTTCCTGCGCGGCGAGACCTCGCTGATCCAGACGATCGGCCGTGCCGCGCGGAACATCGAGGGAACGGTGCTGATGTACGCGGACAAGGAGACGCGGGCGATGAAAGCGGCGATCTCCGAGACCGACCGCCGGCGCGAGATCCAGCTCGCCTACAACGAGGAGCACGGGATCACCGCGGCGACGATCGTCAAGGGCATCTCCGACATCGCCGAGTTCCTGCAGGCCGAGTCGAAGGTGCCGCGCGGGCGCAAACGGCGCACGGCGAAGCGGGGCAGAGACACTGAGATGCCGAGACACGAGCTCGAGCGGATGGTGGTCGAGTTGGAGGAGGAGATGATCGCGGCTGCCGACGACCTGCGCTTCGAGTACGCCGCGCAACTGCGCGACGAGCTGCGCGAGCTGCGTCGCGACCTGCAGGAGATCCACACGATGGAGGGCCCCGGCGCGGAGATCGCGCCTAGCGAGACTCCGTCCGGTGACATCGCTTAGGATGCCCGGCGTGGACTTCGATCGGCAGGCAGTCGAGCGCAGGGACTTCCCGATCGGCCGGCGCGGATACGACCCGGCGGCCGTCGACACGCACCTGCGGGCGCTTGCGGACGAGTTCGAAGAGCTCCAGCGCGCCGCCATCACCGGTGGCGGCGACGCGTCGGTCGCCTCGACCGCCGGGACACAGGTGCAGAGCATCCTGCAGGCGGCCGAGACCGCTGCCGCCGAAATCGAGCGTCACGCGCTGGAGAGCGCGCGCCAGGTGCGCGAGGACGCCGACCGCGATGCGGAACGCACACGCGAGGAGGCGCTCGAGCGCGCACGCCAGCACGTCTCGGCGGTGTCGCAGGTGACGGCCAGGCTGCTCGAGCACGTCGGCTCGATGGACGGTGAGGTCGGTGCGCTGGTCGAGAGCATGCGCGCGGGCGCCGGTCGCCTGGCAGCGGATCTGTCTGCGGTGGAGGCCGGCATGAGCGAGCTCTACGACGCGGCCTCCGGACGCAACAACCCGGCGCCTGAGCCCGAGCCGCCGCGGCAGTTCGAGCCTCAATCCCCACAATTCGAGTCCGAGCCGCAGGGTCGGTTCGAGTCCGAGCTCGACAGCGCGCTCGAAGCCGCGCCGCAACCGGTGGCGGCACAGGTACCGTCAGGCGCCGAGTCAGCCGGTGCGGCGGCTGGCGGCGATCTCGACGGCGCGCGCCTGATCGCGCTGAACATGGCGCTCAACGGCGAGTCGCGTGCGGACACCGAGCGCTACCTCGCCGAGAACTTCCAGCTGCCCGACCGACTCAAGCTGATCGACGAGGTCTACTCCGCGATCGAGGGGTAGGGCGGGCGCGCGGCCTGCGCGTCGATTTCCAGCAGCGGTCATCGAAGGCATCCCAAGCCGGCCGTATCTTCGCCTGCCAGAATGATCCTATGGCGATCCAGTCGAGGCACCATATCTACGCCGACTCGCCGCTTCCGCTCTATCGGCTGGACGTGGGCACGTACAGCCGCCTGGTTGACGCCGGCGCACTCGAAGGGGTGGAGGTCGAACTGCTCGACGGTTTGCTCATCAACAAGTGGCCCCACCGTGACGACTGCATCCACCGACTCGACGTGGGGACCTTCGGGCGGATGGTCGCGTCGGGCGCACTGGAGGGCCGCCCGATCGAATTGCTCGAAGGGCTGCTGGTCGAGGTGAGTCCGCACGGGCCAGAGCACGCGGCCGTGATTGAACGCCTGACAACCTATCTCGCCCCCGCGCAAGGACACGTGAGCGTGCAACTCCCTATTGAAACGCAGTGGGGTTCACTGCCGGAACCAGATCTGCTGCTGACGGAAGATCGGCGGTCTCGAAAGCGTCACCCGCGAACGGCGCTACTCGCCGTAGAGGTCGCGGTGACCTCGCACGATACGGACCGCGGAAGCAAGGCGAGCATGTACGCTTCAGCCCCGGTGCCTGTCTACTGGCTCGTGGACGTGCCCGCCAAGACCGTTGAGGTACGCACGGAGCCGGGTCCGGGCGGCTACGCCCGCTGCGAGATCTACGGGATCGCCACCAAGGTGCCATCGCCGGCGGAGGGCGTGGCGGATCTCGACGTCGCCGCGCTGTTCGCGTGAGCTGGGCGGATCGAGCGCCAAACCGCGCAAATTGCGCGCGTATCGGCCACCTGGCAACCGAACGTCTGTTCGCCTAACTATCATGGACGGCAGATGTCGCAAAGCAACAAGATCGTGGTCTCGGGGGCGCGAGAGCACAACCTCAAGGACATCTCGCTGGAGCTGCCGCGGGATGCGCTGGTTGTCATAACCGGCCTGTCGGGCTCGGGTAAGTCGAGCCTGGCGTTCGACACGATCTACGCGGAGGGTCAGCGCCGCTACGTGGAGTCGCTGTCCGCGTATGCACGCCAGTTCCTGGGCCAGATGGACAAGCCGGACGTGGACTCGATCGAGGGTCTGTCGCCAGCGATCTCGATCGATCAGAAGACGACCTCGCGCAACCCGCGCTCGACGGTCGGCACGGTGACGGAGATCTACGACTACCTGCGGCTGTTGTGGGCGCGGGTGGGCAAGCCGCACTGCCCGATCTGCGGGCGCCCGATCGTGGGCCAGTCGGCGGAGCAGATCATCGACCAGGTGATGGAGCTGGCGGAGGGGACGCGCTTCATGGTGCTGGCGCCGGTCGTGCGCGGACGCAAGGGCGAGTACGGCAAGCTGCTCGAGGAGCTGCGCGCGGACGGGTTCGCGCGCGTGAAGATCGACGATCGCGTGCGGATGCTCGAGGAGTCGATCGTGCTCGACAAGCGCTACAAGCACGACATCTCGGTGGTTGTGGACCGCCTGGTGATGCGCCACGACGTGCGCAAGCGCCTGGCGGACTCGATCGAGACGGCGGTGGCGCTCGCCGATGGCTTGGTCGAGGTTGAGATAGTCGGATCGCGCGCGGCGAGCGACAGCGAAGCTGGACGCGCAGAGGCAACGGAAACCGCTCGCGGGCGGGGCGATGGGGACGCGGGTGAGCGCCCGTCAAGGGCGCGAGGCGCGAAAGGGCCGCGCGCGGCGGCCGCGCAGATCGTCCCGGGCGAGATGCCGGAGCCGGGGACGCTGTTCACCTTCTCGGAGCGTTTCGCGTGCCCGGAGCACGGACCGTCGCTGGTCGAGCTCGAGCCGCGGATCTTCTCGTTCAACTCGCCGCACGGCGCGTGTGAGCGCTGCACGGGCCTGGGATCGCAGATGGAGATCGACCCCGAGCTGGTGGTGCCGGACCCGTCGCTGTCGATCGCGGAGGGCGCGCTGGCGCCGTGGGCGAACAGCGCGTCGAACTACTACGAGCAGATGACCGAGGCGATCGCAGAGTTGTACGAGGTCGATCTGGACGCGCCGTGGGAGGAGCTGTCGGACGAGCAGCGCGAGGTGTTCCTGTACGGCACGAACGGCGAGCCGGTGCAGGTCACATACCGCAACCGCTTCGGGCGCCAACGCTCATACGCGAGCCGCTTCGAGGGGATCGTCAAGAACCTCGAACGCCGCTACCGCGAGACCGATTCGGAGTGGACGCGCGAGAAGATCGAGGAGTACATGTCGCTGCGCGCGTGCCCGGTGTGCGGCGGCGCGCGGCTGCGCGCGGAGTCGCGCGCGGTGCTGGTCGCGGGGACGCGGATCGAGGACTTCTGCGCGCTGTCGGCGCACCGAGCGCTCGAGTGGCTCGAGGACATCGAGCTGTCGGAGACCGACAGGCACGTCGCGCAGCTGATCCTGCGCGAGATCTCAGAGCGGCTGCGCTTCCTGGAGAACGTGGGGATCGGCTACCTGTCGATGGACCGCGCGGCGGCGACGCTGTCGGGCGGGGAGGCGCAGCGGATCCGCCTGGCGACGCAGATCGGCTCCTCGCTGGTGGGTGTGCTGTACATCCTCGACGAGCCGTCGATCGGGCTGCACCAGCGCGACAACTCGAAGCTGATCGCGACGCTCGAGAAACTGCGCGACCTGGGCAACACGGTGATCGTGGTCGAGCACGACGAGCAGACGATGCGCGCGGCCGACCACCTCGTGGACCTGGGTCCCGGTGCCGGCGAGCACGGCGGGCGGATCGTGGCGCAGGGGACGGCGATTGAGGTGCAGGGCGTGAAGGAGTCGCTGACCGGGCAGTTCCTGGCGGGTACGCGTACGATCGAGCCGCCGAAGCGCAGGCGCACGCCGAGTGGCTACATCGAGATCCTCGGCGCGAGCGAGCACAACCTGCGCGACATCGACGTGCACGTGCCGCTGGGCGTGCTGACGTGCGTGACGGGGGTGTCGGGCTCGGGCAAGTCGACGCTGGTCAACGACGTGCTGTACAAGGCGGTCGCCAACCGCCTGCACCGTGCGCGCAAGCGTCCGGGTGCGCACCGCGCGATCCACGGGCTCGACCAGCTGGACAAGATCATCGCGGTCGATCAGTCGCCGATCGGGCGCACGCCGCGCTCGAACCCGGCGACGTACACGGGCCTGTTCGACGTGATCCGCGACCTGTTCGCGAAGACGCAGGAGGCGCGTGCGCGCGGCTACAAACCGGGCCGGTTCAGCTTCAACGTCAAGGGCGGGCGCTGCGAGGTGTGCCGCGGCGACGGGCAGATCAAGATCGAGATGCACTTCCTGCCCGACGTGTACGTGCCGTGCGAGCAGTGTCACGGCAAGCGCTACAACCGCGAGACGCTGGAGGTGCGCTTCAAGGGTAAGAGCATCGCGGACGTGCTCGAGATGCCGGTCGAGGAGGCGCTGACGTTCTTCGAGCACATCCCCAAGATCCGCCGCAGGCTCGAGACGCTGAACGCGGTGGGCCTCGGCTACGTGCGCCTGGGTCAGCCGGCGACGACGCTGTCGGGCGGCGAGGCCCAGCGCGTGAAGCTCGCGACGGAGCTGTCGAAGATCGCGACGGGCAGGACGCTGTACATCCTCGACGAGCCGACGACGGGACTGCACTTCGCCGACGTGCAGCGGCTGCTGGCGGTGCTGCAGCGGCTGGTGGACGCCGGCAACAGCGTGGTCGTGATCGAGCACAACCTCGACATCATCAAGAGCGCGGATCGGCTGATCGACATGGGGCCCGAGGGTGGCGAGGAGGGCGGCATGGCGATCGCGGTGGGTACGCCGGAGGAGGTCGCCGCCGAGCCGGCGTCGCACACGGGCAGCTTCCTGGCGGAGCTGCTCGAGCCGGCGCCCTCGCGCAACGGTGCGAAGCCGGGTTCAGCGCCGCGCAGGCGCCGCGCGAAGGTCGCCGCCTGAGCGTGGAGGCGCTGGCGCGCGAGGCGCGCCTGTGGGCGCAGAAGTGGCGCTGGTATGAGCGCAACTCACTGCCGTGGAACCGCGCGCGGATCCACTGGGAGCTGATGCGCCGTGAGGCGTTCGTGCGCTGGCCGGTGCACGGCAACGTGCTCGAGGCGCTGCGCGAGGGACGGCTGCAGATCGGCGCGGGCGCGCTGCTCGAGCCGGGCGTGTGGATCACCGCGCCGGGCGCAGCGCGCGTGCGCATCGGGGCGGGGACGTTCCTGAACATGGGGGTGATGGTGGCGGCGCAGGAGCTGGTGGAGATCGGCGATCACTGCATGCTCGCCAACGGCTGCTTCGTCTCGGACGCGAGCCACCGCTACGACGATCACGAGCGGCCGATCACGTGGCAGGGCTTCGAGAGCAAGGGCCCGACGCGCATCGGCGACAACTGCTGGCTGGCAGCGAACGTCGTGGTCACCAGCGGCGTGACGATCGGCGAGCGCTGCGTGATCGGCGCCAACAGCGTGGTCACGCGCGACGTCGAGCCGTTCTCGATCGCCGCCGGCGCGCCCGCGAAGGTGCTGCGCCGGATCGACTGAGGTCGGGCTCAGCGCCGCTCGGTCAGGCGTCGTGTGTCGCGGCGAGCTGCGCCTGCAGCTCGGCGAGCTCCTGTGCGTCGATCTTGTAGGTGTGCTCAGGCCCTGGGTAGCGCCGGGAGCGGACGTCCTCCGCATAGGCGGTGACGCCGTCGTTCATGTCCTGCTGCAGGTTCGCGTAGCGCTTGACGAAGCGAGCGCCGAGCCCGTCGCGGATGCCGAGCAGGTCGTGGAACACCAACACCTGACCGTCGGTCGCCGGGCCCGCGCCGATTCCGATCACGGGGATCTCCAGCAATCCCATCAGCTCGGCCGTGACGGCGCTGGGGATCGCCTCGAACACCAGCGCGAAGCAGCCGACGTCCTGCAGCGCGCGCGCCTCGCCCGCGATCCGCGTGGCGGCCGTCGCGGTGCGCCCCTGTGCCTTCCAGCCCCCTAGTGCTGTCGCGGTCTGCGGCGTGAGCCCGACGTGCCCCATCACCGGGATGCCGGCGCCGACGATCGCACGGGCGCGCCTGGCCGAGGCCTCGCCGCCTCCCTCGAGCTTGACGGCATCGCAGCCGGCCTCCTTGACCATGCGCATGGCGGTCGTGATCGCCTGCTCGTCTGAGACCTCGTAGGAGCCGAACGGCAGATCGCCGATCAGCAGCGGCGTGCTCAGGCCGCGGCGTGCGGCGCGCGCGAGCACGAGCATGTCGTCGAGCTCGACGGGCGTGGTGGCGTTGTAGCCGAGCACGGTGGTTGCGGCCGAGTCGCCGACGAGCACGAGATCGACGCCTGCCGCCTCGGCGGCCCGTGCGCTCGGATAGTCGTAGGCGGTGACCATCACGATCGGTTCGCCGAGTCGCTTCTTTTCCATCAGCAGCGGCAGTGTCATCGGCAGCCGGCCTGGGTCGCTCGGCGCCTGGATCATGGGACGGCTGGACATGGTTGCTTCCTCTCTGACGGCCGGTTGACGCCCGCTCTCAGGAGAGCAGGGTTGCCACCTGCTCGTCGATTGTGATGATGCGGTTGGTGGCGGCCTCTACGTGCACGACGCGGGGGGCGTAGCGCTCGAGGTCGGCCTCCTCGTAGGAGGCGTAGGAGATGACGATGATCGTGTCGCCGCGGTGGACGAGGCGCGCGGCGGCGCCGTTGACGCACATCTCGCCGGAGCCGCGCTCACCGGGGATCGTGTAGGTCTCAAAGCGAGCGCCGTTGTCGACATCGACGACATGCACCTGCTCGTACGCCAGCATGTCGGCGGCGTCGAGCAGATCGGGGTCGATCGTGATCGAGCCGACGTAGTGCAGGTCGCAGTCGGTGACCGTGGCGCGGTGGATCTTCGACTTGAGCATCACGCGTTGCATGTCGCGATCGCCTCTCCCTTCGGCTCTTGAGTGGTGGTGGGTGCTCCGGTAGCGATCGGCGCGAGGATCGCGTTGTCGATCAGCCGCACGTCGCCGATCCGCGCGGCGATCGCCAGCAGTGCCTCGTGCGTGAGCGTGTCGATGGGCTCGAGTGTTTCGGGCTCGACGAGCTCGAGGTACTCCGGCTCGACGTCGAACGGATGCAGCGCCGCGCGCGCCGCGTTGAGCAGGCGGTGCGCTGAGTGCTCACCTGTGGCCGCGAGTGCGCGGGCCGCGTCGAGCGCCGCGGGCAGCGCCAGCGCACGCGCGCGCTCGTCGCTGCTCAGCAGCGCATTGCGGCTGGACATCGCCAGACCGTCAGGCTCGCGTACGGTCGGCAGCGCCTCGATCCGAACAGGCAGGTTCAGATCGCGAGCGAGGTGGCGGATGACGACCACCTGCTGGGCGTCCTTCTGGCCGAAATATGCGACGTCGGGCAGCGCCATGCAAAGCAGCTTGGTGACGACGGTGCTGACGCCGCGGAAGTGCGCGGCACCACGGGCCGCTCCCTCGAGGCGCTCGGTGACGCCGAGGACCTCCACCGTCGTCGCAAAGCCGGTGGGGTAGACCTCCTCGACGCTCGGCGCGAACAGCACGTCGGCGCCGGCCGCCGCGGCGATCTCGGCGTCGCGCCGCTCGTCGCGTGGATAGCGCTCGAGGTCGCCGCGCTCGTTGAACTGCGCAGGGTTGACGAACAGCGACACGACAACCACCTCGCACCGTTCGCGCACGAGGTGCACCAACGAGAGATGGCCGTCGTGCAGCGCGCCCATGGTCGGCACGAGGCCGATCGTCCGACCCTCACGGCGGGCCGGCGCGAGTGCTTCGCGCAACTCCGCCACGGTGCGCACTGTCCTCATGCGCAGGGCGGGGTTCGGTGGTGATGAGGGCTCATCGGCTTCGGTCCAGTTCCCAACGGATACCGGTCGCGACTTCAGACGTTCCAGCGGGCGCTGCCTGCTCTGCTGCTTTCTGGTCCACCACGAGGATGCTCGTTGACGGCCTGCAACAAATCATACAGGCGTCACGGCTGTGTCAATAGGGGTGTCGCGATGTGTGCCCAACGTCACAGTTATGGGATCAAGGTATGTAGGCCTTCTCGCAGCGACCGGCGAGACGGGGCCTGGACTTAGCGGCATGCTGTCCCTGCCGAGACCTAACATGTGGAACCTTGGAGCCGCCGGGGGAAACGCCATTCGAGCTGTCTGACGAGACCAACGGTGTAATAGTCGACACAGCTCTTGCGCTGGTAGAGGCGCAGATGCTGGCACAGGTCGCCGAGGATGCGAACATCGACGGTCGAACGACAGGGCTCCTCGGATTCAGCGGAGCACTAGCCGCCGCTACCGTTGCCGCCAAGGAACCGATCGGCTTTCTTTGGTTTCTGCCGCTCGTCGTGTTGGGCGCGGTGACCTTTGTGTTCCTGTGGATTCTCTACGGCGGAGCGAAGTTTCGCGATCTTCTAGCAGCCTTGTGGCGTCCCCCAATCGAGTGGGCTTTGGTGTGCCGGCTTGGGCGTTCTACGAGAAGTTCGTCGGAACGTCGTCGTTGGAGGCCCGAGCAAAACTGCTCGAGGAGCTAGCTGGAGTCATCGACGAAAACGCCGTTCGCATCGGCCGAAAGCAGCGGCGACTCCAAGTGACCACGATCGCCATGATCACTGGTCTCGTGGTTGCGGGATTCTTGATCGCGTTCGATAGACCGACTAAGATGAAGCCATGTTTGGAAAAAAGCCTCAGTTGCCATCACCGGGTCCCACCGGGCTCGAAAAAATCGGCCCCGGCGGGCCGGTCACCAAAGACTGACGGCGAACTGATTCGGCTGGCCGTCGAAATCGAACGCGGCCAGAATGGGCCGCTCGTCGAAGTAGCGAGGTCGATAGAAGGCTAGGTCTTGCCGAACACCTCGCGGAGCAGCGGGCGGAGCCTTAGCCCGTAGCTTGAGCGCTAAGCGCTTCGGATGTCTGCTGTGGCGAGATTGTGGATCTCCGCGGCCGCAGCCCGAAGCTCCTCCTGCCAGTGCAGGAGTGCTCGTCTTGCGTCCGGGCCTGCATAGTCCTCGAGCTGGTCTGCCAGTTGGCCGAGGTCGCGGGCGACCTGCTCGATGCGCGTGATCGGGTTCTGCGGCGGCACAGCGGACAGCGTAACCCGATCGCCCCACTGTGCCGATCGGCGCCTCCGCCGTGGTGGCGCTGATGGCTCGCTAGCCTGGGCGTGTGTATGACGATGAGCCGAAGCCGAGAGCAGCAGGGTGAACGGCCTTCGGCGTCATCGCGCGATTGCGTCGTTGTTCGCGGTCGCTCTGGTGCTTGTGGTGTCGCTCGTGGCCGGGACCTTGGTGGGCATCGTGGTGTTCGTCCTGTACCTGCTTCTCTTGACCTCGCGCCGCCCGCGGTCGTAACCCGCTTGCGCGCTACCACGCGTCCACGAACGCGCGCTTCTTGCTCTCGTTCCGCCACCACTCGCCGGAGTGCTCGTCGAACAGCGTTGCGATCCAGCGACGCGAGTCGGCGGGGTCGATCACGTCGTCGATCTCGCCGTAGGCGGCCATGTTGACGCCCTGCCCCCGCTCGTAGGCCGCGGCGACCATCTGCTCGAACAGCAGCTCGCGCTCGTCCTCGTCCTCGATCGCGTCGAGCTCACGGCGCATGCCCAGTCGCACGGCGCCCTCGAGGCCCATGCCGCCGAACTCAGAGGTGGGCCATGCGACGGTGAACAACGGCGCCTTGAAGCCGCCGCCGGCCATCGCCTGGGCGCCGAGCCCGTAGCCCTTGCGCAGGACGATCGTGCCCGTCGGCACGCTCAGGTTGGCGCCGCCGAGGAACAGGCGGGCGAAGTGGCGTACGGTCGCGGTCTGCTCCGCCGCGGGGCCGACCATGAAGCCGGGTGTGTCGCACAGGAACAGCACGGGCAGCTCGAACGCATCGCACAGCTGCAGGAAGCGCGCGGCCTTGTCGGCGCCGTCGGCGTCGATCGCGCCACCTAGATGCGTGGGGTCGTTGGCGAGCACCCCCAGAGGACGGCCATCGACGCGCGCGAGCGCGGTCAGTATTCCCGCCCCGAAGCCGCTGCGCAGCTCGAGCACCGATTCCTCGTCGAAGAGCGTCTCGACTACACGACGCACGTCGTAGACGCGCTTGCGCTGCTCGGGAATCAGGCCGCGCAATAGCGCCTGGTCGGGCACCGCGCCGGGTTGGCCGCTGCCCTGGAAGTAGGAGAGGTAGCGCCTGGCCAGCGCGACGGCCTCGGCGTCGTCTCCGGCGCGCAGATCGACGACGCCGTTCGCGTATTGCACGTCGATTGGGCCGACATCCTCCGGCGCGTGCACGCCGAGCCCGCCGCCCTCGATCATCGCCGGCCCGCCCATGCCGATGCTCGAGTTCTCGGTTGCGATCACCACGTCGCAGCAGCCGAGCAGCGCTGCGTTACCCGCAAAGCAGAAGCCCGAGGCGATGCCGACGAGCGGGACGCGGCCGCTGAGGCGCGCGAACAGCTGGAACGCGCGGCAGTCCAGGCCCGCGACGATCGGCATGTCGACGTCCCCGGGCCGACCGCCGCCGCCCTCGGCGAACAGCACCACCGGTAGCCGCCGCCGCTCGGCGAGCTCGAACAGGCGGTCCTTCTTTGCGTGGTTGCGCATGCCCTGCGTGCCGGCGAGCACCGTGTAGTCGTAGGACATCGCCACGCACGGGCGGCCCTGGAGCTTGCCGACCCCGCCCACGAGCCCGTCGGCGGGAGTGCGCACGATCAGCTCCTCGCGCGGGCGGCGACGCTCCTGGGCGGCGAACAGCAGCGGCCCGTACTCGACGAACGTGCCCGCGTCGAGTAGGTCCGCGAGGTTCTCCCGCGCCGTGCGATGGCCGCGTTCGTGACGCCGCGCGACTGCCTGCGGCCGAGCGGCGTCCAAGCCGATCTCATGGCGCTCGCGCACGGCGCGCAGGTCCGCGCGCTCGCCACCGCTCGCAGATGCCGCCGCGGGCGTAGCGGCGGCTGTGTCGCCGTCGCGGTCGCCCTCGCCGGGCTCCAGGGTCAGCAGCAGCTGACCCTCTTGAACTTCCTCGCCGACCGCCACCGCCAGGCCGCGGACGACGCCGTCGATCTCGGCCAGCACCTCGTGCTCCATCTTCATCGCCTCGAGCACGATCAGCGGGCTGCCCGCGCCGACTCGCTCCTCGCGCGCGTGCGCGATTGCGACGACGACGCCCGCGAACGGGGCCCTCACAGCGTGCTCTGTGCGTGACGCCATCGCCGGATCATCGCTGAAAACGCCCTCACGGCGGTCGAGCGGGCATGGCATACGAGATTGCAGCTCGGCCAGTCGGCCACCGGCCGTCAGCAACTACCATCAGCGCGGTGTCCGCCGAGGAACGTGAGCGATCGCCGAGTGAGCGCCGCGAGGCCCTCAAGCAGGTCTTCATGCAGGCACGCAGCTGCACGCGCTGTCCCGAGCTTGCCGCGACGCGCAAAACGGTCGTGTTCGGAGCTGGCAACGCCGACGCGGAGCTGATGTTCATTGGGGAGGCCCCGGGTGCGAGCGAGGACGAGCAGGGCGTGCCGTTCGTGGGCAGGGCGGGCAAGCTGCTCGAGCAGCTGCTGGGTGAGATTGGACAAAAGCGTACGGACGTCTTTATTGCGAATACCTTGAAGTGCAGGCCTCCCGGCAACCGCGACCCGCTGCCGATCGAGATCCAGAATTGCGAGGAGTACCTGCTGCGCCAGGTCGAGCTGATCCAACCGACGGTCATCTGCACGCTCGGCAACTTCTCGACGAAGCTGCTGCGCGGTGACCCGACCGGGATCACACGCCTGCACGGACAGCCCGAGGTGCTCGTGCTGGGCGCGCGCGCCGTGCGCCTCTACCCGATCTACCACCCGGCCGCGGCGCTGTACACGCCGCGCATGCTCGAGACGTTGCGCGAGGACTTCATGCGGCTGCCGGAGCTGCTCGCGCTCGGACCACCCGAGCAGCCGCCGGCGCCGGACGTACCGGACCTCGCGGAGGCGGCGGAGCTCGCCGAGGCCCCTGAGCCGCCGAAGCGCGCGAATGCGACTGAGGCGTCCTCGAGCGCCCGCCGGCAGGCGACGGCGGCGGCCGAGGACGACACCGCGGTCGATCAGCTCGGGCTGTTCTAGAACAAACGTCCAATGGCATTTTCCCTGCAAACGAGGGATTTCTTCGAAAGCGTCGAAAAGAGTGTCGAGGTCCCTAAAGCCAGATGGCAAGGTTGCCGATGAAGCTCATGTCTCCATCCCTCCAGGAGTAAACGACCGGCCCGCGTCCCATTCTCCCGCGGGCCGGTCTTTTTTTTGCCTCGTTGGCGGCGCTGAACGGGGGCGGACAGGCTCTAGAGTCTCGTCGTGGCCGTACGCACCGTCGAAACCAGTGGGCCCGCCGAGACTGAATCACTCGGCGCCGAGCTCGCTGCGGCTCTCGATGACGGCGACGTAGTGCTCGTCCACGGCGAGCTCGGCGCCGGCAAGACGACGCTCGTGCGTGGCGCCGCCCGCGCGCTTGGCGTGAGCGGCCCCGTGACCAGCCCCACCTTCAGCATCGGTCATCGCTACGAGGGGCTTGCCGTGAGCGTCTCGCACCTGGATCTCTACAGGCTGGCGGGCCTCGAGCGCGAGGACCCGGATCTTCTCGCCGACTACCTCGGGCCGGGACGGATCGCGTTCGTGGAGTGGCCGCAGGACGCCCACGCCGAGCTCGCAGGCGCGCGCATGCGCGTGACGCTCAGCCACGGCGGCGGCGACCGGCGGCGGATCGACGTGGACGAGGCCGCCGGGCCGGCGAACGAGGGTGCCTCGCGGTGATCGTGCTCGGCTTCGACACCTCCACATCGGCGAGCGCTGTGGCGCTGCGCCTGGCGGACGGACGCACCACGCAGGCGCGTGACGACCCCGCCGCAGGTACGCACCCCGGACACGCCACGCGCCTGCTCGAGATGGCCCGCGAGCTGCTGGCGGCCGCGGAAGTCGGCTGGCGCGAGCTCGACCGGATCGCAGTCGGGGTGGGGCCCGGCACGTTCACAGGCCTGCGTGTCGGTGTCGCCACCGCGCGCGGACTCGCGCAGTCGCTGTCGGCAGAGCTCGTTGGCGTCTCGAGCCTTCAGGCGCTCGCCGCCGGAGCGTTCGCCTGCGGCCCCGCAGCAGCCGAGGGCTCCGCGCCCGGGACGGTGCTCGCCGTGATCGACGCTCGCCGTGGTGAGGTCTTTGCGGCCGCGTATGAATCGAGCGGGGACCGGCCGCGCGAGCTGACCGCACCGCGCGCGCTGGTGCCTGAGCGGCTCGCGGAGGTCGTCGCCGAGGCTGAAGATGTGGCTGGCGCGCCCCGGTCGTGGCTGGCGGTGGGCGACGGGGCGGTGCGCTTCCGCCCCCAACTCGAGTCGGCCGGCATCGCCGTGCCGCAGGACTCCTCGCCGCTGCAGCAGGTGAGTGCCGCGGTGGTGTGCGAGCTCGCGGTGAACGCCCCGGCCACGAGCCTGCACACGCTCGCGCCCGACTATCGTCGCCGGCCCGACGCGGAGCTAGCCTTGGCGGGTGCGGGTAGAGGCAGCGTGACATGAGCGAGCGAGCTTTCCCAGAGCAGCCGGTCGATCACGCCTCCCCCGTCAAAGTGCGGCGGTTGACCTACCAGGACCTGCCCCAGGTGATCGCAATCGAGCGCCGAGTGTTCCCGACGCCGTGGTCGCTCGCGATGTTCGTGCTCGAGCTCTCCAAGCAATCTGGGGTCTGCCTCGCGGCGACGCTGCCGGGAGAGGACGGCGAGCGCCAGCTCGTCGCCTACCTCATCTGCTCGCGCTACGACACCGTCTGGCACGTGATGAACATCGCCGTCGACAGCGCCTACCAGCGCCGAGGGCTTGCCTCGGCGCTGCTCGCGGACCTCTACGAGCGGGTCGACGATCCCCACGCACGCTTCACGCTGGAGGTACGCCGCTCCAACGATGTCGCGATCCACCTTTACCAACGCGAGGGCTTTCGCGCTGCAGGCATGCGTCGACGCTACTACCAGGACAACGGCGAGGACGCGCTCGTGATGTGGCGCACCCCGGCGACGCTCGAAGGCGCGCTCGACGACGTGCCCGGGGTGGGCGGGACCTGATCCGCATGACGATCCTGGCAGTGGAGACCAGCTGCGACGACACGTGCGCCGCGGTTGTGGACACGGACGGTCGTATGCGCTCGAACGTGATCTCCTCCCAAGAGGCGCACGCCCGCTTCGGCGGCGTCGTCCCCGAGATCGCCTCGCGCCACCACCTCGAGCTCGTCAACGTGGTCGTCGACGAGGCGCTGACCCGCGCTGAGGCCACGCTCGATGACGTCGAGCTCGTGGCCGCCACGCAGGGCCCCGGCCTGGTGGGGGCGCTGCTCGTGGGCCTCTCGAGTGCGAAGGCGCTGGCAGCCGCGAGAGAGCTGCCGTTTGCCGCAGTCGATCACCTCCAGGGGCACGTCGCCGCGAACTTCCTGCTCGACGCAGGCGAAGGTCTGTCGGGTCCGTTCGAGCCCCCGTTCGTATGCCTGATCGCCAGCGGCGGACACACGCTGCTGGCGCTGGTCACCGAGCACAGCGGCTTCGAGATCCTCGGTACGACCCTCGACGACGCCGCAGGCGAGGCATTTGACAAGGGCGCGCGGATGCTCGGCCTCGGTTACCCCGGCGGCGCGGCGCTCGAGCGGCTCGCCGCGGACGGCGACACCGAGGCGTTCGTGTTCCCCGGCTCGCCCGCGGAGCGTGCCAGGGGCGGTCGCGGCATCCGCCACCAGCGCTACGCCGACAGCCTCGACTTCTCATTCGCCGGCCTCAAGACCGCGCTGCTGTACACGATCCGTGACCTCGGCGACGGCGTCGCGCTCGAGCGCGCGTCCGACCTCGCCGCCTCCTATCAGGCGGCGATCGTCGAGACGCTCGCCGTGCGCGCCGAGCAGGCGCTTGCGCGGACCGGTCTGACGCGTCTGGCCGTCGGTGGCGGCGTCGCGGCCAACGGCGCCCTGCGCCGAAGGCTGGGAGAGCTCGACGCCACCCTCCACGTGCCGGACCGCGCGCTGTGCACCGACAACGCCGCGATGATCGCGAGCGCGGCGCGCTTCTCCCCGACGCTGCGCTACCCCGACTACCTCGGCCTCGATGCCTACGCGACCGGCGAACGGACCCGGTGACGCGGCGCGGTGTGGGAACATGGCCGGCGTGGATGATGCTGTAGCGCGCTATCGGACGGCCTCGGAGACGAATGACATCGACGGGCTGATCGCCACGCTCGCACCCGACGCGGAGCTGGTTTCGCCGCTGTCCGGACGCTTGGTGTTCCGTGGACGCGAGGATCTGCGCATCCTGCTCGGCGCCGTTTACGGCCTCATGAAGGACCTGCGCTGGCGCGAAGAAGTGGGGGAGGGGCCGTTGCGGGTCGTCATGGGCGACGGCCTGGTCGGGCCGCTGCGGCTCGCGGACGCGATGGTGTGTGAGCTGGACGAGCACGGCCGGATCCGCCGCATCAGGCCCTACCTGCGACCGTGGCTCGCGTTGACCCTGCTCGCGCTCATGCTCGGTCCGAAGATCGCGCGCCATCCCGGAGTGCTGCTGCGTGCGGCGCGCAGCCGTTGAACTTGCGGGAGCCCGCGATCGCGTCCTCTGAAGAGCAAGTCGTCGGCCCGGTGGCTCACATTACGGTGTACTCGAAGCCCGACTGCCACCTCTGCGTGGATGCGCTGGTGGCGCTCGGGCGGCTGCAGGCCGAGCTCGCGTTCACGCTCGAGGAGCGCGACATCACCACCGACGACGCGCTGCATCGCGCCTATTTCGAGCGCATCCCGGTCGTGGCGCTGGACGGCGAGGAGCTGTGCGAATACTTCGTCGATGAGACGCTTGTGCGCGAGCGTCTAGAGTCCCGGCGATGAGCTACGGAGAACGGACGCCCGACGCCCCAGTCGCCGGGCGCGATGGCGCAGGCGCTTCGAGCGATCGGCTCTCGCTGGGCGTCGCAGCGCGCCTGTCGCGCTACCTGCAGGTGCTGACGCAGGCCAAGAAGATGGGCAAGGAGACGATCTCCTCGCAGGAGCTCTCGGACTACACCCACGTCAACTCCACCCAGATACGGCGAGATCTATCGGGCTTCGGCAAGTTCGGCAAGCGCGGTGTCGGCTACAACGTCGAGGCGCTCGTCTCCCAGATTCGCAAGATCCTGCGCACCGCCGGCCAGCACAACATCGGGCTGATCGGCGCCGGACACCTCGGCCAGGCGATCGCCTCATCGGAAATCTTCGCCGATCACGGCTTTCGCGTCGTCGCGATCTTCGACAGCGCGCCCAGCAAGGTCGGGAGCAAGGTCGGCAGCCAGGTGGTGCGCGACATCGACGAGCTGCGCCAGGTGGTCGAGGACGAGGACATCGTCGTCGGGGTGCTCGCCGTGCCCACGCAGGCCGCCCAGGGTCTGGCCGACGAGTTGGTCGAGTCTGGCGTGAAGATCATCTTCAACTACTCGGAGTCGCTGCTCGACGTGCCGCCCGAGGTGACCGTGCACACGTCCAGCCCGGCGGTCGATCTGCTGTACGCGCTGTACTTCTATTTGACCTGATCCCGTTCGGCCCTCGGCGCGGGTCTTCGTGCGTCACACTTGACGTTCGAGCGCTCCGACCGACACCACGCAGACGCGAAGCGATGAACAGCCTGGATCCAGATCGAGTAGCCGAGACGTTTGCGTCCGCAGCCGACCTCACGGTCGGCGTCGAGGAGGAGTTCTCGATCCTCGACCCGCGCACGCTCGAACTGATGCCGCGCTTCGAGCAGATGCGGGCGGCGTGTGAGGGCGATCCCGTGCTGCGCGAGAGCGTCGCCGGTGAGCTGATCTCATCGGAGATCGAGATCATCTCCGGCGTCGGCGCCGACGTGCACGACGCGCTTGCCCGCCAGCGCGAGCGTCGCCGGCGCCTGTTCGCGCTCGCCGCTGCCGAGGGCGTCGCGCTCGGAGCCACCGGGACGCATCCATGGGCCGACTACCGCCGGCAGCCGATCATCGACACCGAGCACTACCGGCGCGTCGAGGAGGGCCTCAAGTACGTCGCCTGGCGCAACAACACCTTCAGCCTGCACGTGCACGTCGGCGTGCGCGATATCGACCGCGCGGTCCGCGCCTGCGACCGGCTGCGCCCGGTCCTGCCGTTGCTGCTGGCGATCTCCGCGAACTCCCCGTTCCTCGACGGGCAGGACAGCGGCCTGCACTCGGCGCGAACGCAGAGCTTCACCAAGAGCTTTCCACGCTGCGGCGTGCCCGACGCGTTTGGGGGCTGGCCTGCGTATCGCGACTACATCGAGTTCCTCCGTAGGACCAACTCGATCGTCGAGTTCACCCAGGTGTGGTGGTCTGTCAGGCCGCACTTCAAGTTCGGCACGGTGGAGGTGCGCATCTGCGACGTCCAGGCGACAGCGCGCGAGTCAGACGCGTTGGCGGCGCTGATGGTCGCGAGCATCGCGCAGGCGCTGCGCGACGTCGACGACGGCGTTCCGTTCAGCGATCCGCAGCCGCGTCTGATCGAGGAGAACATGTGGCGCGCGATCCGCTTCGGGCTCGACGGACAGTTGGTCGATCTCGAGGCCGCATGCGAGTACCCCGCGCGCGAGGCGATCGAGCGCCTGCTCGCATGGACCGCGCCGGTACGGGCAGAGCTCGGGATCGATCCGGTGTTCCCTGAGCGTAACGGCGCCCAGCGGCAACGACAGCTGATTGAGGCGGGCGCAACGCGCGAGGAGGTCTTCGCGGCGAGCGTCAGCGAGACACGAGAGAGCTATCCAGAGGAGGTGCCGGTTTGAGCGCAGATGGTGCAGAGACGGTTGGAGGGACGGGACCTGGGGGCACGGCAGCGGCCCCAGGCGGCGGCGAGCCCACGGAAGATGAGCTGCGCGCGGCCTACGAAGCGGAACTGAGCCGGCTGACGACGACCGACATGATCGCCCAGACCGCGGTCTCGCTGCTGAATCTCGGTGCGCGGCGACTGGCGCCGCCGGGCGAGGATCCGGCCCGCCCCTCAGAGCGTGACCTCGACCAGGCGCGCGACGCGATCGATGCGGTGCGCGCGCTGCTGGAGATCCTCGAGCGCAGGATCCCGCAGGAGCTGCGGCCGCTGCGCGAGGCGCTCTCGCGGCTGCAGATGGCGTACGCACGGGAATTGAGTGCCTCACCCACCCAAACCGCACCCACCACCCAGCCCACCCCGGCGGGCACTGGCGCACCCACGCCGCCCAGCGCCGAGCCCACCGACGCTGGGCCGTCAGGCGAGCCGGCCGCCGGCGGCGCGGCGCGTGCAGAGGCCGGCGACTCGGCGCCGGACGCCGGCGAGCAGCCGCCCGGTCCGGGACCGGCGGAGTCGAGCGGCAGGCTGTGGGTGCCCGGACGGTGAGCGCGACGGGCGGCGCGCGCCGGATCGGCGCACGCCGGCCGGCACCCCGCCGGCCGGCACGATAGACTGCGCCCGCGTTTGCACCGGATAGAAGCTCACACTGAGCGATCCGGCCGTCAGACGTGCGCGCGACACATCCTCGCGCGGCACGCAAATCAGACCGCGGAGGATTTCTGTTGAGCAGCTTTCTGACGAACCATGGGGTCGTCGTCGCACTTGTTTGCGCCGCGTGCGCCGTCGTGTACGGCGTCGTGACCACGCGATCCCTGCTGGCGCTCTCGCCGGGCAACGAGAAGATGCAGAGCATCTCCTTGGCCGTCCAGCAGGGCGCGCGCGCCTACCTGAATCGCCAGTACACGACGATCGCTGTCGTTGGCGTCGTGCTGTTCGTCGCGTTGATCTTCATCCAGAACATCGCGGTCGCCTGCGGCTTCCTGATCGGCGGGATCCTCTCGGGCTCGACCGGCTACATCGGCATGAACGTGTCGGTGCGCTCCAACGCCCGCGTCGCCGAGGCTGCGCGCGGCGGCGTCTCGCCGGCGCTGAAGGTCGCGTTCCGCGGCGGTGCGATCACCGGCCTGCTCGTGGTGGGGCTCGCGCTGATCGGCGTCTCCGGCTATTACGGTGCGCTGACGTCGATCTTCAACGACAGCCAGAAGACCGCCGTGGACGCGCTGATCGGCCTCGGCTTCGGCGGCTCGCTGATCTCGGTGTTCGCGAGGCTCGGCGGCGGCATCTTCACGAAGGCGGCGGACGTTGGCGCGGATCTCGTCGGCAAGGTCGAGGCCGGCATCCCGGAGGATGACCCGCGCAACCCCGCGACGATCGCCGACAACGTCGGCGACAACGTCGGCGACTGCGCGGGCATGGCGGCCGACCTGTTCGAGACCTACGCGGTGACGGCGATCGCGGTGATGCTCCTCGGCGTGCTGACCTTCAACGAGTCCACGCGCGTCGTGCTCTTCCCGCTGGTGATCGGCGCCGTGGCGATCATCGCCTCGATCATCGGCACGTTCGCCGTGCGCACGAAATCCGACAACGTCGAGCGCGCGCTGCTGCAGGGCCTGCTCGTCTCGGGCGTGCTGGCCGCGGCGGCGTTCGCCCCGATCACCTACTGGATGATGCGCGACCTCACCTTCAAGGTCGTCGGCGCCTCCGTCAACACACCGGGCTGGTTCCACCTGTATCTGTGCTCGCTGATCGGCATCGCCGTGACGGCGCTGCTATTCGGACTGACGGAATACTACACTTCGACGCGATTCTCGCCGGTGAAGAAGACAGCGAAAGCGTCGATCACCGGCCACGCGACGAACATCATCCAGGGCTTCGCATCCGGACTGCAGGCGACGGCGCTGCCGGCGATCGTGATCGTGCTCGGCATTCTCGGCTCGTGGAAGCTCGCCGGCGGCGGCGTGACCGGCATCTACGGGATCGGCGTCGCGGCGGTCGGACTGCTGTCTTTGACGGGCCTGATCGTCGCGCTCGACGCGTTCGGCCCGATCACCGACAACGCGGGCGGCATCGCCGAGATGGCCGACCTGCCGGAGGACGTGCGCAAGGTCACCGACCGCCTCGACGCGGTCGGCAACACGACCAAGGCGGTGACGAAGGGCTACGCGATCGGCTCGGCGGTGCTCGCCGCGATCGTGCTGTTCGCAGGGTTCGAGAAAGAACTCGAGGCCAAGGCAGGCCACCTGATCTCGTTCGGGATCAACGAACCCCCGGTGCTGATCGGACTGCTGCTCGGCGGCCTGATGGTGTGCCTGTTCGCGTCGCTGTCGATCGAGGCGGTCGGCCGCGCGGGCGGCGCGGTGGTCGAGGAGGTGCGCCGCCAGTTCCGCGAGCACCCCGGGATCATGGACTACTCCGAAGAACCCGACTACGCGGCGTGCGTGGACATCGTCACGAAGACGGCACAGCGCGAGATGATCCTGCCGTCGCTGCTGCCGATCCTGCTGACGCTGGTGGTCGGGCTGATCGACGAGCAGGCGCTCGGCGGCCTGTTGATCGGGGTGATCGTCGTGGGCTACTTCTTCGCCGTGCTGATGACCGCCGGCGGTGGTGCGTGGGACAACGCGAAGAAGCTCATCGAGGACGGCTCGTTCGGCGGCAAGGGCTCGGATGCGCATGCCGCGTCGGTCACCGGTGACACAGTCGGCGATCCCTTCAAGGACACGGCCGGACCGGCGATCAACCCGATGATCAAGGTCGCGAACATCGTCGCCATCCTGATCATCCCGCTGATCACCTGAGACGCCGGCAGGCACGTTTGTGCCCATGCGGACACGGCCCTAAGCTCAGATGAGATGAACGGTCGACAGGCGCATCGCATGGCCACGTTCGCGCTGTCGCTGGCGATGGTGGCGATCGGCCTGGCGCTGCTTGTCGAGGCGTTCGCCGGGCACGCGGTCTCGATCTCGCCGCGGCTGCTGCTGGGCGTGCTGTTCATCGCCGCCGGCGGCGGTCGCTGGTACGTGGAGATCCGCAGGACACGCGGCAGATGAGCGCGCAGCCGGGCCAGAGCTCCGAGCTCGCAGCGCGCTCGCGCGTGATCGTGCGTCGCAGCATCGGTTCGCCGATCCTGTTCACGATCGTGTACTCGTCGCTGGCGAGCGCGATCTACTTCTCCCTGGGAGTCGTCGCCGGGCACGCACTCGGGCTCACGCCGGTCGTGTTCCTGATCGCGGCGGTGATGTATGCGGTCACCGCGATGACCTACGTCGAGGGCGCGTCGCTGCACCAGGACCGCGGCGGCGCGACAGTGTTCGCGCGCTACGCGTTCAACGAGCTCGTCAGCTTCATTGCGGGCTGGGCGATCCTGCTCGACTACGTGATCCTGATCGCGGTCACGGCGTACTCGGCGACGCAGTACCTGAAGGTCTTCTGGAGCCCACTCGGCAACAGCGGTGCGGCGCTGGCCCTGTCGCTGGCGTTCATCGCGCTCGTCGTGCTCAGCAACATCCGCGGCTTCGGCGGTCGCCGCGCGCGGCGGGTGGGCATCCTGCTCGCCGGCGATCTGCTGCTGCAGGCGTTCATCGTGGTGCTGGGGCTGGTGCTGTTCTTCAACCCGCAGACGCTCACGGGCCCGATCGACCTCGGCACCGCCCCGACGTGGTCGGGACTGGTGTTCGCGGCGACCGTCGCGGTGATCTCGTTCACGAGCCTCGAGTCCGCGTCGGGGCTCGCGGGCGAGGTGCGGATCAGCCGCGCCGGCCTGAAGCGGCTGGTGGCGAGCACGACCGCGACCGTGGCCTTTCTGTACGTCGGCATCGCGCTGGTCGCCCTGACGGCGCTACCGGTGCACGACGGCCGCACGGAGCTCTCAACGCGCTACCTGAACGCGCCGATGATCGGCGTCGTCAGCCGCGTGCACCCGCACTGGCTCGAGAAGACGTTGACGTACCTGGTGGCGGCGATGGCCGCCGTCACACTCGTCGCGGCCGCCAACTCGGCAATGCTCGGCCTCTCGCGCCTGGCCTACTCGCTGTCCACGAACCGCCAGATCCCGAGCGCTCTCGGGCGGCTTCACCCCCAGCGCTCGACGCCGTACGTACTGATCACCCTCGCCGGCCTGATCGCCGCCGGGCTGGCGGCGACAGAGGACCTCGACTTCCTGATCGGGATCTACGCGCTCGGCGCCACGCTCGCGTTCACGATCGCTCACCTGTCGATCTGTCGCCTGCGTTACTCCGAGCCCGATCGCGACCGCCCCTACCGGGTGCCGCTGTCGGTGACGCTCGGCAAGGGGCAGCTGCCGCTGCCGGCTGTGTTCGGCGCGGTCGTGACCGCCGGCGGCTTCGTCGCCGTGCTCGTCGTGCACCCGACGGCGCGCTACGTCGGACTCGGATGGATGGTGGTGGGGCTCGTCCTATATGTCGTCTACCGGCGGGCGGATGAGACCTCGCTGCTGCGCCGCGTGACGGTATCTCCGCGTGCGCTGCGCGCGGAGCCGACGAGCGAGCGAGACTACGGCTCGATCCTCGTGCCGCTGTTCGGCACCGAGCTCGACGATGACATCGTGCAGACCGCCGCGCGGCTCGTCGCGGGCGAACCGACCGACGAGGCGGCGATCGATGCCGCCACGATCGAGGCGGTGTGGATGTTCGTGATCCCGATGTCGCTGCCGCTCGACGCGAGCCTGCCCGAGGCGCAGCTCAAGCATGCGCGTCAGGTTCTCGCGCGCGCGAAGGCCGTGGGGGAGGAGTACACGGGCGTACACGTCGCCACCGCGATCGTGCGCACCCGCCGCGCCGGTTATGCGATCGTCGACGAGGCCCGTCGACGAGGGGTCGAGGCGATCGTGCTCGGGGCCGAGGAACCATCGCTGATCCGGGGCGGCGCGCGCCTCGGCGGTCGCGGCGGGCCGCTCGAGGGATACGTCGGAGACATCACCAAGTACGTGATCCGCAAGGCGAGCTGTCGCGTGATCGTCACCGCTCCCGCCGCCCGCGATACGCCGGTCGAGCTGGCCCGTCGTGCCAACCGGGCCCGGGCCCCTATGGTCTAACCTGCGCACCTATGTACATCTGCTTCTGCCCCGCATGTTTGTCCTGATCGTCGGCGCGGGCCGCGTCGGCTCAGCGGTCGCCAAGTCGGCGCTCGCGGCCGGCCACGAAGTGTCGGTGCTCGACGAGGATCCGCTCTCACACGAGCGCCTCGACGCGGGCCAGAGCAAGAGCTGGGAGGACTCAGGCGGCCAGTTCACGGTCGGCACCGCGCTCGAGACCGACGCCCTGATCCAGGCCGGGATCGAGCGCGCGGATGCGTTCATCGCGTCGACCGCAGGCGACAACACGAACCTCGTGATCGCCCAGCTCGCGCAGAAGCGCTTCGGCGTGGAGAAGTCGATCGTGCGGGTGATGGACCCCGCGCGCGCGGACTGGTACGGCGAGCAGGGACTGCAGACGATCTCCCCGACCAAGCACGCGATCGAGATGTTCGAGCGCGCCCTTGCGCCGGAGGCGGCGTAGGCATGTACGCAATCATCGTCGGCGCCGGCAAGGTCGGGCGCAACCTCGCCCGCGAGCTGATCGCCAAGGAACACGAAGTCACGCTGATCGAGTCCTCGCGCAGCTGCTATCTCGCCAGCGAGGAGGAGTTCGAGCACGCGATCCAGTACGGCGACGCCACCGAGCTGTGGGTGCTCGAGCGCGCGGGCATCCAGCGGGCCGACCTCGTGATCGCCGTCACCGGCGACGACGAGGACAACATCCTCGTCTGCCAGGTGGCCAAGGAGAAGTACCTGTGCGAGCGCGTCATCGCGCGCGTCAACAACCCGCGCAACCACGACCACTTCAGGCTGCTCGGCATCCAGCCGGCGGTCTCGGCCACCGACCTGATCCTGCGCCTGATCGAGCACGAGGTGCCGCGCTACGGCCTCGTGCACCTGCTCGCACTCGAAGAGGAGCGCCTTGAGATCATCGAGCTCGAGGTCAGCGCCGACGCGCCCACCGTCGGCGAGAAGGTCGCCGACATCGCGCTGCCCGAAGGTGCGCTGATCATCTCGGTGCTGCGCGGCGGCTCGGGTTTCGTCCCCAAGCACGACACGATGATCGAAGCCGGCGACGAGGTGCTGCTCGTGCTCGACCCCGGCCTCGAGGAGGCGATCACCGCCTACTTCGCGCCGAACGGTCTGCCGGCCACATTCTGAGGCGGACCTGCTGAGGAGTTGGGTATTCTCTACGCCACACACTGTCCGGGATAGTCCAATTGGCAGTGACGCCCGGTTCTGGTCCGGGAGATTGGGGTTCGAGTCCCTGTCCCGGAGTATTCGAGCGCCCCGTCTGGACGGGGCGCTTCGCGTTTCCGGAGCTTCTGGAGGAGACTGTCGAAATGATCTACGACGTCACAACCCCGCACGACCTGCGAGGCGTGCTCGGGAAGGAGTCGGTCACTACGGAGGAGATTGACTCCTTCATCGCTGACGCGGACGCAGACCCGGCAGTCAAGCTCAGGCTGCTGGAAGACGTGGAACCACAGGGCTACGGGCCGCAGGGCGATGCGTGATGGCCGAGGCAAGGCGGCGCCGAGAACGTTGCCGGCCTCATCTACATTCCGGCTTCGCCCCCGACGAGGCGGTTTCACAGTTCTCGCTGCCGGAGCCGACTCGCGTGTCCCGGTACGATTCACCGTGACATCAACGTGCGGCGCGTCTTGACCCACGCGCCCCGTTGAGAACAAGGGGGCAGCAATGTCGCAAGCGAAAGTGGAACTGGTGCGCAGGGCCTTCGAGGCGTACGCCGCGGGCGGCCTCGAGGCCGTGGTGCCGTTTTACACGCCGGACGTCGTCTGGCTGGCCGCGTCGGAATGGCCTGAGGATTCCGTATACGAGGGCATTGACGCGAACCGCAAGCAGGATGAAGTCTGGCACGCGAGCTTCGATGACTACGGCTGGGACGTCCATGACATCCGCGACGCGCAAGATCGGGTTCTTGTCCTCGCGGAGATGGTCGGGCGGACCAAGGCCGACTCCGTGGCGCTGCGCCAGAAGGTCGGCCTGCTCGCGAGCTTTCGCGGTGAGCAGATCTCGGAGGTGAAGGCGTTCGGCACCTGGCAGGAGGGATTGGAAGCCGTCGGCCTGACCGAGTAGGCGTGGCCGGGTATGCTCCGACGCGGTGACCCAATCCGACCGTTTGATTGCCGAGAAGGACCGCTGCAAGACCTGCCAGGGTGCAGGCTGGACGTGGTGGTCTGCTGACGCTGACCCAGAGGGCAGATGGGTCGTGTGCCGCGAGTGCATCGGCACCGGGCGCAGCGATCAGCGCGGGCGCAAGCGCCTGAAGCCGGACGATCCCCCGGCGTAGCGCTAGCGCGCCGCGCTAAGCGGCTTGATCCTGTGACGCCCAGTCGCGGTACAGCTCGAAGTAGCGACCGTGCGCGGCGATCAGCTCGTCGTGCGTGCCCTGCTCGGCGATGCGCCCGTGTTCGAGCACGACGATCCGCCCGGCCTGGCGGATGGTGGAGAGGCGGTGGGCGATCACGATCGAGGTGCGACCGGCGAGCAGCCGGCGCATTGCGCGTTCGATGCGGCCCTCGGTGTGCAGGTCGACGTTGGAGGTGGCCTCGTCGAGGATCAGGATGCGCGGGTCGGCGATCAGCGCGCGCGCGAAGGCGATCAGCTGGCGCTGTCCGGCCGACAGCTGCGCGCCGCGCTCGCCGACTTCGGTGTCGTAGCTGCTCGGCAGCTCCGAGATGAACTCGTCGGCGCCGACGGCCTCGGCCGCGGCGCGAACCTGGGCGTCGTCGGCGTGGGGGCGCCCGAAGGCGATGTTCTCGCGCACGGTGCCCGAGAACAGGAACGCCTCCTGGGGCACGATGCCCATCTGCGAGCGCAGCGAGTGGCTGGAGATCTCGCGCAGGTCGTGATCGTCGACGAGCACGCGCCCGCGCGTCGGGTCGTAGAAGCGCGCGGCGAGCTTGGCCATCGTCGACTTGCCGGCACCGGTGGCGCCGACCAGTGCGATCGTCTGGCCGGCCGGCACGTCCAAGTCGATGTGCTCGAGCGCCAGCACCTCATCGGGCTCCTGCTCGAGTGTTGCCTGCTCGCCGGCGGGCGCGTTGCCGTCGCGCCTGGCTCGTTGCGAGCGCGGTTTGTAGGCAAACGACACGTCGTCGAAGCGGACCTCGCCACGAATCGGACCGATCGCCGGCGCGTTCGGGAGGTCTTCGAGCGTCGGCTTGACGTCGAGCAGCTGGAAGATCTTCTCCAGGGCGGCCATCCCGGACTGGTAGGTGGTGTAGAGCTGGGAGAGCTGCTGGATCGGTTCGAACAGGAACGACAGCGTCGCGACGAACGCGACGATCGTGCCGACGGTGATGTGCCCGTCGATCGCCTGGTAGCCGCCGTACAGCACGATCAGCGCGAGCGCGACGCCGGAGAGCATTTCGACCGCCGGGAAGTACGTGGCGTTGAGGTGCACGGTGACCATGTTGGCCGCACGGTTGTCCTCGTCGAGCTCGGCGAAGCGCGCCTCGTGTGCGGGCTCCTGGCCGAAGCTGCGCACGACGCGAATGCCCGACAGCGTCTCCTGCAGGTAGCCGGTGATCGCGCCGATCGTCTCTCGCGTGCGCCGGAACGCGCCGGCGGAGATCAGCCGGAACCAGATGCTCAGGCCGGCGACGAACGGAACCACGCAGAACGTCAGCAGCGCCAGCTTGACATCGAGGTACAGCAGCACGCCGACCGCGCCGATCAATGTGAGACCCGACTGGAACAGCGTGACCACCGAGTCGGTCACGAGGCTTTCCAGCGCCTCGACGTCGTTTGTCATGCGCGAGATCAGAACGCCCGCGGGCCGGCTCTCGTAGAAGCCGATCGGCTGGCTCTGCAGATGCGTGAAGATGCGGATGCGCAGGTCGGCGAGCGCGCGCTGCCCGACCCAGCCCACGAGGTAGGTCTGCGCATACGTCGCAACCCAGACCATCAGCGCAGATACCAGGAAGGCGAGCACGACCAGCTCGAGCGTCTGGACGTCGTGCTTTTCGATGCCCTTGTCGATCGCGAGCTTGGCCAGCAGTGGCGGCGCGAGCGCGGCAGCCGTGCCGAGGATCAGCGCGACCAGTGCCGCCGCGGTGCGCATTCGGTAGGGGCGCAGCAGCTCGAACAGTCCGCGCAGGTTGCGAGCGCGGCTGCCGCGGCTCGGTCGCTCGCCGGCCCAGCCAGTGCCGCCGCGGGGCCCGCCTGGGCCCATGCCCATGCGCGCGCCGCCGCCGCGCCCGCCGCCGCCACCGATGCCGACCGTCGGGCTCACAGTCGGCCTCCAGCGTTGGGTTGACTGCTGGCGTTGGCCGTGAGCACCTGCTCGAGTGCGCCTGTATCCGATTCGGCGACCGCGTCGGCGGCTGAAGAGGTGCCGGCGACGATCTCGCGGTAGAGCTCGGAGGACTCGAGCAGCTCGTCGTGGTTTCCCTGGGCGACGATGCGGCCGTGGTCGAGCACGACGATCTGGTCGGCGAGTTCGATCGTGGAGAGGCGATGGGCGATCACGAAGGTGGTGCGCCCTGCCATCGCCTGGGCGAGCGCCACCTTGATGTTCTGCTCGGTGGACGCGTCAACCGACGAGGTGGCGTCGTCGAGCACCAGCACCCGCGGGTTGGCCACCAGCGCCCGCGCGATCGCCAGACGCTGGCGCTGCCCGCCCGACAGCGTGACGCCGCGCTCGCCGACCTGGGTTTCATAACCCTGTGGCAGCCGCGAGATGAAATCGTGCGCCTGCGCGTCGCGGGCGGCCTGTTCGACCTCGGCGAGCGGCGCGTCTGGACGCGCATACGCGATGTTTTCGGCGACGCTCGCCGAGAACAGGAAGGGGTCGTCGCTGACGACCGCCACGGCGGCGCGCACCGAGCGGACGGTCACCTCGCGCACGTTGGCGCCATCGAGCAGCACCTCGCCGGCCACGGGGTCATACAGCCGTGAGATCAGCGCGACGAGGCTCGTCTTACCGGAGCCGGTGGGGCCGACCAGCGCGACGGTGCGCCCGGCTGGCACGTCCAGGTCGATGTCGCGCAGCACCGCGCGTCCGCTCTTCGGCTTCGCCTGCACCGGATCGGCGAGGGCGCTCGCGCCGAGCTCGTCGCGCGGGTCCTCGTAGCGGAGCGTCACGTCGCGCAGCTGTACGTGCCCGTTGCCCGGCGGCAGCGCCGGGGCGTTCGGCATATCGGCGAGGTGCGGCTCGCGGTCGAGCAGCTGGAAGATACGGGCGCCCGAGGCGGTGGCGCGCTGAGCGAGGTTGAGCGTCACGCCGAGCGCGCGCATCGGCGTGATCAGCATGTTCACGTACAGGTAGAACGCGGTGAACTGACCGAGCGTGAGGTGGGCGTGGATCACTTTCTCCCCACCCAGCAGCAGCACCGCCGCGAGCCCGAGCTGGGGCAGGAAGCCGATCATCGGGTTGTACTTGGCTTCCAGGCGCGTGGCGACCATCGCCTGGTTGAAGACGCGACCGACGGTTTTGCGAAAGCGCGTCAGCTGCCGGTCCTCGCGTGCGAAGGCCTTGACGACGCGGACCCCCGAGATGTTCTCCTCGGCGTCGGCGGTGAGCTCGGCGATGCGCTGCTGCGTTTCCTGGATCGCCGGGCGCGCGCGGCGGCCGTAGCGGTAGGAGATCACCACCACGAACGGCACCGGAACGAGCGCCACGAGACCAAGCGCTGGGTTGATCACGAGCATCACCGCGCCGGCGAGCGCGATCGTGAGGATCGACTGCAGGATGAACACCAGCCCGTAGCCGAGGAAGAAGCGCACCGCGGCGAGGTCGACGGTCGCGCGTGACATCAGTTGCCCGGTCTGCTGGTGGTCGAAGAAGCCCAGCTCGAGGCGTTGCAGCTGGCGATAGATGCGCTCGCGCTGGTCGTATTCGACCGCGAGCGACACGCGTCCGGCGACGATCCGACGCCAGTACATGAAGCCCCAGCGTGCGAGCACGACGCCGAGGATCACCAGCGAGAGCACGAGCAGCGTGTGGCGATCGTGCTCGCGCGCGAGCGGGTGCCCGTGGAGGTCCGCGGCGCCCTTGCGAATCGCTTCCACCGCCCGCCCGGTCAGCGCCGGGAGCGCCACGCTCATCACCATCGCGAGGCTCGCCAGACCCCACGAGATCGCCAGCGGGCGCTTGTATGGCTTCAGGAAGCCCAGTAGTCGATAGAAGGTCTTCATAGTTGTATAGTCAACGATTATCGCAGGCGTGCGCGGGGAGTCCTTGTGCGGCCGCGAAGGACACTGGCCTAAGCTGCGGCGATGGTCCCGCCGCCGCCGAGCCGATCGTCGCGACCGGCGTCGCAGCTCGGGCCGCGGGCGGGGCTGTGCGATTCATGCGCGCATCAGCAGCTGGTGCCCAACACGCGCGGCTCGGTGTTCTCGCTGTGTCTGCGCTCGCGCACCGACCGCGCGTATCCGCGCTATCCGCGGCTGCCCGTGCTCGCGTGCGACGGCTACGAGCGCCGCTCCTCGTCGTGAGCGCCCGCGCGTAGCTCAAACCGCGGCAGCCTCGGCGGGCGCCGCCGGGGCTGCGCCTTCGCCCTCGCCCGAGGTGACGAAGTCGCGGCCGCGGACCAGCGCGAACCCGCAGATGGCGCCCGCCAGCGCGATCGAGGCGGCGATGATCAGGATCGTGGTGAACGCGTCGGTGAAGCCAACGCGGTAGGCGTGCCCGAGCGCGTCGCGCGCAGCGGGGGGGAGGTGGCGGGCGAGCTGTGAGACTTCGCCGGAGACGAGCGCGCCGCCGAGCCGGTCGTGTGCGGAGGCTACGACCTCGCGACCGGGCGCGGTGGTGACCAGCGCGCCGGTGGTCTTGCTCGTGACCTCGTGTTGGAAGACGGCGCCGAGCCCGGCGATGCCGGTGGCGATGCCGACCTGGCGAAAGGTGTTGTTGATGCCCGAGGCCATGCCGCTGCGCGAGTAGTGCACGACACCGATCGCGGTGGACGCGAGCGGGGGGTTGATCGTGCCGACGCCGAAGCCCGCGAGCAGGAAGCCGGGGATCAGCGTCGTCCAGCCCGAGCTAGGGTCGACGGCGGTCATCGCCAGCAGCCCGCCGCTCACGCACAGCATGCCCACGCCCAGCAGCAGCCGCACGGGCACGCGGACGCTGAGTTTGCCCGAGAACGGCGCGACGACGAACGTCATCAGCGTGATCGGTAGGAAGCGCAGCCCGGCCTGCAGTGGGTCGTAGCCGAGCACGTCCTGGATGTACAGGGTCAGGTACAGGAACATCGAGAACATCGACGAGGACACCGCGAAGGCGACGATGCTCGCGCCGGCGAAGGCGGGGCGCCGGAACAGCGTCAGGTCGAGCATCGGGCGTGCCTGACGGTGCTCGGCGATCAGGAACACCACCAGAAGCACGGCCGCGCCGATCAGGAAGCTGAGGATCCGCGTTGAGCCCCAGCCCTTTTCGTTGCCCTGGATCAGGGCGAACACGAACAGGAACAGCGACCCTGAGAACGTGATCAGCCCGATCCAGTCGACGCCTTTGGCGTTCGGGTCGCGCGACTCGCTGACCTGGCTGAGCGTCAGGAACACGGCGGCGATGCCGATCGGCACGTTGACGAAGAAGATCCATTCCCAGCCGATGCCCGAGGTGATGACGCCGCCGACGACCGGGCCGATCGCCACAGCCGCGCCGATCACGCCGCCGAAGACACCAAAGGCGATACCGCGCTCCTTACCGTGGAACGCCTGCGCGATCAACGCCAGCGAGGTCGCGAACATCATCGCCCCGCCCGTGCCCTGCACCGCGCGTGCGAGGTTCAGCATCAGCGGCGTGGTCGACAGGCCACAGACGGCGGAGGACGCTGTGAACACGATCAGGCCCATGACGAACACGCGCCTGCGCCCGATCAGGTCCGCCGTGGCGCCCGCGGTCAGCAGGAACGCGGCGAGCGTCAGCGAGTACGCGTTGACGACCCACTGCAGGTCCTCGAAGCTCGAGTGCAGCGAGCGCTGGATGTCGGGCAGCGCGACGTTGACGACGGTGATGTCGAGCAGCAGCATGAAGATCGCCACCGACACCGCGATCAAGGTCCACCATTTACGCTCCACGCGGCTCCTCGCTTTCCTCTCCGGGCGTGCTCTGAAGCACTATATGAATGGGGCTCCGGCCTACCGGCCTGCGCCCGTGCGGCGTGCGCTCAGGCGCTGCCGAGGTGGCGCTCCAGGAACGGCACGATCTCGCGCCACAGCTTGGCCGCGGGCTCTGGGCGGTACGACGGGCGGTAGTCGGCGAAGAAGGCGTGGCCGGCGCCCTCGTAGACGTCGACTTTGACCTCCTGTCCGCCCGCGGCGGCGCGCTCGCTCAGCTGCTCTGCGATCTCGGGGGATGGATTGGTGTCCTCGGCGCCGACGGCTGCGAGCAGCGGGCAGTGCAGCTGACCGGCGAGCTCGAGCGGCGGCGTCGGGCGCTCGGGCGTCGAGCGCTGATCGGGGGTGGCTTTGTCGATGAAACCGCCCCAGCAATCGACGGCGGCGTCAAGCCGGTCGCTGGAGACGGCGAACAGCAGCGTGTAGCGCCCGCCCATGCAGAAGCCGACGCAGCCGAGCTTGGCGGTGGTGTCCGCGCGTGCGCGCAGGAAGTCGGCGGCTCCCTCCAGGTCGCCGAGCACGGTTGCGTCCGACATCGAGAACAGCCGCGCCATCAACGCCTGCATGTCGCCGGCGGGCGGCGGGCCGCCTTCGCGCGTGTACAGGTCGACGCCGAGCGACACGTAGCCGATGTTGGCGAAGCGGTCGGTGACATCGCGGATGTGCTCGCCCAGCCCGCCGGCCTCGTGGATCACGATCATCGCCGGGGACGGCCCGGTGGCGGCGGCGGGGCGTGCGAGGTAGCCGTTGATCTGGGTACCGTCGGTCGACGGGAAGGTGAGGTCCTCGGCGAGGATGCGCGTCGGATCGGTGACGGCGCCGGGGACGCCCTCGGGGCTTGGCTTGACGGGCACGATGCTCATCGCGGCTGGCTCATCTCGCTGGCTGGTCGTCGGAACTACGTCCGCGAGGATGCCACGAGGCGTGAATCTGGTTCCAGCTCGCGGATCTTGCGTTTCGCGCGCTTGCGCGTCTCGAGCAGCTCGTGCTCGAGCTTGGCCAGCTCGCCCGCGCGGTGGCGAACGAGCTCGAGCTGACGCTCGATGTGCCCGAGCGCCTCGCCGAGCAGCTCGCGGCGGCGCTCGGCGCCGACGTCGTCGCGACGCAGCTGCGCGCGCACCTCGGCGCGCGCCTCCTCGGCGCTGAGCAACGTCTTGAGCTCATCGAGCGAGACGCCGAGCAGCTCCTTCAGGCGGATCACCTCGCGCAGGCGCTCGACCTCCTCGTCGCTGTAGAGGCGGTGCTGGCCGGCGGGGCGCGCGGGGGCCTCGGGTAGCAGGCCGATCTCCTCGTAGTAGCGGATCGTGCGCGGCGTGGTGCCGACCAGGCGGGCGACGTCGCCGATGCGCAGCGGCGTCATACCGTGACCCGCCCGCTCGCTCGCGCCTCGGCGATCTCCGAGGGGAGCTCGGGCGCCTCGTCCAGTTGCTCGGAGTGGCGCGGGCGCAGCAGGCACACGAACACGCCCACCAGCGAAGTCGCCGCGAGCACCCACAGCGCGGTGTGCATGTTGGCGATGAACGGCGCGAGCTTCTGCTGGGAGAGCCCCTTGGAGAGGCCCGAGAAGATCGCGAACAGCGTCGCTTTCGGAATCGCTGCGGTGACGATCGCGAGCACGAACGCGATCGACAGCACGGCGCCGGTGTTCTGCAGCAGCGTGCGCGCGCCGGCGGCGATGCCGCGGCGGTAGGCCGGAACGGTGCCCATCATCGCGGCTGTGTTGGGGCTGTTGAACATCCCCGAGCCGGCGCCGACGACGAACAGCCACAGGCCGCTCTGCCAGTAGGCACTGTGCACCTGGAGGGTCGTCATCGCGGCAAGGCCGATAGCGGTGACGAGCATGCCCAGCGCGGCGAGCGCACGCGAGCCGTGACGATCGGCGTAGATCCCGGCGATCGGCGAGGCGATCAGCATGCCGAGCGCCAGCGGGATCAGTTTGATGCCGGCTTCGATTGGCGTGGCGCCCTGGGCGCCCTGGTAGTAGAAGACAAACAGGAACAGCAGCGCGAAGCGCGCGAGGCCGTTGATGAAGGACGCGGCGCTGGCGGCCGCGAACAGGCGGTTGCGGAACAGCCCGAGGTCGAGCATCGGCGCGGGCGAGCGGCGCTCGATCACGACCCACAGCGGCAGCAGCACCGCGGCGACGATGAACGCGCCGATCACCAGACTGTCGTCCCAGCCGCTGATGCCGCCACGGGAGACGCCGTAGACGAGGCCGGTGAGGCCGACCACGAAGGTGAGCGTGCCGAGCACGTCGTAGCCGCGCACGGAGTCCGGTTTGCCGAGCTCGCGCAGGATCAGCGCGCCCCAGGCGGCGCCGGCGAGCGCGAGCGGGACGTTGAACCAGAACACCCAGTGCCAGGAGATCGCGACGAGCGCGCCGCCGAGCACCGGACCGAGCACCAGCCCGATCGCGGCGACCATCGTGTTGGCGCCCATCGCCAGCCCGAGTTCCTCCTTGGGGAACGCGTCGGTGACGAGCGCGGCGGCGTTGGCGAACAGGAACGCCGAGCCGATGCCCTGCAGGATCCGCCACAGGATCAGCACCGTCGCGTCGCTCGAGAAGCCCGCGCCGAGTGATGCCAGCGCGAACACGACGAAGCCGCCGACGTAGGCGCGCTTGCGTCCGAACAGGTCCGAGAGGCGGCCGGCCATCAGCACGAGCACGGTCGCGGCGATCAGGTAGGCGAGGATCACCCACACCAGCGCCAGCAGGCTCGTGTGCAGCGAGCGCTCGAGATCGGGCAGCGCGATGATCAGCGTCCCCGAGTTGGTGGCCGCGAGCAGCATGCCGAGGCTTGTGCAGGACAGCGCCCACCACTTGTAGTTGGCGTGCCCGGCGGCGACGCCGAAGCGGGAGGCCGTCGGGCGGCTCGGGGCGGGTGATGCGGGGGCTGTGCCGGTCAAGCTCGATGCCGCCTTCCTGCGAAGTAACCTGACGTGAACGTAAAGATCATGATAGCAGGGGTCGCGCGCGCTCCTGGAGGCCCCTGGGGTCGTCGCGCGCGTTTGTTGCTGCTAGAAATAAGTCATGTCCACGAACGAGCCGAAGATCATCAAGTCAGAGCAGGAATGGCGCGAGCAGCTGACGCCGGCGCAGTACGACGTGCTGCGCAAGGCGGGCACCGAGGCGCCGTTCACGGGCGAGTACGTCTACAACAAGGAGTCCGGCGACTACCGCTGCGCGGCGTGCGACGCGGTGCTGTTCAGCGCCGACACGAAGTTCGACTCCGGCACCGGCTGGCCGAGCTTCACCGAGCCGGCGGTCGCCGAGGCGGTCGAGCTGCGCCCCGACAACAGCCTGTTCATGCGGCGCACCGAGGTCATCTGCCGTACCTGCGGCGGACACCTGGGCCACGTCTTCGACGACGGGCCCGGTCCGGATGGCCAGCGCTA
>DATHOH010000029.1:0-100179 GCA_035485155.1 Solirubrobacteraceae bacterium
ACACTCCGCACTCGTCGCGCGGTCCCTCACGCATCATGTTCACAAGCTAGCAGGGGTCACGAGAACAGCTCCCCCAGCGCCGCGTACGCCTGCGCGAGCTCGTCGAGCGTGAGCGTCAGCGTCGTCCCGGCGAGGGCGCCGCCCTCGTTGATGCTGAGCACGTCGTCGCCGACCCTGCCGATCGTCAGGACCGCCACGCGCTCACCCAGCGCGCGCACGGCGGCGGCTTCGCCGCTGACGAGAAAGCTGCCCGAGCCCTCGCCGAACAGCGCGGCCGTCAGCAGCGGCGGGACCGCGTCGCGCGACGCCGGGTCGGGAGGCGGCGGCAGCGGGGCCGGCTCCCACAGGCCTTCGGGCAGCTCGACCTGCGCCCCGAGGCCACCGCTCAGGCAGCACTCCGCGAGCGCCAGCGCGACACCGCCCTCGGCGACGTCGTGAGCGCTCGACAGCGCGCCCGCGCGCACCGCCTCACCTACCGCGAGCTGCGCGGCGACGACAGCGTCGATGTCGATCTCGGGGAGCCCGTCGGGGAGCGGCTCGCCGAGCAGCTTGGCCAGCTCGCTGGCCGCCAGCGAGTGACGCAGCGGGCCGGCGAGCGCGATCTCGTCACCGGGATGCGCGAAGCCGGTGCGCCCGGCGCGACGCGCGTCGGGCAGCCGGCCGACCATGCCGATCACCGGCGTCGGGTAGATCGGGCCGGTCGCGCCCTCGTTGTACAGCGACACGTTGCCGCCGACAATCGGCGCGCGCAGCGCGCGACACGCGTCGCCGAGGCCGCGCACGGACTCGGTCATCTGCCACGCGACGTGCGGCTTCTCGGGGTTGGCGAAGTTGAGGTTGTTGGTCGTGCCGAGCGGCTCGGCCCCGACGCACGCGAGGTTGGCGGCGCACTCGAGCACGGCGGCGACCGTACCCGTGTATGGGTCGGCCGCGACGCGCCGGCCGTTGCAGTCGATACTCACCGCGAGCGCGCTCGAGTCTGCGAGCGCGAGCACGGCGGCGTCCGCCTGCTCGGGACCGCGCACCGTGCGCGACTGCACGATCGAGTCGTACTGCTCGAACAGCGCCCGGCGCGAGCACAGGTTCGAGGAGGACAGCAGCGCGAGCAGCAGCTCCCGCGGCGGCGATGCGTAGGAGAGCTCGGCCGTGGCCGGCGGCGGCGGGTAGATCGGCTTCTCTGGCTTGCGCGGGTCGAGGTCGTACAACGGGCATTCATCGACGAGCGCCGCGACGGGCATCTCGCCCAGGAGCTGGCCGTCGAGCAGCACGCGCAGCTGCCCGCCGGCGGTGACCTCGCCGATCGCCGCGCCGCCCACCTCCCACTTCTGGCACAGCTCCATCACGGCCTCGACGTTGGCGGGCTCGACCACGCACAGCATCCGCTCCTGGGACTCGCTGACCATCACCTCGAACGGCTCCATGTCGGGCTCGCGCAACGGCACCTTGGCGACGTCGATGTCGAGACCGACGCCGCCCTTGGACGCCATCTCACCCGCGGAGGAGGTCAGGCCGGCGGCGCCGAGGTCCTGGAGCGCGACCAGCAGGCCGCGATCGAGCAGCTCGAGCGAGCACTCCATCAGCTTCTTCTCCTCGAACGGGTCGCCGACCTGGACGGTCGGGCGCTTGTCCTGCGCGCCGTCGTCCTGCGCACCGAGCTCGGCCGAGGCGAGCACCGACGCACCGCCGATGCCGTCGCGCCCGGTCGAGGCGCCGAACAGGACCAGCGCGTTGCCCGGCCCCGAGGCCGCACTGCGCACGAGCCGGCCGCGCGCGGCGAGGCCGAGCGCCATCACGTTGACCAGGCAGTTGTGCTCGTAGGGCGCCTCGAAGTACACCTCGCCGCCGACAGTCGGTACGCCGATCGAGTTGCCGTAGTGCCCGATTCCCGCGACGGCGCCGTCGAGCAGGTAGCGCGAGCGCGGGCTGCTCGACTCGCCGAAGCGCAGCGAGTCGAGCACCGCGATCGGGCGTGCGCCGACGGCGAAGATGTCGCGCAGGATGCCCCCGACGCCGGTCGCGGCGCCCTGGAAGGGCTCGACGGCGCTCGGGTGGTTGTGGGACTCGACCTTGAACGCGCACACGAGCCCGCCGCCGACGTCGACCGCGCCGGCGTTCTCGCCGGGACCCATGACCACGTGCTCGCCCTCCGTCGGCAGCGTTCGCAGCAGCTTCTTGGAGTGCTTGTAAGCGCAGTGCTCGCTCCACAGCAGCGAGTACATCGCCAGCTCAAGGAGATTCGGCGCCCGTCCGCCCTGTTTTTCACACACGAGCTCGTACTCTGCGCGCGTCAGCCCGAGCGCGAGCGCGTCCTCGACGGTGGGCAGCGTCGTGCCCTGCGTGCGTGTCATGCGAGCGCCGCCGCCTCGATCGCCGACCGCATCGATTCGAAGATCTTCAGCCCGTCGCAGGAGCCGCCGATCAGCTCGTCGACGGCGTGCTCGGGATGGGGCATCAGGCCGAAGACGTTGCCACGCTCGTTGCGCACGCCCGCGATGTCGTGCAGCGAGCCGTTGAAGTTCTGGCCAGGGGCGTAACGGAGCACGACCTGGCCGGCGCCCTCGATCGCCGCGAGCGTCTCCGCGTCGGCGTAGTAGCGGCCCCAGGCGTGCTTCGCCGGGATCCGCAGCGTGAGCTGTCCCGCGTCAGCGCCGTCAGGCGCAACCCCGGGCGCGCACGCGCGCGTGAACGCGGTGTCGGTGCGGACGACATCGAGCTCGAGGAGCCTCGAGGTGAAGCGCAGGTTGGTGTTCGCCAGCAGCGCGCCGGGGAGCAGGCGCGCCTCGCACAGCACCTGAAAGCCGTTGCAGATCCCGAGCACCAGCCCGCCCTCGTGCGCGAACTCGATCACCGACTCCATCGCCGGCGAGAAGCGCGCGATCGCGCCGGCGCGCAGGTAGTCGCCGTAGGAGAACCCGCCCGGCACGACGATCGCGTCGGCGCCGCCGAGGTCGCGGTCCCTGTGCCAGATCAGCTGCGCCTCTCCGACCTTGCCGGCCGCGTGCAGGGCGTCCACCTCGTCGCACGATCCGGGGAACTGCAGCACACCGAACTTCATCAGGGCTGCCGGGACTCGGCGGATCTCTGCGTCATCGGGCCTCGCCTTGGCCCACCAAGGCTTCGGCCCTGCTTCCTTGATCTCCTTGGTCCCGACAGCCCTGATCGCATGTCAGTCAAGGATGATCTCGTAGTCCTCGACGAGCGGGTTCGCGAGCAGCTTCTCGCACATCGGCTGAAGCTGGTTCGGGTCCTCGACGTCGAGCTCGATCAGCCGGCCGATGTGGACGTTCTCGACGCCGTCGAAGCCGAGCGCCGGGAGCGCGCGCTGCACTGCCACGCCCTGCGGGTCGAGGATGCCCGCCTTGGGACGGATCAGGACGCGCGCCCTCACACCTCACCCGCGGAGCCGGTGCGCTCCAGCCACGCCTGAAACGACTCGCCGGTGATGCGCTCGTAGGCCTCCACGTAGCGTGCGCGCGTGCCGCTGACGACCTCCTGCGGGATCGCCGGCGCGGGCTGCTGCTTGTCCCAGCCGCTGGCCGATGCCCAGTCGCGCACGTACTGCTTGTCGAAGCTCGGCTGACCGCGACCGACCTCGTAGCCGTCCGCCGGCCAGTAGCGCGAGGAGTCCGGCGTCAGTACCTCGTCGCCGAGCACCAGCGTCGCACCAGAGCCGGGATCGCCGCCGTCGAGGCCGAACTCGAACTTGGTGTCGGCGAGGATCACGCCGTTCGCACGCGCGTGCTCGGCTGCGAACGAGTAGAGCTCGAGCGACGCGTCCCTGACGCGCTCCATCAGCGCACGGTCGCCGACGAGCGCGACGGCGCCCTCGAAGTCGATCGCCTCGTCGTGGCCGACGTCGGCCTTGGTGCTCGGCGTGAAGATCGGCTCCGGCAGCCGCTCAGACTCGCGCAGCCCAGGCGGGAGCTCGATCCCCGACACAGATCCGGTGGCCTGATAGTCCTTCCACCCGGAGCCGGTGATGTAGCCCCGCACGACGCACTCGACGGGAAGCATCGCGAGCTTGCGCACGACGAGCGCGCGCCCGCGCACCTCGTCGGGCACGCCGTCGACGGTCGAGATCAGATGGTTGGCGACGATCCCGGCGGTCCGTTCGAACCAGAACACCGACAGCCCCGTCAGCACCTTGCCCTTGTCGGGGATCGGCGTCGGGTGCACCGCGTCGTAGGTGGAGATGCGGTCGCTCGCGACCATCAGCAGCGCACCTGTGGGGTGCTCGGCGGACTCTCCGACCTCCCCGAGGTCGTACATCTCGCGGACCTTGCCGCGGGCGATGAGGGGCAGCTCGGCGAGGGTCTCGGTCACGTGTCGCGATGCTACCGAACGCTCAGGCGATCGCATCGAGCCGCGCAAGGATCTCCGGCGCGTGGCGAACATAGTGCGAGTAGTCGAAGATCGCGTCCAGATCCAGGTCGCGGGCCCGCGCGTCCGCGGCGAGCAGCTCGCGCAGCGCGATGCCCTCATCCCACGCGCGCTGGGCGAGCTCCTGCACGACGCGGTAGGCTTCGTCGCGCGAGGAACCCGCCTCGACGAGCGCGAGCAGCACGCGCTGGGAGAAGAGCGCGCCGTGGGTCAGCTCGAGGTTGGCGCGCATGCGCTCGCTGTCGACGGTCATGCCCTGCACGAGCGCGATCGTGCGGTGCTGCATGTAGTCGAGCAGGATCGTCGAGTCGGGCAGGATCACCCGCTCGACGGAGGAGTGGGAGATGTCGCGCTCGTGCCACAGGGCGACGTTCTCGAGCGCGGCCTGGGCGTTGCCGCGCAGCACGCGCGCGAGCCCGGCGATCTGCTCGCTCTTGATCGGGTTGCGCTTGTGCGGCATCGCCGAGGAGCCCTTCTGCCCAGCTCGGAACGGCTCCTGCAGCTCTCGCACCTCCGTGCGCTGCAGGTGGCGGACCTCGGTGGCGAAACGCTCGAGGCCGGCGCCCGCGAGCGCGATCGCCCCGAGCAGCTCGGCGTGGCGGTCGCGGGGGACGACCTGTGTCGAGACGTCCTCGCGCTGCAGTCCCAGCCGAGCGAGGACGCGCGCCTCGAACTCGGGGCTGGTGGCGGCGTAGGTGCCGACGGCGCCGGAGACGGCTCCGACGGCGACCTGGGCGAAGGCGCGCTGCAACCGCGCCGCATTTCGATCCGCCTCGAAGGCGAAGCCCGCGAGCTTGATCCCGAAGCTCGTCGGCTCGGCGTGGACACCATGCGTCCTGCCCACCGACAGCGTGTCCGCGTGTTCGCGTGCCCTGTCGGCCAACGCCTGGGTGAGCGAGCGAGCGCCAGCGACGATGACCTCGCCGGCGGCGCGCAGCTGCAGGGCGAGCGCCGTGTCGAGCACGTCCGAGGAGGTCAGGCCGAAATGGATCCAGCGCCCGGCCTCGCCGACCGAGGAGGCAAGCACGTCGACGAACGCGGCGAGATCGTGCTCGGTCACGAGCTCGCGCTCGTTGACCTCATCGACGGTGAAGGCCGCACCGCGGATCGCCTCGAGCTCCTGGGCGCTGGGGCCAGCGTCGCCGAGCAGCCCTGGCAGCTCCTCGCTCGCCGCAAGCTCGACCTCGCGCCAGGCGCTCATGCGCGCCTCGTCGGTCCACAGGCGGCCGAGCTCTGGACGGGTGTAGCGGGCGATCACGTGCGTTGATTATCGCCGGGCCGACGCTGAGCCACGCGGCGGCCTCACGCCTCCAGGATCTGCGCGGCGAGGATTGCGGCGTTGCGAGGGTTGTCGAGCCCGACGCACGCGACGGGCACCCCCGGGGGCATCTGCACGATCGACAGGATCGCGTCGAGACCCCCGGCTGCGGTGAGGCGGCCGGACAGCGGCACGCCGATCACGGGCAGATCGGTGTGGGCGGCGACGGCACCTGGCAGGGCAGCGGAGATGCCGGCGCCGGCGATGATCACGCGCAGACCGCGCATGCGTGCGTTCTTGGCGTATTCCGCCACGAGGTCGGGCTCGCGGTGCGCGGACATCACGCGCATCTCGTGCAGGATGCCGCGCTCTTCGAGCTCCTTGGCCGCCTTCTCCATCGTCTCCATGTCGCTCTTGGAACCCATCACGATGCCCACGCGCGGGGCGTCGACGTCGATGTCGTCGAGCTGCGCCTGGACCTCGGACTCCTCCATCGGCGTGGGCACGAGCGAGATGCCCGGCGAGCCCGTCGGCCTGCCCTCCTGCCCGATGGGCTCCCCTTTGTGCTCGGCGGCGAAGATCTCGGGCACGTTACAGCGAGGCGATGAAGTCATCGACAGGGATCGCCGACAGCGTCTCGTAGCGCGCCGTGCCCCGTGAGCCGAGCTCGAGCGACACGCGCGCCATGGTGCCGTCGTCGGGAGCCTCGACCACGGAGATGAAGTCGACGTGTCCGAGCGTCGCCCACTGCGCCTTGACCGTCGCGCCGAGCTGCTCGACCTCCTTGTTCACCTCGATGATTCGCTGCGGGTTGTTCTTGACCGTCTGCACGCCCTCCGGGGTGAGGGTCGTGAGCATGACGTACGTGGGCATCGTGGGGCTCCTCCGAGATCGGCGTGGCAGGGCTTTGCGCGGCGGTCCGCCGCCTTACGCGGTTGTACCCGATCGCGCCGGCGAGCGTCCGCCGGCGTCGTGAAGCTCGCCCAACCCGTCTAGGACACTAGCTCGCGCGTCCGGCCGCGGAGGGCGAGTCCACCGGCGTGGCGGCATCCTGCTTTTCGAGCACGAGTTCGCCTTCGGCTGTGCCGACGGTCACCGAGTCGCCGGAGCGGATCTCACCCGACAGCAGCGCCAGCGCGAGCCGGTCGGTGAGCTGCTTCTGGATCACACGCCGCAGCGGGCGGGCGCCGTAGATCGGGTCATAGCCCATGTTGCCGAGCAGCTCGAGCGCCTGGGGGACGAGGGTGATGTGCACGCCGCGCTCGGCGACGCGCTCGACCACCCGCGCCACCTGCAGCTCGACGATCTCGGAGATCTGCTCGCGCGTGAGCGCTTCGAAGCGCACGATGTCGTCGAGGCGGTTGATGAACTCGGGCTTGAAGTGCTCGATCAGCGCCATGCGCAGCGCGGTGTCGCCCGCGTCGGCCGGCACGGCGAGGTTGGAGGTCATGATCAGCACGGTGTTCTTGAAGTCGACGGTGCGCCCCTGGCCGTCGGTGAGGCGGCCGTCGTCCATCACCTGCAGCAGCGTGTTGAACACGTCGGGGTGGGCCTTCTCGATCTCGTCGAGCAGCACCACCGCGTACGGGCGCCGGCGCACGGCCTCCGTCAGCTGGCCGCCCTCTTCGTAGCCGACATATCCGGGGGGCGCGCCCACGAGCCGTGAGACGGAGTGTTTCTCCATGTACTCGGACATGTCGATCCGGATCATCGCGTCCTGCGAGTCGAACATGAACTCCGCGAGCGCGCGCGCGAGCTCGGTCTTGCCGACGCCGGTCGGTCCGAGGAACAGGAACGACCCGATCGGACGGTCGGGGTCCTGCAGCCCGGCGCGCGAGCGGCGCAGCGCGGTGGCGACCGCCTCGATCGCCTCGTCCTGGCCGACGACGCGTTCGTGCAGGCGCTCCTCCATGTGGATCAGCTTCTCCGTTTCGCCCTCGAGCAGGCGGCTGACGGGGATGCCGGTCCAGCGCGCGACGACCTCGGCGACGTCGTCGGCGTCGACCTCCTCTTTCAAAAATTGGGGCCCGCCGCCCCCGCCGCCCCCGCCGGCTCCTGCCGCGCCCTCGGCGCGATCGCGCTCGGCCTGTTCGTACTCCGCCAGCTGTTTCTCGAGCTCTGGTATCTCGCCGTAGCGGAGCTCGGCGGCGCGCTGCAGGTTGGCTTCACGCTCGGCGCGTTCGGCCTCGGTGCGCGCCTCCTCGAGCCGTTCCTTGAGCTCGGAGACGCCCTGGATGGCCTGCTTCTCCGACTGCCACTGCGCCTTCATCGCGGCCGACTGCTCGCGCAGCTCGGCGAGCTCGCGCTCGATCGCCGCGCGACGCTCTGCGGATGCCTCGTCGGTCTCCTTGCTCAGCGACGTCAGCTCGATCTCGAGCTGCATCACGCGGCGGTCGACCTCGTCGATCTCGGTGGGTAGCGAGTCGATCTCGATGCGCAGGCGCGAGGCGGCCTCGTCGATCAGGTCGATCGCCTTGTCGGGCAGGAAGCGGTCGGCGATGTAGCGGTCCGACAGCGTCGCGGCGGCGATCAGCGCGCTGTCCTGGATGCGCACGCCGTGGTGCACCTCGTAGCGCTCCTTGAGCCCGCGCAGGATCGCGATCGCGTCGGCGACGGACGGCTCGCCGACCATCACCGGCTGGAAACGCCGCTCGAGCGCGGCGTCCTTCTCGATGTACTTGCGGTACTCGTCGAGCGTGGTCGCACCGACGGCGCGCAGTTCCCCGCGCGCGAGCATCGGCTTCAGCAGGTTGGCGGCGTCGACGGCGCCTTCGGCCGCGCCGGCGCCGACGATCGTGTGCAGCTCGTCCAGGAACAGGATGATGTTGCCCTTAGCCTCTGAGACCTCGCCGAGCACGGCCTTCAGGCGGTCCTCGAACTCTCCCCGGTACTTCGCACCGGCGATCAGGGAGCCGATGTCAAGCGCGATCACGCGCCGTTCGCGCAGCGAGTCGGGGATGTCGCCGGAGACGATGCGCTGGGCGAGACCCTCGACGATCGCTGTCTTGCCGACGCCCGGCTCGCCGATCAGCACGGGGTTGTTCTTGGTGCGCCGCGAGAGCACCTGGATCACGCGGCGGATCTCCTCGTCGCGCCCGATGACGGGGTCGAGCTTGCCCTGCTCGGCCGCCTGCGTCAGATCCGTGCCGAAGCGTTCGAGCGCCTCGTACTGCTCCTCTGGGTTCTGGTCGGTGACGCGGTGCGAGCCGCGTACCTCCGCGAGCGCCGCGAGCAGACGCTCGTGAGTCGCGCCGACGCTGGCGAGCGCCCGACCGGCGACGCCGTCTTCGCCGGCGAGGGCCAGCAGCAGGTGCTCGGTGGAGACGTACTGGTCTGACAATTTGCCCGCTTCGCGCTCGGCGCTGCGCAGGACCGACACGAGCTCTGCGCCCGGCTGCGCGCCTGCGTCGGCGCTCGAACCGCCGCCGAGCACGGGCAGCTGCCCGAGTCCCTGCTCGACGGTCGCGCGGAGCGCGTCGACGTCCACGCCGAGCTTGCTCAGCACGGGCACCACGACGCCCCCGGGCGCGTCGGCGCTCGGTGTCGGGGCTCCGCCTGCGCCGGGGCGCGAGGGTGCCGGCGCCGTCAGTGCAGCCAGCAGGTGCAGGGGTGTGACCTGGGGGTTGCGGCGATCTTCGGCCAGCCGCGCGGCTGCCGCGAGCGCCTCCTGTGACTTGAGGGTGAAGCGATCAGCTTGCATGTTCTAGGACCTCTTGGAAGTGTTGCGAAACGGAGAGCGCGCGTCAGCCGCGCGCACCAGCTCGAGACCACCGCGATAGGGCACCGTGAGCTCCGCACGGAAGGAGCGCCTCACCTCCTCGAGCTCCTGGGCAAGGCGAACCTGCGCCTGCAGCGCTTCGAGCTCGATCGCCTCGATGCGCTGCTGCATGCTCTCGATCTCCCGCTCGAGCGTCAGCACACGCTCGACGCCGGCGAGGTTGAGGCCGAGCTCGGCGGTCATCTCCTGGATGCGCCTGAGCTGTTCGACGTCGTCCTGCGAGTACAGGCGCGTGCCCTTGGGCGAGCGCTTCGGCTCGATCAGCCCCCGCGACTCGTACACCCGCAACGTCTGCGGATGCATGTTGGCGAGCTGCGCCGCGACCGAGATCATGAACACGCCACGGTCGGTCTCGACCTGGATGCGTGTCACCTTACGAGCCACCGTCGGCCTCCTTGCCCGCGGGGTCGCCGGGGCCGGCGCCGTTCCCGAACAGCCCCGCGCGTGGGTCGCCGTCGAGCGTCTTGGAGAGCTCTTCGATCGCGCTCTCCTGCTCCTTGCTGAGGTTCTTGGGGACGTCGATCACGAAGCGGTAGTGGATGTCGCCTTTCTCGCCCTTGCCGCCCAGCTTCGGCGGACCCTCCCCGCGCAGACGCTGCACGGTGCCGGACGCGGTGCCGGGTTTCACGCGCAGGGTCTTGCTGCCGTTGAGCGTCGGCACCTGGACCTCGGCGCCGCGCAGCGCCTCGGGGATGCTGAGCGGCACCTCGACCTCGAGGTTGTCTCCCTTGCGAGTAAACAGCGACGACGCGGACACGTTGGTGATCAGATATAGGTCGCCGGGCGCTCCACCGTTGCGACCAGGCTCGCCCTTGCCGGCGAGACGGATGCGGCTGCCGTCGCGCACGCCCGCCGGAATGTTCACGCGCAGGCGCTTGACGGTGCGTACCGCGCCCGCGCCGTGGCACGTCGGGCAGGGATCCTCGATCACCGTGCCGGTGCCGCCGCACTGCGAGCACGGCTGTGAGATCGAGAACATCCCCTGGCCCTGGGTCTCGATTCCGCGCCCCTCGCAGCTCGGGCACACCGACGGCGCGGTGCCGGGCTTGGCGCCGGTGCCGTGACAGCTCGGACAGCTGGCGTGCATCGGCACCTGCAGCGGCACCTGCGCGCCGGCGACGGCCTGGTCAAAGGTGATCGACACCTGCGCTTCGAGGTCGGCGCCCTTTTCGGCACGCGGTTTCGTGCGCACCCGGCGGCCGCTGGCGGAGCCGCTGAACAGGTTCGAGAGGATGTCGCCCATCGAGGAGCCGTCGAAGTCGAAGTTGCCGAAGCCGCCGAAGCCCCCAGCGGGCCCGGCCCCGGTGGCGAACGGTCCAGAGCCGCTGTCGTACTGCTTGCGCTTGTCGGGGTCGCCGAGGATGTCGTGCGCCTGCGAGATCTCCTTGAAGCGAGCCTCGGCGCCCTTGTCGCCGGGGTTGCGGTCGGGGTGATACTGGCGTGCGAGCTTGCGGTATGCCTTCTTGATCTCCTCGGGGGTCGCTTTCTTGTCGACCCCGAGCGTCTTGTAGTAGTCCGGTCGCGCCGCCATCGAGCTCGGCCCTATGCCGCCACGACCACGCGCGCCGGGCGCAGGATGCTCGCGCCCAGGCGGTAGCCCGGCTGGTAGACCTCCACCACGGTGCCGCTCGGCTTGCCGCCGGGTGCCTGCGCGGCGGTGGCGACGGCCTCGTGCACCTCCGGGTCAAACGGCTCGCCTGCCGGAGAGAACGACTCGATGCCGGCACGCGCCAACGCCGCGGCCAGCTCCGAGCGCACGAGGCGCACGCCCTGCAGCAGGGGATCGTCCTGGTCCGCGTGCTCGATCGCGCGATCGAGGTTGTCGAGCGCCGGCAGCAGCTCCTTGGCCAGCGAGCACGCACCGCGCTCCTGCGCCGCGGCTGCCTCGCGCGCGACCCGCTTGCGGTAGTTCTCGAAATCCGCCTGGGTGCGCTGCGCAAGCGCGAGATAGTCGTCGCGCTGCTTGGCCGTCTTGACGAGCACGCCGGCGTCGTCGGTGTCAAGGGCGTGCGCGTCTCCGTCGAGCGCTCTCGCGCCCGCCGGAGTCGCTCCCGCCCCGTCCACGCGCTCGCCGTTCGCCGGAGCGGACGGCGCGGGTTGCGCCCCAGGCGCTGCCTCCCCCGGCGCCTGCTTGGCGCCGGGGTAGTTCAGCTGGTCCTCTAGCGTTTGCTTTGCGTCAGTCATCGCGACCCTATGCCTGGGGCTCTTCGACGACCTCGGCATCGACGACGTCCTCGTCATCCGCGGAGGACGCGTCGTCGTCTGTCTGATCCCCGCCCGCCCCGGCTCCGTTGCCGGAGGCCGCAGCCTGCTCCTGCGCCCGCTGGTACATCGCCTCGGAGACCGCGTGGAACGCCGTCTGCAGCGTCTCCGCCTTGGTGTTGATCGCCGCGGGGTCGTCGGACTCGAGCACCTCGCGAACCTCCTTGATGGCCTCCTCGATGCGGGCCTTGGAGTCCGCGTCGACCTGGTCGCCGAGATCTGCCAGCTGGCGCTCGGCCTGGTAGGCCGCGTTCTCCGCGTTGTTACGCGCCTCGGCGAGCTCGCGTGCGCGGCGATCCTCCTCGGCGTGGGACTCGGCGTCGGAGACCATGTTCTTGATCTCATCGTCGGAGAGCCCGGAACCGGCCTTGATCTCGATCTTCTGCTCCTTGCCGGTGCCGAGATCCTTGGCTGACACGTTGAGGATGCCGTTGGCGTCGATGTCGAAGGCAACCTCGATCTGCGGTATCCCTCGCGGCGCCGGCGGGATGCCGGTCAGCTGGAACTTGCCGAGCGACTTGTTGTACTGAGCCATCTCGCGCTCGCCCTGCAGCACGTGGATCTCCACCGACGGCTGGTTGTCCTCGGCCGTGGAGAAGACCTCGCCCTTGCGGGTCGGGATCGTCGTGTTGCGCTCGATCAGCTTCGTCATGACGCCGCCCTTGGTCTCGATGCCGAGGGTCAGCGGGGTGACGTCGAGCAGCAGCACGTCCTTGACGTCGCCGGCGAGCACGCCCGCCTGGATCGCGGCGCCGACGGCCACCACCTCATCGGGGTTGACACCACGGTGCGGCTCTTTGCCGGTCAGGTCCTTGACCTTCTCCTGCACCGCCGGCGAGCGCGTCATACCGCCGACCAGCACGATGTGGTCGATCTCCTTGACGCCCTTGTTCTTGGCGTCGTCCATCGCCTGACGAACGGGCGCGACCACGCGGTCGAGCAGCGCCGAGGTGAGCTCGGCGAGCTTGGCGCGGGTCAGGCGCGTGTCGAGGTGCTTGGGCCCGGAGGCATCGGCGGTGATGAACGGCAGGTTGATCTGCGTCTCCTGCGTGGTCGAGAGCTCGATCTTGGCCTTCTCGGCCGCCTCGTACAGGCGCTGCAGCGCCATCGGGTCGGCGGACAGGTCGATCGCCTGCGACTTCTTGAACTCGGAGACGAGCCAGTCGACGATCGCCTTGTCGAAGTTGTCACCGCCGAGGTGGTTGTCACCGGCGGTCGACTTGACCTCGAAGACGCCGTCGCCGATCTCGAGCACGGACACGTCGAAGGTGCCGCCGCCGAGGTCGAACACGAGGATCGTCTGGTCTGACTCCTTGTCGAGCCCGTACGCCAGCGACGCGGCGGTGGGCTCGTTGATGATTCGCTTGACGTCGAGCCCGGCGATCTTGCCGGCATCCTTGGTCGCCTGGCGCTGGTCGTCGTTGAAGTACGCGGGGACGGTGATCACGGCGCCGTCGACGGCCTCGCCCAAATAGGCTTCGGCGTCGGTCTTCAGCTTCTGCAGGATCATCGCCGAGATCTCCGGCGGGGAGTGCTGCTCGCCGCCCGCGTCGACGCGCGCGTCGCCGTTCGGACCGGAGACGACCTTGTAGGGGACGATCGACTCCTCCTCCTTGACTTCGGCCTCCTTGCGGCCCATGAAGCGCTTGATCGAGAAGACGGTGTTCTGCGGGTTGGTGACGGCCTGGCGCTTGGCGACGGTGCCGACGAGGCGCTCGCCTGATGCTGTGAACGCGACGACCGAGGGGGTCGTGCGGCCGCCCTCGGCGTTCTCGATGACGGTCGGCTCGCCGCCCTCGAGCACCGCCATGCACGAGTTGGTCGTGCCGAGGTCGATGCCTATGGTCTTGGCCATATCCTAAAAACTCCTTGTAATCGGGGAAGAGGGACCCGGCTCGCCGGCCTTCGGCCTGCTGCGCCACCCTCTATAAGCTTTATAAATCTAAGCGTGAGTATGGCAGATTTCCTACTGGGAGTCAAGGTCGCCGATCGTGGACGTATCACCCCCACCTCCCGCCGACAAAGCCGCTGCGCACCCCCCAAACGGGGGGAACGCGGTAACGCGCATACCGCACGTGGGTACCACCAGAACAAGTGACCCGCCTCGAGCGCAACGCCAACATCAGCGCCGTCGTGATCCCGTTTCTGGCGGTGATTATCGCCGCGGTGCTGCTGTGGAATCAGTTCCTCGGCCCGCGCGACCTCGTGATCTTCGCGGTCATGTACCTGTTGACGGCGATCGGCGTCACCGTCGGCTACCACCGCCTGCTGACCCATCGCGCCTTCAAGACGCGCCCGTGGCTGCGCTACACGCTTGCGGTGCTCGGCTCGATGTCGCTGCAGGGCGGCGTGATCGACTGGGTCGCCGACCACCGCAAGCACCACACGTTCACCGACGAAGAGGGCGACCCGCACAGCCCGCACGCCGGCCGCGGCGCGGGCGTCAAAGGCATGGTCTCCGGTCTCTGGCATGCGCACGTCGGCTGGTTGTTCGAGACGCACGGGCAGGCGTCCTCGAAACGCTTTGCTCCCGATCTGTGCGAAGACCGCACGATGCGACGGATCAACAAGGGCTTCCCGCTGATCGCCCTCTACAGCCTGTTGCTGCCGTTTCTGCTGGGCTTCGCCTTCAGCGGAGGCTCCCTCGTGGCCGGCGGCCTCAGCGCGCTGCTGTGGGCGGGCTTCGTGCGGATCTTCCTCGTGCACCACATCACGTGGAGCATCAACTCGATCTGCCACTTCTTCGGCAGCCGCCGCTTCGACACCGACGACGAGTCCACGAACGTCTTCTGGCTCGCCTTGCCGTCGCTCGGCGAGGCCTGGCACCACAACCATCACGCGTTTCCCCAGTCCGCGTTCCACGGGCTGCGCTGGTACGAGCTCGACCCCTCCGGCTGGCTGATCCTGGCGCTCGCGCGCGTCGGCCTGGCGTGGGACGTCGTGACGGTGACACCCGAGCGGGCGCGCGCGAAGCTGCAGGGCGCCACCGCGCCGGCGCCGAGCCGAACAACGGTCTGAGCAACAGCTGAATCACCACATCCGCACTGCGCGGGGCGGTACCTTCTAGGTATGAACATGGTCCCGTCGGGGGCTTTGAAGCCTCGACTGCGCGGCGTGCTGCACGAGTACGGCTTCTTCGTGTCGCTCGTGTGCGGCGTCGCGCTGATCCTCGCAGCCTCGAACGGGCGCGCGCGTGTCGCGGCCACGATCTACGCCGTCGCCGTGTCGGGTCTGCTCGGCACAAGCGCGCTGTATCACCGTGTCACCTGGCGACCGAAGGCGCGCCGCTGGATGCGCCGTCTCGACCACTCGATGATCTTCGTCCTGATCGCCGGCACATACACACCGGTGGCGCTGCTCGCCCTGAAGGGCCCGCTGGCGAAGACGGTCCTGATCGTGCTGTGGGCGGGCGCGCTCGGCGGTGTCGTCTTCAAGCTGCTGTGGATCGATGCCCCGAAGTGGCTGTTCGCGGCGGTCTACGTCGCGCTCGGGCTGGTGACCGCGGCGGTCTTCGGCGAACTGCCCGCCGCGATCGGTTGGCTCGGCGCCGCCGGACTCGCGTGCGGCGGGCTCCTGTACCTGGTGGGCGCGTTCGTGTACGCGAGCGGCCGGCCCAACCCGTGGCCGAAAGTCTTCGGCTACCACGAGATCTTCCACGCGCTGGTGCTGGCCGCCGCGGCGCTGCAGTACGCGGTGATCGCGTTCGCCGTGCTGCCGCGAGGCTAGCGGTCACACGAACAGCTTGCGACTTGGGCACATCCGCGCCAGCGCGCATTCGACGCAGGCGGGCGAGCGCGCGTGGCAGGTGCGACGCCCGTGGCGCAGCAGGTTGACGTGAAGCTCGAGCTCCTCGCCGGGTGGAGTCAGCGCGAGCATCTCGTCGTGCAGCTCCTCGAACGGCGCGCCCGTGCGTAGCAGGTCGAGCCGCATGCCCACACGCGAGACGTGCGTGTCGACGGGCACGTCGCGCAGCCCGTAGGCGAACAGCAGCACGCACGCGGCGGTCTTGCGCCCGACGCCCGGCAGCGACACGAGATAGTCGCGTGAGCGTGCGATCGGAGCATCGGCGATCCAGTCGAGCGAGATTTCCCCGTGAGGCACGCCGGCCGACGGGCCGGGGTCCTCGGTGATCGCGCGCAGGATCGCGTGGATGCGCGCCGACTTCACCTTCGAGATGCCGCCCGGCCGGATCGCCTCCTCGACCTCGCTCACAGGCGCGTCGCGCACGTGCTCCCACGTCGGCAGGCGCTCGCGCAGGCGCAGGAAGGCGACGTCGCGGTTGCGGTCGTTGGTCGACTGCGACAGGACCGTCAGGATCAGCTCGGCGATCGGCGCGCCGTGCGGTCGCATCAGCGGCACGCCGTAGACCTCGCGCAGGCGTTCTCGAATCCGCACGACCCGCGCACGCGTCGGGCGCGCCCACGCCGAGACGGGCGCGGCTGCGGTGCTGCTCTCGGCACGTGGGACGACTCTCCGCGGCACGGCTGAACCGTAGTGCCCGCCGGCCGCTGACGAGCGCCGCGGCTCCTATCACCGCTATATCCTCGCTCGATGCCCGAAGTGAGCGAGCACACCGGCGAGGTCGACGGACTGACCGTCTTCTGGCGCAGCGCCTCGGTCGACGAGGACGCCGACGCCGCTGCGGGGAACGCGGCGATGCCGCTGTACATCCACGGCGTGCCCGACAGCTCCGACGAGTGGGTCGCGCCACGCGTGCACCACGGCAGCCGTCCACGCTGGCAGCGATGGTGGCGCGGCAAACGCCCCGGTGACGAATGGACGACGCCGCCCGCATACGACCGCGGATTCCTGGAGCGCAGCGGCGGGCTGGCGGTCGACCTCCCGGGCTTCGGACGCTCCGGCAAGCCGGGCTATCTCAACTTCACGATCGATGAGTACGACCGCTTCATCGAGCGCTTTCTGGACGAGCTCGAGGTGGAGCGCGTGCAGCTCGTGATGCACGACTGGGGAGCCGTCGGACTCGCGTTCGCGCAACGGCTGCCGGCGCGCGTCGAGCGCCTCGTGATCATCAACGCGGTGCCTCTCCTGCCGGGCTACCGCTGGCACCGCACCGCGCGCTTGTGGCGCACGACGGTGCTCGGCGAGCTGGTCATGGGCACCACGTCGCGCTTCACGCTGGGCGTGCTCTCCAGCGAGGGCAACGCCACACCCGGCCCAATGCCGGGCGCGTGGCAGGACAGCGTGCTGGAGCACTTCGACCAGGGCACGCAGCGCGCGATCCTGCGCCTCTACAGGAGCTCGCCGCCGGAGCTGCTCGCGGCGAGCGGTGAGCGGCTGAGAACGCTGACGATGCCCGCGCTGGTCGTGTGGGGCGGGCGCGACCCCTACATTCCCGCGCGCTTCGGCCGCGCCTACGCGAGCGCCCTGGGCAACGCCGAGCTGCTCGAGCTCCCCGACGCCGGGCACTGGCCGTGGCTGGACCGCCCCGACGTGATCGAGCGCGTGGTGGACTTCCTGAGCGCAGGGTGAACGCGGCGCTTCCTCGAGCCGGGACGCCGTCGCCGGCGGGCGCCGCGCAGGGCTCGCGTCAGTCCGCGAAAGCGTTGCCACCGCTGCCGCGGCGGTTCCCGCCCGCGTGGACGATCACCGCGGCGCTCGCGGTCGTCTACCTGATCATCGCGCCGGCCAGTCCCGATCTCGCTGCCGCCAGCTATCGCAGCAGCCTGTTCTCGAGCGCCGGGTTCACGCTGTGGGACAACTCCTGGTACGGCGGCCATCACCTGCTCGCCTACTCGGTGCTGGCGCCGGCGCTCGGCGCGCTGATCGGCACGCGCCTGCTGGCGGCGATCTCGATGGTCATCGCCACGGCGCTGTTCGCGGCGCTGATCGACGGCTCGTCGCCGCGGCGGGCGACGAGCCTCGCCGCCGCGTGGTTCGCGCTCGGAGCGTCGATCGCGCTGCTCTCCAGCCGCGTTCCGTTCGACCTCGGGCTGGCGATCGGCCTCGGCGCGCTGCTGCTCGCGCGCCGCCGGCGCCTGTGGCTCGCGCTGGTGCTGAGCGTGCTGACGGCGCTCGCGAGCCCGGTTGCGGGCGCGTTCCTCGGGCTGGCGTTCCTCGCGTGGGCGCTCGCCGGCCCCCGGCGGGCGTGGCCGCTCGGGCTGACCGTCGCGGCGCTCGCGCCGGTGGCGCTGCTCACGCTCGTGTTTCCCGAAGGCGGCACGCAGCCGTTCGTGGCCTCCGCGTTCTTCCCCGAGATCGTCGGCGTGCTGGCGATCCTCGCGCTGATCGAACCGCAGCGGCGGCTGCTGCGAGTCGGCCTGGCGCTGTATGCGCTTGCGCTCGTCGGCTCCTACGTGGTGCCGAGCGCGGTCGGCGGCAACGTCGACCGCCTCGGCGCACTGACGGCCGGGCCGGTCGCGGCGCTGGCACTCGCGTGCGCTTCGCGCGGGCGCCGCCGCGCGCTGCTCGTGCTGGCGCCGTTCCTCCTCTACTGGCAGGTGAACGCGCCGATCGCGGACTTCGCCTCGACGGTCTCCAACCCGTCGCTCGACGCCTCCTTCTACGCACCGCTGATCGGTGAGCTGCACACGCTCGGGGTCGGCTACGGCGCGCGTCCCGCGCGCATCGAGGTGGTGGCCACGGCGGACCACTGGGAGGCGCGCTTCGTCGCTCCCGTGGTGATGCTCGCGCGCGGCTGGGAGCGCCAGCTCGACGTCTACCGCAACGGCCTGTTCTACGAATCACCGACGGCGCTGACGCCCGCCGGCTACCGCGCGTGGCTGTCGCGTAACGCGATCTCTTACGTCGCGCTCCCCGACGCGCCGCTCGACTACTCCGCACGCGCCGAGGCGCGGCTGTTGACCGCGGCGCGTCCGGGCTATCTGCGCGAAGTCTGGCGCTCGGCTCACTGGCGGGTGTTCGCGGTGCTCGGCGCGAGCCCGCTCGCCCAGGCACCGGCGGTGCTCGAGAGCGCGAGCAGCGACTCGCTGACCGTGTACGCGCCGCGGCCCGGCTCCTACACGCTGCGCGTGCACTTCACGCCCTACTGGAAGCTCGCCGGCGGCAGCGGCTGCGTCAGCCGCGCACCGGGAGACTGGACGCAGCTGCAGGCACGCCGCCAGGGCACGTTCCACGTCGTGATCGGCTTCTCGCTCGCGCGCGTCTTCGCGCATGGACCGCGCTGCACGTGAGCCGCGGTATGCCTCCGCGCGAGCATCGTCTAGGCTTTCCGTCGATGGTCGCCCGCGCTCGTCTGCTGCAGGCGCGCCTCTTGCCTCACGGTTGGCTCGATGTGCTCCGGCAGGTCACACTCTTCGGAGCCGCCTACCTTGCGTATCGCATCGTTCGTGGGGCAGTCGCGGCAGACGCGAACACCGCGTTTCAACACGCGCTCCAGGTGATCTCGCTGGAGCGCACGCTGCACGTGTTCGTCGAGCCCTCGATCCAGGCGTGGGCATCCGGGAGCCACTTCCTGATGGTCCTCTCGAGCTACCTGTACGTGAACGCGCAGACGAGCGTGACGGTCGCTGCGCTCGTCTACCTGTATCTACGCCACAACCGCAACTTCTACTTCGTGCGCAACATGTTCATGGTCGCGATGGCGATCGCGCTGCTCGGCTACATCGTGTTTCCCACGGCGCCGCCGCGCTTCCTGCCCGAATGGGGTTTCAGCGACAGCGTCGCTGACCTCACCGGCGTGCACGTATCGCACACCAGCGCCGCGATGACCGCGCTCGTCAACCCCTACGCGGCGGTGCCATCGATGCACGTCGCGTTCGCGCTGATGATCGGCTGGCCGCTCGCGCGCCTGGTGCGCTGGCGCGTGGTTCGCGTCCTGTGGCTGCTGTACCCCTTCCTGATGGCCTTCGTGATCGTGGTGACGGCCAACCACTTCATCATCGACGCGGTGCTCGGCGCTCTGACCGCCGCCGCGTCGGCTTACGCCGCGGGCTGGCTCGCGCGGGCGCGGCCTAACGCCTGGCGCTTCTCGACCGTGCCAGGCGCGCGATTGACCGCGAGCGGGTAGCGCGCTCGAGCCGCATGCCAGCGCCCAGGCAACACACCCCGTCGCCACGCACCCGGCGCGCCACGGCCCGTTCAACGGGGCGTCGCGCGCGCGCTCCGATCGGAGCGGGAGTTCGACGCGAGCTCGTTCGCAACCGCCTGATCGAGTCGCGACTGACGCCAAACACGATCTCGCTCACCGGCTTCGTGCTGAACGTGATCGCCGCCGTGCTCGTCTGGGAAGGGCTGTTCTTCCTCGGCGGCGTGGCGTTCATCGTCGGCTCGATCATGGACACGCTCGACGGCCGCTACTCGCGCATGTCCGGCAAGGGCACGCCGTTCGGCGCGTTCCTCGACTCGACGCTCGACCGCATCGAGGAGGGGATCGTGCTGACGGCGGTCGCGGGCTACTTCGCGCTGCAGGCAAATCGGGTGGCGGCGGCTGCAGTGGTCGTCGCGGTGCTGGCGTCGCTGATGGTCAGCTACACGCGCGCTCGCGCCGAGGCGCTGGGCGTCGAGTGCAAGGTCGGCATCGCGACGCGGCCCGTGCGCGTGGTGATCCTGGCGATCGGCCTGATCTTCGCCCGCGGCGCCTCGCTCGGCAACTTCGAGCTGTTGCAGCCGGCCGTGTACGTGCTCGCGGTGCTCAGCGTCGTGACCGTCGTGCAGCGCATCTGGCACGTGCGTCGCGAGCTGTCGGTGTGACCTTCGCAGCGCTGCGGAGTAGTCTCCTGCGACGTGGGCGGACGGGGATCCAATCTCCCCGTGACCGTCCCACCTGAGAAGCAGGGAAGCCCACGCGGCTCCCTCGATCGGGCGCTCACCCCCCGCGAAAAGGACATGTAACTCGTGATCAAGGAGCACAGCAACGGCCGCGCCGCCAGCGTCGGCGCCGCCTCAACCAACGGCGCCGCGCGCTACCAGTCCGAGAAGGTGCGCGTCGCGATCGTCGGCGTCGGCAACTGCGCCTCGTCGTTCGTGCAGGGCGTTCACTACTACCGCGACGCCGACCCCGCCAAGCGCGTGCCGGGACTCATGCACGTCGACCTCGGCGGCTACCACGTCCGCGACATCGAGTTCACCGCCGCGTTCGACATCGATTCCGCGAAGGTCGGAAAGGACCTCGGCGAAGCGATCTGGGCCGGCCAGAACAACACGATCAAGTTCGCCAAGGGCGCGCACGCCGTGCCGAAGAAGCTCGGCGTGCGGGTGCACCGCGGGATGACGCACGACGGCCTCGGCAAGTACCTCAAGGAGAAGATCACCAAGGCCCCCGGCGAGACCGCCGACATCGTCAAGATCCTCAAGGACACCCACACCGACGTCGTCGTCTCCTATCTGCCCGTCGGCTCCGAGGACGCCACCAAGTGGTACGTCGAGCAGGTGCTCGAGGCCGGCTGCGGCTTCGTCAACTGCATTCCCGTGTTCATCGCACGCGAGGATTACTGGGACAAGCGCTTCAAAAAGGCGGGGCTGCCGATCGTCGGCGACGACATCAAGTCGCAGGTCGGGGCGACGATCGTGCACCGCACGCTCGCGCGCCTGTTCGCCGAGCGCGGCGTCGAGATCGAGCGCACGTCGCAGCTGAACGTCGGCGGCAACATGGACTTCTACAACATGCTCGAGCGCGAGCGGCTGGAGTCGAAGAAGATCTCCAAGACCAACGCCGTGACCTCGATCATGGATCACGAGCTGCCGAAGGAGGACATCCACGTCGGACCGTCCGACTACGTGCCGTGGCTGACCGACCGCAAGTGGGCACACATCCGTGTCGAGGGACAGGCGTTCGGGGACGTGCCGCTGAACCTCGAGCTGAAGCTCGAGGTGTGGGACTCGCCGAACTCGGCGGGCATCGTCATCGACGCGGCGCGCTGTTGCAAGCTCGCGCTCAACCACGGCGTCAGCGGGCAGCTCGACGGGCCGTCCTCCTACCTGATGAAGTCGCCACACAACCAGCGCCCCGATGAGCAGGCGCGCACCGACACCGAGGCCTTCATCGCGAGATACGCAGGACGCCCGGGCACGCGCGCGAAGGGCGCCCGCACCCCGCGGAGCACCCCGAGCCGCGCGCAGGCGAAAGCGCCTGCGAAGCGGGCGCCGGCCGCCCGTCGCGCGTCCTAGCTCGCGCCCGCCTATCCTGCGTGCGTGCCCTCGCCCAGCTTCGCGATAGCCCACGTCACGCCGTACCCGTGGGAGGCGGAGGGCAACGAGGTCAACCGGTACGTGGATCGCGTCGCGACGGAGCTCTCGCGGCGCGGGCACCGCGTGCTGGTGCTCGCCCCGTCGCGCTCGCAGGAGCGGGTACGAGCGTCGCGTAAGGCGCTGCGCGCGGCACGCGCGGGCGCAACGGGGGCGAGCGCGCTGCTCGACGGCACCGACGAGGGGGCGCCACGCGTGATCGCGGTCGGGGAGGTGCTCGACTTTCGCGCCTCCACGCGCACCGGCGAGGGCAACCGGCGACCGTCGGCGCTGCCGATCGACGTCGCGCGCACGATCGAGGAACTGATGAGCAACGTGCAGCTCGACTTCGTCCACGTCCACGAGCCGTTCGCGCCGAGCACCTCGAACGCCGCGCTGCGCCACTCGCGAGCGCTGAACGTCGGCTCGTTCCACTCCTCCAGCGAGCGCCTGCTCTCGACGCTCGTGGCTCGCCGCTTCGTCGAGAGCTTCTTCGGCCGCCTCGACGCGCGCACCGCGAGCCTGCCGGAGACGGCTGAGCTGATGGCACACCACTTCGCCGGTGACTACCGCCTGGTGCGCGACGAGGACGGCGCCGCAGACGAGCTCGAGCAGATCTACCTCCAGCTGGCTGCCAGGCGCCATCCCGCCGACGGCAACCCTGAGCTCGCGCGACGAATTTCGACACGGCCCCTGATCGACGTCGACCTGCACATGCACACCGACCACTCCTATGACTGCGCCACGCCGGTGGAGGTGCTGCTGGCGAGCGCGCGCGAGCAGGGCCTGGGCGCGATCGCGGTGACCGACCACAACGAGATCTCCGGCGCGCTCGAGGCACGGGAGCAGGCGACTTCGGCAGACGTGAAGGTGATCGTCGGCGAGGAGGTCAAGACGGCGGGCGAGGGCGAGGTGATCGGCCTGTTCATCGAGGAGAAGATCCCCCGCGGGCTGAGCCTGCGCGAGACCGTCGCCGAGATCAGACGCCAGGGCGGCGTCGTGTACGTGCCGCATCCGTTCGACCGTATGCACTCGGTGCCGGACTACGAGCATCTGCTGGAGATCCTCGACGAGGTCGACGCGATCGAGGTGTTCAACCCGCGAGTGGCGATCGGCGCCTTCAACGAAGAGGCCGGCCGCTTCGCCGCAAAGTACCGCATCCCGGCGGGCGCCGGCTCGGACTCCCACGTCGCCCAGGGCCTCGGATCGGTGCGGATCCAGATGCACGATTTCGACGGGCCGGTCGAGTTCATGCAGTCGTTGCGCGAAGCGCAGATCCTGACGCGGCCCTCCTCGCTGCTGTACGTGCAGGCGCTGAAGTTCCTGCAGACGCGCGCAACCCCGCGCTCGGCGCGACGCGCGAGCAAGGAACGGCGCCTGCGGCGCCTGAATCGGTCCCACGGCGGCGGCTCCAGGAGCTAGCCGAGCGCGCTCGCCGCGCAACTACTGATGCACCGTCAAGGACAAGAGGACGCCTCGTCAAATCCCTCGGGGTCGATGCCCGTGACCGATGACGAGATCCGCGAGAAGTACCTGGAGCGCGCCATCCGCGAGCTGAACACGCTCACGCGCGAGCTGCAGGCGTGCCCGCACTGTCCGCGCGGCAACCTGATGCCGGTGCTCGGCTCCGGGCACCCACAGGCAGACATCATGCTGCTGAAGTACTCGGCCCTGCCCTCCGAGATCGAGGAGGGCGTCGCCTTCTACGGGCGCGCCGGCGGCGCGCTGATGAAGTCGCTGAAGCGCCTGTCGATCGATCCGCTGGCGGTATACGGCACGCTGTGCGTGAAGTGCCCACTGAGCGACGCTTCGCTGGCCGACTTCGCGTGCGTCTCGCGGGTGGTCGAGGAGATCGCAATCGTGCAGCCGAAGATCATCGTCGTGATGGGAGCCGACGCGCTGGAGGCGCTCGGCGAGATGGAGATCCCGCTGGCGCGCGAGCTGCACGACGACGTCGGCGAGATCCAGCAGCTGACGCCCACGATCGACGCACTGTACGTGCCCAGCATCGACGACTCGCTCGACGAGCAGGACGCAAAGCGCGCGTTCTGGGCGGCGTTTCGCGCGCTCGGCGATTGGTACGCGGCCCAGCCGCCGTACTGAGAGCCGGCGCAGCCGGGCGGTCCTGCGGAGCTACATCGTCAGCACGACCTTGCCGAGCTTGCCCCCTGCGGCGAAACGCTCGTAGGCCGCTGCGGCCTGCTCGAGCGGGAAGGTCGCGGCGATCGGAACGTCCAGCGCGCCAGCGCCGAACAGTGGCAGTACCTCGTGTTCGAGACGTCGCGCGGCGAGCGCTTTCTGCTCGAGCGGACGGGCACGCAGGGTCGATCCGTGAATGCGCGCCCGCTTGCCCATCAGCGCGAGCAGGTTCAGCTCGCTCTTGACGCCGCCGGCGACGCCAATGACGGTGATGCGTCCTTCGGTCGCGAGCGCCTCGAGGTTCTCCGTCATGTTCGGCGCACCGACGAGCTCGAGGATCACGTCGAACGGGCCGTGCTCGACAAAGGCCTCGCACGGGATCACGTCGGCGCCGAGCTCTTCAACCTGCAGTCGCAGCTCCTCATTACGCACGCTCGCGGTCACGCGCGCGCCGGCGGCGCGCCCCAGCTGGATCGCCGCCGTGCCGACGCCGCCTGCGCCGCCGTGGACGAGCAGGCGCTCGCCGGAGCGGAGCTCGGCCTGCACGAGCAGCGCGTCGTGCGCGGTGACGAACACCTCCGGCAGCCCGCCCGCGGCCGGCCAGTCCAAGCTGTCTGGGACCGGCATCAGCTGGCGCTCGTGCACCGTCGCGAGCTCCGCCTGGCCGCCGCCGCCGACGACCGCCATCACGCGCTCGCCCACCTCGAACCGTTCGGCCTTCGGCCCCAGCGCCGCGACCTCGCCCGCGAGCTCCATGCCGGGGATGTCCTGCGGTGAGCCGGGCGGGGCCGGATACAGGCCACGTCGCTGCATCATGTCGCCCCCGTTCAAACCCGCCGCGTGGACCCGAACGAGCACTTCTTCGCCCTGCGCGACCGGATCGGCGTGCTCCTCGATCATGACCTCCTGCTCACGGATGGTGGCGGCGCGCATCAGCGAAGCCTACGTTCAAACGACGGCTTCCTGCGGCGAGGTGCAGAAGGCACATCGGCGCGCCTCGCGGGGGATCTCGCTCAGGCACTCGCTGCACGGCCGCGTTTCGGACTCCGTGTCCAAGCCCGGCTTGCGCCGCGCCATCAGCGCGTTGATCGGCCTGACCACGAAGAAGAACACCGCGAACGCAATCGTGAAGAACGCGATCAGCGCGTTGAGGAATTCGCCGTAGTGAAAGACGCTGTTGTTGATCGTGAAGGACAGATTCGCGAAGTCCGGTTTGCCGATGATCGCCGCCACGATCGGTGTCAGCAGGTCCTTCACCAAAGCCGTCACCACCGCTCCGAACGCCGCCCCGATGACGATGCCGACGGCCAGGTCAACAACGTTTCCGCGAAGCAGAAATGCCTTGAAGTCCTTTGCCATCCGGTCCCCCAATCTCGAAGTCAGCACCGGCTCGCGTAGAGCCAGACGGATCTTCGCAGCCGGCTACGACGGGCTTCTAAGAACGCTCGAGCAGTGCGACACACTCGATGTGGTGCGTCTGCGGAAACATGTCCACGGGTGTGACCTCACGCAGCACCCAGCCGGCGTCGACGAGTTCGGCGGCGTTCGGCGCGAGCGTGGTGGGATTGCACGAGACGTAAACGATGCGTTTTGGCGAGGCATCGATGATCCGGTGCACGACCTTCTTCGACAGTCCCGCGCGCGGCGGGTCGACGACGAGCACGTCCGGACGCCCGGCCCGCTCGAGCAGCTCCGGCAGCGCCGTGCGCGTGTCGCCGGCGAAGAAGTGAGCGTTGGTGACCTCGTTGCGGTGCGCGCCCGCGATCGCGTCCGCGACCGCCGGCTCCACCAGCTCGATGCCCCACAGCTCCCCCGCACGCGGCGCCAGCGTCAGCGCGATCGTGCCGATCCCCGAGTACAGGTCATACACGCGCTCCCAACCCTCCAGCGCCGCGTACTGGCTCACGATTCCGTACAGCAGCTCCGCCATCTCGGTGTTCGTCTGGAAGAACGCCTCCGCGGAGATGCGCAGGTCGAGCTGACCCAGCCGCTCCGGCAGCTCGCTCTCACCCCACACGAGCTCGGTCTCGCCGCCTGCGGTCGTCTCGGCCAGGCTGCGTGAACGCGTCCACAGCACACCCGACAGGCTCTCGCCCAGTGCCGCGCTGAGCGCCGCCGCGAACTCGCCCGCCTCCAGCTCGCCGTCGGTGGTTACGAGGCGCACCTGCAACTTGCCCGTGTGCCGGCCTTCGCGCACCACCAGGTTGCGCAGGCGCGCGCGCCCGTCGGGCGCCGCCGCCACCCGCTCGTCGCGCCCGCGACGCGCGCCCGGCTCCACGCGCTCCCCGCGCGCGCCGCGACTGCGCTCCCACGCACCGAGGCCCTCGGCACGGCACCAGTTCAGCGCCGCGACGCGAGCGAGGTTTCCGCGCTCGGATGCCAGCAGGCAGTCCTCGATCGGCGTCACCTGGTTGCCGCCCGCGGGCGCGTGAAAGCCGCACACCAGCTCGCCGCCACCCGCGCCATCACCGCCGCCGAACGAGTACTCGAGCTTGTTGCGGTAGCGCCACTGCTGGAGCGCCGGCACGATCTCACGCAGCTCGAAGCCGTCGAGCCGGCCGATCCGCCGCAACGCCTCATCGACCTGAGCCCGCTTGATCTCGAGCTGGCGATCGTAGGGAATCACCTGCCACGGCACGCCTGGATGCGCGGCCACCGGCGCGATCCGCTCGGGGCCCGGCTCGAGCACCTCCAGCGTGCGCGCGTGCGCGTAGCTGCGCTTGCGCTTGTGTACGACCGCGCGGACGCGATCGCCGGGGATCGCGCCGGCCACGAACACGACGTAGCCGCCATCACCCAGACGCGCCACGCCCTCGCCGCCGAACGCCAGCGACTCAATCGTCAGCTCCAGCTCGTCGCCGCGTTGCGGACGGGGGGTCGCAGCCGCCTCGACGGTCACGGCGTCACCAACATCTCCAGCAGCGCCTTCTGCGCGTGCCTGCGATTCTCGGCCTGGTCCCAGATGTGCTGGCGCGAGCCGTAGAGCACCTCCGCGGAGATCTCCTCGCCGGAGTGCGCGGGCAGGTCGTGCATCGCGAACGCGCCCGCCGCGGCGGCGTCCAGCAGCGCGTCATCGACGCGGTAGTCGGCGAGGTCGCGGCGGCGATCCGCTGCGCTGTCCTCATCGCCCATGCTCACCCACACATCGGTATAGACCGCAGCCGCGCCCTGCACCGCCTCGCGCGGGTCCGTGTGGTGCGTGACCGTGCCGCGCGCGCCGACGGGCAACTCGAGGTCCTGCTCCAGCGTGTAGCCCGGCGGTGAAGCCAGCGCGACGTGCAGTCCCGCAAGCGCTCCCAGCACCGCGAGCGAGCGAGCGACGTTGTTGCCGTCGCCCACGTACGCGACGCGCAGCCCGTCGAGCTGCCCGCAGGCCTCTCGCAGCGTCAGCAGGTCGGCGAGCACCTGGCAGGGGTGGTGGCGCGCGCTCAGCATGTTCACGATCGGCACGTCGCTGAACGCGGCCAGCTCTTCGAGGACCGCCTCGGCGCCCGTGCGCATCCCGACCGCCGCCACGTGCCGTGACAGCACCAGCGCCGTGTCGCGCGGCGCCTCCCCGCGCGAGAGCTGCAGCTCATCCCGCCGCAGCACCACCGCGTGGCCGCCGAGCTCGTCGATGCCCACCTCGAACGACACGCGCGTCCGCGTCGAGGGCTTCTCGAAGATCAACGCCACGCTGCGCCCGGCCAGCACCTGCGAGGAGAGCGGCGCGCGCTTGAGCTCGAGCGCGCGCTCCAGCAGCGCGTCCAGCTCCGGCGCTGTCAGCTCGGCACCGGTGATGAAATGGCGCGGGGACATGGAGTCGGCCAGTGTAGGCGCTGGTGAGACCAGTCAGGGACGACCGGTGACCGTGAGCGCGCGTGTGTGCGATCGTCCAACTGCATGAACTCGCAAAGAAAGGACCGCCGAGGATGAGAACAGGCATCGCCGCCGCCCTGGCGGCCGCGGCGCTAGTGCTGGCCGCAGGCTGCGGATCGTCGAGCAAATCCACCGCCGAGACCGGCACAAGCGCGAGCACGGGCGCAGGCACGAGCACGGGCGCAGGCACGGGCACGGGGACGGGGACGGGGACGGGGAAGGGCGCCACCACCAGCGGCGGCGCGTCGATCAAGGTCGACACCACGCCCAAGTTCGCCTCGCCATCCAAGTCCGCGCCGGTGCAGAGCGGACCCGTGCAGATCGCCTACCGCAATATCGCTATCGCCCCCGACACCGTCAGGGTCAAGGTCGGCAGCACGATCAGGTGGACCAACTACGACTCCGTGCAGGCCAACGTCACGAGCGTCAGCGGCCCGCAGAGGTTCGCGTCCAAGAACTTCGGCGAAGGCGGCACGTTCGCGATCAAGCTGACCAAACCCGGCGTCATCCACTACGAGTGCACGCTCTACCCCGTCACCATGAATGGGACGATCGAAGTGCTCAGCTGAACTCGGGCAGTCCTCGCTCTGGCGTCGACGCCGTCGCGTAGTGGCGCCGCGGGATCCGTCCGGCGCCGCGCGCGAGACGCCCAGCCGCCACCGCGGCGCGCATCGCGCGCGCCATCGCCACCGGGTCCTGCGCCCGCGCGATCGCCGACGCCGCCATCACCGCGTCGCAGCCGAGCTCCATCGCGAGCGCCGCGTCGGAGGCCGTGCCGATGCCCGCGTCGAGCACCACCGGCACGTCCACGGCCTCGCGGATCAGCGCGATGTTGTACGGGTTGCGGATCCCCATGCCGCTGCCGATCGGCGAGCCCAGCGGCATCACCGCGGCGCAGCCCAGATCGGCGAGCCGGCGCGCCAGCACTGGGTCATCGGTCGTGTACGGGAGCACAACGAAGCCCTCGTCGATCAGCTGCTCGGCGGCGCGCAGCAGCTCGGGCGCGTCCGGCAGCAGCGTGTCCTCGTCGCCGATCACCTCCAGCTTGATCCAATCCGTCGCAAACGCCTCGCGCGCCATCCGCGCCGTGATCACCGCATCCCGCGCCGTGTGACAACCGGCCGTGTTCGGCAGCACCTGCACACCCGCCTCCGCGAGCACGTCCAGCAGCGAGGACCCGCCGGTGCGTGCTGGCGTTGCGTCGACACGCCGGAGCGCCACCGTCACCAGCTCGCAGTCGCTGACCGCGATCGCCTCCCCGAGCAGCTCGAGCGAAGGGAATCCGCCCGTGCCGAGCAGCAGGCGCGAGCGCATCCGCCGACCGGCGATCGTCAGCGCGTCCTCCATCATCCTCCCTGCATCGCCGTCAGCACCTCGACGCGCGCGTCCTGCTCCAGCACGAACGATCCCCATCTGGCGTGCGGGACGACCTCGCCGTCGACCGCCACCGCCACGCCGCGTCCGTCAGCGTCGACCCCCATGCCCAGCAGCAGCTGCGCCAGCGTCTCGCCGGCGCGCAACTCTGAGCGCTCGCCGTTGAGCACGATCACGACGCGACCGCCAACGTATCGACCGCGAAGCGCTCGGGCGCGCACGCCGGCAGGAGCGCGTCGAGCTCGTGCCCGCCCTCGATCACGCCGAGGACCAGCTCCGCTGTCAGCGGGGCCAGCAGAATGCCGTTGCGGTAATGCCCGGTCGCCCAGATCAGGCCGTCCACCGCGGCGGCCCCGATCGCCGGTGCGTTGTCAGGCGTGCCGGGGCGCAGCCCCACCGACAGCTCCTCGATCTCCAGCTCGCTGATGCCCGGCACCAGCTCGTGGGCATCGCGCAACAGCTCGTACACGCCGCCGGCCGTCGCCGACAGCTCGAAGCCACGCTCCTCGACGGTCGCGCCGAGCACATAGCGGCCGTCCGCGCGGGGTACCAGGTAGCCACCGCGAAAACGCACAACCGTGCGCAGCATGCCCGGTCCCGCCGGGTCACGCAGCCGCAGGATCTGACCCTTGACGGGACGCACCGGCACACGTGCCGCGGACGGCACACCGTCGATCTGCCCGCTCCACGGCCCGGCGGCGAGCACCACGTGCGCGGCGCGTACCTGCTCGCCGCCCTCGAGCACGACGCCGCCGACGCGCTTGCCGGAGACGTCAAGCTGGATGCTCGCCACCGGCGTATGCGCGCGTACGTCCACTCCGGCCGTCTCACACGCATGGCCGAGCGCGTCGAGGACCAAGCGCGGATCGACAGAGTGATCATCGCCCGCGTCCAACGCCAGCCGCACCGTCGGCGCCAACGCCGGCTCGCGCTCGCGCGCCTGGCTGGGACGCAGCCGCGTCACAGCCAGCCCGAGCGAGCGGCGGAAGTCGAGCTGGCGCTCGAGCTCGCGTGCGTCATCCGCGTCGCGCGCGAGCAGCAGCGTGCCCGTGCGCATCAGACCCACGCTGCGGCCGCACGATGCCTCCAGCTCGGACGCGAATGCCGGCCACAGATGCGCGGAGCGCAACCCCAGCTCGAGCATGCGACGTCCCGCGTCCCCGAACTCGACCTCGACCACCGGCGCGAGCATGCCCGCAGCGACGCGCGAGGTTCCCCGCCCGAGGACGTCGCGCTCCAGCACGGTCACCGACATTCCCCGCTGGCGGGCACGCCACGCGATCGCCATTCCGATGATGCCACCGCCGACAATCGCCACATCGACTTGCCTGATGTCGGACATGCCGATGATGCTAGCCCGCGCTTCCAGCGACGGTTCTGCGGCAGGTACTCGCATGCCAGACTGCCTCCATGCAAACCGACGCTGACGCTGCACAGCCGCCGAGCTCCGACCGTCGCGAGCGCCTCTCCGCCGCGCGCCTGTACATGGTCTGTGGCGCCGACCCCGACGGCAGCGAGCTGCCGACGCTGTTGCGGGGCGCGAGCGCCGGAGGCGTCGAGATCGTGCAGCTGCGCGAGAAGCACCTTCCCGACGAGGAGCTCGCATCGGTCGCGATCGCCACGCGAATCCTGTGCGAGCAGCTGGGGACGCTGCTGATCGTCAACGACCGACCGTGGGTCGCGCGCGAGGCCGAAGCCGACGGGGTGCACGTCGGCCAGGACGACATCCCCGTGTCCGAGCTGCGCGAGCTGGTCGGTCCCGACATGCTGATCGGGCTGTCCACCCATACGCCTGAGCAGATCGACGCGGTCGACGCGAGCGTCGTCGACTACATCGGCGTCGGTCCGATCCACCAGACGCCCACCAAGCCCGGCCGGCCGGCCGTCGGCGTCGAGCTGATTCGCTACGCCGCAGCCCACGCGCCGGTGCCGTTCTTCGCTATCGGCGGCCTCGACGCGAGCAATCTCGCACAGGCGCTCGACGCGGGCGCCACGCGCGTTTGCGTGCTGCGCGCGATCGCCGCCGCCGCGGACCCGCAGCGAGCTGCTCGGGCGCTGCGCGAGCAGCTGGACGCGCGCCTAGTCGGACCATGAGCAGCGCGCGCGACGAGCGGGCGCGCGCCGCGCTCGAGCCGCTCGGGCCGGACGAGCGCCCGCCGGCGCTCCTGATCGCGGTCGGCCTCGCCGGACTGCTGGCGGTCGCGGTGCTCGTCGGCGGCCTCACCATCCACGATCTCTCAAGCCGCGGCGGCTCGCTGCCGGGCGCGATCTTCCTGTCGGCGATCCTCGCCGCGCTCGCCCTCGGCATGTACCGCCGGCGCTATCTCGCGGTGCTCGGCTTCGAGGCGCTGCTCGCCCTGCAGATCATCCTCAGCTCGCTCGCGCTGATCATCGCCGCATCACTGCTCGCAGCCGGCGAGTACGTGGTCGCGCTCGGCCTCGGCGGCTGGCTGTTCTGGAAGCTCGTTCGGGTAATGGGCCGCATCCAGGCCGGCGAACACCAGGGGGGTCGATAGCACTTCGCGCTGCGGCGTCCTCGGTCGCTCGCGTGCCTCTAGCACGCCACGCTCCCTGCGTCCTTGCAGCACTCGACTCTCGACCCCCCTGGTCGACTGGTCACCTTCGATAGGCTCACCCCGCGATGGCCGAGAGTTCCTACGACTGCATCGTCATCGGATCGGGGCCGGGAGGGTATGTGGCCGCGATCCGCGCGACGCAGCTCGGCCTGAAGACCGCTGTGGTCGAGCGCGACAAGCTCGGCGGACGCTGCCTGAACTACGCGTGCATCCCCGCCAAGGCGGTGCTGCGCTCGGCGGACCTGCTGTCGGACATACGCGAGTCCGAGGAGTTCGGCCTGAAGGTGAGCGGCGTCGAGGTCGACTACGCAGCGGTGCAGGCGCGCCGCGAGAAGGTCGTCACGACCCTCACCTCAGGTGTGGGTGGTCTGTTCAAGAAAGACGGCATCGACGTGATCGCAGGCATCGGGCGGCTGACGGCCGACGGCGACGTGCTGGTCGAGGTGCTCGACTCCGAGCCGGTGGAGATCGCCGCGGGCGGCGTGGTGCTCGCGACGGGCTCGACGCCGCGGCCGATCCCAGGAGTGGACTATGGCGGCCGCGTGATCGGCACCGAGGAGGCGTGGGCCCTGCCAGAGCTGCCGGCGCGCCTGGCGGTGGTCGGCGCGGGCGCGTCCGGCGCGGAGATCGCCTCGGCGTTCGCGCGGCTGGGCAGCGACGTACTGTTGCTGGAGGCGCTCGAGCGCCTGCTGCCGACCGAGGACGCCGACATCTCGCGCCTGGTCGAGCGTGGCCTCAAGCGCCAGGGAATCGGCGTGCACACGAGCACTCCCGTCGCCGATGTGACCGGGGGTGAGAGCGGCGTGAGCTTCTCCTACGGCGCGGAGTCCACCGAGGTCGACTATCTCGTGATCTGCGCCGGTCGCGCCGCCGATGTCGACGGGCTGGGTCTCGCGGAGGCCGGTGTCGAGCTCGACGCGCGCGGCCTCGTACAGGTGGACGGCGCGATGCGCACCACCCGCGCGGGCGTGTTCGCGATCGGTGACCTCGTGCACGGACCAGCGCTCGCGCACAAGGCCTCCGACGAGGGCATCATCGCCGTCGAAACGCTCGCCGGCCGCGACACGCACCCGATCGCCTATAACGACATTCCGCGCGCGACCTTCTGCACGCCCAACGTCGGCTCCTTCGGCCTCACCGAGGAGCAGGCGCGCGAGCAGGGCTACGACGTGGTCGTCGGCAAGGTGCCCTACGGCGCGGTCGGCGGCGGCACCGTCTACGGCGACCGCACCGGCCTCGTCAAGGTGGTCGGCGAGAGCAAGTACGGCGAGCTGCTCGGCGGGCACATCGTCGGCGCCCGCGCCACCGAGCTGATCCAGGAGCTCGTCAACGTGCGCGCGCTCGAGGGCGGCTTCCCCGAGCTCGCGCGCATCATCCACGGTCACCCGACGCTGTCGGAGGCCGTGATGGAAGCAGGCCGCGCCGCAGACGGCTGGCTGATCCACGGCTGAGGCGGCCGGCCAGCGGCGTCAGACGCCACCCACCGTGCTCGACTGGGGTGGGTGGGCAATCATTCAAGCTCCGCAGGCGTGCGTCGTCTGCCATCCACTGGTCGGCCGCCTCTGGCTTGCCCACTAATCTCGGCAAAGTGACCACCCCCGCGGCCTTCTACTTCGACCTCGCGAGCCCGCACGCGTACCTCGCGGCCGAGCGCATCCTGCACGTGCTGCCCGCCCCGGCGGAGTGGCGGCCGATCATCGCGGGCGCGCAGCAGGACGTCACGCGCGCGCAGATCGAGGGCCGCGCGCAGGAGCTCGGCCTGCAGCCCGTGCGCTGGCCCGAGCCGTTTCCGTTCGACAGCTCGCTGGCGATGCGCGTGGCGACGTACGCGGCGTCGATCGGGCGCACGGTGCCGTTCGCGCAGGCGGCGTTCCGCCAGGCGTTCGCCGGCGGACACTCGCTGGCGGACCCCGACTTCGTGCTGATCGCGGCGGCCGCGTGCGAGATGCACCCGACGGCGGTGTTGCGCGCAGCGGAGCTGCGCTCGACCGCCGAGCGCCTGGCGGCCACTGGCGCCGAGGCTGCAGACGCGGGCGTCACCCGTGTGCCGGCGGTGGTCGTCGGCGAGCGTCAGTTCGTCGGCGAAGATGCGCTGGAACGGGCGGCGGAGCACATGCGCGGCGAGCACGAGCACACCGAGGCCGGCGCGGCGTCCGAGACGCAGGGTGGACCGGCGTGAAGGCCAACCACGCGTATCGCCTGATCGTGACGCGCGGCGGGCTGACGCCGGCGCCACTGGCGGACCCCGCGCGCGTGGACCACATCGAGGTGGTCGAGGTCGACAGCGGCGAAGTGGTGCTGTTCTGGGATCGCCCGCCGCAGTCCGCGTCGAAACTCGCTCGCGCGCTGCGCGCAGACCTCGCGCAGCTGCAGGCGGACGAGTTCATGGCGCGCTGGAGTACCGTGGAGCACTGATGCCGAGTCCGTCGCCCGAGCCGCCCGCGCAGAGCCTGCCCGAGCCCGAGCGCGCACGTGAGTGGCTCGAGACGATGACGCTGATCCGGCGCTTCGAGGAACGCGCCGGCGAGATGTACGCGCGGGCGAAGGTCGGCGGCTTTCTGCACCTGTCGATCGGCGAGGAGGCGACGATCGTGGGCAGCGCGCGCGCGCTGCGCGACGACGACTACCTGATCTCGACGTACCGCTCGCACGGCCACGCGCTCGTGCGCGGCACGCCGCCCGAGAACGTGATGGCGGAGCTGTTCGGACGCGTCGACGGCTGCTCGGGCGGGCGCGGCGGCTCGATGCACATGTTCGACCTGGCGCGGCGGTTCATGGGCGGCTACGGGATCGTCGGGGGCAACCTGCCGATCGCGGCAGGGATCGCGCTGGCGAGCGACTACAAGGACAGCGACGAGGTGACGCTGTGCACGTTCGGAGACGGCGCCTCCAATCAGGGGACGTTCGGCGAGACGCTCAACATCGCCGCGCTGTGGAAGCTGCCCGTCGTGTTCATGGTCACCAACAACCAGTTCGGCATGGGCACCGCGCTGCGTCGCCACTCCGCGGTGACGGACCTGCAGCGCAAGGGCGAGAGCCTGGGGGTTCCGGGCATGCGCTGCGACGGCATGGACGTGCTCGACACGCACGCGGTCCTCGCGGAGGCGGTTCGACACGTGCGTGAGGAGCGCCAGCCGGTGCTCGTCGAGGCGATCACATACCGCTTCCGTGGACACTCGATGGCAGACCCGGAGCAGTACCGCACGAAGGAGGAGGTGGCGAGCTGGCGCGAGCGCGACCCGCTGCCGGCGTTCGCCGAGCTGCTGGTGCGCGAGGGCGTGATCGAGGAGTCCGAGCGTGAGCGCATCGACGAGCAGGCGATCGCGCGGGTCGACGCGGCGGTGGAGTTCGCCGACGCCTCGCCGTTCCCGTCACCGGAGTCGCTGTATGACGACGTGTACGTGCTCGACCGCGAGGTGCAGGGCTGGTACTCCGTGGCGACGACCGACGGTGCCGCGGATGAATCGTCGGGTGCAGCGCGTGACGGCGCGCAGCGGGCTGTCAACGATGAGATCCCGCAGCAGCTGACCGATGCACTGGCCGCCGGCGAAGAAGGCCGCGAAACGCCGGGCCTCGACCGCCCAGATACAGCGGCAAACGCCGGCGGCGCGGACCGATGACACAGATGCGCTACCGAGAGGCGCTGAACGCGGCGCTGCGCGAGGAGCTCGCACGCGACGAGCGCGTGGTGCTGATGGGCGAGGACATCGGCGTGTTCGGCGGCGCGTTCAAGGTCACGGACGGCCTGCTCGAGGAGTTCGGCGAGCGCCGTGTGCGCGACACGCCGATCTCGGAGAACACGATCGTGGGTGTCGGGGTCGGCGCAGCGATGACGGGCCTGCGCCCCGTGGTGGAGCTGATGACGATCAACTTCGCGCTGCTGGCGTTCGACCAGATCGTCAACCACGCGGCGCACATCCACTACATGTTCGGCGGGCAGGCGCGGGTGCCGCTGGTTGTGCGGATGCCGCAGGGCGCCGGCCACCAGCTCGGGCCGACGCACTCGCACTGCCTGGAGGCGCTGTTCCTGCACGTTCCCGGCCTGCTGGTGGCGGTCCCGGCGACCGCCGCCGACGCGAAGGGCCTCTTGAAGAGCGCGATCCGCGACGAGAACCCGGTGATCTTCATCGAGCACGAGTCGCTGTACGGCGTGCGCGGCGAGGTGCCGGACGACGACGAGTACCTCGTGGGCTTCGGGCAGGCACGCGTCGCGCGCGAGGGCTCGGACGTGACGCTCGTGGGTATCTCGCGCATGGCGCTGACGGCGGAACGCGCCGCGGAGACGCTCGCCGCCGAGCACGGCGTGCAGGCGGAGGTGATCGACCCGCGCACGCTGCGCCCGCTCGACCTCGACACGATCCTCGCGTCGGTGCGCAAGACCAATCACTGCGTGATCGTCGAGGAGGGCTGGCCGCACGGCGGTGTCGGCGCGAATCTGGCGGCGCTGATCGGCGAACAGGCCTTCGACCACCTCGACGCGCCGGTCCAGCGGGTGACCGGGGCGGACGTGCCGATGCCGTACTCCAAGCCACTCGAGGATCTTGCGTACCCGCACGCGCCGCAGATCGTGGCGGCGGTGCTGGCGACGCTGAACCGCAGCTCGACGTCGGCGGCCACGGCGGGAGGCGCCTAGTGGGCGAGATCGTGATGCCGCGACTGTCGGACACGATGGAGGAGGGCACGATCCTGCGCTGGCTGAAGGCCGACGGCGAGCAGGTGGCGCGCGGCGAGGAGCTCATCGAGATCGAGACCGACAAGGCGACGATGATCTACGAGTCCGATCAGGCAGGCGCTCTGCAGATCGTCGCCGACGCCGGCGCCACCCTGGCGGTGGGCGAGGTGATCGCGCGGGTCGGCGTGACCGCGGGCGACAGCGATGAAGGGCCGGCCTCCGGCGGGCCGGCGAGCGAGCGAGCCCGCGCGCAGACGCCTGTGGCAAGCTCCACGCTGGAGCGCGTGGCGGCGTCGCAGGAGCAACCCAACGGCGCCGACGCCGCCGCAGGCGAGCGGATCAAGGCCTCGCCGCTGGCGCGGCGAATCGCCGGGGAGAGCGGCATCGATCTGCGGGGACTCACGGGCAGCGGCCCCGGCGGGCGGATCGTCAAGGCGGACGTGCTCGCGCCCGCCGCCGATTCGCCGTCAGCCGCCGCGCCGGGCGCGGCGCGCGCGGAGGCGGCTGCTGCGCCCGCTCGCGCGGGCGCCGCCCCACAGCCCGGCACGGATGCGCAGAGCGCGACCACTGCCAAGGGCGAGACGACGACGGTCGAGCTGTCGCGCACACAGCAGACGATCGCGCGCAGGATGGCCGAGTCGAAGGCGACGATCCCAGAGTTCACGCTGCTGATCGACGTCGACATGGAGGAGTGCGTGAGGCTGCGTGTGGAGCTGAAGCAGATCTCACGCAGCGACACGGACAAGGCGCCGACGTACAACGACATGGTGGTCAAGGCTGCGGCGCTCGCGCTGCGCGAGCACCCGACCGCCAACGGCAGCTATCGCGACGGGCGGCTGCAGCTGCACTCACGCGTCAACGTGGGAGTCGCGGTGGCGGCCGAAAACGCGCTGGTCGTGCCAACGGTATTCGACGCCGACGAGAAGTCACTCGGAGAGATCGCGCGTGAGACACACACGCTCGCCGATCGCGTGCGTGCGGGGACGATCACGCCACCGGAGCTCGGCGGCGGCACCTTCACGGTGTCCAACCTCGGGATGTACGGCGTGCGCAGCTTCACCGCGATCATCAACCCGCCGCAGGCGGGAATCCTGTCGGTCGGTGCGTTGAGCCCGCGCGCGGTCGTGCGTGAGGGCCAGGTGGCCGCACGCAATACGCTCACCCTGACGCTCGCGTGCGACCACCGCATTCTCTACGGCGCCGAAGCCGCCGAGTTCCTCGCTCGCATTCGCGAGCTGCTGGAGCGCCCGTCGGCGCTCACGTTGTAACAGGGTCTATCTCATCAGCAGTTTCAGGCCCTCCGTCAGATCGGCGCGGCCTTTCTTGACCGCAGTGTCTGCCTTTTCTGCATCTTCCTTGGCCGCCGACGGGCTGGCGGCTTTCTCACTGAACGCGCTCTTCAAATGTTCATATGCGACGATCACCGCCTGCAAGCCTCTCTCGAGGTCGGCCTTGCCTTTCTTGACGCGGGCGGCTGTTGCCGACTGTTTGGCGATCTTGGACTTCAGCGATCGCAAGACGCCGATCGCATTGTCAAGCGCGGTTAGGACCGGTGCGGCGTCGTGCGTGCTCTTGTACTCGCCGATCGCCGTCAACAGCTTGCCTTCGGAGGTGATGATTTTTCCGTTGTAGCTACTGACGAGCGATTTGATGCTGCCCGCACTCGCCGGCGCGCTCGCTACAACCACCAGCATTGCCGCAGTGAGCGCCACAATGCACGCAAGCACCCGTACCGGCGTCCTTCGATTCATATCGTCCTTTCCATTGCTCGGCGTCCAACGGCCTGGACCCCCGCACGCAAGGCGTCTCGAGCTCTGGCTTGTCCCTCGGCCCGTAGTTATCCGAATCCTGGACTTTCAAACGGTGTCGAGTGAGTAGGCGCGTGCTCGTTGTGCTCGTGAGGCACCTCCTACAGAGGCTTTACGCGTCACTCATACAGAGGCGCGATGCTGATCGGTGGAGAGGCACCCGACATCAAACGATGGAGACGACCATGCCTCACAACACGCCGATATACACATCACCTCAGCCACCAGCCGTCGGGACCGGAGGCGGCAGACGCGCTCGCATAGACAGTGACGCGCGTGCGAGGAATTTCACAACTCGTCGCGACGGCGACAGTCTGATCGAGCGGATCGTGTTTGAGCACGCGCGCAGCCTGCGGCCGAGCCGGCGTTCTGGAACGCATGCGCGTGTCGCGCACCCGCGGATGCTCGACAACTCTCCGCACCGCTGCTAGGTTTCCGCCGATGGGGCGACGTGCGGCCATCCGGCCAGTCCTCAGGCGCTACGCCCCGCGGTCGTTGCGTTCGGAGGGCTATCAGCTGCGGCGTCTTGGTCCGCGCGGCTACCTCCGACGCGCGTGGCGCAGCCGTGTGATGCAGCACGCGCCCGAGCCCGAGGCCAACGCGCCGTTCGACATCGGCGCACCGGTGCCGATCATCCTCCACGCATCGACGTTGAACGGGGTCAAGTCGCATTGGCTCGACCGCGGCGGTGGGACAGCTGAGCTGGACGCGTTCAAGAGGCTGGCTCCCGGGCACAGCACATTCCTCGACATCGGAGCCGCCGGTGGCATCTTCGCAGCGGCCTTCTGCGCGTTCACCGGCGGACGTGCCTATGCATTTGAGCCATCTCCTGGGATGTATGCGCGGCTCACCGCATTGCGGGACACGAACCCGAGCTTCGCTATCGAGCCGTTTCAGATCGCGCTCGGCGCAGTCTCCGGGCCGCAACCGATGCTCGCCCACGGTCCCCAATTTCGCGGCGTCGCCGACGCAGCGGCAGGGAGCATGACGATCAGCGTTCAGACGCTGGATGACTTCGCGGCGGCGCACGAGCTGAAACCTGACTTCGCGAAGATCGATGTCGAGGGCATGGAGCTCGAGGTGCTGAGGGGTGGAGCGAGCACGTTCAGCTCGGTCGACGCGATCATGCTCGAGGTGCACCCGAGGATGCTCGCCGGCGAGCACGCGATCTCAGAGATGGAGGCCCTCCTCCTCGATCTTGGCTTCGCGCTGTTCACGCTCGAGTTCGAGCCGATCACCGACCTCGCCGAACGGGTGCGAGGACCTCGCGGGATGCCCTCGCGCGCGATCAACATCGTCTGCCGACGGACGCCCGCTTGATAGATGCCCGCATGCACGACCGCCGCCCGCCGCCCGCCGGCGGCCGACCGCCGCCCGCTGCGAGCAAACCAGTGCGTCGCTAGGCTGGTGGGGGACCGATGAGAACAGTGAATGGATCGCGCGATGAGCTCTGGGTGTGCCACCTGGGGGTTGTTCGCTACCGCGACGCGCTGGCGGTCCAGCAGCAGCTCTGCGCACGGCGCCAGGCCGACGAGCTGCCCGACACGCTGCTGCTGCTCGAGCATCCGCCTGTCTACACGCGCGGTCGCCGCTCCGAGGCCGAGGACCTGCCGCTCGGCGAGGACTTCTATCGCGCCAAAGGCATCGACGTCGAAGCCAGCGATCGCGGCGGCAGGCTCACCTACCACGGTCCCGGCCAGCTCGTCGGCTATCCGATCATGCGTATCGACGACGTTCACCGCTACCTGCGCAGCATGGAAGACGCGATCATCGTCGCGCTCGCCGGCGCCGGCGTGAACGCGCGCTCCCGCCACGACGAGGGCATCGACTACACCGGCGTGTGGGTGCAGGAGCGCAAGATCGCCTCGATCGGCGTGCACGTCTCGCGCGGCGTCACCACGCACGGCTTCGCCGTCAACGTCGACAACGACCTCGACCCGTTCACCTGGGTCGTCGCATGCGGACTTCCCGATGTCGCGATGACATCCATCGCTCAGGAGACCGCCGGCGCCGGTGAAGGACTCGCGTGCTTTCGCAAGCGCGTCGCCTTCAGCTTCGCTGAAGCGCACGGCAGGCGCCAGCGGCTGGTCTCGCCGACGCGTCTCGGCATCGACACCGCGCACGCCGACAGGCGAGCGGAGCGAGCCCCCATAAAAACAATCTCAGCACCCCTGGTCGAGCCGGTGCCGGCGTGAGCGCAACGAGATCCCGCTCCAATCCCGGCGGCATGGACGTGCTCGAGGTGCTCGGGTCCGACGTGCGGCCGTTGCGAGGGCGCAAGCCACCGTGGTTCAAGGTGCCGCCACCCGGCGGGCAGCGCTACCGCGAGCTGACCGAGCTGATCCGCTCGGAGAACCTGCACACGGTCTGCCAGGAGGCCGCCTGCCCGAACGTCGGCGAGTGCTGGGAGCGCGGCACCGCCACGTTCATGATCCTCGGCGACACCTGCACCCGGCGCTGCGGCTTCTGCAACGTCAAGACCGGCAAGCCGACCTGGAACGACCCGCTCGAGCCGGCGCGCGTCGCGCGCTCGATCGCGCGCATGGGCCTGCGCCACGCCGTGATCACGTCGGTCGACCGCGACGACCTGCCCGACAAGGGCGCCTCTGCGTTCGTCGGCGTCATCCGTCAGGTCCGCCGTCAGGCCCCCGGCTGCCAGATCGAGGTGCTCACGCCCGACTTCCAAGGCCAGGAGATGCCGCTCGCGAAGGTCATCGCAGAGCGCCCCGACGTGTTCAACCACAACGTCGAGGTCGTCCCGCGCCTGTACCCCGTCGCCCGTCGCGGCTCCCAGTTCGCGCGCTCGTGCCGCGTGCTGCGCCTCGCGCACGAGCTCGGCGAGGGCGACGTCGTGACCAAGTCGGGGCTGATGGTCGGTCTCGGCGAGACACACGACGAGCTCCTCGAGGCGTTCGCCGCGCTGCGCGAGCATCGCGTGCAGGTGCTCACCGTCGGGCAGTACCTGCGGCCCTCCGAGCGCCACCTGCCAGTCGTGCGCTACTGGCACCCCGACGAGTTCGCTGCGCTCGAGGCGGCCGCATACGAGCTCGGCTTCGATCACGTCGCCGCCGGTCCGCTCGTGCGCTCCTCATACCACGCCGACCAGCACGTGCCGCAAGGGCTCGCCGGTGTGGGGCCGGTGGCAGCGCAGGCGTAGCCGCGCCGCCGTCGCTGCCGGTGTACTAGCAGCGATGTCGCCGCCAACGAGACGACGCTGCGCATGACCCGTCTCGTCGTGTTCGGCGCGCTGCTGTTCTTCATCGCCGGCCTCGCCTTCCTGACGGTCGTCGCGATCATCGAGGAGGGCATCAACGTCTTGACCGTTGCCTCCGTGCTCGTCGTCTCGCTGCTCTCGATCGGCATCGTCGGCGCGGTCGTCGGCGCGCTGCGCAATCCTCCTCGGCAATGAGCATCTCGCCGTTCCTCACGCCCGGGCACAGCCGCAACCGCCGCGCGCACGCCGCAAGGCGCCGGCGCAGACGCCGGATCGCGCTCGGCGTGCTGGCGCTGGCGGTGCTCGGCGGGCTGCTCGTGAAGATGGACTTCGCCAGCGGTTCAGGCGGGCGCACCCACCCGCGCGCGCATGCGAGCGCCCGCGTGCACCCGACGTCGCACCCTGCGCCCCCCGCCGGGCCGCTGTCGCCCGCCGGCCTGCCGCTCGCCAGACCCGCGCTCGCGCTCAGTGGGATCTCCTCACCGCAGCTGGACCCCGTCCATGTCACCTTCGCGAACCCGCCACGCGCCGCGCTGCTGTTCAACCTCTCCAGCGGCCGCGTCCTCTGGCAGCGCAACGCCTATGCGCGCGTGCCGATCGCCAGCCTCACGAAGATGATGACCGCGCTGCTGACCGTGGAGTCAGCCCCACCGGACGCGCCGGTGCGGATCACTCGCCAGGCAGTCGACATGCCCGGCTCGAAGCTCGGCGTGCTGCCGCTCGGGCACCACGTGCGCCTCGAGAGCCTGCTCTACGGGCTGCTGCTGCCGTCCGGCAACGACGCCGCGGTCGCGCTGGCCCAGCACGTCGCCGGCAGCCTCAAGAGCTTCGTCGCACGCATGAATCTGCAAGCCGCCCGGCTCGGACTCGGCTGCACGCGCTTCTCATCCCCGTCCGGCTACTACAACGCCCACAACTTCTCCTGCGCCGCCGACCTCGCCGTGCTCGCGCACGTCGACATGCAGCAGCCGCGCATCGCGAGCGTCGTCAAGACCTACTCCGCCGTGCTCCCGTTCCCAATCAAGGGCGGCAAGCTCTACCTCTACAACAACAACCCGCTGCTCATCTACAGGTACCCCGGCGTCACCGGCATGAAGACGGGCCAGACGGAAGCCGCCGGGCGCTGCCTCGTCGCGACGGCCGAGCGCCACGGCGTGCGTCTCGGCGTGATCGTGCTCAACTCCAACGCTCCCGGCACGCAGGCTCGCCAGCTGCTCGACCTCGGCTTCGAGAACGTCTACCACCAGCCGATCGTGCCCGAGCCACCGTTTCCGCCCGGGGCCTGAGCCTCGCCGCGATAGCCATGGTTATACAGCGGTTGCGATTGGACACCGGCAACCCCGGAGGTGTACCGTTCCAGGTCCGCTAGATTGACTGGTCAGTCAGCCAAAGGAGGCGCTGTGGATCTCGACGACACACCCGAGCAGGCCGCATACCGTGCGCAGGTGCACAGCTGGCTCGACGAGCACAGGGGCGAAGCGCCCATCTTGCATGGCCCCGGAGCGCTCGAGGACGAGGGCGAGATCGTCGCCGCACGGCGTGTCTGGCAGGGCAAGCTCGCGGAGGGCGGGCTCGCGGGCGTCACCTGGCCGAAGGAGTACGGCGGCCAGGGGCTCGGGCCGATCGAGCAGGTCATCTGCAACCAGGAGATCGCGCGCGCAAAAGTGCCGGGCATCCTCGACGCGATCGGCGTCGGCATGCTCGGGCCGACGATCATCGCCCACGGCTCCGAGGAGCAGAAGTCGCGCTATCTCGGGCCGATGCTCCACGGGGACGAGGTGTGGTGCCAGCTGTTCTCCGAGCCCGCCGCCGGCTCCGACCTCGCCGCCGTGCAGACACGCGCGCGCCAGCAGGATGACGGCACGTGGCGCCTGTCCGGACAGAAGGTGTGGACGACCAACGCGCAGTTCGCCTCCTACGGTCTGCTGCTCGCGCGCACCGACGCCGACGTCCCCAAGCACAAGGGCCTGACGATGTTCGTCGTGCCGATGGACGCCGCGGGCGTCACCGTGCGCGGCCTGCGCCAGATCTCGGGCGAGGCCGAGTTCAACGAGGTGTTCTTCGACGACGTCGCGCTCGAGGAGGGCGCCGTCGTGGGCGGCGTCGGCAATGGCTGGGGCACGGGCCTGACGACGCTGATGTTCGAGCGCGTCACGATCGGCCTCGGCAGCGAGGGCATGGGCTACAGCTCCACCCGCTTCGCCGGCGCCATCGCCGCCGATGAGCACGCGCGGCGCGACCCCGAGGTGCGCCACCGCCTCGGCGAGATCGCAAGCGAACTGCTCGCCGTCAGGTTCACCGGCTACCGCACGCTCACCGCGCTGCAGAAAGGCCAGATCCCCGGTCCTGAGGCAGGGCTCGCAAAGGTCACGATCGTCAGCGGCGCAATCAAGGCGGGGGATCTGATCGCCGACGTGATCGGCCCCGACGCGCTGTCCGAGGACAGCGAGTGGGCGTACATGATCTCGTTCCTGCCAGGCCTGAAGTCAGCGGGCGGCACCGAAGAGATCCTCAAGAACACCGTCGGCGAGCGCGTCCTCGGGCTGCCGCCCGAGCCACGTCTCGACAAGGGCATCCCATTCTCGGAGCTGCGCTCCAAGGAAGGAGCAGCGGCATGAACCTCGCACTCTCAGACGAGCAGGTGTTCCTGCGCGAGGCCGCCCGCGGCGCGCTCTCGCGCTTCAAGACGCTGCAGGCCGCACGCGAGGCGCTCGACGGCAACGAGAACGCGCTGCCCGACCTGTGGCCCACCGCCAGAGAGGCCGGCTGGCCCGGTCTGCTGATCGACGAAGCAAACGGCGGCGCCGGGCTCGACGCGTTCGACGCGATGCTCGTGCTCGGCGAGTGCGGGCGCGTGCTCGCCGGCATCCCGCTGCTCGGGCACCTGCCCGCGACCGCGATCCTCGGCGACGCCCCCAACGCAGTCGAGATGTTGGGAGACCTCGCCACGGGTGAGCGCCGGGCTGCGTATCTGCCCGCGCAGCCTCCCAGCGAGCTCGAACAGCGCTGGAGTGCCGACCCCGCGAGCGGGGCCGCGCGCGTGCCGCTGGCGAGCGTCGGCGCGCCCGGCCAGGATGGCCGCGCGACCGTCACCGGCAACTTTGCGTTCGTGCCCGACGCCCCCGGCGCCGACACGCTCGTCGGCGTCGCGCTGCGCGAGGGGCAGCCAGTCGGCGTCGCGATCGAGGCCGACGCGCCCGGCGTCAGCATCGAGCCGACGCGCCGCTACGACGCGACCCGCTCGCTCGGGCACGTCACGCTCGAGAACGCTCCGGCACTGGTACTCGACGCTCCCGAAGAGTCGCTCGTCGCCGCCTGGTATCTCGCGCAGGCGCTGATCGCCGCAGAGTCGCTCGGCAGCGTCGAAACCGCGCTCGACGTGTCCGTCGCATACGCCAAGGAGCGCTTCACCTTCGGTCGCGCGATCGGCTCCTACCAGGCCGTCAAGCACGCGCTCACCGAGGTTCTGCGTCAGCTCGAGAACGGCCGCTCGCTGCTCTACTACGCCGGCTGGGCGCGCAACGGCGGGCCCGGGGAGTTCGCGCTCGCCGCCAGCGCCGCGCGCTCGGTCGGCGGTCGCGCGCTCGACGAGGCCGCCCGCACGATGATCTCGGTCCACGGTGGCATCGGCGCCACCTGGGAGCACGACGCGCCGCTCTACTTCCGCCGCGCGCAGCTCTCGCGACGGCTGCTCGGTGGCACCGGCCAGGCGACCGACAGGGTCGCCGGCGAGCTGATCGCGCAGGCCGCCTGAGCGGGCGGGCGGGGCGATTACTCCCTTCGGCGCCCGGCAGCCTCCGCTTTCGGAGGCTTGTGGACGGCTTTGGCGGCGCCGGCTTCGCTTGCTTCCAGCGCGGCCAGCACCGGCGCGCCATATGCTGCGTAAACCGCTCGCACCATCCCGGATTCGACCCCGCAGTTGATACAGAAGCCGTGCTGGGACCAGCCGATCGCCCGCGCGAGCACCTCATCCGCGTAGCTGACACCGGTGGCGTCGTGACCGTAGTAGTCATACGCGGCATCCCACGCTGATTCATCCAACGCATACGCGGCGCCGTCGGCGGAGAGCAGGTGCGCAGCGGCCATGATCGAGTCGAAGTCGTCGTAGATCGACGGGTGCGTGGGGGTCATGTGGTCGTAGCGCGCGGGGCGTTTCCCGTACTGGTAGGAGTCGCTGACGAGGTCCCACGTGGTCACGCGACCGTTAGTGACGTTGAACTGCATCGGGCCGCCGCAGCAGTGCGCGAAGTTCAGGCCGTGATAGATGCCGGGCGCGGTCGAGAACGCGCTCTCCTGCCTGTGGATCGAGGCCAGCAGCAGCCAGTTGACGCCGAAGGTGCTCTGCGCCGTCGCGTAGATCGGATAGAAGCCTTCCATCCAGCGCTTGGAGATGTGAACCTGCGGCGCGTCGAGCAGGTTGCGCGCGGCACTGTGCTGTTGCGCGACCGACGGGTGCGCGACGATTGGCGCATGGACGCCGGTGCTCTTGGCTGCGGCCGGGGCGGCCGCAGCCGCGGCGCTCGCCGGCGTCGGCGTCGCCGCCGAGACGAGCACGGGCGGAGGCGCAACTGAGCTCGTGCCGCCGAGCACTCCGGTGAGGACCAGCACCAGCACCAGCACCCCGAGCACGGCGAGCGTGCACGCGAGCAGCCACGCGCGCCGTTCCGACGGCGGCGCCGGCGGAGCGGCGAATCCATGCCCGGGCACAGCCCCTCATCCTAGCCAGGCGCCGCGCCGATCATGCAGGTAGCGGGTTAGCACTCACATGCGCATGCCAACGCTCTGTCCAGCCGCATTCGCGGTCGCCGCCTGCCTCGCCGCGCAAATGGCGCCAGCGGCACTGGCGTCCCCGGCCGCGAACGCGCCCGTGCCCACGCCGGCGCTGAGCGCCCCTCAGCAGGCCGCGCTCGCCCTGGCGCAGACCGGGGTCGCGGCAGCCAGGCGGCACTGGTGGGATCCAAGGCGCGGCTGGTATGACTCGCGGCTGGACGACCACGAACGCTATCCGCTCGCCACCATCTGGGACAGCGTGCCGCTGTTCGAGGCACTCGACGCGATCGCGATCGCGCAGCCGACTGCCGCCAACCGGCACGCCGTCGCGAGCTTCGCCGCGGGAGCAGAGCGCTACCTCAACCGCGGCCTGCGACCCGTTCCCGGCTACTCCCCCTACCCCGGCGACCGTGAAGCCGACACCGAGACGTGGTTCGACGACAACGGCTGGTGGGGCGTGGCGTTCGTGAACGCCTACCGCGCGACCGGCGCCCGCCGCTACCTCACGGACGCCGAACGGGCGCTCCGCTATGTCGCCGCCGCCGGCTGGGCTCGCGCCGGGGGCAGCATCTGGTGGAACACCGAGCACCCGTTCAAGTCCGGTCCCGCGCTGGCCGCTGACAGCCTGCTCGCGACGCTCGTCTACCAGAGCGACCGCTCGGCGTTCGCCCTCGCACAGGCGCGCAAGTTCATCGCGTGGGCCAACACGGGTGGCTTCAGCAGCGCCGAAGGTCTGTACGTGGACAGCAGCGTCAGCACGACGCCGGTCGACTACATCGAGGCGCCGCTGATCTACGCGCAGGCGCTGCTCTGCCATCTCACCGGCACAGCCGCCGAATGTGAACGCGCCAGGCAGCTGCAGATCGCCGCGCTGCAGCGCTTCGGCTACCTGCTCGACTTCTCACCTCAGTACGACGCGATCTACCTGCAGTGGATGCTCGCGCTGTACTCGCTCGAAGGCAACAAGACGCTGTATCTGCTCGCGGCCGACAACGCGCGCGACGCGCAGACGCGCGCAGCCAACGGCCAGGGCCTGTACCTGCTCTCCTGGAACGGCGAAACGCTGCCGGCCTCCGACGCACAGCCGGGCATGCTGCAGACGCACGCCGCCACCACCAGCCTGTTCGCCTGGCTGGCGGTCTATCCGCCGCCGGCATGAGCCACGCTCACACGCCGAGCTGAGACTTCAGGCGTGAGCAGACCCACCCCGCGATCAGCGGGCACTTAGGATGGGCACGATGCTTTCCCCGCTGAAAATGTGCGCGCTTGCAGGGAGCTCGTCGCTCGTGCGCGTGATGAGCGGCGTCGCATCGCTGGCCGTGCTCGCCGTCTCGGTCGCTCTCACGGGCTGCGGCACGACGCACGCTGACACACCGACCGCCGTGCTCGCCGACGCGCAGCCGCGCAGCTCGAGCGAACCCAAGAGCTGCCCCGCGGCGGTGCTCGCCACTCGCGCCAGCGTTGTCGAACGCGTGTATCACGAGGGCGTCCACAGCGAACGCGTCGACAGCGCCGAGTACCTCATCGAGCACTCGGCGGGGCTGCGCGCAGCCGTGGAAGGCGCGAACAGGCCCGCCGCGCGCGCCGCCATCCAGGCGCTTCTGGCAACCGGGCACCTGACCGATCTCGCCATCACGCGCGCCGGTAAGCCGTTCATCGCCGTCGGGACTCCCGCGCTGGCGCCCGTGCAGGGAACGCTCACGGGCGCACGCGGAACCGCCATCGCGAGCTACGTCACGAGCGTCTGGGCGGACAACGGCTTCCTGTCCGAGTCGCGCGGGATCAGCCAGGGCGTCATCGTGCTGCGAACCGCCAAGGGAACCAGCGTCGGCGGCTCTCCCTCGCTCGGCTCCCATTCGCTGCCGAATGAAGGCACCCTGATGCTGAAAGGCGTCGCGTACAGCTACACGTCGTTCCCGGCGCAGGCGTATCCGTCGGGTGCGCTGCGGGTGTATCTGCTGATCCCGACGAGCGCGACCTCCCCGCTCTGCGGACGTACAACGCAGGACACCACCGTCAACACGCTGCGACGCGTCGCCGAGCTGATCTACTCGGGCGAGACCGCCGGGCGTGCCACCCGCGCGCAGGTGCGCCGGGTGCAGAGCAGCCGGCCACTGCTGGAAGCGGTCGCCCGCCGCGAACCTGCTGGCACCGAACGCGCAATCCACGCCCTGCTCAACCACCACATCGTGCGGTTGCGGGTCAGCGCCGGCGGGCAGCTCCTGTCCGACGTCGGCGGCCCCTACGTGCTCGGCCCGGTGAGCGCGCCGCTACGGTTCGGCGGGCACACGATCGGCAGCTTCGTGCTCTCGATCCAGGACGACGAAGGCTATCTGCGCCTGACCAGACGCCTGGCCGGGCTCGATGTGTTGATGTACATGAACCTCGGCTCCGGCCCGCCGCAGCTCGTCAAGGACAGCCTCGGGCCGATGCCGGGACCGGCGCTCGCAAGCGTGCCCGCCAGCGGCGCCTACCGCTACCGGGGGCGCAGCTTCCGCGTGTTCACCGTGCACGCCGCGGCCTTCCCATCGGGGCCGCTGACGATCCGGGTGCTCGTACCGATTCCCTATCCCGGCGCCTGAATCAGGACGCTAGGCCAGCGCGAGCGTCTGCTGCTTCTCGCGCAGCGACTGCATCAGCTGCTCGAACGCCTCGGCGAATTTCTCGACTCCCTCACGCTCGAGCGTATCGGTGACGTCGTCGTAGTCGACGCCCACGCGCGCGAGCCTCTCGAGCAGCGCCTTCGCGTCGTCCAGCTCTCTCTGCAGCCGAGGCTGGGGCTCGCCGTGGTCCTGATAGGCCAAGATCGTCTCCTCGGGCATTGTGTTGACGGTGTCCGAGCCGATCAGCTCCTCGACGTACAACGTGTCGGGATAGGCGGGGTTCTTGACCGAGGTCGAAGCCCACAGCACGCGTTGGGGGGTCGCGCCCTTGCCCACCAGGTATTCCCAGCGCGGGCCGCTGAAGGCGTCGAGGTAGTGCGCGTAGGCGAGCTTTGCGTTGGCGACGGCAAGCTTGCCCTGGAGCTCTTTGGGTGCGCCGACGTCTTCCAGGCGCCGGTCCGCCTCGGTGTCGATCCGCGAGACGAAGAAGCTCGCCACCGAGGCGACCTTGCGAGGGTCTCCGCCCTCGGCGACGAGCCGCTCGATGCCGCGTATGTAGGACTCTGCCACCTCGGCGTAGCGGCGCAGCGAGAAGATCAGCGTGACGTTGATCGAGCGGCCCTTGGACACGACGTCCTCGATCGCGGCCAGGCCGGGCTTCGTCGCGGGGATCTTCACCATCAGGTTGGGCCGCTCGACGCTTTCGTGGATGCGCATCGCCTCGCGGAAGGTTTGCAGCGTGTCGTAGGCCAGTCGCGGATCGACCTCGAGGGAGACGTAACCGTCGCGGCCGCTGCCGCCATCCCAGACCGGCCGGAACACGTCGCACGCGTCGCGGATGTCCTGTTCGGCCAGGGCCCAGAAGATCGCCTCCACATCTGCCGGCCGCGTGGGGTCCTGATCGATCAGCTCGTGGATCTGCTCGTCGTAGGCGCTGCCCGAGCCCATCGCCTTCTCGAAGATCGACGGGTTCGAGGTGGCGCCGACGACGGAGTCCTCGTCGATCAGCTGCTGCAGATGACCGCCGCGGATCGAGTCACGCGAGAGGAAGTCCACCCACACGCTCTGGCCGAGAGCTGAGAGATGCTCGAGGGGCGTAGATGTGTCGGAGGGCATCGTGTCTCCTTATCGGTTGCGCGTCAGTGTTTCGATTCAAGCAGAGCGCTCGCGCGCGCGAGGATGTTCTCGAAGCTGAACCCCAGCTCCTCGAGCACCCTGGCGCCCGGCGCGGATGCGCCGAAGCGGTCGAGGCCGAGGACCTCGCCGTCGAGCCCCACCCACTTCCACCAGCTGATGCTCGCTCCCGGCTCCACCGCGAGGCGCGTCCTGACCGACGGCGGCAGCACCTGGTCACGGTAGGCCTGCGTCTGCGCTTCGAACAGCTCGATGCACGGCATCGACACGACGCGAACGTCTCGCCCCTGCTGCGCCAGCGCCTGCCCCGCCTGCAGCGTCGGCGCCACCTCGGACCCGGTCGCGATCAGCACGATCTCCGGGAGGGTGTCGGCGCCGTTGGCGGCCATCGCCGCGGCTGAGTCCCACAGCACGTAGCCGCCGTGCTCGAGCCCCTCTGCCGGGGCCACCTCGGTGCGGTCCAGCACCGGCATGTTCTGCCGCGAGAGCAGCAGCGCGATCGGCCCGTCATCGCGTTCGAGTGCCACGCGCCACGCGACGCTCGTCTCGTTCGGGTCGCCAGGGCGAATCACCCACAGGTGCGGGATCGCACGCAGCGCCGCGTAGTGCTCGACCGGCTGGTGCGTCGGGCCGTCCTCGCCGAGACCGATCGAGTCGTGCGTCCACACCCACACAACCGGCAGTCCCATCACCGCCGACAGCCGCACGGCGCCGCGCATGTAGTCGGAGAACGTCAGGAACGTCGAGCCGTACGGTTTGACGATCCCTCCGTGCGCGCACGCGCCGTTGACGATCGCGCCCATCGCGTGCTCGCGGATCCCGAACGGCACGTTGCGTCCGGCGTGCACCTTCGAGAACTCGCCCGCACCCTCGAACACGGTCTTGGTCGACTCCACCAGGTCGGCCGCGCCGCCGATCATCGTCGGCGCGAATTCCGAGAACGCCGCCATCGCCTTCTGGCCGGCCGAGCGCGTCGCCAGTTCCGTGCCCGCCTCGAACTCGGGCAGCGCCTCGCGCCAGCCCTCGCGCATGCGCCCGGCCCACGCTTCGTCCCACTCCGCCGCCATCTCGGGGAAGTCCTCGCGCCACTCCTGGAAGCGCCCCGTCCACGCCCCCTGCGCGGCGGCGCCGCGCTCGCGCAGTGACATGTGCTCATACACACGCTCGTCGACCCAGAACGAGCGATCCGGATCGAAACCCATGACTTCCTTGGTGGCGCGCACTTCGGCTTCCCCGAGCGGAGCGCCGTGCGCCTTCGCCGTGTCGACGGCGTGCGGCGCGGGGTAGGCGATGTGCGAGCGGATCGCGATGAACGACGGGCGCTCGAGTTCGTCGCGCGCCGTCGCGAGTGCCGCTTCGAGCGCGTCGAGGTCCTCTGAGTCCTCGACGCGCTGAACGTGCCAGCCCTCGGCCTCCATGCGCCGCGTGTGGTTCTCACCGTCGAACGACAGCGCCGTCGTGCCGTCGATCGTGATGTGGTTGTCGTCGTAGCAGACGACCAGCTTGCCAAGGTCGAAGTTCCCCGCGAGGGAAGCGGTTTCCTGGCTGATGCCCTCCATCATGTCGCCGTCCGAGCAGATCGCGTACACGTGGTGATCGACCGGCTCGTGTCCGGGCCGGTTGAAGCGGTCCGCCAGGAAGCGCTCCGCGATCGCCATCCCGACCGCGTTGGCGATGCCCTGTCCCAGCGGCCCCGTCGTGATCTCGATCCCCGGCGTGTGACCGCGCTCGGGGTGCCCCGGCGTACGCGAGCCCCACTGACGAAACCGTTCCAGGTCCTCGAGACCGAGGTCATAGCCGCTCAGATGCAGCAGCGAGTACTGCAGCACACACGCGTGTCCGGCGCTCAGCACGAAGCGGTCGCGGTCTGGCCACTCGGTGTCCCGCGGGTTGACGTGCAGGAAGTGCTGATAGATCGTGTACCCGAGCGGCGCCAGCGCCATCGCCGTGCCTGGATGCCCGGCGTTCGCCTTCTGCACGGCGTCCATCGACAGCGCCCGGATCGTGTCGATCGACAGCCTGCGGATCTCAGCGTCCTCGTGCGCTGCGGCGCCCGGAGAAGTGCTCGCTTGGCTTGACGTCGCCATCGCAGTCGATCCTACCCCGATCCGGCTCGGTAGAGTCGCAAGATCGTGAACGAGCAATTCTGCGACGTCGGCCGTGGCATAACCCTGAGCTATGAGAGCTTCGGCTCGCCGTCGGATCCGACCGCGCTGCTGATCATGGGCCTCGGCACGCAGATGGTCGCGTGGCCGGAGGACTTCTGCAACGAGCTCGCAGCGCGCGGGTTGCACGTGGTGCGCTTCGACAACCGCGACATCGGGCGCTCGACCCACTTGAGCGGTCGCCCGCCGAGCACCGCCGAGCTGCTGCGGCGCTCCGGCCGCGCCGCCCAGTACACCCTCGCCGACATGGCCGACGACAGCGCCGGGCTGCTGCGCGCGCTCGAGCTGGCGCCGGCACACGTCATCGGCGCCTCGATGGGCGGCATGATCGCGCAGACGCTCGCGGCGCGCCACCCCACGCTCGTGCGCTCGCTCGTCTCGATCATGTCCAACACCGGCAGCCGGCGCAGCGGGCAGCCCTCGCTGCGCGTCTATCCGATCTTCCTACGCCGCCCGCCCAGCGGCCGCGAGGCGCTGATCGCCCACACCGAGCGCCTGTTCTCGGTGATCGGCTCCTCCGGCCTGCCGCGTGATGACGAGGACATCCGCGCGCTCGCCGAAACCAGCTACGACCGCGACCACGATCCCGAAGGCTCGGGGCGTCAGCTCGCCGCGATCATCGCTTCCGGCAACCGCACCGCCGAACTGGCACGTATAAGCGCCCCGACGCTCGTGATCCACGGCAGCGCCGACCCGCTGGTGGCTCCCTCAGGCGGCCGCGCGACCGCACGCGCGATCGCGGGAGCCGAGCTGATGATGATCAAGGGCATGGGCCACGACCTGCCGCGCGCCGCCTGGCCCCAGATCATCGACGGGATCGCGACCCACGCACTGCGCGCCGACGGCGCCGCCGCCGCCGACGGCAGTGAACCTGCCCCTACCGGCCCGTCCCCCGTGGCGGGCCGGTAGGTAGGGACAGGCACCGCCCCGGCCCCTGCTGATCCCTCAGCTCCCCTGTGGCCTGCGGCTGCACGCGCGCAGCCCGAGCACCGAGTGCGCTCGCGCGCTCGCGCACCAGCACCCCTCGGACTGGACGCGCACCAGCCAGTGGAGATCGTGGCGACAGTGCGACCGCCTGTACGGCCAGCGTCCGTGCAGCGCTCGAAGCATCCGTTGCTCGTGACACGAGAACACACGCATCTCCATCAGAGCCCTCCGTCCTGCGGCTGGTCTCGCCTCGTGCTTGACCCAGATCCCATCGTCCCGATCCCTTCCATCGACTGGCGGGTGCCCCTGCTTCCCAGACATATAAATCAGGTTTTACGCAGGTTGTCAACTTGAGTCTCGAGATTGACAACTGGACGGATAACCGGACGTATAACCGCCGGCATTGCAGTCGTACGTTTCGTCGCTGACAGTGCGAGTAGGGCCTGGCTGTGTTTGCCAAGCCAGCCGCAAGGGGGCGCAGTAAGCGTCCGCCGAGCGATCGGTGCGGCGGCTGCGCGGGCTGCTGGGAGAAGCGAGAGTGCGCCCGGAGGGAATCGAACCCTCGGCCTGCGGCTTGAAAGACCGCTGCTCTTTGGCTCCCCGAAGAGAACCGTTGACCACTGAGCTACGGGCGCGCGTTATGGATGTCTATCGGACGACGAGCACCATATTCTAAAGCAGCACTCGCGGTACGCGTTCGACGATCGCGCCGATCAGGGCTACGGCGTGAGCACGATCTTCAGCGCTTCGCGCCGGTCATACACGGCATAGGCCTCGGGCGCCTCGTCGAGCTTCATGTGGCGCGTGACGAGCGCCGTGGGGTCGAGCACGCCCGCCGCCAGCAGCGACAGCACGCGGTCGACGTGCCCGAGCACGTTCGCCTGGCCGCCGCGAAGCGTCAGCGACTTCAGCCACAAAAGCCCCATGTGGACCTCTGTGCGCTCCGCGTAGACGCCGACGCACTGGATGTTTCCGCACGCGCGCGTGAGCCGGATCGCGCTGTCGAGCACCTTCGCGTCGCCGACCGCGTCCACGCAGACATCCACGCCACGACCTTCGGTGGCGCCGCGCACGAGCGCGCGGACGTCCTGCTCGCCCAGGTGCACCGCCTCGGCGCCGAAGGACGCGGCCACGCCGAGGCGCTCGGGCACGGAGTCGACCGCGAACACGTGCGCCGCGCCGAGCGCCTTCGCGGCCTGCACCGCGCACAGGCCGACCGGGCCGAGCCCGAGCACCGCGACGACGTCGCCCGGCCGGAAGCCGCTTTCGACGATCGCGTGGAAGCCGGTGCCCATCACGTCGCCGGCGAACAGCGCGACGTCGCTGCTCATGCCCTCCGGCACGCGGCGCAGCACGAGGTTGGCGTGCGGCACGAGCGCTTCATCGGCCTGCGTGCCCTGCAGCCCGCCGAGCCCCGCGCCGTGCCCGAACGTGCGCGACTGCACGCAGCGGTGGTACTCCCCGCGCCGACAGAAGAAGCACACTCCACACGCCGTCTGGAAGCAGCCGAGCACACGGTCGCCGACGGCCACGCGCGTGACCGCGTCGCCGGTCGCGAGGACCGTGCCGACGTACTCGTGGCCGATCGTGAAGCCGGGCTCGATCTGCACGCGACCGTGGTAGATGTGCAGATCCGATCCGCACACGCCGGTGGCCTCGATCCCCACGATCGCGTCTTCGCCATCGATCAGCTCCGGTGAAGGGCGCTCCTCGACGCTGACGACGCCGGGGGCCTGGAAGGTGACGGCTCGCATTCGCGGACGCCAGCCTACCGATATGTCTCGGCGCTCTCGGCGCCAGCGGAACGCACCTCGCGCAGCGCCCCCGTCTCCGGGTCGAAGACGAACCCCCTGATGTGCTCGCGCGCCGGCAACTCGGGGCTGGCGCGCAGGCGCGCGAGGCTGTTGCGAAGCGTGTCCTCGACGTCCTCGAAGGCGCCCAAGCGCCAGGTCGGCAGCGCGCCGTCGGCAGCGAGCGCCTGGGCGAAGTCGTCCTCGGAGGCTCCGTGCAGGCCGCAGCCGTCGTGCATCACCACGACGATCTCCTCCGTCCCGAGCAGGCGCTGCGATGCGCTGAGCGAGCGGATCGCGTCGTCGGTGACGAGGCCGCCGGCGTTGCGGATGATGTGCGCGTCGCCGCGTCGCAGGCCGAGCATCGGGAACAGGTCGATGCGCGTATCCATGCACGCGAGCACGGCCACCTTGCGACGCGGGCGGGGGCTGAGGCCCGGCGCGGCGAGCTCGTCGGCACGCGCCGCCGCGACGTTGAGCATCTCGTCGGCGTTCGGCATCAGGCTGTGATCGTATGAGAGCGGGCGCAAGCGATGCGATGCGCAGGCGTGCCCGTCGCCTATCCGGCGAGGCGCACGGGCGGCTTGCGACGCGTTCGCCGGGCCGGTGCCGGCGCCGGCTCCGACTCGGGCACGAGCGCCAGCAGACCGTCGATGCCGCGGCCGATGCCGGCCGTCAGCACGTCGATGTCCGGCGCGCCGTCGTAGTCGCCGGTGACGCCGAAGTAGAGGCCGCCGTCGTAGGAGAAGATCGCGACGACGATCCGGATCGAGCCGACGACCGGGACGAACGGATAGGACTCGAGCATGCGCCGCCCGAGCGTCTGCACGGGCTGCTGGGGGCCCGGCACGTTCGTCGTCGCCGTGTGCATGTTCAGGCGCGGCGACAGCGTCACCAGGCGGCTTCCGAGCGCGAGCAGCAACGGCGGCGCGAAGCCCGACATCGACGTCAGCACGTCGCCGGCGACCGCCTGCTTGGACTCCTTGATCCCGTCCATCTCCGCGCGGATCCGCTCCAGTCGCCGCGCGGGCTCCGTGAGCCCGACCGGCAGCCCGGCGAACACCGCCGAGACACGGTTGTTGTACACGCCACGCTCGCCCTTGCTGCGCACCGACACCGGCACCATCGTGCGGATCACCTGGTCCGCGGGCACGTCCTCGCCGCGGGACAACAGCAGCTCGCGGAACCCGTTGGTGATCAGCGTCAGCACGACGTCGTTGACCGTGCCGCCGAGCGCGGTGCGAACGCGCTTGACGTCGGACAGGCGCACCTGCGCCCAGCTCCAGCGGCGGTGCGGGCCGATCGCGCCCGTCAGCGAGGAGGCGCCGACGGGGCGCATGCTCGACGACGCCGCCGCGGCCGCGCGCACGGTCTCTGCGAGCGAACGCAGCGTGTCGCGCGGCGCGCCGAGCACCCGGCGCAGCGTCTGCAGCTGCCCGTCCGGGCTGGCGCGGTAGGCGAGCGTGCGCACAAACAGCTCGATGGCGGAGGGCTCGGGCGCGGGCGCCCACTCACGCGTTGCAGCGCCGGGGGTGGTGTCCGAGAACATGACCGACATCAGGTCGGTCGCGGCGACGCCGTCGACCATGCAGTGGTGCACCTTCGACAGCAGCGCCCAGCGGCCGCCCTCCAGCCGCTCGACGACCCACAGCTCCCACAGCGGCTTGTCGCGGTCGAGGTGCTGCGAGAAGACGCGGCTGGCCATCTCCCGTAGCTGCTGCTCGCTTCCCGGCGCCGGCACCGCCGTGTGACGGAGGTGGTAGTCGAGGCTGAAGTGGGGATCGTCGATCCACGCCGGCGAGCTGATCGCCAGGGGCACAAACCGAACCTTCTGTCGATAGCGCGGCACCAGCTCGAGCTTGCCTGCGACCATCGCGCGCAGGTCCTCAAACGGCGGCGGCGGCCCCTCGAAGATGCTGACGGCGCCGATGTGCATCGGCGTGGTGGCGTTCTCCACGTGCAAGAAGGACGAGTCGATCGGACTCATCCACTCCATGCAACCTCCGTGGCGCCGTCGAGCACCTGCTCGAGCACGCGGTAGACCTGCGGGTGAACCGACATGCCGCAGTGGCTCGAGTCGACCTCGGCCAACTCCGCGTGCGGATCCAGGCACGCGCGCCAGTCGACAATGCCGTCGCTGCGCGAGTACACCGCAACGGCCTCGATCCCGTCCTCGAGCGGAGCGGCGAGGTCCGCTTCGAAGCCTGCGCAGCACTCGCCTTCCTTGCAGCTGGTGGAGAACACCCCCGGCACCCCGAGATCGCCCAGTCGTGCCACCAGCCGCACGGTGCGCAGCACCTGCGGCGAGACGGCCAGGCCGTCGCACACCGGCGAACCGAGCATCACCAGCCCGCACACCAGCTCCGGATGGCGCACAGCGAGCGCACGCGCGAGCGCGCCGCCGCGACTCTGGCCGATCAGCACAACCCGCTCACCGCAAGCTCCCGCGAACTCCTCCAGCTGCACCTCCAGGCGCTGGACGATCTCCTCGGCGCAGCCGACGTTGACGCGCATGCCGCTCATCGCGACGCGATGGCCGCGCCGCTGCAGCCAGCTGCGCATCACGCGCAGCGAGCTGTCACCGGCCATGAAGCCAGGGGTCAGCATCACCGGCCGGGCGTCCTCGCGACGGCTGGGGGCGCGCAGACGCGGATCGGTGAGCAGCCGCGCGAGCTCGCCGCCGTAGCGCAGCTCTCCCCACACAGGCGCTTCCGGCGCCCCGGCCTCCCTCGCCTCCGTGAACATCGTTCCCATAGAGTACGCCCAATGGAGCTCGCCGACCGTCATATCGTCGTCACGGGCGCCGCCGGCGGCATCGGCAGCGCCCTCGTGCGCAGCTTCGTCGAGGAGGGCGCGCGGGCGGTCGTGGTCGCCGACCGCGACGTGCAGGGCGCTCAGGCGATCGCCGAGGAGCTGGGATCCCGTGCGCTCGCGGTCGGGTTCGACGCCGGCGAGGAGAACAGCGTGCGCGAGCTGATCGCGATCGCCTCGGAGGCCAACGGCTCGATCGACATCTTCATCTCGAACGCAGGTGTCGGGGGCATGGGCGGCGGCCCCGAGGCGAGCGATGCGGCCTGGGACGAAGCGTGGCGCGTCAACGTGATGGCGCACGTGTGGGCTTCACGGGCATTGCTGGGAGAGATGCTCGAGCGCGGCGAGGGCTATCTGATCAACACCGCCTCGGCCGCCGGTCTGCTGACCCAGGTCTCCTCGCTGATCTACAGCGTCACCAAGCACGCCGCCGTGTCACTGGCGGAGTGGATGTCGATCGAATACCTCGACCGGGGTGTGCGCGTGTCGTGCATCTGCCCGCAGGGGGTGCGTACGCCGATGCTCGAACGCGGAATGGAGGAGGCCGCAGCGGCGGCGGCGCTGTCGTCGGGCGGCCTGATCGAGCCCGAGCAGGTCGCCGACGCTGTCGTCGCCGGAATCCGCGAGGAGCGCTTCCTGATCCTCCCGCACGAGAACGTCGCTGAGTTCATGGCGCGCAAGGGCACCGACCCGGAACGCTGGATGCGGGGCATGCGCCGGCTGGTGGCGGCGGCGCGCGAGGCCCCGGAGGCCTGACGCGCCCGGCAGGCGCGGCTAAGCCGACGCCGGCTGGGGCACGACGCCGTTGGTCGCAGCGATCGCGCCGACCTCGGCGGGCGCGCCCGGCAGGGACAGCGCGCGGCCGCGAATCAGGTCGGCGGCGCGCTCGGCCACGGCGATCGTCGGAGCGTTGGTGTTCCCGCGCGGGACCATCGGCATCACGGACGCATCGACCACGCGCAGGCCCTCGAGTCCGTTGACGCGCAGCTGCGCGTCAACGACGGCGGCGGCGTCCTCGCCCGTCCGGCAGGTGCCGACAGGGTGGTAGATCGAGAACGTCGTGCGTGCGATGTGCTCGCGCAGATGCTCGTCGCTGTCACCCTCGGGGAAGATGCACGGCTCGACGGCGTACGGCGCGAGCGCCGGTTGCGCGCAGATCTCGAGCATCTGGCGGAAGCCCGCGATCATCCGCTGCATGTCGTCACCGGCGGTGTAGTAGGAGTGGTGGACGATCGGCTTGGCGCTCGGGTCGTTGGAGGCCAGGCGCACGTTGCCGCGACTGTTCGGGGTCAACAGGCAAGGCGTTGCCAGGAATCCGTGGGCATCAGGGTCGCTCATGCCCTCGTCGATGATCTGCACCGGGATGAAGTGGAACTGGATGTCGGGCGCGGGCGCGTCGGCGCCGACGCGCACGAAGCCGCCGGCCTCCGCGAAGTTCGAGGCGAGCGGGCCGGTCTGCGTGGCTTCGTACTCCTGCAGCGCCTCGGGCTCGAGCGACAGCAGCAGGCTGACTTCCTCCGGGGTCGTCCACACCGAATAGGCGGCTGCGTGGTCTGAGAGGTTCTCGCCGACGGCAGGCTGGTCGAGCAGCACCTCGATTTCGCGCATCGTCAGGTGCTCGGCGGGGCCGACGCCGGAGAGCATCAGCAGCTGCGGCGAGTTGTATGCGCCGCCGCACAGAATCACCTCGCGCTCGGCGCGCAGCTCCTGGATCTGGCCGAGCTGGCTCGCCTGCACGCCGACCGCGCGATTGCCCTCGAACAGCACGCGCTGCACCAGCATGTAGGGCATCACAGTCAGGTTTGTGCGTTCGCTCACCGGATGCAGATACGCGACAGCGGTGCTCGCGCGCATGCCGCCGCGGTGGGTCACCTGGTAGAGGCCGACGCCGTCCTGCTGATCGCCGTTGAAGTCGTCGTTACGGGGCAGCCCGGCCTGCACACCGGCCTCCACGAACGCGCTCGACATCGGGTTGTTGGAGCGGCCCTCGCTCACCGGCAGCGGGCCGCCTGCGCCGTGCCAGCGAGACGCACCGCGCTCGTTGTCCTCGGCCTTCAGGAAGTACGGCATCAGCTCCGCGGCCGACCAACCGGGCACGCCCCATTCGTCATAGTCGAGCCGGTTGCCGCGGATGTAGATCATCGCGTTGATCGAGGAGGACCCGCCGAGCACCCTGCCGCGGGGCAGGGGGATGCGACGGTTGCGGCACTCGGGCTCGGGCGCGGTGGAGTAGTCCCAGTCGACCTCCGTGCGCGGCAGCTGCAGGTAGCCGAGCGGCACGTGGATGTTCTGGTTGACGTCGGGCGGCCCGGCCTCCAGCAGCAGCACCCGCACGTCAGGATCCTCGCTCAACCGGTTTGCCAGCACGCAGCCAGCCGACCCCGCTCCCACGATCACGTAGTCGTACATATCCCGAACCTCTCCTTCGCCGCTTGCTCTCTCCTTGGTCGGGACGATACTCCTCGCGCGCCATGGCACCGCCCGGTCCGGACGCCAGTACGAGCGCGCAGGAGCAGTCAGCCGTGTCAGCCGCTGACGGTCTTCGCGAGCTGACGCTCGGGCGGGATGCGAATCACGTCCCACACGAGGCCCACGCGCGCCATGCCGGCGATCACCCAAGCCGACGGGTCGAGCTGCCACCAGCGCAGGCCATGACGGGCGGAAGTCGGGAACGCGTGGTGGTTGTTGTGCCACGCCTCGCCGAGCGTCGGCAGTGCCAGCCACAGCAGGTTGCGCGATTCATCGCCCGTGTCGAAGCTGCGCCGGCCAAAGAAGTGACACAGCGAGTTGATCGAGAACGTGGCGTGGTGCAGGCAGAACATCCGCACCGCGCCGCCCCACAGCAGGCCTGTCAGTCCTCCCACAAGCGTGCCGGTGAGCGCGACACCGAGGGCGAACGGGACCGCCAGCCCGAGCGCGACCCACAGCAGGAACGTGCGATCGACGAAGCGCACGACCGGATCGGCGAGCAGGTCCTTGGCGTAGCGGTGCTCGTCGGCCATCGCGTCGCCACCCAGGATCCAACCCACGTGCGCGTGAAACAGCCCAGCTAGCGCCCCGCGCCAGCCGCCGCTGTGATCGACGTGAGGGCTGTGCGGGTCGCCGGGCACATCGGAGAACTGGTGGTGCTTGCGGTGGTTGGCAACCCACTCGATCACCGGCCCCTCGACCGCGGCCGAGCCCAGCGCGGCGAACACGCCGCGCATGGCGGGACTGGTCTTGAAGCTGCGGTGGGTCAGCAGGCGGTGAAAGCCGACCGTGATGCCCGCGCCGGTCAGCAGATAGGTGAGCGCCATCACGATCAGGTCCGGCCACTGCAGGGCGCCGCCCCAGGCGAGGTATGCGGCGAACCCCACGAGCGCGAGCGGCACGATCATCACCACAAGGTTCGCAATGCGATCGATCGTCTCGTTCTCGACCGGGGCGGCGGGAACCATCGAGCGCTCGGGGACAGGCTCGCCTCGATCGGCACCAACATGGCCCTCCGGGGCCACCGCACCGTCAGCTCGATCAAATGTCATCCACGCACCAGGCACCGACGATACTCCCAGCGGCCGGGGAAGCCGCCAGACGTCGGTGTGTAACGCATCGGTCCGCCGGTCGGACTGAACGTTGCATGCCCACTCCCCAACCCCTAGGAGACTCAGCAATGAAAGCGACAATTCGCCTCGGTGCCGCCGTGGTCGCGGCCACGGCCGCGCTGGCAGCGCTCGGCGTGCTCGGCGCGCCGGCCTTCGCGACCGGCATCAACCACGCGGTCTTCGTACAGACGGACAACATCAAAGGCAACCAGATCGTGGTCTATGACCGTTCAGCCGAAGGCAAGCTCGCGCAGGCCGGCGTGTACAACACCGGCGGCCTCGGCGGAGCACTCGAAGGCTCGGAAGTCGATCACCTCGCCTCGCAGGGCTCGCTCGCCTTGGACCGGCAGAATGGCCTGCTGTACGCGGTCAACGCCGGCAGCAACAGCGTCTCGGTGTTTGCCGTGTTCGGAGACAAGCTCGCGCTGCGCCAGGTGATCAGCTCAGGCGGCACCTTCCCGGTGAGCGTCGCTGTGCACAACGGCATCGTGTACGTGCTCAACGGGCTGGAAGGCGGATCGGTGCAGGGCTTCGCCGTCTCGGGCGGACGCCTGGTTGCGATCCCCGGATCGAATCGCGCGCTCGGCCTCGGCTCGGAAACCCCGCAGTTCACGCATTCGCCGGGCACTGTCGTGTTCTCTCCGGAAGGCACCCAGCTGATCGTCACGACCAAGGCCAACGGCAACGACGTGGATGTCTTCAGCGTCGCGCCCGGCGGAACGCTGTCGGCCACTCCGGTCGTGAACCCGCTGCCGGGCACCGTCCCGTTCGCCGTGACCTTCGATCGGCAGGGACACCTGGTCCTCGCTGAGAGCGCGGGCGCGCTCGCGGTCTTCCAGCTGCGCGAAGATGGCAACATCGAGCAGCTCGACGTCGTCGCTTCCGAACAGATCGCCACCTGCTGGGTGGTGGAAGCTCGCGGGCAGTTCTACACGTCGAACCCCGGGAGCGCTTCGCTGAGCGCGTTTGGATCGAGTCACGGCGGGCAGTTGCTGACGCTGCTCGGCGACACCAAAACCGACGGTGGCACCGTGGACGCGACGGCCACCAACGACGGGCAGTTCCTGTACGTGCAGACCGGCGCGGAAGGCATCGTCGACGAGTTCTCCGTAGCGCCCAAGGGCGAACTGACGGAGATCGGCTCGATCGCGGTCCCAGGTGCGCAGGGCGGCGAGGGAATCGTCGCCGGCTAGCCAAGCCACGCCCTACAGGTTGCGGCGCCCTTGGGGGCGCCGTAGCCTGCAGCGCGGCCTACGAACGGCATGGACTGTGCTCTTCACCACCTACCCGACCCCCCGGCGCGCGCATGGGGTTGATCGCGGCAATCGCCGTTGTCGGCCTTGGCCTGCCGCGCCGGCGCACCCAGGCCCCGGTGCTCCTCGACGAGGACGCCGAGCTCGTCGCGCGATTGCGCGCCGGCGAGGAGCAGGCGTTCGTGGCGCTCGTCTCGCGTCACCACGCCGCGATGGTCCGCCTCGCCGGCTCGTACGTGGCCAGCCAGGCGATCGCCGAGGAGGTCGTCCAGGACACGTGGATGGGCGTGCTGCGCGGGATCGACGGCTTCGCCGGGCGCTCGTCGTTTCGCACGTGGCTGCTGCGGATCCTTGTCAACCGCGCTACGAGCACCGGCGTGCGTGAGCGTCGAAGCATCGCTGTCGGTGACGCTGGACCGGTCGTGGACAGCTCGAGATTCGACGCGTCGGGCGCCTGGATGTCGCCTCCGCAGCATTGGGTCGAGGAAAGCGAGGACCGGCTTCTCGCGCAGGGCCTGTCGGGAGATATCCAGGCGGCACTCGAGGCGCTGCCAGTGCGCCAGCGCGAGGTCGTGCTGCTGCGCGACGTCGACGGGCTGAGCGGCCACGAGGTGTGTGACGTGCTCGAGATCAGCGAGGCCAACCAGCGGGTGCTGTTGCACCGCGGGCGCAGTCACCTGCGTCAGGCTCTGGAAACGGCGTTGGGGGGCGCGTGAGCATGTTCTGGTCCAAGAGCGGACTCGTGTGCCAGGAGATGGTCGAGCTGATCACCGACTACCTGGAAGACGCGCTGCCGCGCTCACAACGCCGGCGCTTCGAGGCGCACATCGCCGGTTGCGAGCACTGCACCGAGTACCTCGAGCAGATGCGCGTCACGATCACGCTCACCGGACGGCTGCGCGCGGAGGACCTCACGCCGGCGATGCGCGAGGAGTTCACGGACCTCTACCGGCGCTGGCGCTCGCAGAGTGGCTGAGCGCTCACGCGTCGCTCGAGGACGCCCACACGTTGATCCCGCCGTCGACGGCGTAGCGATCGATCTCGGTGAGTTCCTCGGGCGTGAAGTCCAGTTTCGCGAGCGCCCCGATGTTGTCTTCCAGCTGCGTGACGCTGCTCGCACCGATCAGCGCGGAGCTGACGCGGGCGTCTCGCAGGGCCCACGCGATGGCGAGCTGGGCGAGCGACTGGCCGCGTCGCTTTGCGATCTCGTTGAGCGCGCGGACGCGATCGAGGTTCTCGTCGCTGAGCAGGCGTTCGTCGAATGCCTCGCCGCGGCGTACGCGTGAATCCTCGGGGATGCCATGCAGGTAGTGGTCGGTGAGCAGGCCCTGCGCGAGCGGCGAGAACACGATCGCGCCGACGCCGTTGCGCGCGAGCACGTCGAGCAGTTCCTGCTCGATCCAGCGGTTGAACATCGAGTAGGAGGGTTGGTGGATGAACAGCGGCGTGCCGAGGCCGTTCAGAATCTCGATCGTCTCGGCGGTGCGCTGTGGCGAGTAGGAGCTGATGCCGACGTACAGGGCCTTGCCCTGGCGCACCGCGGTGTCGAGTGCGCCCATCGTCTCCCGCAGCGGCGTCTGCGGGTCGAAACGGTGCGAGTAGAAGATGTCGACGTAGTCGAGCCCCATTCGCGCGAGGCTCTGGTCGAGGCTCGTCAGCAGGTACTTGCGCGACCCCCACTCGCCGTACGGTCCCGGCCACTGGTCATAGCCGGCCTTGGTCGAGATGATCAGCTCGTCCCTGTACGGACGGAAGTCCTCCGCGAAGATGCGGCCGAAGTTGGTCTCGGCGGCGCCGTATGGCGGTCCGTAGTTGTTGGCGAGGTCGAAGTGCGTGATGCCGAGGTCGAAGGCGCGGCGCAGGACCGCGCGGCTGTTCTGCAGCGGGCGATCGTCACCGAAGTTCTGCCACAGCCCGAGCGAGATCGCGGGGAGCTGGATGCCGCTGGCGCCGACGCGGCGATAGGGCATCCGCTCGTAGCGGGCCGGGTCGGCCGCGAACAGGGGAACAGCGCGCCCCGGATCGAATGGCATCGGCACGAGTATTGCACTGTGAGAGCATGGCCTTTGAGATGAGCTACACGCAGGGGCTGGACGAGGTCGGCGATGGCCTCTTCGCATATCTACAGCCCGACGGCGGCTGGGGCTGGAGCAACGCCGGCCTGGTGGTCGACGGCGAGAGCACGCTGCTCGTCGACACGCTGTACGACCTCCCCTTGACCCGGCAGATGCTGCACACGATGCGCCGCGCGGTGCCGGCTGCCGCGCGCATCGACACGCTCGTCAACACCCACGCCAACGGCGATCACTGCTACGGCAACCAGCTCGTCGACGGCGCGCGGATCGTCGCCTCCGAGCGGACCGCCGCGGAGATGTCCGAGCTGCCGCCGGCGGCGATGGCGGCACTGCTCGAGCAGGCGCCGGCGATGGGCGAGACCGGCGCGTTCTTCCTCGAGTGCTTCGGCGCGTTCGACTTCAACGGGATCGGGCTCGCGCTGCCCGAGGAGACGTTCGCCGGCGAGCTGACGCTGCGGGTCGGCGACCGCGAGCTGCGGCTGATCGAGGTCGGGCCCGCCCACACGCGCGGAGACACGCTCGTGCTCGCGCCCGCCGAGCGCGTGCTGTTCTCGGGCGACATCCTCTTCTCCGAGGCCCACCCGATCGCGTGGGCTGGTCCCGTGTCCAACTGGATCGCCGCGTGCGATCGCATCCTCGCGATGGACGTAGCGGTGATCGTGCCCGGACACGGTCCGCTGGCGAGCCTCGACGCGGTGCGCGAGCTGCGTGCGTACTTCGAGTACCTCTACGAGCAGGCGCGCGAGTGCCGTGCGCTGGGGATGAGCGCGCTGCAGGCGGCGCGCGCGATCTCGCTGCAACGGTGGGCGGACTGGGGCGAGAGCGAGCGGCTGGTCGTCAACATCGCCAACATCTACAACGAGCTGTCGGACACTCGAGAGCCGATCAACCCGCTGTCGGCGTTCGAGCAGATGGCGGAGCTGGCGCGTTCGCGCTGAGCGATCGCGTGATGCTCGCGATGATCGACTCCATGCTTCGCCGCCGCGGGTCAACGGCCCGCGTGCTCGGCGCGCTCGCCGTGAGCCTCGTGGCGATCGGTGCCAACGCCGGCCAGGCGGCCGCGGCGGGCGCGACCTTCATCCGCGTCAACCAGGTCGGCTATCCGCTCGCAGCACCCAAGCGCGCCTACCTGATGTCGCACTCCGCGGAGACCGGTGCGACGTTCACCGTGCGCTCCGCGGAAGGGGGAGTCGCCCTCACCGGCACCGTCGGTGCGTCGGTGGGCTCGTGGAGCGCACGTTTCCCGCACGTCTACCCGCTCGACTTCGACGCAGTGCAAACGCCGGGTACGTACTCGTTGTCAGTCGCCGGTCGGGCGCCGGCGTCCTCGCCGCCGTTTGCGATCACCTCGGCGCAGGCCCTTTACGAAGTGCCGCTCGCGAACGCTCTGTCGTTCTACGAGAACGAGCGCGACGGCCCGGAATTCATACCCTCGCCGCTGCGGACGGCGCCGGCCCATCTCAACGACGAACACGCGGTCGCCTACCTGACCCCGAAGGTGAACGCCGAAGGCGAATTCAAGGGCGAACTGACGAGCCTCGGCGAAACGCTCAATGCGTCGGGCGGCTGGTGGGACGCCGGCGACTACCTGAAGTTCGTGCAGACGACGAGCTACGCCGCCGCGCTGCAGCTGATCGGCGTGCGCGACTTCCCCTCGCAGATGGGAGTCGGCGCGCCCGACTCGAACTTCACCGAAGAGGCACGTTTCGGCGTCGAATGGCTGCTGCGGATGTGGAACGACCAGACGCGCACGCTCTACTACCAGGTGGGTATCGGCGCGGGCAACGCCAACACGGTCAGCGACCACGACATCTGGCGTCTGCCCCAGGAAGACGACACCTACGGCGGGAGCGACCCGCGCTACCGCTTCATCCGCAACCGCCCGGTCTTCCGCGCCGGTCCTCCGGGGTCGCCGGTGAGCCCAAACCTCGCGGGGCGCGACGCGGCCGCGTTCGCGCTGTGCTTCCAGGTGTTCGCCCAAACCCGCCCTGCGCTCGCCTCGCGCTGCCTGCTCGCCGGCGAGCACATCTTCGAACTGGCGAACACCCAACCTCGGGGCAACCTGCTGACCGCGATCCCGTTCGGCTTCTACCCGGAGACCGAATGGCGCGACGATCTCGAGCTCGGCGCGAGCGAGCTCGCGATCGCACTCGCCTCCGGCGCGCAGCTGCCGGGCGGCCTGCCTCACACCCAGTCGCGCTACTACCTCGAACAGGCCGCACAGTGGGCCAGCGCGTACATCTCGCGCAACCACGGCGAAGGCGAAGGGCTGAACCTCTATGACGTCAGCGGCCTGGCGCACTTCGAGCTGGTGCGAGCACTGCGCCAGGCCGGCGACCCGGCAGGACTGGCGGTCACCGAAGCACAGCTGATCGCAAACCTCGGCGAGGAGCTCGAAGCGGCGGTCGCACAGTCACAGCGCGACCCCTTCGGCTTCGGATTCCCGTGGGACAGCGCCGACACCGCTTCGCACGGCGACGGGTTGTCGGTGATGGCCTCCGAGTACGACGATCTCACCGGCCAGGAAACCTACCGTGGGTACTCCCAGCGGTGGCTGGGGAACGTGCTCGGCGCCAACGCTTGGGGCTCCTCGTTCGTCATCGGCGACGGCAGCACGTTCCCCGACTGCCCGCAGCATCAGGTCGCAAACCTCGGCGGCTCGCTGGACGGATCGTCGCCGGTGCTCGCGGGCGCGGTCGTCGAGGGTCCGAGCGATGAAACCAGCAAGGGGCGGCTGCCCGGCATGCGCGCGTGCCCTCCGGCTGGCGGCAAGGCGTTCGCCCGCTTTAACAACGCGGCCGTATATGCGGACAACGTGCAGTCCTTCACCACGACCGAGCCCGCGATCGACCTCACCGCCTCCTCGATGCTGGCGTTCTCGTGGCAGATCAGCTCCGCCCGCCCACTAGGCGAAGCGGGACTCGCAAGCACGCCGGCGCCCCCGCTCGGCGGCGCGCCCGTGCCCTAGCGAGCGCGACCGCCGCGCTCAGCCGCGCGAGAACGGCCGGTGATGGGCAGCGCCGAGACGATCGAGCACTGCCGTCAGGACCGCCGTCACTTCCGCTGCGCTCACTTCATCAGCCGTCACGTCCTCGGCCGCCATCAGCTCGGCCGCGATGTCGCTACTCGGCTCGCCATCCGGCGGTCGCAGCGCCTGAGGCTCGCGCTCCTCGCCGGCCGCGGGCGCGCTCTGCGTCGCCGCCGGCGCGGCGCCGGCAGCCGCCTGAGCTGCGAACGGGTGGGTCGCGGCGAACGTCTCGGGGGCCAGGACCTGCCGGACCGCCGCGAACGCGTCGGGCCGCTCAGGGGACGGCTCCACCGCAAGCGTCTGCGTCTGCGTCGAACCGGACTCCGCGATAGCAGGCGCCGGCGCATCGAGCTCTGGCGGCCCCGTGTCCTGCGCCGCTTCCTCGGGCGCGAACCGAGTCCTGCTGCGGCGACGGAACAGCCGCGCGAAGATACCGCGACGTGGCTCCGGCTCGCGCGGCTGCTGCAGGCTCACCGGTGCGATGTCCGGCGCTGCAGCGGCAACTTCAACGTCGGCGGCCGCCTCAGGCTCCGTGGCCGACTTCGGCGCCGTGGCTGGCTCCGGGTTCGCGTCGGGCTCCGGGTCCGCGGTCGTATCCGGCTGGGCGGCCGCGTCGCTTGCGTCGGGCTCGTCGCGAGTCGCACCGGCAGCCTCGGGCTCGGCGGCCCGCTCGCGCGTGGCGCTGAGCGTCACCCTTGTTCCCCACCCGGATGGCTTGATCGATACGACGCCGGTAGCGTGCTCCGCTGCCCACTCGACGACGCGTTCGGGCTCCGTGCGCACGATGCGGATCTCACCGAGCTCACCGAGATGACGGGCGAGCGCGGCTGGATCGCTCAGCTCCGCCCACAGCTCGGGTGGCGACTTGACCAGAGTTCGCTGCACCTCCGAAGAGATCATCGCCTCGGGATTCGAGCGAACGTCGGCTACTCCTCCCCACGATCGAGCCTGCGGCGCTAGCCATCGCACACACTTGGGGAGCTGATCGCCGCGGGTAGCCGGCGCGCCTCGACCGGTTCGTCGTCGAACGGCAGCAGGTCGGCGATGCCCGCCTGCTCAAACGCCCGCTGCACGAACCGCGGCCCGGGCAAGAGGGAAAAGGCGTAACCCTGCCGCTGGCACAGACCGCACCGGAACGAAATCACCGCGACCCCAACCGAGTCGATGTGCGTGAGCTGTCGCAGATCGAGTGTGATCGCAGTGACCCCTTTTGCGCAGAGATCCTCGATCTCGACTTCGAGCGCGTGAGCCGAGCGTCGCGTCAGCTCGCCCGTCAGCACCAGGGTGTGCGCCCAGACACCGGCTGCCTTGGGCGCTGGGCGTGGCTTGGCGGCCCCAGGATGTGTTCGCGTGTTCGTGTTGAGCGCGGCGCTGCTGCGACTGGCGAGGTTCCGGGTTGCGTCGACCCCGTCTCTTCTACCAATGCTCACCACCGACGTAGACAGTTGACCTTCCATGAGATACAGCTCCTTCCGAGGAAGCTTCGGATTGATTCCCACCGCGCTGGATCAAGAGATCCAACGCCGAACCGATACGACCGGAAGGAGCTAGCCCGGGCGCTCTGGAATCAGAACGAAGAACGCAGTACGCCACGGCTGGCACGAGAGCCGCAGACGGCGCAGAGCGCGTGGAGCCGCGAGCAACAACAGGCCCGCGAGCGTGAAGAAGCCTGCCGGCGAGACTCCGGAGCCGCCGCCCGCCGATCCGCCCACCGCGCCGCTCGGCGCAGGAGCGGGCGCCGGCACGACCGGGTGGCTGCCACCTACCGAGTCGCCGTAGCCTCCGTCGGGCGGACCCGTCCTCGAGCCGGTCGGGGCACGAAAACCCACTGCCTGCACCGAGAGTGAGACCTGAGCACCCAACCAGCTCGCCCCGCAGTCGTCGTTGGCGGTCCCCGCCATGCCAGAGAGCTGGCAGCTCAGCTCGGCCGCGCGTTGCGCGGCGCTCAGGCCTGCGACCGAGACGCTACCTGCGATCGCGCCGGCGCCGGGACCGCTCGGCGGCCCGGAGGAGCGTCCCGCGGATCCCACCGCGAGGCGGCCGAGCAGGACGCTCGACGCTTCCGCCGTGGCGCCGTCGGGGAGCGCTGCATTCTGTGGGGTCTCGGGCGGTGTGGAAATCAGCGCCGCTGCGATCTGCCCGGAGCTCGACGGCGCAGTCGACGCCGGGCCTTCCCCGACCGTTGCCGTAGTTGTCTGGTCGCCGTTCGGGGTCCCTTCGACCGGTTTCGAGGTGGCTTCCGCCGGCACGAGTTCCTTCACACCCGTCGGAGGGGGATCGACTTCGGGCGCCGGTGGCGCTTCTGGCGTCAGCACAACGGGTGGCGGCGGAACTTCGACGGGCGGAATCACAACGACGGGCGGGACTTCGACGGGCGGGACCACGACGACGGGCGGAACTTCGACGGGCGGAACTTCGACGGGCGGGACTTCGACGGGCGGGGGCGTCGCTTCGGCGGTCGGAGGTTCGGGCGTCGATGACGGCGTCGTCGTCGATTCCGGCGCCGTTTCAGGCGTGGAGCCGGACGCGGCCGGGATCACGGGTTCGGCGGCGCTCGCGCTGGCGCCGGCGGCGAGCGCGAGCAGCAACGCCGCGACGAAGGTCGCCGCACAGAGGAGTCCTTTGGCGAGGGTCCTGGTCGAAAGGTTCTGGGCCGTCCCGAGCACACTTCATCCTTGCTTGCACTTTCCCGGAGCCCCCGATGATAAACCTAGTGCGACTGCGGCAGCTTCACCGAGCGCGGCGCGCCGGCAGGCGCCGACGGTGGCGGCACGACCGGTCCGATGTCGCCGTCTGGTGCGCCATCCAAGTCGACGATCACGGGCGCGTGGTCGCTCGGCCTGCTCCCCTTGCGGGCCGCCCGGTCGACCCAAGCCGCGCGGACCCTGTCAGCGACCGCGTCGCTCGCCAGCACCAGGTCGATCCGCATCCCGAGGTCCTGGTGGAACATCCCGGCGCGGTAGTCCCAGTAGGTGAAGATGCGCTCGTTCGGCCAGCGCTCGCGCACGACGTCGCGCAATCCGAGGCGCTCGAGCTCCGCCAGCGCGGCACGCTCAGCGGGCGTCACGTGCGTGTGACCCGCGTAGGCAGCTGGGTCGAACACGTCGATGTCGGCCGGCGCGACGTTCATGTCGCCGCAAACGATCGTCTCCCGTGGAGCGGTGGCGAGCATCGTTGCCAACGCCGACAGCCACGCGAGCTTGTAGTCGTAGTGCTCGGAGCCGGGCACGCGACCGTTGGGGACGTAGACGCAGTTCACGCGAATCCCGCCGCAGGTCGCGGACAGCGCACGCGCCTCCGCCGGCCACGCTGCCGGCTCGAGCCCGACCCCCGTGGCGACATCATCCAACCCCACGCGAGACACGATCGCGACCCCGTTCCACTGGAGTTCGCCGTGCCGGGCGAAGGCGTAGCCGCGGCTCGTGAGCTCCTTCCCGAGCAGCTCGTCGAACGCCTCATCGGTGAGCTTGGTCTCCTGCAGGCAGACGACGTCCGGCTGGCGCTCCTCGAGCCATGGCAGCAGTCGCGGCACGCGCTGCTTGATGGAGTTCACGTTCCAGGTTGCGATCCGCACCGCGCCTACGCTAGCGGTGCTAAGGGATCACGCGGCGGCCCCAGGCGAACGAGCTCCCGAGCCAGCTCCCCGTGAGCGGCAGTACGTATACACCCTGGCCGGAGGATTGGATCACCCAGTTGTCCCCGAGATAGATCCCCTCGTGGATGATGTTGCGCTCGGTGGCCTTGCTGGTGAAATGAGCGGATCCGAAGAACAGCAGATCACCGGGCTCGAGCTGGCCGACGCGCAGCCGCTGGGACAGCGGGATTTCGCCGGCCTGTTCGGCGGCTGTGCGGCCGCGAATCACCTGACCCCACGGCAGCCGGGAGACCTTGAACACGCGCCACGCGAAGCCCGAGCAGTCAAAGCCTCCGTGTTCGAGCCCGTCGGCGGTGTTGTCGGTCGTGCCGCCCCAGACGTACGGGTAGCCGATGCGCGAGACGGCGATCTGCAGCGCCTGGCGTTGGGCGGCGCTCATCTGCGGAAGCTCGAACGCGGACAGCGATTCACGCGCGGCGGAGATCGCCCAGGTGCTCGTGTTCATCACGGTTGCCAGCGACCACGCGGCCTCGGCACGGGTGAGCGGATCGCTCGGAAACAGGTCGAGTCGTTGCGCACCGACGGGGTGCTCGTAGCGCAGCTCCAAGAAGCGCGCCACCACTTCGGAGCCGAAGTAGGCCGGCGGCTGCAGGCCGGCGGCGACGGTAGTCGCCTGTACATGCGCCGCAACGGCGCCCAGCCCGAGCTCTTCAATGAGCATGCGGTCGAAGCCGGCAACGGTGACGAGACTCTGCGTGGTGTGGGCGACGGCCACCGCGGGCACGACAGCCGCCGTGGGTTCTTCTCCGGTGCTCGGCGGGGCGGCGACTGCCTGCTGATTGACCTCGCGCTGGAGCCACGTCGCGAGGGCTGCCATCGCCGCGTTGGCCTGGGGCGCTGAAAGCCGGCCGCCGCCGTCGAAGGACCCGGCACCCGCTTCCATCAGCCCCGCCGCGAGCACCTGGCGCTGCTGGGCGCTGTCCCAGCTGCCGCTCGCGGGCGCGGCGCTCGCGGCGGCGGCGCCCGCCCGCGGCGGCACCGTCCCCGAGGCCGCGCACACCAACAAGAGCGCGAGCAGGCTGCGGCGCAGCGAGCGGGCACGAGCCCGCGGGAGCAGAGGGCGCGTCACCAGCCCGCTATCGGCGCTCGTGGGCGCTGGCGTTAGCGCCCTGGCGTTAGTGTTGGCGGATGGCCACGTTTGAGCTCTCGGGAAAGACAGCGCTGGTCACCGGAGCGGCGCGCGGCATCGGCTTCGCGACGGCGCGTGCGCTCGTCGGTCGCGGCGCGTCGGTGCTGATCGCAGACCTCGACGCCGAGAAGGCCGCGGCGGCGGCCGCGCAGATCCACGACACGCGCGCCGCGGGGATCGCGGCGGACGTGACCGACAGGGGCGCGCTTCAACGAGCGGTCGCCACCGCCATCGAGCGATTCGGGTCGCTCGACGTGCTCGTGGCCAACGCCGGCATCGCCTCGCGTCCGGCGACGCTGCGCGCGATGGCTCCCGAGACGGTCGAGCGGATTCTCGACACGAACCTGCTCGGCGTGTGGCGTAGCGTCGATGCCGCGCTCCCCGAGATCGTCGCCCGCAAGGGCCATATCGTCCTCATCTCTTCGATCTACGCGTTCATCAATGGCGTCGGCACGATCCCCTATGCGATGAGCAAGGCCGCGGTCGAGCAGCTCGGTCGCGCACTGCGTCTCGAGCTCGTCCCCCACGGCGCGAGCGTCAGCGTCGCGTACTTCGGCTTCATCGACACCGAGATGGTCCACCGCGCGATCGACCAGGACGCGCTCGCCACCGAGATGATCGGCACGTTCCCTGCGCCGCTGCGCAAGCGCGTCTCGCCTGACGTGGCCGGCGCGGCGATCGTGGCCGGCATCGAGCGCCGCAGCCCGCGCATCTTCCGCCCGCGCCGCTGGGCGGCGGTGTCGGTGCTCCGCGGGATCGTGAACCCGCTAAGCGACATGCAGCTGGAACGCGACGCGCGCTCACAGGCGCTGACCCGCCAGCTCGACGAGCGCGCCGGCGAGGACCAGCCGACGACGGCCTGACGCAAGGGCGAGCCGGGCCGGCACGGGCGCTCAGCCGCTGGCGAGGCGGACGAGCCCGCAGAAGACTTCGGCGACGTGCGGGTCGAACTGCGATCCGGAGCACGAGTCGATCTCGGCGAGCGCCTCCTCGACGGTGATCGCGTCACTGAACGGTCGATTGCGCATCATCGCGACGAAAGCGGCGGACACGGCGATGATCCGCGCCCCGATCGGGATGTCCTTGCCCTTGAGCCCGTCGGGGTAGCCGCGACCGTCGTAGCGCTCGTGGTGGAAGCGCACGAGCCGCGCAGCCGGTGCGAGCGCCGGCGCGGCCGCGAGGATGCGCTGCCCAACTTCGGGATGCGTGCGCATGATCGTCCACTCCGCGTCGATCAGGCCTCCGGGCTTGTTCATGATCGCGTCGGGGATCGCAATCATGCCGACGTCGTGCAGGCGCGCGGCCAGCTCGACGCGCTCGACGTCCTGCGCGTCCAGTCCCAGCTCTTCCGCCGTTGCGACCGCCAGCCGCGCGACGCGGTTGAGGTCGTCGAGCACGCCGGGATTGCGTTCGCTCAGGATCTTCAACAGCAGGTAGAGCCCGTCTCGGCTTCCGATGGCGTCGCCGGCGTCTCGCTGCCCGTTGATCGTCTTGAACATCTCAGTTTTCGTATCGACCTCAGGCGCGCGCGCTTGAAGCATCGACGCGCTGTCAAACCGATGTTTATGGCGTCAATGTGGGCATTGACTCGAAGCGGGCGAGCCGGCGCGCTACTGGCCCGCGGCGCGGCGGTAGCGCGCCACGGCCAGCGGCGCGAACACGGCGACGATCGCCAGCGACCATGCGACCGCGGCCCAGGAGTTGGTGGGCTCAGGCGCACCGAGCCACAGGTGACGGATGGCGTCGACGACGATCGTGAACGGGTTGACTTCGGCGAATTGCCGCAGTCCTTCGGGCATCGACGCGACTGGCACGAACGCCGAGGAGATGAACGTCAGCGGGAAGACCGCGATGAAGCCGACCGAGTTGACCGATTCGGGCGAGGAGACGAGCAGGCCGAGGAACGCGAGAAACCAGGAGAAGGCGTAGCCGAACAGCAGCAGCAGTGCGATGCCGGCGACGACGTGCGCGAAGCTCGCGTGGAAGCTGAAGCCGATGATCACGCCCGTGATCAGCAGGATCGTCATCGACAGCGCGTTGGTCACGACGTCGGACAGCGTGCGGCCCCCGAGCACCGCGGCGCGTGCCATCGGCAGCGATCGGAAGCGATCGATCAGGCCCTTGCGCACGTCCTCGTTGAGGCCGAGCGCGGTGGCGAAGCCGCCGAAGGCGGTGTTCTGAACGATGATCCCCGGGATCAGGAAGTCGACGTAGGTGTAGCCCGGCGTGCTGATCGCGCCGCCGAACACGTACCGGAACAGCAGCACGAACATGATCGGCTGCACGGTGAAGCCGATCAGCAGTTCGGGAGCGCGAGGCAGCCGGATGAGGTTGCGCTCGGCGATGATCAGCGTGTCGGTGACGAGACGTCTCACGCGGCCCGCTCCTGCTCTGGCTGCTCGTCGCCGTCCTCGGGGAGTTCGGCGGCGTGACCGGTCAACGCGAGGAAGACGTCATCGAGCGTCGGCCGGCGCAGCGTCAGGTCGTCCACTCCGACGCCCGCCTCACTGAGCAGGTGCACCGCTTCGACGATCGCGCCGGTGCGCTCGCGTACGTTGACCTTGATGATCGGTCCCGCTTCGAGGCTGGGCGGATCGTCGGACATCGGCGTGAGTGCGCGCAGCGCCACGTCGGGGTCGCCGCCGGGCTCGAGGCGGATCTCCAGGCGCTCGCCGCCGAGGCGGTCCTTGAGCACGTCAGAGGTGCCCTCAGCGATCAGACGGCCGTGGTCGATGACGGCGATCGTGTCAGCGAGGCGGTCCGCCTCGTCCAGGTACTGGGTGGTCAGCAGCGCGGTGGTGCCTTCGGCGACGAGCGCTTCGAGCACCTCCCACAGGCTCAGGCGGCTGCGCGGGTCCAGGCCGGTCGTCGGCTCGTCCAGGAACAGCACCGGTGGCCGCGCGACGAGCGCGGCGGCGAGATCGAGACGGCGGCGCATGCCGCCCGAGTAGGTCTTGGTCGGGCGTCCGGCGGCGTCGACGAGGTCGAAGCGCTCGAGCAGCTCCACGCCGCGGGCCTTGGCGCGCTTGCGGCTGAACCCGTACAGCCGTCCGACCATCGTCAGGTTCTCGAGGCCGGTGAGGTTTTCATCGACCGCCGCATACTGGCCGGCCAGGCCGATCCGTTCGCGCACGGCCGCCGCGTCGCGCTCGACATCCAAGCCCAATACGCGTGCCGTACCGGCGTCCGCCTTCAGCAGCGTCGCGAGCACGCGCACGAGCGTCGTCTTGCCGGCGCCGTTGGGGCCGAGCAGGCCGACCATCTGCCCGTGCTCCGCGATCAGGTCGACGCCGTCGAGCGCACGCACCTCGCCGAAGCGCTTGACCAACCCCTGCACTTCGATTGCCGGACCGTCGCTCATGGTCCGCCAGCTTAGTGGCGGCGCGGCCTCGCTCTGACGACGTGCACGGGGTGGACCAATGGGAGCGACTCGCCGCGCGCGGGCTTTCCGATGAACCCGGCGCCGATGATCACCGATTCGTGGCCGTGGCCGGTCGAGCTCCCGGCGAAGCGGCGGCTCGCGTTCATGTAGCGGACCTGGAATTCGTCGATCGAGGTGCAGTTGAAGAGGCCGGAGGAGACCGTCCTCACCGTTTGGCCGCGCGCGACGTCCTCGTTGAGCGACCAGCCGCTGGGGCGGGCGTTCTTGCACGTCGATCCTGCTTCGACTTCATATTCGCTGCCCGCGCTCGTGATCGCATAGGGAGCCTTGAATTCCACCTCCGCCCGGTAGCAGGGGATCAGCAGGAAGGCAGCGCGACACTTCGCCTGCGACTGTGCCACCGCTTTCACGCGCACGGGCAGGTGCAGGCTGCGGGTCGGGGGCCCGAACGCGCTCTGCGGCGGTGGCGGCGGCGTGGGGCAGCGTTTGGCTCCCGGAGGGATGCTGCCGATCGAGCAGACCAGCGCACCGAAACGAAAGGTCACCGTCCGCACCATGTCGAACCGTTCCGGGCCGGGCTCGCCGCTGACCTCGTCTCCTGAGATGAAGCCGCCGCTGAAGCCGCCGAGCACTATCGGGGGAACGACCGGTCCGATCGGCTGGACGATCATGTAGGCGCCGGTTCCGCGGCTGACCGGGACCGTGCGAGTGCCGGCGCCGGTGCTAGTGCGGTAGCTGACGCTCACGGCGTGCGGACCGAGCACGCCGAAGGAGATCGCGCGCAGGTCCCGAGCAGGTTTGGCCTTCCTCGGGCCCACCATCCATTCCGCGTTGCGATCCTGGGTCGGCTGGCTGCCCATCAGCGTTTCCCCGGGGAGCACACAGCTGATGTCGGCGTAGCCGCCGCCGTACTCGGGAAGGACGTCCGGCGAGAGCGGATGGAAGCGGCCGTCGTCATGGAACGCACCGTCGATACCGAGCTGGCCGATCTGGCCGTCGTGGACCCGCCCGATCTGCACGCAGAGCTCTCCGCGGGTGGTGTGCACGAGCTGTATCGCCCACGGCAGGCCGCCTTCGGGGTCGGCCGTGATCGCCGCCAGCTGCGAGCCGCCGGCGGCGACGGGGACGCCGCTGCCGGAGGTCGGGGTGGGCGTTCCCGCGGGGTCTTTGACGGGACTGCCGTTCAGCAAGCCCGTCGCCGCGACGGCTATCGCGCCGCCTCCCAGCACGAGCGCCACGGCGATAACGGCCGCGTTCAGTCGGCGAGCGAGCCACGCGCGCACGCTCCGCGGCGCGCCGTCGCCGTTGTGCCGGCGCCGGCGTGCGGCGGCGGTGAGGCTCTCGCCGAGGAAGCTGTAGGGGTCGGTCATGCGCTCTCCTTGATGCTTCGTCTGAGGGCCGCGAGGCCGCGCGATACGCGCTTGCGGACCACCTGCTCTGAGCGCCCGATCTGTGTCGCGATCGCTGCGTAGGGCTGCTCCTCGAGGACGCGCCCTTCGATCGCCTGGCGCTGCTCGATCGGCAGCTCGGCGAGCGCGCGCTGGAGGTCGGACTCGCTGGTGCGCTCGATCAGCTCGAGCTGGGCATCCTCGACGAGGACGCGCTCCATCCCGAGCCGGCGCCGTGACTCGTCGGCGACGCGACCGCGGCGGGCAGCGTCGACGAGCACGTGGTGGGCGATGCCGAGCAGCCAGCTGATGGCCGAGCCCCGCTGCGGGTCGAACTGCTCGCGGCGCTCGAGGGCACGCGCGAACGTCTCGGCGACCAGGTCGAGTACGAGGTCGGGGCGCGGACCGACGCGCCGGCGCAGGTAGCCGCGGACGAGCGGGTAGCGCCGCTGGTAGAGCAGCCCGAACCCCTGGGCACCGCCCTTGACCAGCAATTCCTCGTCGCTTTGCTCGGCCGACATCTTGGAGGTCTATACGAGTCGGACCATCCGTTTGTGACGCCTACACCGACACGGCCGCGTCGACGCTCCCGCGCGACGCGCCCACCGAGGCGATGACGACCAGCACGATCCCGAGCAGCGCGCGCGCTCCGAGCGCCTGCCCGAGGACGAAGAAGCCGGCGAGTGCAGCGACGGCCGGCTCGAGGCTCATCAGCACTCCGAACACAGGCGGCGCGATCCGGCGGAGCGCCTCGACCTCGCACGAATACGGGATCACCGACGAGAGGACTCCTACGGCCGCCCCGAGCGCAAGCAATTCTGGATCGAGAAGTTGGCTGCCCGCGTCGGCGATCCCGATGGGAAGCGCCGCGAGCGCCCCCACGCACAGCGCGAGCGTCAGACCGGTCGAGCCCTCGAAGACCCGCCCGAGCCGGGCGTTGAGGACGATGTAGGTGCCCCACAGGCCGCCGGCGATCAGCGCGAGCGCGACGCCGACGGCGTCCACTCCGTGCGCGGTGCCATGCGTCAGCGCGAGGATTCCGGCGGCGGCGAGCGCGACCCACAGCAGGTCGAGCCGACGTCGGGAGCCGGCCACGGCGACGGCGAGAGGGCCCACGAACTCGATCGCGACGGCGACCCCCAGCGGGATCCGGTCGATCGCCTCGTAGAAGCTGAGGTTCATGCCGGCGAGCACGAGCCCGAATCCACCCGCGAGCAACAGCTGCTCGCGGGTTCGGCCGCGCAGCCGCGGACGCCAGAGCACCAGCAGGATGATCGCGGCGGAGGCAAGACGCAGGAACACCGTCCCGCCGGGGCTGAGCTGCCTGAACAGCGTCGCGGCGAGCGCCGAGCCGAACTGGACAGAGGCGATGGCGCCGACGACGAGCACGCCTGACGGGGCGCCTGCGAGCGGCCCCGCCCCGCTGGCGCGTGAGACGCTGGCGGGCATGGCGCGATGCTAGAGGGCCTGGCCGCGCACCGCGCCTGGGCTAGGGTTCGAGCTGTTGTGAGCGACCGGCGCTTCGACCTGGTGTTGTTCGGGGCTACCAGCTTCGTAGGTCGCCTGACGGCGCTTTACCTGCGCGAGGCGGCTCCTGCCGGCGCCCGCATTGCGCTCGCGGGCCGCTCGCGCGAGAAGCTCGAGCAGCTGAAGCGCTCGCTAGGAGTGGAGGATTGGCCGGCGCTCGTCGCCGACTCCTTCGACGAGAGCTCGCTCGCGGAGCTCGCGAGGGACACCAGCGTGCTTGCCAGCACGGTCGGGCCCTACCGACGCTACGGAATACCCGTGGTCGCAGCGTGCGCCGAGGCGGGCACCCACTATGCGGACCTGACGGGGGAGGTCGTGTTCATGCGCGAGTCGATCGACCGCTTCGACGACCCTGCGCGTGCGTCGGGCGCGCGGATCGTGCACAGCTGCGGCTTTGACTCGATCCCGTCGGACCTGGGGGTGCTCCTCGCACACGAGGCCGCGACCGCGGACGGCGCCGGCGAGCTCGAGCAGACGACGCTCGTCGTGCGGTCCTTCCGCGGTGGCCTCAGCGGCGGCACGTTCGCCTCGATGAAGGGCATGATCGAAGACCGCGCACGCGAGCCCGCGCTCGCACGCTTGATGGACGACCCCTACGCGCTGAGCCCCGACCGCGCCGCCGAGCCCGATCTCGGGCCGGAGCGCGACCTGACGGGCATCGAGCGCGATCAGCTCGTCGGCGGCTGGGTCGGGCCGTTCGTGATGGGGCCGCTGAACACCCGCGTCGTGCGCAGGAGCAACGCGTTGCGCGGGTGGGACTACGGACGTCGGATGCGCTATCGCGAGGTGATGGGCTTCGGCAACGGCCCGTTGGCACCGGTGGCCGCGGCAGCGACGGTGGCCGGGCTGGGGGCGGTGCTGGCCGGACTCCAGTTTGGGCCTACCGAGGCTCTGCTCGACCGCGTGCTCCCCTCTCCCGGCGAGGGCCCGGGCGAGCGCAGCCGTGACCGCGGCCATTACCGCATCGAGACCCACGCCCGCACCTCCGGCGGTGCGCACTACGTATGCCGGATCGAGGCCGAGGGCGACCCCGGCTACAAGGCGACCTCGGTCATGTTCGGGGAGAGCGCCCTCGCGCTCGCCTTCGATCGAGACCGACTACCTGCGCGATCCGGCGTCCTGACGCCCGCCACGGCGTTCGGGTCCGCGCTGGTCGAGCGCCTGCGCAACGCGGGACATACCTACGAGGTGAGCGCCCGGCCCGGTGACTAGGCGTTCTCGAGCACGAACCGCAGATAGGTGACGCTGCCGTCGGCGAAGGCGCGGAAGATCGTGGTGTCCTCGATCCCCCAGTACTCGTACGCGTAGCGTCGAAGCGGCTTCGGCATGCGCGGATCGACCCTCGCGCGCACTGCAGGCGTGGCGAGCGAGCGCGCGCGGAGGACCTCGGCGGTGATGTCCTGTTCCTCGACAGTCCGCAGTCCCGCTTCCCCGAGCTGCCGGCGCAGCACCTCGATGTCGCGCGGGAAGGGGTCCTCAGGCGATGGATGAGTGGGCCTGAAGTCTGCGAATAGGAACAGCCCGCCGGGTCTCAGAACGCGATGTACCTCGCCCAGGAACCGCGGCATGTCTGAATAGCAGTGCGATGACTCGACGTTGATCACGGCATCGAACGCGTCAGCCGCGAACGGCAGGCGCTGGGCATCGCCGGTTCGGAACGTCAGCCCGGGACGCCCGTGGCTTTGCCGGCAGCGCTCGATCGCCGTGCCGGCGAGATCCACCGCGGTCAACGAGCTCGGCTGGAAACGCTCAAAGACGAACGCCGAGCCCCCGCCGCGGCCGCACCCCACCTCGAGCGCCTGCTTGCCAGCGAGCTCGCCGGCCCCGGCGACGGCGGCATACAGCGCCATGCCGAGCTCATCCTCACCCTCGCCGGGCGTGGTCTCACCCGGCGCCGCGTAGCCGTAGTTGAGCAGCGTGACGCTGCTCTCGTTGCCCCTGCGGCTGGTGAGCTCGTAGAAGCTGCGCCACAACAGCGTCTCCACGGGCGCGCGCAGCGCCGGGACGGCGCGCAGAAGCGCGCGAATCCCTGCTCGTAGCGGCCGCACGCGCCGCCGTGACCGGACGCCCCCTGGAGTCACATCGCAGACGATACACCTCGATCGCACAACGGTTGCCTTGTCGCGGCCTCCCGGGCGGGCGCGCCCTCCTGGCCCCTGACATGCTTGGTGCATGTCCGAGCGGGAGGGACGCGCGCCGCACCCGAAGGGGGGCGATCCGAACACGAAGTCCGTGAGCCTGTCGCTGACGGCGAGCGAGTGGCGCGAGCTGCGGCTGCGAGCGGCCAGAGACGCCACGAGCGTGCACGACATCATCGTCAGGATCGTTCGCCTCGAGCTCGAGGAGACGATCAGGCGGGAGCTGTGAAACGGGCTACGCGACCGTCGCCCGGCCGGCGGCACGTCCGCCGGCCGCCTGGACGATCAGCTGGGCGGCGTGCTCGGGCGAGAGCTGGTCGGTGTTGATGACCAGGTCGTAGTGCGTCGGCAGCTCGGCGCTGATGCCGTAAAAGCGCTTGATGTAGTCCGCGCGTCCGGCATCGGATTGCTTGACGGTGCGCGCCGCCTCCTTCTCGTCGATGCCGAGGGTAGCCGCAAGCCGCTGCTCGCGTACCTGCGGCGAGGCCGTGACGAGCACCCGCAGCACGTCCTCGCGCTGGCCGAGCGCGATCGACGCCGCATGCGAGACGATCACCGCGTTGCCGGCGTCGGCGACCTCCTCGATGACCGATCGGATCAGCCCTCTGAGCTCATCGCTCGCGGGTTCTCGCTCATTGAGGAGGTTCGGGGCGGGCACGTAACCCGGTGCGAAGCCCGCCGTCGCGAAGCCTTCGAGCAGGCTCATCACGCGGGACTTGCGGCGCTCGAGATCGGCAACGACGTCTCGCTCGATCCCAGCCTCGGCCGCCGCGCGCGTCAGGATGTCCTCGTCGACGATGCGCGAGCCGAGCGATTTCGCCGCCAGCTGCGCGACCTCCTGCGCCCGTGCACCGTCCTGCCTGGCGACACATACCACCGTGCGCTCCACGCCGCAAGCGTACTGCCTTGGGCGGTAGGGTGCACGTGATCGGCGCTGCGGGTGCCAGGCCGTTTTTCGTCGGTCCGTTTTCCACCGCCATCGCGAAAGTTTGGAGATCATGGATCCCGATCGTCTGAAGACCATCCCGCTGTTCTCGTCGCTCTCCGACCAAGCGCTCAAAACCTTGAGCGTGTTCTCGAGCGAGACGTCTGTCTCCGCCGGCAAGCGCCTCGTGCACGAAGGCGACTACTCCTACGAGCTGATCGTGATCGAGACGGGCACCGCCGACGTGCTCAAGGGCGGCGAGGTCGTCGGGTCGCTCGGTCCGGGTGACGTCTTCGGCGAGATGGGCATGCTCTCGGGCGGCAAGCGCACTGCCGATGTCGTCGCAACTTCCCCGATGCACCTGATCACCCTCAGCAAATGGGATCTCAAGCGGATCTCCGCCGAGATCAACGACCAGCTGCGGTCGCTCGTCGAGCAGCGCCAAGCGCTCGACGAGGAGCGCGCCTAGCCTTCGTCGCTGTCGAGCGCTCGCCCCGGCGCGGATCGGGGCCTAAATGCGACTTCGCGACGGCACGGGCGAGGCGCCGTGCTATGACAAGAAGGACGCCGCCGGGACCCCGAACCGGAGGCAGACGAGCGACCCCCCATCGCCAAGGAGCGAGATCGTGAACAGGCCCGTTGTGATGTTCAGAACGATGCCGCGCGGCTACGCAGCGGCATCGGACGGTGAGTGCTGATGCGCCAGGGCCCGCTCGCCGGCCGATATCCAGCCGTCGCGGCGATGGTGATGTGCGCGCTGATTCCCTTCCTGGCGCTGTCAGCAGCGCTTCAGCCGCTCACGCCAATCATCGCCAAGCAGCTACATACGAGCCTGCAAACAATGAGCCTGAGCTCGGGTCTGGGCAACGCCGCCTACGCGACCGGAACGGTGCTGGCGGTCGCGTTCGCCCAGCATCTGCCGCAGCGCAGGATGATGGTCGGCTACGCGGCGCTGCTCGTCACCGGCTCGGTGCTCGGGGCCTCAGCGCAGAACGCGGGCATGTACATCGCGGGCCACGTGCTTCAGGGCCTCTGCACGAGCCTGCTGCTGATCGCCGCCGTGCCACCGCTGGCGATCGGCTACCCGGCCAGCAAACTGCGCATCACGGCGATGATCATGAACATGTGCATCTTCGGGGCGGTTGCACTCGGCCCGACCCTCGGCGGGCTCCAGGCCGAGTCCAACGCCTGGCGGCCGCTGTTCTGGATCGTCGCCGCGATCTCGGCCACGGCGCTGGTGCTGGCGGTGTTGACGTTCGACGACGCCCCGCCTGGCGATCCTGACGCGCCGCGCGGTGTCGCGGCGATCGCGCTGGCGGGCGTCGGCTGCGTGTCCGCCTTCTTCGGCGCCTCCGAGCTGCTGACGCACAGCTTCACCGACCCCGTGACGATCGTGCCGCTGTTTGGGGGCCTCACGCTGATCGTCATCCTGATCGTCTACCAGTACCGGGCGAAGCGGCCGCTGCTGACGATCCGCACGATGCTGACGAGCACGATGCCGGTCGCGGGCATCGCTGTGGCGCTCTTCGCCGCGGCGGCATCGGTCTCGGCAACGGCGCTCACCGCAGGCGCGCTCACAGGGATCTACTCGCCGCTGCATCTCGGTCTGCTGTACCTGCCCGAGGTCGCGGGGGCGGTGATCACCGCGGTCGTGCTCGGCCTCGTCCTCCAAACACGCGGGATCCACTATCTGCCGCTTATCGGGATGATGTTCCTCGCGGCCGGGATCGCGGTCTTCCGCATTCACGTGCCGTCGAGCGAAGCGGCCACGTTGATCGGCTCGGGGCTCACCGGCATCGGCCTTGGCGCGACCGTCGCACCGGCGCTGTTCGTGGCCGGCTTCTCGCTGCCCTCGGCCAGCCTGCAGCGCGTGTTCGCGATCGTCGAGTTGATGCGAGCGGTGGCGGCGTTCATGATCGCGCCGATCTTCGTCCACTTCGCGTCGAACGCAGCCGGCGGCCTCGACGCCGGGACCGGCATCGCGCTGTGGATCGGTCTCGCGCTCGCGATCGGCGGCGCCGTGATCGGCGTCGCGATCTACGCGCTCGGCGGCGCGCGCCCGCAGACTCCCGAGCTCGAGCGCTTCATCGCGGGTGAGGCTCCCGCGTGGTACTCGCCGCCGCTGCTCGCGCGGGTCCGTTCGCGCCTGCGCGCCGCGCAACCTGCGACCGAAAGCGCCAACTGAGATGGCATCGAGTGGCACGGGTGGCGGCGCAACGCCTGCCCCGCCCGTGGGTCCGGTGCTGTTCGCCTACGACGGCTCCGAGCTGGCGAAGCTCGCAATCGAGGACGCGGGCCGTCAGCTCGCGCCCGGGCGCGAGGCGCTGGTCGTCTGCGTTTGGCAGCCGGGGGATGTCGGCTTCATACCTGTAGGCGAGGGCCACTTGAACGCGGCGCAGGCCACTGAGGTGCGCCATGCCGCCGAGGAGACCGCGGCAGCGGGGGCATCGCTGGCGGCGAGCGCGGGGTTTCGCCCACAGAGCGTCGCGGTCGAGTCGGCGCCGACGTGGAAGGGGATCGTCAAGCTCGCCGAGGAAAGCGGCGCCGGCCTGATCGTGCTGGGGCCCCACCGCCGCAGCGGGCTCGTCGGGCATCTGCTCGGCAGCGTCGCCGCCGCCGTCGTGGCCCACTCGAGAACCTCCGTGCTGGTCGTGCCCGGGCGCTCCTGACCTCAGGGTCGGCCCGGCGGCATCCCCTCCGGGCTCGCGCCGGACGCCAGCAGCCCGTCGAGCAGATTGTGGATCACGGTCCGTATCTGGGCCTTCTCCCGTGCTGGATTTCGGGCGTTTGCGATGCTCATGGCGGCTTCGTCGAGCGCACCGATCAGGATCGTGGCGAGCGGGCGTGTCGGCTGCGCCGTCAACTCACCGGACTTGATCGCCGCGCTCAGGAGCTGCTCGGTTGTTCCCAGTCCGTAGCGGTGTGAGATCTCGCGGAAGCCCGCCCAGCCCAGCACGCTGGGTGCGTCGAGCAGCACGAGCTGTCGGACCTCCGGTTCGCCTGCGATCTCCAGCCAGGCGTCGGCGGCGATGTGCAGAGCAGCGGCCGGCGAGCTCGGGCGGGCGGCGGCAACGGCAGCGGTCAGCCGCTCGAGGACATCGGTCTCGACGGCCTCGAGCACGGCGAGGAACAGCGTGGTCTTGTCTGCGTACTGGTGGTACATCGCGCCCCGCGTCACGCCGGCGGCGCGAGCGATCTCGGGGGTCGAGACGGCGGCGTAGCCGCGGGCGCCCCACAGCTGCCTGGCGGCGGCCAAGAGCGTCTGCTGGGTAGCGGCGGATCGTTCTGTTTGAGTACGACGCACTTACAGGCAGCTTGTTGGTATCTTACGTGCAACCTGCACGCAAGCAAGTATGGAGGAACTCATGCCCAGTGTCACCCTCAGCAGCGGCGCGATCCATTATGAGATGTCGGGGCCGTCGGACGGACGCCCGGTTGTGTTCATACACGGCTACGCGATGGGCTCATCGCTGTGGCAGCCGTTGAGCGAGCGCCTCTCTGCGCAGGGTCTGTCGTGCCTCGCGCCGACCTGGCCGCTCGGCGCCCACAGGACGCCAATGGGAGCGGACGCGGACCTGACGATGGAGGGGATAGCCGCAATGATCGGCGAGTTTCTGGACGTGCTCGCGCTCGACGATGTGGTGCTCGTCGGCAACGACACCGGTGGCGCGCTCGCGCAGATCCTCGCGACCACCGCGCCCGGGCGACTGGGGGCGCTGGTGCTGACCAGCTGCGACGCGTTCGAGCACTTCCCGCCGCCAATCCTAAAGCCGTTCATCGCCGCCGCCAAGGCCGGGCCGGCGTTCACAGCAGCGCTGCAGCCGCTGCGGACACGGATCGGGCGTCAACGCGCCTACGGCGGCCTCGCACACTCTGATATCGATCGGCTCGTCAGCGAATGGCTCGAGGCTCCACTGAACGACAACAGAATACGAGCCGACATACGGCGCTTCACCGCCTCGCTGAACCGTGAGAGCACCGTGCGCGCGGGAGCGCGCCTGCCCGGGTTCACAAGCCCGGCGCTGATCGCGTGGTCCGCCGACGACGCGTTCTTCCCCGTGGAGGACGGCCACCGGCTCGCCGCCGCCCTGCCCGACTCGCGATTGGCGGTGATCGGAGACGCGAAGACCTTCTCGATGCTCGACCAGCCGGACGCGCTGGCAGAGCTGATCGTCGACTTCGCCAATCCGCGGGCGACGGCGTCGCGACCACCCGCGACCATCGTGCGGGCAGGCTGCCCAAGCTGATCGCGGACAGTGGGTTCGCGACACCGGCTGCGGTACTACGCCTGAGAACAATCTTCGGCAGTCTCGAAGTGCTCCGCAGCCGCTCTGTGTGATCATCACGACGACGATGAGGGTTCGTGATGAATAAACCGGTTCTGTTCTGCTACGACGGCTCAGACGGCTCGCTGTCGGCGATGCGCGCCGCCGGCGAGCTCGTGACGCACCCCGCCGATGCCGTGGTGCTGACCGTGTGGATGTCGGCAGTGACCAGCCTGGTTCGAGCGGGCTCGTTCCTGACGACCGTGCCCAACGAGGGCGAAATAGACGAGCAAGAGGCCGCCTTCGCGATGCGGATCGCCGAGGAGGGTGCCGCTCGCGCTCGAGAGCACGGCAACAACGCGGTCGCGCGAACCGCCCAGGCCGACGTCTCAGTCGTCGCGACGATCGGCGAGGTAGCTCAAGAGATTGACGCTGGACTGATCGTCTGCGGGCAGCGCGGACGCGGCGCGATCCGCAGCACCCTGCTCGGCAGCACTTCGCATGGGCTCTCCACGCACGCGAGACGACCGGTGTTGATCGTTCCTGCCCACGCGGGCTGACGGTCGCTGCGCAGCCCGCTGGCGCCGAGCCGGGCCCCGTCGCCGGGCCGGCGAGCACGATTATCTGGGTGCCGCAGAGTCCAGCAGCGGGTCGCCCGCGACGTGCGACGCCACACCGAAGTGACAACAGGGACCGGTGAGCAACACCGGGGTCACGGACGCCGCCGAGGTTGACGCGACCACGGGCGCCCCTGAGGTTGACGCGGTCACGGGCCCGCTCACGGGCGCATCTTGCAAGTCGGCTGCTGGCGCCGAGACGGTGCTCCTGGCTTTCGCCGGCAGCACAAGCAGCGCGAGCAGCAGGCCGAGCGCGAAGATTCCTGCGGCCCAGGCGAACGCGGTTGTGTAACCGTGGATTGACGCCGCGTTGCTGAGTCCGGGCGTCCCGGCGTGGCTCGATGCGTAGGCTGCCGTGGCGCTCGCGAAGATCGTGCTCAGCAGGGCTGTGCCGACCGAGCCGCCCACCTGCTGGGAGGTATTGACCATCGCCGAGGCGACGCCCGCCTCGGAGCCGTCGACGCCCAGCGTGGCGGTGCTGAACGCCGGTGCGAAGATGCAGCCCATTCCGACGCCCGTGATGAGCAGCGCGGGCAGGACGTGGCTTGCGTAGCCGGCGCCGGGCGCAAGGCGAGTGAGCAGGAGCATCGCGATCACTCCAAGCGCCATGCCGACGGCCACCAGAGGCTTGGCGCCTGTGCGGGCGATCACCTTGGTCTGCACCGTTGTCGAGGTGACCACGAGCACACCGGTCAGAGGTAGGAACGCCAGGCCGGTCTTCACGGGAGAGAAGCCGAGGTTCTCCTGCATGTAAAAGGTCAAGAACAGGAACACCGCGAAGACCCCGGCGCCCGCCAGCAGGATCGACAGGTAGGCGCCGCCACGGGCGCGATCGGTCACGATGTGCAGCGGGAGCAGGGGATCGGCTCTGACGTGCTCGACTGCCACGAACGCGACCAGCAGGACCACGCTCGCGCTGAGCGCGCCGATCGTGAGCGGCGCCGTCCACGAATGCGTCTCGGCGTTGGAGAACCCGTAGACGAGCGCGAACAGGCCGCCGCAGGCGAGTAGAACGCCTGGGATGTCGATCCGCGCGCGTCCCTCGGGGGGATGGTTCTGCAAGAGCCTCAGCGCGACGAGCACGGTGGGTACCGCGATCAGCACGTTCACGTACAGACACCACCGCCACGACAACGTCTGCGTGAGCACCCCGCCGAGGATCAGCCCGACCGACGCCCCTCCCCCGGCGATCGCCCCGAAGATGCCGAAGGCCTTCGCCCGATCGGACGAGCCGGCAAAGGTGACCGTCAGCAGCGATAGCGCCGAGGGCGCAAGCAGCGCGCCGAAGGCGCCCTGCAGCGCACGCGCGGCGACGAGCATGCCGAAGGACTGCGCCAACCCTCCAATCGCTGAGGCCCCCGCGAAGCCGACCAGCCCTGCGACGAACGTCCACTTGCGCCCGAACAGGTCGCCGAGCTTCCCGCCGAGCAGCAAGAGGCTGCCGAAGGCCAGCGCGTAGGCGGTGACGACCCACTGCCGGCTGTCGGTGGAGAAGCCCAGCGAGCGTTGCGCCGAGGGCAGCGCGATGTTCACGATCGTCGAGTCGAGGACGACCATCAGCTGTGCGACGCCGAGCAGGGCCAGCACCGCCCAACGACGATCCGCGGGCGCAGAGCTCGCCACGGTCGCCATCGGTGAGGCCCCGATACGCTCGCTACTCGCCATCGACACCGTCTACGTTACGCCGCAATCGGCCGGCGCGTCCGCTCGCGGTCGGCTAGAGCGGGGGAACCTGGTTGTTGACCTCGGTTCCGTGGTAGAGGCGGTTCTGGTCGCTGCAGGGCGCGGGGAAGAAGAACTGGACGCTGTCGCTGCGCACGCCGTTGTAGCTGGCGTACAGGGTCGCGCGACCGGTGGTGCCGACGGCACACTTGCCGTCGGTGCTGCTCGTGATCCGGAATTTGATCTTCATGATGTTCCCCGGGTAGCCCCACATCGTCGCGTAGTGGGAGTGGTAAGAGAGGTGGTGCTCAACCGACATGATGATCGTGCCGGTGCGGTCCTGCTGGCACATGACTCCCGAGACCGTGTTGGCTTCGAGGTTGATGTTCCCGTGGCCCTTGGCGAAGCTGCTCGCGCCGGTGTAGGGGCCCGTGTGAAAGCCCCACGGGGGAATCCCATAGACGGTGGGCACCTGCGAGCAGGACGTGGCGGCGCTGGCCGAGCTCGTGATGCCCGCCATCGTCAGCAGCGAAGCCAATGTGGCGAGCGCAAGCCCGATGCGCACCGTTGCTCGCGTTGAGGCCATACAAGCGCGACTATAGGCACCGCGAGGATCGACTCCGCCCCGGCTGGACACATGTCGGCCGGGAGACGCGAGCGACCGACCTCGGCGGGACGCCTTGCGCTTAGATCTCCTGTCGTGCGGCCGCCGGCCGCGATCGAACGAGAGGAGCCGTCGTGACGAGGGTGTGGTTCATCACAGGTACCTCGAGGGGCTTTGGACGCGTGTGGGCGCAGGCGGCGCTCGAGCGCGGTGACAGCGTTGCGGCGAGCGCCCGGGACACGAGCACGCTCGAGGACCTCGGCTCCGCGCATGGCGAGCGCCTGCTCGCACTGCAGCTCGACGTCACCGACAAGGCGGCCATCGAGCAGTCGGTGCGAAGCGCCCATCGGCACTTCGGCCGACTCGACGTGGTCGTGAACAACGCAGGCTATGGCCAGTTCGGTGCGATCGAGGAGCTGACCGAGCCGGAGGCCCGGCGTCAGATCGAGACGAACCTGTTCGGCCCACTTTGGGTCACCAAAGCCGTCGTCCCGTTGTTGCGCGAGCAGCGTTCCGGCCACATCATCCAGGTCTCCTCGATCGGCGGCGTGATGGCGTTCCCGCTGCTGGGCCTGTACCACGCCTCGAAGTGGGGGCTCGAGGGGTTCAGCCAGTCGCTCGCCGCGGAGCTCGCCGAGTTCGGCGTCCACGTGACCCTCGTCGAGCCCGGAGGCTTCACCACCGACTGGTCGGGAGACTCGGCAGGCAGGGCACAGCAGATGGCCGTCTATGACGGCGTGCGTGAGCGTCGTCTGCAGGCACTCGGACCGATCCGATCGCAACCCGGCGACCCGCAGGCGACCGGCGCCGCGATGCTCGAGCTGGTCGACGCCGCCGAGCCTCCGTTGCGGGTGTTCTTCGGCAGCAGCGGCCTGCAGATGATCCGGCGCGAGTACGCCGCTCGGATCGACACCTGGGAGAAGTGGGACGGCCTGGCCCAGCGCGCGCAGGGTGGCCCGGTCGCGAGCTGAGCAGCCCCGACCGCGTCTCAAGCGTCTGATTGAATAACTTGGCATGCAATCAGCGAGACCGGACCAGCGTCGCGAGGTGGGCCTGCGGACGCGCGCTCGGCTGATGGATGCAGCACTCGACCTGCTCTCGGAACGCGGCGAGGACGGCGTCACACTCCGGGAGCTGACCGATGCCGCGGACGCGAACGTCGCGGCCGTGAGCTACCACTTCGGCTCGCTCAAGTCGTTGTGTGACGCGGCAATCGAGGACGCGTTGGGGCGCTACCTCGACGCCCAGGAGGCGGCGGTGAGCGCGCTTGATCCCGACTCCACGCTCGAGGCTCTGGCGGAAGCCTTTGCGCGCCCGCTGATCGGCTCGCTGGTCGCTGGGGGTCGCGATCTTGCCGTGATGCGCATCGTGGCCCGAGCCGGGATCGACCCTCCGGAGGGATCGGGTCGGCTCGACCTCAGATTCGAGCAGATCCGAGCCGACGTGCTTCGGGTGCTCAAGGCCAACCTCCAGGGTGTGAAGGATCGGGAGCTGATCTTCCGCACCCGCTGCGTCGCCGGGTTGATCAACTGGCTGGTACTCGCACCCGTAGGGAACGAGTTGAGCGACAAGTCCCAGAAGCAGATCGAGCGACTGCTGATCCCGATACTCGCAGGAGCATTTCGCGCCGCAGGCTCCGGCTGACTCGCTCGGCGGGGGGGCCAATTTCCCAGCTCGGCAAACAATTCAAGCGAGCGCTTGACAAAAGCTGCTCAGTCGCCTACGCTCAGCCGAGCGATAAGAACTGGAGGCCGTTCAGCTATGAAAGTGGCACTCACAGGCACAACAGGGTTCGTCGGATCCCACGTTCTGACGGAGTTGCAGGACCACGGTCACGCGGTGACGGCGCTCGTCCGCGATGCGCCCCAGGCCGAAACCGTCACCGGGCGCGGCGCCACAGCGACGGTGGTCGACCTCTACGACCGAGTGGCGGTAGCCGGCATCCTGCGCGATGCCGACGCAGCGATCCACACAGCGAGCCCCGGCGACGCCACGAGCGCAGATCTGGATTCTGCGGTGGTCGACGCGGCGATAGTGGCGTTCGCCGGCACCGGCAAGCCCTACCTGCAGATCAGCGGTGCGTGGATCTACGGAAACAACCTCTCGATCAGCGAGCAGTCGCCGATCGATTCACCTCCGCTGGTCGCATGGAAGGAGCCGATCGAGCGACGGGTGCTCGCTGTGCCCGACATGCGCGGAGTCGTGATCGTGTCCAGCACCGCGTACGGCGATGGCGGAGGAGGGATACCGGGACTGTTGCTCGGATCGCCCCGAGACGACGCCGGCAACCTGATCATGCTCGGGAGCGGACAGCAGCACTGGTCGACGGTCCACGTCGCGGACCTGGCGAACTTCTTCCGTCTCGCTCTGGAGCAGGACTCGGCCCGCGGGCGTTACGTCATCGGCGACGGACAGGGCCCGACGGTCGCAGAGTTGACCGAGGCGGCCGCCGTCGCGGCGGGCGCTCAGGGAGCGGTGACGGGCTCCGATGATGAGGCCAAGCTACGCCTGGGCGACGCGTTCGCCGAAGTCCTGCTCCTCGACCAGGGGACTGTCGCGGCCAAGGCCCGAGCCGGGCTCGGCTGGGCCCCCTCGCACCCCGGACTGCCTGAGGAATTTCGCGACGGGAGCTACCGCCAGGCGACGACCGGTTGAGATGGAGCACGATGCACTTCAACGGACAGAGCGCCGTGAGCCTCGACGGCGCACAGGCCGCAGGCGAGACCTATTGCATCGCCCACCACGTGTTCGCTGCGGACGGCGAGCACAAGATCATGCTCGCCTACCTCCGCTACCTCGACTCCTTCGTCAAGCGGGGCAGCGCGTGGCTCTTCGCGGAGCGAAACCTGTAGCTGGAATTCAGTGACACGCGGGCGCTTGGCGGCTAACGGTCCTGAAGTTCGCAACAGCCTCAGGGGAGGTTGATAGTCGGGACCGCCTGGCCGCGTCGCGCGGCCTCTACCTTCAACCGGGGCGCCAGGCGGCGGCCCTTGCTATACGGCGTGCGCCAAGCCTCCTCAGCTTGAGGGTCGCTGCCCCTCTCTCCACCTCCAATTTATACCACGGGAGAGGCCTTCATGAAGCCTCCGCTCGTGCTGTAAAACCGCCGACTGAGACCGGAAGCCTACGGAACGGGAGTTGCGAAATGCGTGTGTGGCTGTCGACGTATACGACGAGAGTGTCGCTATGAGCGAACATGCGGTGGTGATTGCCGGAGGAGGGCCGACGGGGATGATGCTCGCGGCTGAGTTGGCGTTGGCGGGAGTCGACGTCGCGGTCGTCGAGCGGCGGCGCGATCACGTGCTCGTCGGCTCACGGGCCGGCGGCTTTCACTCGCGTACGATCGAGGTTCTGGATCAGCGGGGCGTTGCTGACAGGTTCCTCGCCGAGGGTCAGGTGGCTCAGGCCGCGATGTTCGCTACGACCGTGTTGGACATGAGTGACTTTCCGACACGCCATCCGTACTCGCTCGGGATCTGGCAGAACCAGATCGAGCGGATCATGGCCGCCTGGATCGGTGAACTACCGGTGCGGATCTATTACGGATCCGAGGTGACAGGCTTCACGCAGGACGACAGCGGCGTCGATGTCGAGCGATCCGAAGGCCAGTCGTTGCGAGCGCAGTATCTAATCGGGTGCGACGGAGGACGCAGCGTCGTCCGTAAAGCAGCCGCGATCGAGTTCCCGGGGTGGGATCCGACCAGGAGCAACCTGATCGCAGAGGTCGAGGTGACGGAGGAGCCGCCGCGGGGCATTCGCCACGACTCCACCGGCATCCACGCCCTACACACGATGGAGGACGGGAGGACGGTACGGGTGATCGTGACCGAGCAGCAGCTCGGGCCCGGCAACGAGCCGACGCTACAAGACCTGAGCGAGGCGCTCACCACGGTGTACGGCACGGACTTCGGGATCCACAATCCCACGTGGATCTCGAGGTTCACCGACATGACACGTCAGGCAGCGGCCTACCGCGCGGGGCGCGTGCTACTCGCCGGTGACTCGGCACACGTGCACTACCCGGCGGGTGGACAGGGCCTCAGCCTCGGCGTGCAGGATGCGGTGAATCTCGGGTGGAAGTTGGCGCAGGTGGTCAACCGGACCTCCGCGGAGAACCTTCTGGACACCTATCAGGACGAGCGCCACCCAGTCGCTGCCCGTGCACTTCGGCACACGATGGCTCAGGCCGCGCTCCAGCGCCAGGACGAGCGCATCAAGGCCCTGGTCGATGTGGTGTCGGAGCTGGCGATCATGGACGAGCCTCGCAGACGGCTTGCCGGGATCATCTCCGGACTGGACATTCACTACGACCTCGGCGAGGGCCATCCGCTGCTCGGACGTCGCATGCCCGACCTCGACCTCGTGACCGCCGATGGCCCGCTCCGGGTCTTCGAGCTGCTGCACGACGCCAAGCCGGTGCTGCTCAACCTCGGCGAGCGCCACGCATTTGACCTCACTCCACGGGCTGACCGGGTCCAGCTGCTGGACGCTGAATATGTCGGTGAGTGGGAGCTCCCGGTACTCGGCGCGGTCACCGCTCCGACTGCCGTGCTGATCCGTCCCGACGGATATGTCGCCTGGGTCGGAGACCAAACCCAGCTCGGACTGCCTGAAACGCTGACGTCCTGGTTCGGAGCGCCGACAGGGTAGCGCGCAGGCTAGTTCGAGGGCTCGTTGCGTCGGGTCAGTGCAGCGAGGACGCGGCACCCAGCGCCAACGAGTAGCTGAGCGCGTCCTCGGCGCACGCCGCCACCAGTTGCGGCCCCCGATCGTGCACCTTCACTCGTAGCCGCGAGCCGGCAAACGCGGCACCCACGGCGGCGGCCACCGCTACCGCCGCGCCCGGCCCCCCGCCGAGCACGCGTCCGCTCGCGGCCGAGAAGGCCACGCGCATGGACATCCCGCGCGGTGACCAGCGACTGGGCATGCGCGGATCCTTGTCGGCTATCAGCTCGAGCGCGGCGGCACCGAAGGCGATGGAACGCGCACGCCCGGTGAACGGACCGCGGCCGTGGAGCGCGAGCGCCACCGCTGGTGCGAACGAGCGCAGCCCGCCTCCGAGGCCCATCGCCAGCGCGGCGCCGAGGTCGTGGCGATCGCTCATGACGCCCTGGATCCTAAGCGTTTGAATGCCAGGCATGCGATACGCGTCGCGTGAGGGGTCCGCGTCCGTGCCCGCCGGCCCGACCGGCCTGAACGCAGCTCGACTGCTTTTATCCTGGCGGCGGGCCGACCCTTTTGACGTAGGGTTCGTCGAGCGCGGCGAGACACAGCCCTCAATATCTCAGGCTGGGAGCACCGGGGTCGTTGGGGTGGGGAGCGAGCGGCGTGACGGTCACGTGCATCCAGCCGCTCATCGGAAGGGCGCTCAGTAGCGTGTCGAGCTCCGCTCTGCTGTCAGCGTCGTACACGCCCACCGCCTTGGTCTTGCCACGTGCCGTGGGTGCTCTCCAGAGGCGTAGGAGATGTCCTTGGCGAGCAAGCCCGACCGCGGCCGCTGACTCGGCTGCGTCCAGCGCTTTGACCTCGCGCTCAGGTGTTCCCTTCGGAACCGTCACCTCGAACTCGACAAGAAACTCCATCGCTGACTCCTTGGTTCGGTGTATACAGGCGTGTGAGCGCACTGGGCCGCGGCTTCACGTGCTCGGCGCGAGGCGCCACCCGCCATGGCGCTAACGCCAAGGCGGGTAGCGAGCGCGTGTGACCGGCGCGGGCTAAGCCGCAACCATGACACCCAGGAACTCCAACAGCGCCCCGTTGACCTCGTCGGCGTGGGTCCAGCAGATGTTGTGTGGCCCATCGGGCACCTCAACGACGGTGAGGTCGGCGATCAGGCCCTCGTCCCGCAGCCGCGCCGCGGTGATGTCGAAGGGCAGGATTCGGTCCGCGGTACCGTGCGCAGCCAACACCGGGATATCGATCTTCGGCAGATCGCCGCGGAAGTCGCTGACCCAGGTGTCGATGCACGCGTACGTCGCATACGGCGAGGAGCCGGCGGCCACCTGGAAGCTCGCCCGCAGCGCAGCGTCGCTGATGCGCTGGGGCGCGAGCACGTCTGCGTTGTAGAGGTTGCCGAGAAAGCCGTCGAGGAACGCGTACCGGTCGGCAACGATTGCGGACTTGATGTCATCGAAGACCGTGCTCGGGAGACCGCGAGGGTTGTCTGGGGCCTGCAGCAGGAACGGTGGGATCGCGCCGACCAGAACCGCCTTGCTGATTCCCGACGATCCGTACGTGCCGAGGTAGCGAACCACCTCGCCGGTGCCCATCGAGAAGCCGGCGAGCACGACGTCCTGCTCCAGCGCCAGGTGGTCGAGCAGTGACTTGAGGTCGGTCGCGAAGGTGTCGTAGTCGAATCCAGTGCTCGGTTGACTGGAGCGCCCGAAGCCGCGGCGGTCATAGGTGATGCAGCGATAGCCGTGCGCGAGCAGCACTCGTTCCTGGCGCTCCCAGGAGTTCCCGTCCAGCGGGTACCCGTGGATCAGCACGATCGGCTTGCCCGTCCCGTGGTCGTTGTAGTGGATCTTGATGTCCTCGTTGTTCTCAGTTCCGACGTTGACGAACGGCATGACGACTCCTTATGACGGTCCACTCCGGTGGCGGACCGGTGGTTTGGTGACGAGCACCAGCCTGCGCCGGCTATCGCCGGGTCGCACCGGGGTACCCCCCGGTCGCAATGCCCGGTCAGGCGAGCATGCGCGCGCGGGCTCCGGGTTCGGCGCACGCGGGGTGTTCTCGTTTCGTGGCCCCAGCCCGGCCGTCCGCTCGTCGACGAGCCGATCCAGTGTCGCGACCCGGTCCTAAGCCGGCGTCCCGGACGGCGATCGGTGCCTCGACACCGAAGCACGGGAGGCCGACCAGGGACTTCCCCGGTGCGATCCACAGCCGAACCCGCGACGGTGCTGTTCGGTAGGTGACGCCAACAAAACGCCCCAAGGAGGACCCATGTCCAACCACTTCAGCGCTGACAAGCTCAAATTTCCCGGCGACGACAGGCGCCTGGACTTCACCGACTTGTTCGTGTTCCAATCGTCGGAGAACCCTGACAAGACCGTACTGATCATCGACTCGAACCCGACGAGCGCGCCGCCGCCGATACCCGCGCCGACGACCGGCCCGGAGTTCCACCCCGACGCGGTACACCGGATCAACATCGACACCAACGGGGACCAGCAAGCCGACATCGCGTTCACCTTCACCTTCTCTGAGTACCAAAACGGCGTGCAGACCGCGACGGTCTGGTGCGCCACCGGCAGTGACGCCAGGCAGCCCGGGCCAGTCGGCGAACGACTCACCACATCGCTCCCGGTCAGCTTCGACGGCCAGGCCCGGCCCATCGAGGTCGGCCCGTTCCGGCTGTTTGCCGGGCTGCGCAGCGACCCGTTCTTCGCCGATGTCGAGGGTGCACTGCATGGCTTCGTATGGACCGGGCACGACGACTTCGCGGAGAACAATGTCGACTCCATCGCGCTCGAGGTCCCCAGCGAGATGCTCAGCGCCGACCCGGCGATCGGAGTGTGGGCCTCGATCAGCCTGCGCCGCGACGGCCAGCTCGTGCAGATGGACCGCGGCGGAAACCCCACCATCAACCCCTTCATCAATCCCGATGGCGAGAAGGACCTGTTCAACTCCCGCCAGCCAGCCGACGACGTCGCCAACTACCTGGGACCGTGGTCGAAGATCCTCGAAGGTAGCGGCTACTCGCCTGAGGATGCCAGGGCGGCAGCGATGCAGGTGCTGCCCGACATCCTGCACTACGACCGCACCAAGCCTGCCACCTACCCCAACGGCCGCATCCTCACCGACGACGTCTACAGCATTCGCTTTGCGTGGCTGACGAACGGCAAGGTCCCCCCGAGCGGCCTGAAGCCGCATGACGATCTCCAGGCCCGGTTCCCCTACCTCGGCGTGCCGAACCCCTAGCGCGAACCCCTAGCGATTACTCACGAGAGCCCCGGCAGCAGATGACAACCGTCGCCACCAAGCGCACGATGTTGCCCCGCGTGGGCCGTCTCTGGCTGTCTCTCAGCCCACGGCAGAGGCGCAGCCTGATGATGATGGTCGTCGTCGTGGCGGGATTGCACGTGGTCGGCATCCTCGCCGTGGTCGCGCTCGTCGCGCCGAGCCATCAACAGCTCGGCAAGGCGGGCGCGATCACGGTCGGCCTCGGGGTCACCGCCTACACACTGGGCCTGCGCCACGCATTTGACGCCGATCACATCGCCGCGATCGACAACACCACACGCAAGCTCATGGCCGAGGGTGAGCGCCCTCAGAGTGTCGGGTTCTGGTTCTCCCTGGGGCATTCGACGGTCGTGTTCGCGCTCACACTGCTGATCGGGATCGGCGTGCGCTCACTCGACGGGCCCGTCAAGAACGATAACTCAGCCCTGCACCAGACCACCAGCTACATCGGGACCGGCGTCTCAGGCGGATTTCTCTACATCATCGCCGCGATCAACATCGTGACTCTACTTGGAATCATCAAGGTGTTTCGCGAAATGAAGCTTGGACGCTATGACGAAGTCGAGCTCGAGCGTCAGCTCGACAGGCGCGGGTTCATGAACCGCTTCTTCGGCCGTCTCACCAAAACGGTGACAAAGCCCCACCACATGTATCCGATCGGATTGCTGTTCGGCCTGGGGTTTGACACCGCTACCGAGGTAGCGCTTCTGGTCATCGCCGGCAGCGCCGGGGCAGCCGGCTTGCCGTGGTACGCGATTCTTTGCCTACCGGTCCTGTTCGCAGCGGGTATGTCGCTGATGGACTCAATTGACGGGTCGTTTATGAACTTCGCCTACGGGTGGGCGTTGAGCAAGCCAATCCGCAAGGTGTTCTACAACATCACAATCACCGGCCTCTCGGTGGCCGTCGCGCTCGTGATCGGCACAATCGAGCTGGGAGGCCTCTTCGCCTCGGAGCTCAACCTGTCCGGCTCCTTCTGGGACTGGTTCGAGAACATCGACATCAACATCCTCGGGTTCGTGATCGCCGGGCTGTTCCTCGCGACCTGGGCGATCGCGCTGTTGGTCTGGCGGTTCGGTCACATCGAGGAACGCTGGTCACCGCGAGTGGAAACGCCCGGAGAGCCGGCCAGATGAAAGCAAATGCGGCGGGAGCGACGAAACAGCGATGCGAGCTGACATAGCACCGGGTGGGATCTTCCCCGATTTCGAGTTGGTCGATCACACGGCTACGCCGCGTAGGCTCAGCGAGCTGCAGGCTCGCGACCCAATGATCGTCGTGCTTGCGCGCGGGCACTACTGCCCGAAGGATCATCAGCAGCACTTGCAGCTTGCGGCGCTTTACTCCAAGATCGCCGTCGCCTACACGCGGATCGTCACGATCTCGACCGATGACATCCTGAGGACGCGGGAGTTCCGCGCCTCCGTTGGTGCGCAGTGGATATTCCTCTCCGACGCCGGGCGCAGGGTGCAGAAGGAGCTCGACATACAGGAGTACACGGATCCCTACCACGATCCGATGGTCCCGCACACGCTGGTGCTGAAGCCAAGGCTCGTCATCCACAGCGTCTACAACGGATACTGGTTCTGGGGAAGGCCTTCGACGGCCGAGCTTTGGCGCGACCTGCGCGAGGCGACACGCGAGGTCCGCCCCGACTGGGATCTCGGCGCATCCGGCCTCCGCGCGGCCTGGGAGGCCGGCGACCGCTCGAGGTTCTTTCAAGACGTCGACCTGGATCCGCGCCTGAGGGCCGCGCCGCGCAAGTCACCAAGAAGCGGTGCATCGTGACTCGAGGCGTGTTACCAGCGATCAGTGACCAATCGATCGCCGCCGGCAGTCTATGCCGAGCCGCTATGCGCGTCTCGCCCCGCCAGGGCGCCGCGCAGACCCCTGCGCGAGTCGATCCCGAGCTTCATGAACACCTTGTGTAGATGCCACTCCACCGTACGGGGGCTCAGGTAGAGCTGTTCTCCGATCTGCGGATTCGTGCGCCCGTCGAGCGCGAGCTTTGCAATGCGTTCCTCCTGGGAGGTGAGATCATCGCGAGTGTCATCGCGGCGCTTACGGACCCGCTCGCCCGTCGCCAGGAGCTCGCGTCGCGCGCGGTCGGCGAACCCCTCCGCGCCCATCGAGGTGAATACGTCGTACGCCTGGCGGAGCTGCTCGCGCGCGTCGGCTCTGCGCTTCTCACGTCGCAACCACTCGCCGTAGCTCAGTCGGGCCCGAGCAAGGTGCGCGACCATGCGTGTCTGCCCGAGCGACTCGATCGCCTCGCGGTGAAGCTCCTCGGCGCTGTCGCCGCTCGCTACCAGCGCGCGTGACCGTGCGCCGGTCCCGATCGCCCACGCCGTTGCGCTCGCGGCCGTGCGTTCGGAGAGGCGATCGGCCGCGCTGCGTGCCGTGTCGAGCCGGCCGCTGCGCGCCGCCGCCTCGACCACCTCATAAAGGGCCCACGACGACGTCGCGATTTCGTCGGGTTCTGCCGCCTTCTGTGCCGCCTCCAGGGCCTGCTCGTAGAGCCCGAGGCCGTTGTAAAGGACCGCCTTCGCGTACTCGACCGCGGTGATCGCGACGCCCTCACCGCGGGCCCGTGCCTCCGGCAGCATTGTGGCCGACAACGCAAGAGCAGTTGGCTCCTGGCCTCTCCAAGCCGCGAGACGAAGTGGTATGTAGGGCAGCGTTGCGGCACGGACGCCAAAGTCGAGACCTTCAGCCTCGGTCAGTAGATTCGATGCGAGGGACAGGGCGCCCGCGTGAACGTGGAAACCGGCGAGGTACTCGAGCGCCCAGGGAAGCAGGATCAGGGTTCCCGTCGAGCGCGCGAGCCGAACCTGGCTCGAGGCGAGCTCAAACCACGCCTGCTCGTCCAACAGATCCATCGCCGCCAGGCTGAACGCCACACAGAGCCAGTCAAGGCGTCGGTCCTCGGCGAGGTAGCTGCGCAGACCAGAGGTCAACGTCGGCGCGGCAGCAACGTACCCATCCGTCAGCCGGATCGCGAGCCCCTGCAGCAGTCGCTGACGCGCGGGGAGCGGCTCGGCGTCGAACGGCGCGCTCCGTGCCGCGTGTGCAACCTCGAGCGTGTCGTCCGGCCTCGCGAGCTCGCCCGCGTAGATCGCCGCGATGATTGCCTGCAGATGCGTCTCTCGTGCCAGCTCGGCATCGAGCGGCTCGAGTCGCCTCGCGGCTCTCAGGAGCAGCGGCGGGGCGTCACTTCCCCGTCTGAGGTCGAAGGCGATCTGCGCCCTGGTGCGCTGAAGCAACGCCTGACCAAGCTCGTCGAGCGGCCCGGCGTCCGCCGTCGCCAGGAGCGATTCTGCAGC